>CAZGWN010000017.1:0-49097 GCA_964528755.1 uncultured Propionibacteriaceae bacterium
GAAGAAGGGCACCCAGGACGGCGGTGTCTCCTCGGGTGCGGGCACGTAGGGCACATGGTCGGCGAGTTCGGGGGCCTCTGCCACGGTGGTGTTCCCGCCGAGGAACACGTCGAGTTCGCGGGCCGTGTCCGCGGCTCGCGGGAGGGGCGAGTGCCACACGGTCTGGATGGGCAGGTGCGCGAGGCGCCTGCCGAGGAGCCGGGCCTGTTCGCGGCCGGTGTCGGTGAGGTTGCCGAAGGCGTCCGTGTCGCCGTGTCGGGCGATGTAGAGGTATCGAGTTGCCATGAGTGGTTCTCCTCTGTCAGGTCGGGGTGATGGTTCCGGCGGTTCCGTCGAGCGTGACCTGGCTGCCGTTCTCGATGAGGGTCAGTGCGTCCGGCACGCCGAGGACGGCGGGGATGCCGTACTCGCGTGCGACGATCGCGGCGTGGGAGAGGGTGCCGCCGGTTTCTGTGACGACCCCGGCCGCGATGCGGAACAGGGGTGTCCAGGCCGGGTCGGTGTAGGGGCAGATCACGATGTCGCCGGGCTGCACGGCCTGGAAGTCGGAGGGGCCGCGAACGATCCTGGCGCATCCGGTGACGGTGCCGTGGGCTCCCGGTGTTCCCTGCAGGGCCTGGGGCGGGAGCGGCGAGGTGGTGAGTCGGGTTGCGGGAAGGCGCGCGGTGATGGGACGTGCTTGCAGCACCCACACGGCGTCACCGGTGACCGCCCACTCGATGTCTTGCGGGCCACCGAGAAGCTCCGCGATCCGGCTTCCCAGCCCTGTCAGGGTTGTCACCATGCGGTCGTCCAGTGCTCGCACGTGCCGCTGGTCTGCGGCGACCGTCCTCGTGGTGACGCCGCCTCGTCCGGCATCGGGGTCGATGCGGGTGTCCTTGCTCCCGACGGTGCAGGTGATCGAGCCGTCCGGTTGCACCTCGTAGGTGTCGGGGGTGACTGTTCCGCCCACGACGGAGAGCCCGAGACCCCAGGACGCTTCGATTCTGGTCGGGTCTCCCGCTTGCTGGGGCGTGAACATGACCCCCGATGCGTCGGCGGCAATCATGCGCTGCACGAGGACGGCCATGCCGGGAGCAGGCGGCGCGTCCGCGGGCTGTGCACGACTCCAGTAGTGATTCACTCTCGGCGCGCGCGCCGATGACCGGCAGGTCACGATCGCGTCGCACACGCTCTCTGTTCCCCGAACGCCGATGACGCTCTCGTACTGGCCCGCCGCAGAGGCTTCGGTGCTGTCCTCGCTCGTCGCCGACGAGCGCACTGCCACCACAGGGTCGCCCAGCCTCACAAGCTCGGCCGTGACTGCTGCGCGAAGCGACCGGGTGATCTTCATGTTCCCGGCGGCAGGGTCTGCCTTCGGGATCACGAACCCATCAGGCACCGGAAGTCCCGCGCGCAGCAGGCCGCCCAGCATCGTGGCCTTGCCGCCGCAGCTTTCCTGGTCCGCGTCCGCGAGTCTCGTCAGCATCGTCCGCCTATCAACAAAACATTGACAACGTCATGTTGATAGTAGCAGGATGGGGGGCATGGACCGCAAGCACGACCTCGACCAGGCCGACAGCGCCCGCCACGCACAGGCACGGCGAGAACACGCCGCGCAGGAACGCATCCTCGAGCTGGGTGCTGACCAGCTCGACCCACGTCCGTGGCGACCCTCGCCCGCGCCGCCCACGGCCGCAGACCTGACGCAGTACGCGCTCTGGCGCGCATCAGACCTCACACCCGAGGACGTGCTGAGTGCCCTCAGCCTCGTACCGGCGGCGAGGGCCGAGATCGAAGGCGTCGAAACCGGCTTGCTCTTTGTCGCCCGGAGCGCCGGGTTGACCTGGGCGCAGATCGCCGACGCGATGGGATTCCGTTCCCCACAAGCGTGCCAACAGTATGTGAACCGCCTCACCGCGAGGCAGGACAAACGGCAATGAGCTACCCGTCGATCCCGGAGTTGCTGGTCCTGCACGCGGTCAGACTCATGGGCTTCGCGGATATCGACGCCATCGCCGCGCGGGCCGGAACAGAGGAAGACGCGACGTCGCGCGTGTTGCGCGAGGCCGACCGAGCGGGCTGGGTGCAGCACCTCGCGTTCGCGGATCTCGACGGCTGGTCACTGACCGACACGGGCAGGATCGAGAACGAACGCCGGCTCGCCGTCGAGCGCACCACGGCCGACCCTGACAACCTGATCGCAGCTACGTACCGCGACTTCCTCCCGCTCAATGCGCGCCTGGTCCGCGCGGTTTCCGAGTGGCAGACCAAGCCCACCGACCAAGATCCGTTCGCGCCGAACGGCCACGATGACCCCGCGTGGGACAGCCGGGTTCTCGATGAGCTTGCCGCCCTCGGAGCCGAGCTCGTCCCGCTGACGAACCGTCTTTCGGGGGTGCTCGCGCGGTTCGACGGATACTCCGAGCGCTACGACGCGGCCCTGCACAGGGCAGCGAACGGAGCGCACGACTGGATCGACAGGACCGACGTCGATTCATGCCATCGCGTCTGGTTCGAACTCCACGAAGACCTCGTGGCCACCCTCGGCATCGACCGCCGCGCCCGGGTGCGCGGCTCAGTTGACCTGGGGTAGATAGATGAGGATCGCCGAGACGAAGAGGATCGTGATCCCGAGCAGGTCGTTGACCGTGGTGATGAACACGCCGGTCCCAGTGGCCGGGTCGAGGCGCATCCGGTCCAGCAGCAGCGGGGTGACTGCCCCCACGATCGCGGCCTGGACGATCACGGCCACCAGGGCGACTCCTATCGCCGCCGCCAGCGCGAGGGGGGCGTCGAGGGAGAAGATTCCCCCGACGATGAACACGATCAGGCCCGTCAGCAGACCGATCCCCGTGCCGTTGAGGATCGCTCCGAGCAGTTCCCGGAGGATCCTGCCCCGCTGATCGCCCCTCCAGAAGTCCTCGCCCGTCATCGCCTCGATCGTCACCGTGGAGGCCTGGATCCCGGCGTTGCCCGCCATGTCCATGATCAGCGGGATGAAGGCCGCCAGCACCACCGCCTCCTCGAGTGCGTCCTCGAAGGAGCCCACGATCAGGCCGGCGAGCGCCGACCCGATCAGTGCCATGGCGAGCCAGGGGAAGCGGTTGCGCAGGATCTCCCTCGGCTTCTCGAACGCATCGGCCTCGGCGGGCAGCGTTCCGAGCGCCTTGATGTCGTCGGCCATCTGCTCGCGGACGATGCTGCGCAGTTCGTGGGGGGTGACGAGGCCCAGCAGTCGGCGGTCGGAGTCCACGACGGGGACCGCGAGCAGATCCTCCTCGTCGGCCAGCCTGACCGCCTCCTCACGGTCGACGGTGTCGGTGATGGTGACGACGTCGGTGCGCATCACATCGCGGGCGATGTTGCGTCGGGAGTGCAGCAGCAGATCGGTCACCTTGAGGTAGCCGACGAGTCGTCGATCCTCAGCGACGATGTAGACGGCGTCGATGAGGTGGATGCTCTCGGAGCGCTCCCGGATCTCCGCGACGACGTCCGTCAGCGGTGTGTCCGGGCGGGCGGTGACGAGGCCGCTCTGGCGCATCGCGCTTCCGGCGCTGCGCGCCGAGCGGGCGACGCTCGCACTGATCTCGGCGGAGTGGGGATGGCGGGCGAGGAGACGGGCGATCAGGTCGGGCGGTAGGCCCGAGACGATATCGGCGGCCGACTGATCATCGAGCTCGGCGAGCGCCGCTGCGACGTTCTCGGTGACGGTGGCATCCAGCAGACGCTCGCGGATCTCGGGGTCGAGGACGCCGAGGATGGCGAGGTTCGGTGCGTCGGGAAGCTGATGAAGCAACTCGCGCGCCTGTCGCGGCGGCAGCTGGAGAAGCACGTGGACGGTGCGAGTGGGCGGCTCCTGCGCCACGAACTCGAACTGCTCGGGCTGTGGGCGCTTCAGGGCGCGCACCACCGTGGCCACGGCAGCCTTCTCGCCGCGCGCCGCCCGATCCCAAAGGTCGGGGCCGATCTCTTCAGGGGCCGAATGCGGCTCGCTCTGTTCTCTGCTGATGGCTGCCGTTGTACCGCCCGGACGTGAACTTCAGGTGTACAGGGTCCGATGCTCACCCCCGTACGGACGCACAACCCCCCGGTCGCCGGGCCTGACGGACCGATCCGCGACCGGGGTGAGCAGTGGACGGAGCCTCAGGTGCGCCGGGCTGCGATCGCGTCGAGCTCCGTGCCGATGCCGGTGAGGTCGATGCCGTTCCCCGTCGTCAGCGAGGCCTTGACCGACTCGGTGTCGGCGGTCATCCAGCACTTTGGCGACGACGAGGGTCCGTCGCCTCATGAGATGGGTGACTGAGTTCCATCACGCCTGGATCCCGCCGGGCAGGTTCGTCGTGGTTGCCCTGCTCGACGACGGCGCGCGTCCGGTCGCCGCCTGCCAGGTCAGCCACCCGCCGGTGAGATTGCGGCACGGGTGACCCGACTGGTCGAGGATCCGCTCGGCGACATGGCCCCGCAGACCGACCTGGCAGCTGACGATCAGCTCCCCGTGCGGCACCTCGTCAAGCCTCCCGCGCAACTCGTCCAGCGGGATGTTGACCGAGCCGGGGATGCGCCCACGGGCATACTCTGCCGGGGTACGGACGTCGATCACCGTCGCGCCGGCCTCCTGGGCATCGGCCACCTCGTGCCACTGGATGATCCGCGACTGTCCACCGACGATGTTGTCGTCGATGTAGCCGAGCATGTTGACCGGGTCCTTCGCCGACCCGTACGCCGGGGCGTAGGCGAGTTCGAGGTCGGCCAGCGCGGCGGCCCGCAGACCACCCCGGATGGCCGTGGCGATGACGTCGATGCGCTTGTCGGCGCCGTGTTCGCCGACGGCCTGGGCACCCAGGATCTCGTCGGTGTCGGCATCGACGAGCAGCTTGAGGTGCAGTGGCGTGGCGCCCGGGTAGTAGCCGGCGTGGTCGGACGGATGGGCGTGAATGGCCCGATAGCGCCGGCCGGCGGCCCGCAGCCTCTTCTCGTTCCACCCGGTGACCGCCGCGGTCAGCCCGAAGATCCCGACCACCGCCGTCCCCAGCACGGGAGCGGCGGCCTCCTCCCGGCCGCAGATGACATCGGCGACGAGCCGGCCGTGCCGGTTCGCCGTCTGCGCGAGGGGCACCAGCGTCGGGCCGCCCGAGATCGCATCCCGCTTCTGGGCCGCGTCACCCACGGCGAAGATCGCCGGATCGGTGGTGTGTTGGTGCTCGTCGACCACGATCCCGCCGCGCTGGTCCACGTCCAGCCCCGCGTCGGTGGCCAGTCGCGACTCCGGACGTACGCCGATGGCGAGAACCACCAGGTCGGCGGGCAGCGTCGCGCCGTCGCCGAGGGTGACGTCCGCCGGGCCGATCGCCGCGGCGCCCGCCCCGGTGACGAGGTCCACTCCGTGCTCACGCAGCCGCGAGGCGACATGGGCGGCCATCTCGGGGTCGAGCGGGGCGAGGACCTGGTCGGCGAGTTCGACGACGGTGACGGCGATGCCGCGGTGGGTGAGGTTCTCGGCGACCTCCAGCCCGATGAACCCACCACCGATGACGATCGCGGTCGCCGGCCGCTGCTCGGCGGCGGCCATCATCGCGTCGACGTCGGCGACGCTGCGCAGCGTCAGCGCCCGTTCCACCCCGGGGATGGGCGGCACGATCGGGGTCGCCCCCGGCGCCAGCACCAACCGGTCATAGGGCTCGGTGGTCTCGCGGCCGGAGGCCAGGTCCCGTACGGTGACCTGCTTGGCGGTGCGATCGATCGCGGTCACCTCGTGGCCGACCCGCACGTCCAGGCCGAAACGGGCGCGAAGGGACTCGGGGGTCTGCAGCAGCAGGTCGGACCGGTCGGGGATCACGCCACCGAGGTAGTAGGGCAGGCCGCAGTTGGCGAAGGACACGTGGTCGCCCCGCTCGAACACGACGATCTCGGCGGTCTCGTCGCAGCGGCGCAGGCGGGTCGCGGCGGACATGCCACCGGCGACGCCGCCGACGATGACGACCTTACGAGGGCGGTGGGCCATCTCAGCGACCGAAGAAGGCCCGCAGCCCACGGGAGGTCTGCGGCCGCGGGCAGGTGCACCACCGGTCGGCCGGGACGGAGGCGCGGACCTGCTCGACGTGCTGGCCGCAGCCGCCCCAGGTGGTCTTGTGGCAGGTGGGACACGTGACGGGGTAACACATGGTGATCTCCTCGGGAGGTGGATGAACTGCCCCCATAATGCCCCCGGGTGTATCCGTGGTCAAGTTGGGGGCCTCCGCGTACGTCCCGGCCGGGTGAGGTCGCCCCGGGGGGATGAACAGTGGGGTGAGCAGTGGTAGGCGTGAACCACGGCTCAGGTCGATCCGGGTGCCCGGCCCCCGATCAGCTGAACTGCGCCTGGTAGAGCTCCGCGTACCGCCCACCGGAGGCCAGCAGGTCCTCGTGATCGCCCTGTTCCACGATCGAGCCGTGGTCCATCACGACGATGGTGTCGGCGTCGCGGATGGTCGACAATCGGTGCGCGATGACGAAACTCGTCCGATCGGCCCGCAGCGCCGTCATGGCCCGCTGAACGAGCACCTCGGTGCGGGTGTCGACCGAGGAGGTGGCCTCGTCGAGGATGAGCACCTGCGGGTCGATGAGGAAGGCCCGTGCGATGGTGATGAGCTGGCGCTGGCCCGCCGAGACGTTGCCGCCATCCTCCTCGATGATCGTGTCGTAGCCGTTCGGCAAGGTGTGCACGAAGTGATCCACGTTCGCCGAGGTCGCGGCGGCGAGCACCTCCTGGTCGGAGGCGTCCGGGCGTCCGTACGCGATGTTGGCCCGGATCGTGCCGTGGAAGAGCCAGGTGTCCTGGAGAACCATGCCCATCCGGGACCGCAACTGGTCGCGCGGGACGTCGCGGATGTCGACCCCGTCGAGGGTGATCCGACCGGCGTCGACGTCGTAGAAGCGCATCAGCAGGTTGACCAGTGTGGTCTTGCCGGCGCCGGTGGGACCGACGATGGCGACGCTGTGCCCGGGTTCGGCGACCAGGGACAGGTCGTGGATGAGTGGTCGGTCGGGGCGGTAGGAGAAATCGACGTGGTCGAAGACCACCCGCCCGGGCCCCGGCGGCAGCACCCCGGTCGCGTCGGTCGACTCGACCGGGGTGTCGAGGACGTCGAAGACCCGTTCGGCACTGGCCACCCCGGACTGGAGCAGGTTGGCCATGGACGCGAGCTGGGTCAGCGGCTGGGTGAACATCCGGGAGTACTGGACGAACGCCTGGACCGAGCCCAGGTTGAGCTGCCCGGTGGCCACCCGCAGTCCGCCGATGACGGCGATCGCGACGAAGTTGAGGTTGCCGATGAACATCACCGACGGCATCATCGCTCCACTGATCGCCTGCGCCCCGAAGGACGAGTCGAACAGCGAGGTGTTCCGGCGGTCGAACTCCTCCAGCGCCGCGCGCCGGCGCCCGTACACGGTCACCAGGTCGTGCCCGGTGAACGACTCCTCCACGTGCCCGCTGACCGCGCCCGTGGCCGACCACATGCCGACGAAGCGGCTCTGCGCCTGCTTGCCGATGAGCGTCGCGACCCCCATCACCGCCGGGATGGTCACCAGCGAGATGGCGGCCAGCAGCGGCGACACCACGAACATCATCACCAGCACCCCGACCACCGTGAGGACGCTGGTGAGCAACTGGCTCAGGGTCTGCTGCAGGGTCTGGCCGATGTTGTCGATGTCGTTGGTGAACCGGCTGATCAGGTCGCCGCGGGACTGCTGGTCGTACGACGACAGTGGCGTCCGGTGCAGCACGTCGGACACGTCGCGACGCATCCGGTACATGGTGTCCTGGACCGCCGAGGTGAGCAACAGCCCCTGGACCCAGCCGGCGAGGAACCCGACGAGCGAGGCAGCGCCGGCCAGGGCCAACACCATGAGCAGGGCGTGCAGGTCGATGCTCTGCCCCGGGACGACGTCGAGCCGGTCGACGAGTTGGGCCAGGTCACCCTGCCCGCGGTCGCGCAGGGTCGCGATCGCCTGTTCGTGGGTCAACCCGGCCGGCAGCAGGCGGCCGACGACACCGACGAAGATGATGTCGGTGGCCCGCCCCAGGAGCAGGGGGATGACGACCGAGGTGGCGACATTGACCACTGCCAGCACGACGACAACCACCAGTTGCGTTCGGGCCGGCGCCAACCGGCCCAGCAGGCGCCGCAGCGACGGACCGAAGTTGACCGCCTTGCGGGCCGCACCCGAGCCACCCCGCGGTCCGGGTCCTCCCATGCTCATCGGGCATCTCCGTTCATCGCAGGGCCAACTGGGAGTCGACGATGTCGGCGTAGGTGGGGCAGTCGGCGAGCAACTCCTCGTGCGGACCGAAGCCGACCACCTCGCCGTCCTCCAGGACGACGATCCGGTCGGCGCTCATCACTGTCGAGACCCGTTGGGCGACGAGCAGCACGGTCGCCTCACCGGTCACCGTCCGCAACCCGGCCCGGACCCGGCCGTCGGTGGCCACGTCGAGCGCGGAGAACGAGTCGTCGAAGAGGTAGACCGCGGGGCGTTTGACGATCGCCCGGGCAATCGCGAGCCGCTGCCGCTGGCCGCCGGAGAAGGTCGTGCCGCCCTGGCCGACCGGCGAGTCGAGTCCCTGCGGCAGGTCGCGGACGACGTCGTCGACGCAGGCGACCCGCAGGGCCTCCCACAGCTCGTCCTCGGTCGCCTCGGGTCGGCCGAGGCGGAGGTTGCCGGCGACGGTTCCGGAGAACAGGTACGCCTGCTGGGGCACCAGCGCGATCCTGCTCCACAGCAGTTCCTGGTCCAGACGGGCCACGTCCACGCCGTTGAGACGCACCTGGCCGGAGGTGACGTCGAACAGTCGCGGGATGAGGTTGAGCAGGGTCGACTTGCCCGACCCGGTGGATCCGATGATGGCCGTCGTGGTGCCGGGCTCGGCGGTGAAGCTGACGGCGCGCAGCACCGGCTGCTCGGCGCCGGGATAGCTGAAGGTGGCCCGGTCCAGTTCGACCCGCCCGCCGGGCGCGAGTTCGGTCACCGGGTGCTCCGGCTGGGTGACCGATGGGTCCGTCCCGAGGACCTCCATGATGCGCCCGGCGGAGACCTCTGCCCGGGGTGCCATCACGAGCATCATCGAGGCCATCATCACCGACATCAGGATCATCGCCAGGTAGCTGAGGAAGGCCGTGAGCTGACCGACCTGCAGATGCCCGCCGAGGATCCGGTCCGCGCCGAAGGCCAGCGCGGCGACCGACGCGAGGTTCATGATGACGCCGACCAGCGGCCACAGCAGCGCCATCAGTCGGCCGACGCGGATCGAGACGTCGGTCAGGTCGCGGTTGGTGTCGTCGAAGCGGGCCCCCTCGTACGCCTCGCGGGTGAAGGCCCGGACGACCCGGACGCCGACGATCTGCTCGCGGATGACGAGGTTGAGCCGGTCGATCACCTCCTGCATCCGCGCGAAGAGCGGTCGGGCCCGGACGATGACGAACCCGACGCCCGCGGCGAGCACCGGGACGGCCACCAGCATGACCGCCGACAGACCGACATCCTCCCGCAGGGACATGATCACGCCGCCGATCATGAACATCGGCGCCATCACGATCATGAACGAACTCATCAGCACCAGCATCTGCACCTGCTGGACATCGTTGGTGGTGCGGGTGATCAGGGTCGGCGCGCCGTAGGTGTTCATCTCCCGGTGGGAGAACGACAGCACCCGGGAGAACAGGGCGTGCCGGACGTCCCGGCCGGTGGCCATGGCGGCCCGCGCGCCGCAGGCCACCGCCGCGACGCTGCAGGCGACCTGGCCGAGGGAGATCACGAGCATGATGACCCCCAGGCGCCGGATCAGGGCCAGGTCACCGGTGGCAACGCCGTCGTCGATGATCCGGGCGTTGAGCGTCGGCAGGGCCAGGTTGGCCGCCGTACCGACCAGCTGCAGCACGATCACGGCGACGAGCAGACCCGTGTGAGGGCGCAGAAACTCCCTCAGCAGTCGTACGAGCACTGGTGTCCTTCCTCCGGACGTACGGTCCATGGTGGCACAGCGGCCACAGTACGTTTCGTCGGCCACGGGTCGCGGGCACCACCGCGTCCGGCCCTGACACACCCGTCCACTACTCTGGCCGGGGAGCCGCGTGACACCCGATCACCCGAGGAGGTCCGGGATGCCGGACATGAGGACAGCCACCTTCGCCGCCGGGATTTTCGATCTGGACTCGACGCTGGTCGATTCGTGGCCGGCGGTGGAGCGCTGCTGGACGGACTTCGCGTTCCGGTACGGGTTGACACCGAAGGACTTCGCCGGCTCCCACGGCCGCTCGACCGCCGAACTCGTCGCCCACCTCGTCGCACCGGAGCGGCAGGATGAGGCACTGGCCTGGATCACCGCCCGCGAGCTCGCCGACCAGGACGGCGTGGTCGCTCTCCCCGGCTCCGCCGATGCTCTCACCGCACTGGCCGACCACGCGGCGGTGGCGACCTCGGCCGCCGGTCCGCTGGCCCGCGCCCGCCTGGAGGCGGCCGGTCTGCCGGTGCCGGACGTGGTCGTCACCGCTGACGATGTCCCCCGGGCCAAGCCCGATCCGGCGATCTTCCTACTGGCCGCCCAGCGTCTCGGTGCCGACCCGGCCGATGCCCTCGTGGCGGAGGATTCGCCCAACGGCCTGGTGGCCGCACGCCGCGGAGGGATGGCCACGGTCGCGGTGACCACCACCCATCGCGCCGAGGAACTGACCGGGCTGGCCGACGTCGTGGTGCCCGACCTGGGCCACCTCACCTGGGCGCTGGTGGAGGGCCGCGTCAGCGCGCGGCGAGCCTGACCGCCGTCCCGTACGCCACGACCTCCACCAGGTGCGCCGACACCGGACAGGTGTCGAACCGCAACCCGATCACCGCATCGCCCCCGGCGCGCCGCGCCATCGAGGCCATCCGCGAGATGGCCAGTTGGCGTTCGCCCAGGAGCGTACGGGCCTGGATCTCGGCGTTGCCGCCGGGCTCGCGGGGGCGCACCACGACGCCGAGCACGTCCCCGACGAGCGCAATGATCCGCTGCCCGGGGATCGTCTCGGTGGTGACCACCGGAAGGCCGTGTTCGACGCGGTCCGGCGGGGCCGGCGCGGGTGCCTCGACGGGGCGCTGCTGGGGCTGGGCGGGTTGGCCCGGCCGGGCCGGCTGCGAGGGCGGCAACTGCCCGCCGGTCGGTACGGGGCCGGGCACTCCGGCCGGACGGGGACCGGTGGGCGGCAGGGGCTGCGGGGCGCCGTGGTGCGGCGGGTTCGTCGGCCAACCCTGCGGTCCCGGCGCCGCCGGCGGCTGCTGGGGAGTCCAGTGGGGCGGCTGTGCGGTCATGCTCACACCCTAGTGGCGGCGGATCGTCGACGCCCGGAACTTCGCCCACGCCGCCGCCGGCCCGCCGCTGAGGACCCCGCCGGCCCGCCGCTGAGAACTACGACAATGCGGTGATCGTGACCTTCACGAACATCTCCGAGTCCCCGCCGGCGTAGGTCCCCCGCAGCGGCGACACGTCCCCGTAGTCCCGGCCGTGCCCCACCCGTACGTACGCCTCGGTGGGGGTCCGCATCGCTGTCGGGTCGTACGCCAGCCAGGTGCCGCACCAGAACTCGACCCACGAGTGCGACTCGCTTTCCACGACCTCACCGCGGGGGGCACCGGGCCCTGCCGGGTGGACGTAGCCGGACACGTACCGGGCGGGAATCCCCAGCGACCGCAGTGCCCCGCAGGTCACGTGGCTGAAGTCCTGACACACCCCGCGGCCACCCTCCCACGCCTCCGCGGCGGTCGAGGTGACCGCGGTCGCGCCGACCTCGTACGCCAGGTGTTCGTGGACCAGGGAACACACGTCGAGCGCCGCCAGCCGGGGCGGCCGATCCGCGAACTCGGCGGCCTGTGCGGCGAGCGTGGGATGCGGGGTGGTCCGGGTGCTCTGTGCCAGGTACTCGCCCATCTCGTCCAGCACCCGGTTGCCGTGCAAGGTCGCCCAGTCCGGGTCGCTCTCAGGCACCTGCCGATCCTCGGCCCAACTGTCGGGGTGCGGGCGCGTCTCGACCAGCGCCATCGCCGCCACCTCGAGCCGGTCGTGCGGCTCGTGCACCTCGAAGCAGGTGACGGCCGTGCCCCAGTAGTCGACGTAGCTGAACCGCCACGGCCCGGGCAGGATCGTCAGCCGGGACGTCCAGACCACCTGGTGGGCGGTGCTCGTCGGAGTCATCCGGGCCTCGTTGAAGGAGGCACGCACCGGGGTGGGGTAGCGGAATCCGGTCACATGGTCGATGCTCAGCCGCATGTCAGTGGGTCTCCTCGGTGCTCCACGCCTGTTCCTCCGCGGTCGCGAAGAACTGCTGGGTGATTGCGGTGGTGACCTGCTGGCAGGTCCGCTGCACCTCGGCCATCAACCCGGCCAGGTCATCGAGGAGCTCGTCGGGCGGGGTGTACGCGAGGGACTGGGTGAGCCGGCCGAGCTCATACCGGGCCTCGCCCGGCCGGCCGACGCCGTGCGCGTCGGGGGAGACCGCCTCCAGCGCCCCTGCCGCACGGCTCAGCCCGTGCAGCAGCGAACGCGGGAAGTCGTGTTCCTGGATGAGGAACTGCGCCGCCAGCCAGTGCTCCCGCCAGCCGCGGTTCGTCCGCAGGAAAGCGTCGTGGGCGTCACAGCCGCGCAGCACCGATGCCCACGGCACCGCGCCCTGGGCGAAGGTGGTGGAGGTGAGGAGCCGGGCCGTCATGTCGGCCTGTTCCAGGCTGCGGCCGAGCTGGAGGAACTGCCATCCCTCGTCACGCATCATCAACTCGCGTGCGGTCCCGTAGAACAGCGTCGCCTGCTCCCGCGCCCAGCTCAGGTAGCCGTGCTGGTGCATGACGTCCGCATAGCCGGTCGGCAACGCCTGCCAGGTGGTGTTGACCACCTCCCACACCGACGACGGGATGACCTCGCGGGCCCGCCGGGCGTTGTCGCGGGCCTGCACCCAGCAGTACGCGATCGAGGTGGGCTGCTCCCGGTCGTACGCCAGCGTGCGCATCAGGGCCCGATGGTCGCCCTGCGGGTCGTCGGGGTCGAGCAGCGGTTCGTACGTCGCCGGTGGCACGCCCATCAGGGTGAGCATGTTGGCGCAGGCGAGCGCGGTCGGGACGGTCGGCTCCTCGACGAAGTGGCGCAGTTGCACCTCGAGGATGCGCGCGGTGTGCTCGGCCCGTTCGACGTAGCGGCCGATCCAGAACAGCGACTCGGCGATCCGGCTCAGCATCGCGGTGCCTCCTGCGTCCGCAACCCCGCCTGCTGTTGCTGTTCCTGCTGCGGCACCCGGATCGTCTGGAAGGCCGGGGGCCGCTGGGTCGGGGCCGGCAACTGCGCCAGGTCGCTGGGCTCGGTGGCCGGTCCGGACCGCTCCTCGACGGCCGCGACGACCGCGGCCTCCTCCTCCGCCTCTTCCTCCCCCTCGGCGAGTTCCTCGTCGGCCTCGCCGGGGGCGGTGGTCACCTGGACCGGCGACGCCATCCGGCCGACCACCCAGGTGTCCTTCGATCCGCCGCCCTGGGAGGAGTTGACGACCAGCTCGCCTTCGGGCAGCGCAACCCGGGTGAGCCCGCCCGGCAGGACGTACACGTCGTCGCCGTCGTGGACGGCGAAGGGCCGCAGGTCGACGTGGCGGGGTTGCAGCCGGTCCTCGATGAAGGTCGGTACGGTCGACAACTGGATCAGCGGCTGGGCGATCCAGCCGCGCGGGTCGGCGGCCACCTTGTCCCGCAGCCGGGTGATCTGCTCGGGGGTGGCGCGGGGGCCGATGACGATGCCCTTCCCGCCGGAGCCGTCGACGGGTTTGACCACGAGTTCGTCCAGCCGGTCCATCACCTCCTCGCGGGCCTCCGGCTCGGCGAGCCGCCAGGTGTCCACGTTGTGCAGGACCGGCTCCTCGGACAGGTAGTAGCGGATCAGATCGGGGACGTACGTGTAGACGAGCTTGTCGTCGGCGACGCCGTTGCCCAGCGCGTTGCACAGGGTGACCCCACCCGCACGGACGGCGTTGACGATGCCGGGCACGCCGAGCAGCGAGTCGGGCCGGAAGTGCACCGGGTCGATGAAGTCGTCGTCGACCCGACGGTAGATCACGTGCACCGGCTGCAGCCCGCGGGTGGTGCGCATCCACACCTTGCCGCGCCGACATTCCAGGTCGGAGCCCTCGACCAGTTCGACGCCCATCGACCGGGCGAGCAGGGTGTGCTCGTAGTACGCCGAGTTGTAGACGCCGGGGGTGAGCACCACCACGACCGGATCGTCGACCCCGTCGGGGGCGGCCTTGCGCAGCGCCGCCAGCAGATGCTGGGCGTACTGGGACACCGGCCGGACCCGAAGCTGGGCCATCGTCTCGGGCAGCACACCGGCGACCGAGGTCCGGTTCGTCATCACGTACGAGACCCCCGAGGGGATGCGCACGTTGTCCTCCAGCACCCGCATGTCGCCCGCGGGGGTCCGGACCAGGTCGATGCCGGCCACCTGGATCCGGGCGCCGTTGGGCGGGTTGATGCCGTGCAGGACCCGGTGGAAGTGGGTCGAGGTGGTGACCAGCGAACGCGGTACCACACCGTCGTGGACCACCCGCTGGGTGTTGTAGAGGTCGTGCAGGAAGGCCTCCAGGGCCCGCACCCGCTGCTTGACGCCCGCGTCGACGGTGGCCCAGTCCTCCGCGGTGATGATCCGCGGGACGACGTCCAGCGGGAACGGCCGCTCCACCCCGCCGACGTCGAAGGTGACCCCGGCCGCCAGGTAGTTGTTCGACAGCGAATCGGCGATCGCCCGCAGGTCGCCGGGTGCCATCCGCTCCAGCGTGTCGGCGAGGGCGACGTACGGCCGGCGGATGCTGCCCCCGGGATCGACCATCTCGTCGAACGCGGGCCCGGGGTGGTACGACGCCAGCATGTCTGCCATGCAGCGGACTCTAGTGCACCCCTGTTGCGCGTACGTGACGGTCGGCAGGACCGCCCGACAGCCGCCGTTACCATGGGCCGGTGAATGCAGAGCAGAAGCCTTCGGCGGGATCTCCCGGGCCTGACCACGACGTATCCGAGCAGATGCAGGTCCGCCTGGAGAAGCGCGCCCGGATGCTCGAGGAGGGCCGTCCGCCGTACCCGGTGTGGCTCGACCTGACCCACTCACTGCGGGAGGTGCGGGCCGGTTGGGGTCATCTGCAGGCCGGCGAGGAGACCGACGACATCGTGGGAGTCGCCGGCCGGGTGGTCTTCCTGCGCAACACGGGCAGGCTGTGCTTCGCCACCCTGCAGGGCACCTTCACCCCGGGCGAGGACGTGGTCCGGCTCCAGGTGATGATCTCCCGCGCTGAGGTCGGCGAGGAGTCGCTGGCGGCGTGGAAGGCCGACGTCGACCTGGGCGACCACATCTTCGTCCACGGCCGGGTGATCGCCTCCAAGCGCGGCGAGCTGTCCGTGCTCGCCGACCGCTGGCAGACGGCTTCCAAGGCGCTGCGCCCGATGCCGACGCTGCACCACGAACTCTCCGAGGAGAACCGGGTCCGGCAGCGCTACGTCGACCTGGCCGTACGTGAGGAGGCCCGCGAGGTGCTGCGGACGCGCGCCTCGATCACCCGGTCGGTGCGCGAGACGCTCTACCAGGAGGGCTATCTGGAGGTCGAGACGCCGACCCTGCAGCTCGTGCACGGCGGCGCCGCGGCCCGGCCGTTCGTCACCCACCTCAATGCCTTCGACATCGACATGAGCCTGCGGATCGCCCTGGAGCTCTACCTCAAGCGGGTGATGGTCGGCGGTGCCGATCGGGTGTACGAGATCGGGCGGGTGTTCCGCAACGAGGGGATCGACTCGTCCCACTCGGCCGAGTTCACCATGCTGGAGGCCTACCAGGCCTGGGGTGACCAGACCACGATCGCGGCGCTGACCCGTCAGATCATCCTCGACGCCGCCGACACGGTCGGTTCCCGGCAGATCCCCACCGACCACGGCGAGATCGACCTCGACGGCGAATGGGCGTGGGTCGGCGTCTACCCCGGCCTGTCGGGCAAGCTCGGTGAGGAGATCACCCCTGACACCCCGGCCGAGCGCCTCCGGTCGATCGCGGAGGCCCACGAGGTGGCGTACGACCCCGCGTGGGGAGCCGAGAAGCTGGTGATGGAACTCTTCGAGGCGCTCGTCGAACCGGATCTTCTCCAGCCGACGTTCGTGTGCGACTACCCGCCGATCGCGCAGCCGCTGGCCCGGCCGCATCGCTCGCTGCCCGCCCGGATCGAGGCCTGGGACCTCATCATCGACGGGATGGAACGGGCCACCGGCTTCTCCGAGCTGATCGACCCGGTGATCCAGCGCGAACGGCTGACGGCACAATCGCTGGCCGCGGCCGCCGGCGACCCGGAGGCGATGCAGCTCGACGAGGACTTCCTGCAGGCGCTGGAGTTCGGGGCACCGCCGATGGGCGGGATGGGACTCGGTCTGGACCGGCTGGTGATGCTGTTCACCGGTGCCGGGATCCGCGAGACGATCCTGTTCCCGCTGCTCAAGCCGCAGGGGTGAGGGGAGGCCGCGTCGGTCACGAAGCCGGGAGCGCGCCCGTACCCGGACTGTCAGGCGTGTCCCACACGGGGGTCCCCCCGCGGAACCCGGGGACCTACGTCACTTCCACTGGGTCGCGACGACGAAGGATGCCGCAATGAGCCCCATTCCGACGGCGAGGTTCCAGTTGCCGATCGGTGCCATGAACGGGATGAGGTAACCCGCCACGTAGAACACCACGATCCACACCACGCCGAGCACCAGCAGGCCGAGCATCGTCGGGATCACCCACGGCGCCGTCATCGGGGCGGCAGCACGCTTCTCCCTCAAACGGCGCTTCTCCTCGCGCCGAGCGGCGCGAGCGGCCTTGCGCTCCTCCTTGGTGAGCTTCGTGCTGGTCGATTCGTCGGCGTCGGTGGCTTCGGTGTCGGCATCCTCGGCGGCGGTGTCCCCGGGCGCCGCTGCCGCGGTCTCCTCCTCGTCGGACGTGTCCGGCCCGGATGTGCCCGGCACGGTCTCGGCGGAGCTGTCGTCGGTGTCGCGATGCCGCCGACCCCGGAGGGAGACGGCGTTCCTGCTGCGTGACTTGGACTCGGGCACTGACACTCCTGGGCCGGGAACGGTCTTCGTACAGCCGGTAGCCTAGACCACGTGCCAAGGGGCCCCGGAGCCCGGACACGTACGCATCGGGAGGTGGGCGGATGGATCGGCCTGAACCGGCGCAGTGGCGGCATCGGATCGCCACTCTCGCGCGTCGCGCCCGGCCGCGTCCGCGGATCCCGACGCCTCGGCGGATGGTGGCGCTCGGGATGACGCTGGCAATCTGTACGCTGGCGGGGTTCCTCACGGGTACGTCGGCCGCGCTGTCGAAGGGCACCGACCTGCGCGGCGGCCGGAACACCGACCTCGTCTCGCTCGTGCAGACCGAGGCACACGAGAACGCGGACCTTGCCCGGCGCGTGTCCGAGGCCCGCCAGGAGGTCGACGACCTCAGTGGCCGACCCGACAATCCGGTCGACGAGGATCAGCTCGACAGGGCCGCCCTCGCCGCCCAGGTCGCCGCCGTGAGCGGCCCGGGTGTCGAGGTGGTGCTCGACGACGCCCCTTCCTCGGTCGCTCCGCCTGATCTGGACCCCGACCTGTTGGTCGTCCACCAGCAGGACATCCAGGCCGTCGCCAACGCACTGTGGACCGGAGGCGCCGAGGCCATGGCGATCCAGGGGCAGCGGATCGTGTCCACCACCGGCATCAAGTGTGTCGGCAACACCGTGGTCCTCCAGGGCATCCCGTACGCCCCGCCGTACCGGATCGAGGCGATCGGGGATCCGGCAGCGCTGGAGGTGGCCTTGGCCGCGTCCGACTACGTCAGCAACTACCAGGAGTACGTCGCCGCCTACGGGCTGGGTTACCAGCAGCGGCGGCGGGACACGATCGACCTGCCCGCGTATGCCGGCGGCACCGAACTGGAGTACGCCCGCCCGGGTGCGAGCTGAGGGCGCGCCCGACTCAGCGCAGGTGGACCAGCGGCGACATGCCGGCGGCCCGCGCCGGCGCCGACGGATCCCCGCACACCGCCAGCCAGTTGCCGAGGATGAGGTGACCGCCCTGGCTGAGCACCGACTCTGGGTGGAACTGCACGCCCTCCACCGCCAGCTTCCGGTGCCGCAGGGCCATGACCACGCCGTCCTCGGTGGTGGCGGTGACCTCCAGCACGTCCGGGACGGTGTCGGGTTCCACCGCCAGCGAGTGGTAGCGCGTCGCGGTGAACGGCTCGGGCAGGCCGTGCAGACACCCGACGCCGTGATGCAGGATCGTCGAGGTCTTGCCGTGGCGCAGCTCCGGGGCCCGCGACACCGTCGCCCCGTACGCCTCGCCGATCGCCTGCAGGCCGAGGCAGACCCCGAAGATCGGTGTGTGGCCGGCCTGTTCGGCAATGATCCGCAGGCACGCCCCCGCGCCGGCCGGGGCTCCCGGGCCGGGCGACAGCAGGATGCCGTCGTAGGGCTCGGACCACCCGGGCGTGTCGAACAGAGCATCGTCGTTGCGTACGACGTCCACCCGGGCGCCGAGCTGCGCGAGGTAGTGGACGAGGTTGTAGACGAACGAGTCGTAGTTGTCGACGACGAGCACCCGTGGCCCGTCGGCGTGCGGCTCAGCCGGCGTTGCCCCGGCCGCGCGATCCCCGGTCACGATCCCTTCAACCATTGTCCCCACCGTTCGAGTTGTCCCCGCCCGAATTGTCCCCGGGGCTGGTGGTGGCGGGGGTCGAGGTGTCGGTCGTCGGCGTGGTGGTGGTCGGCGAGGGTGAGGTGCCGGTCGTAGGCGGCGTCGTCGTCGGTGGCTCGCTGGTCTGGGTCGGGGACGGCGACGGGCTCGGCTCGGGCGCGCGGGCGATGTAGACCCACACCGACCCGTCCCGCCGGATCCGGGTCCCGCCCGCCGGCTCCTGGCGGATCACCGTGCCGGGAGCGACCTGGGACGTCGTTTCGTACGACAGCGAGACGTTGGTCAACCCCAGCGACTTCGCCTGCGACTCGACCGTGCTCTGCGACTGGCCGCGCCAGTCGGGTACCTCGACGGTGCCGGAGGAGTAGGTCACGGTGATCGTCGTGTCGGCCGTCGCCTGCTGACCCGAGGAGGGTTTGACCGAGGTGACCTCGTCGGGGTCGGCGTCGGAGTTGTCGTCGGCCTCGCGCTTGACGTCGGTGAACCCCGCGTCGTGGAGCTTCTGTTCGGCGTCGTCGACATCACTGCCGACCAGACCGTCCGGGATGGTCAGCTTCGCCGGCCCGGAGTTGACGGTGACGACAACCGTGCTGTCCGGGTCGACCTTCGTGCCGGCGACCGGTTCGGTCTTGGTCACGTGGCCGACGGTGTCGTCGTCGGGTCCCTCGACGGCCTGCACGTCGGCCTTGAGCCCGACCTTGGTGAGTTCGGCGACGGCGGTCTCCTGACTCATCGTCACGACGTCGGGCACGGTCACCCGCTGGAGGCGCCCGGCATTGCTCGCCAGAAAGAAGCCGCCGAAGACCAGCAGCGCCACCAGCACCGTCCCGAGCACGGTCCACAGGACGGTCCGGCGTCGGCGGCCGGGTGGTTCGTCGCCCTCGCCCGGCTCCTCGTCGTCGGTCGTCGCCAGGGCCCGCTGGGGGGCGGTGTCGGTGGCGGCCTCGGGGGTGAGGGACGGTTCGGGCATGGTCCGGGTGGCGATGCCGGCCTCCGCGGGCAACTCGGCGGCCGCCATCGCGGCTGCGGCGGGTGCGGCCGCGAGCGCCGCGAGCGGCATCTGGCCGGCGAGCACCCGGGAGATGTCGTCGGAGAACTCGCGGGCGGTCTGGTAGCGCTGCTGAGGGTCCTTCGCCAGTGACTTGAGGACGAGCGCGTCGATCGCCGGGCTGAGCTCGGGCATCATCGTCGACGGTGGGACCGGTTGCTCCCGGACGTGCTGGTAGGCGACCGACACCGGGGAGTCACCGACGAACGGCGGCCGGCCCGTGAGCAGTTCGTAGAGCACGCAGCCCGTGGAGTACAGGTCGGAACGGTGATCCACCTTCTCCCCCCGCGCCTGCTCCGGCGAGAGGTACTGGGCGGTCCCGATGACAGCGGCCGTCTGGGTCATCGTCGCCTGGGTGTCGGCGACGGCGCGGGCGATGCCGAAGTCCATGACCTTCACCTGGCCGGCGGCGTCGGTCAACATGATGTTGCCCGGCTTGATGTCGCGGTGCACGATCCCGGCCCGGTGCGAGTAGCCCAGCGCGTCGAGAACACCCTGGATGATCTCGAGGGCCCGTTCGGGGGTGAATTTGTCCCCGCCCGACATGATCTGGCGCAGGGTGCGGCCCTCCACCAGTTCCATCACGATGTAGGGGATCACCTCGCCCGACTGCGGGTCCTTCTCCTCGTCGGTGTCGTAGACGGCGACGATGTTGGGGTGGTTGAGCCCGGCCGCTGAGTGCGCCTCACGGCGGAACCGTGCCTGGAAGGTCGGATCCGAGGCCAGATCGACCCGCAGCTGCTTGATCGCGACGTCGCGCTGCAGGCGCATGTCGAAGGCGCGATTGACCTCCGCCATGCCGCCCCGACCGAGGGCGGGACCGAGTCGGTAGCGCCCACCGAGGATGCGGGGTTGGGTGTTCATGGAACCGATCCCTTCCGGACTCACAGGAGTTCCTTCATCACGGCCTTGGCGATCGGTGCGGCCACGACGTTGCCGCCGATCTCCGATCGGGGGATGTTGGCGGACTCGACGAAGACCGCGACCGCGATCGTCCGGTCGCTGCCCTCGGCGAAGCTGGTGAACCAGGCGTACGGTGGCCGGTCCGGCGACGACTGGGCGGTGCCGGTCTTGCCACCGACCCGTACGCCGTCGATCCTCGCGTTCGTGCCGGTGCCGTCCTGCACCACGTTCACCATCATGTTCTGGAGTTCGGCCGCGTTGTCCGAGCTCATCGCCTGGGACAGCTTCTTCGGCCTCGTCTCCGAGATCGTCCGCAGGTCGGAGCCCCGGATCCGCTGCACCAGGTAGGGCTGCATGACGGCGCCGTTGTTGGCGATGCCGGCCGCGACCATGGCGATGTGCAGCGGGTTCGCGGCGACGTCGTACTGGCCGATCGAGCTGAGCGCGGTCTGGGGCCTGTCCGGGTCGTCCGGGAACCGGGCCGCGGCCCCGTTGACGTCGGCCAACTGGTAGTCCCAGCCGAATTTCTCGGCCTGGGCCCGCAGCTTGTCGGCGCCGAGGTCGAGCCCGACGTTGGCGAAGGCGGTGTTGCAGGACAACTGCAGTGCGCGGTCCAGGGTCTGCTCGCCATTGCCGCAGTTGGTGTCGTTGCCGAGCTGGGTGGTGGTGTCGGGCAGGGTCAGCTCCGAGGGCGTCTTGACCTTGTCCGACGGCGCCACCCCGTCCTCCAGCGCGGCCGCCGCGGTGACCAGCTTGAACGTCGACCCCGGCGGGTACAGCTCGTTCGTCGCCCGGTTGCTCAGCGGGCCGTCGGAGTCGTTGAGCGTCTCCTGGTACGCCTTGTCGGACGCCGCGATGTCGTGGGTGGCGATGTCATTGGGGTCGTACGAGGGGCTGGTCACCATGGTGAGGATGGCGCCGGTCTTCACATCCAGCGCGATCACCCCACCCTTCATCTTGCCCAGGGCCTTGGCTGCGGCCGCCTGGGCGTCGGGATCGATCGTCGTCTCCACGGTTGCCCCCTGGGGCGCCTCACCGGTGAGGGTGTCGACGAACCGACGGACGAACTGGGAGTCGGCGGTGCCGGCGAGTTCGGCGTTGTAGCTCTCCTCCAGGGCGGTCGAGCCGCGGTCGTAGGAGTAGAACCCGGTGATCGGCGCGTACAGCTCGCCGGAGGGGTAGACCCGCTGGTAGGCGAATTGCCCGCCACTGGTCGGCTTCGACTCGGCCAGCACCGTCTTGCCGGCGACGATCGACCCGCGGTGACCGCCGAACTGGGCGTCGCGGACCCGACGGTTCAGCGGATTCGCGTTGAGCGACTCCTGTTGGAAGACGATGATCTGGGAGGCCTGCAACAGCAGCGCCGCGAAGAGCACGAGGACGACGACGGACAGCCGTCGGATCGGGGTGTTCACGGGCGGCCCCCTCGGAACGGGACGACCGGCTCGTCCCCCGGCGTCGAGGCCGCGCCCGGGGGCAACGGGGGCGTGGGCGCGGGTGCCGGGATGAGCTGCGTGCTGTCGTCGGTGATGGCCAGCTCGGCGCCGGTCGCCACCGGCTTGCGGACCTGGTGGGAGACCACCAGGAGGAGACCCACCACGACCCAGTTGGCCACCATCGACGACCCGCCCTGGGACATGAACGGTGTGGTCAGACCGGTCAGGGGCAGCAGCCGCATGACGCCTCCGAGGATGAGGAAGACCTGCAGCCCGAGCAGGAAGGACAGGCCGGTGGCGAGCAGTTTGGAGAACCCGTCCCGGGCCGCCAGCGCGATCCGCAGCCCCCGGACGACCAGCACGGCGTACACCATGATGATCGCCATCAGCCCGGTGATACCCAACTCCTCCCCGATCGCGGCGGAGATGAAGTCCGACTTGGCCAGCGGCGTCAGGCCGGGCCGGCCCAGCCCCCAGCCGGTGCCGAGCAGCCCGCCCCAGGCGAAGCCGAACTGGGCGTTGATGATCTGCAGGTTCTGGTCGTAGTTGCCGAACGGGCGCAACCAGGCGTCGAGCCGGACCTGGACGTGGGTGAACAGGGCCGATGCCGCCCACGCCGCACCGGCGAACATGATCGAACCGAGGACGACCCACCCGGGGCGTTCGGTGGACACCCACAGCATCACCACGAACAGGCTGAAGAACAGCAAGGACGTGCCGAGGTCCTTCTGGAAGACCAGCACGAGCAGGCTGACCCCCCACATGACACCGATCGGGAGCAGATCGCGCAGCCGGGGGAACTCGATGCCGAGGATTTTGCGACCGACGACTGCCAGAGTGTCGCGCTTCTCCTCCAGGTAGGACGCGAAGGCGATGGTCAGCACGATCTTGGCCAGCTCGGCCGGCTGGAAGGAGTAACCGAGGACGCGGATCCAGATCCGCGAGCCGTTGAGCTCGACGCCCAGCCCCGGCACCAGCGGCAGCAGCAGGAGCACGAGACCGATTAGCGACAGGGAGTACGTCCAGCCCTGCAGCGGGCGGTGGTCACGGAGCACCGTGACGGCCAGCACGCACAGCACCATCCCCAGACCGGTCCAGATGAGCTGGGTCACCGCGTCGTCGCGCGGAGGGTCCGGGATGAGGTCGATCCGGTGGATCATCGCCAGCCCGATGCCGTTGAGCAGCACCGTGGTGGGCAGGATCAACGGATCGGCGTACGGCGCCCGCCACCGCAACATGACGTGGACGAACAGGCCCATCCCCACCCAGACCGCGGCGACGGCCCACAGGTTGGCGGGCCACCGGCCGTCGAGGTTGACGTGGATCAGGGCATATCCGGCGATCCCGATGACCTGGGCCAACAGCAGCATGAACAGCTCGACATTGCGCCGCTTGCGGTAGACGACGACCGAATCGATGGTGGTCGTGTCCATCAACACTCCCCGTAGTCGGGGATGACCGGCGCGACCGAGACGTCG
Source organism: uncultured Propionibacteriaceae bacterium (assembly GCA_964528755.1). Classification (GTDB taxonomy): domain Bacteria; phylum Actinomycetota; class Actinomycetes; order Propionibacteriales; family Propionibacteriaceae; genus Raineyella. The sequence continues at coordinate 23,577 of CAZGWN010000017.1, forward strand.
GCGGACGGGGACGCGTTGGCGGCCGGGGATGCGCCCGGGGACGGAGTCGCCTTCTTGCGCGCCTCGTCGACCCGCTTCTGGTATTCCTGCTGGGCCTTCGCATCGGCCTCGGAGCGGACCCGGCGGCAGTACTCGGCGTTCGTCTGCAGTTCGGCGAGGCTGGCTTGGGCGCTGTCGAGGGAGTCGACCGGGAAGGTCGCTTCGACCTCGTCCCGGAACCGGGGGGACAGGTCGGAGACCGGGATGCCGGCATCCTGGGCGACCCGGTTGAGCCGCCACGAGCCGAGCTGGGCGTTGAAGCCGCGGAAGACCGCCACCTGGCCCTCGGCCTCCCCGATGAAGTAGCTGTTGCGCCACACCGCCCAGGTGGCGACCGCGGCGGCGGCGATGACCACCACGGCCAGGCCGAGCGCGGTGACCGTGGTGCGCAGCCGCCGCCGGGCCGGCGGGGCGGGCAGCGGTGCGTACCGCTCGTCCTCCTCGCTGGTGATCGCCCGGGCCGGCTGACCGGGGCGTACGGGTGGACGGGTGCGCGCCGGTGGACCGGCGTGGGCGTGCGGACTGGTGAGCGGCTCGGGCCGGGGTGCGGCCGCCACCACGGGAGAGATGTCATGGGGGTGCTGGGTGAGCGCTTGGGCCTGGTGGGCCAGGTCCTCGGGGATCGGATTGCCCTCGGCGTCGACCAGCACCGGCGCGGCGAACTCGGCCGGGTCGATCGGCAGCTCCTGGGTCCGCTCCGAGACCTCCGGGATGGTGGTGACGGCGGCCGCGCCGATCGTCATCGGCTCCTCGTCGTTCGGCGGCTCGGGGACGACATCGGCGAGCAACACCGTGATGTTGTCGGAGCCGCCGGCATCGTACGCCGCCGCGACGAGCCGGCGCAGGCTCTCCTCCCGGTCGGGCAGGTCGACCATCCGGGCCAGGTTGGTGTCGTCGACCAGGCCACACAGACCGTCGGAGCACAGCAGCAGCCGGTCCCCGGCGACGGCGTCGATCACCCCGATGTCGGGGTCGTTGTTGGGCGCGCCGTTGAGCACCCGCAGCAGCAGCGAACGGTGCGGGTGGTCGGCCGCCTGTTCGGGGGTGAGCCGGCCCTCGTCGACCAGCGACTGGACCCAGGAATGGTCGTGGGTGACCCGGACGAACGCGCCGTCGCGCAGGCGGTACATCCGGGAGTCCCCGATGTGGACGACCGCGAAGTCCTGCCCGTCGAAGGCGGCGGCGGTGACGGTCGTACCCATCCCGTCCAGCGCCGGGTCGTCCGCGACCAGGTCGGCCAGCATGTCATTGGCGTCGTGGACCCGCCCGGCCAGGACGGTCAACAGGTCCTCGCCGTGGTGCGGGTGGCCCTCCGCGGTCAGGTCCCGGTCCAGCGCGCGCAGCCGGGTCACCGCCACGGAGGACGCCAGGTCGCCGGCCGCGGCCCCGCCCATCCCGTCGGCGACCAGGAGCATCGACCCGGACGCGTACCCGGAGTCCTGGTTGTTCTTGCGTACCGGGCCGACCTCGGAGTGCGCCGAGTATCGAAGGGACAGGACCATTCTCAGGGCTCCAGCCTCAGCAGCGTCTTGCCGATCCGGATCTCGTCGTCGAGGCCGATGCTGGTGGGTTCACTGATCCGCCGGCCGTTCACATAGCTGCCGTTCGTCGAGTGCAGGTCTTCGATGTACAAACCGTTGACCCCGTTCACCACCCGGGCATGCCGGGTGGACACGTAGTCGTCGTCCAGCAGGATCGCACAGTCGGGCGAACGCCCGATCATCACGTACGTCCCGGCCTGCGAGACCTCGGCCGCCATCCCCATCTGGGGGCCGTTCGTCACCACGAGCCTGGTCGCGGCCGGCGGGGGTGGGGGCGCCGGCGCCCGCCGATCGGGGCGGCGGGAGAGTGCGGGGGCTTCCTCGGCGGGCAGTTCGGAGGCGGGGACCCGGCGGCCGAACAGGTCCGTACGGATGACGTTGACCGCCAACAGGATGAACAGCCACAACAGGGCGAGGTAGCCGATCTTGAGGCCGGCGAGGAGCACCGCGGACATCAGGCGTCCGTGGCCGGGGAATGGACGAGCATCCGGGTCGATCCCATCTCGATCCGGGACCCGTCACCGAGGTTGGCCTGGCTGACCCGTTGGCCGTTGACGACGATCCCGTTCGTCGAGCCCAGGTCGACGATCGTCACCTGTTGGTCGGCGCCGGTGCCGGACACCTTGATCTCGGCGTGCTGGCGCGAGATGCCGGGGTCGTTGATCCGCAGGTCGGCGCTCGTCCCCCGTCCGATCGTGAATCCCGGCGGGACCAGAGGATGACGCATGCCGTTGACCTCCAGCACCAGTTGGGACCGGCGGATCTCGGTGGTGGTGGGCCGGCGGGCGGAATCGACCCCGGCGACGGCCTGGGACGCCACCGTGAACTTGCCGGTCGGAAGCGAGCGGTCGAGCTCGTACACGATCGAGATCGGGCCGTTAAAGATATAGCCCTGGCTGGACGCGTGCTGTTTCAGCTCGGGCACGATCTCGCGGGAGAGGGTCTTGCCGTACGGGGTCAGGCGCTCGTAGTCGTGCTCCGAGAGCGAGACGATGAACTCGTTGGGCACCAGGCGCCGGTCGCGCGAGACGACCTTGGCCTCGGAGTCGAGCTCGCGCTGAAGCCGCGCCGCGATCTCCACCGGCTGCACATCACCCTTGAAGGCGCGGGCGAAGGCGCCGCTGACGGCGCCCTCCAGCTTCTTCTCGAAGCGGTCGAAGACTCCCACCTTTGCATCCTTCCGGCCGATGGCGTACGGGCGTGGCTTCCATGATCTTATGCGTCCGGCCTCCCCCACCCCAGAATCCGGCTGTCGTGTGCCGACCGGTCCCCGGGCCGTTGTGCGGATCTCGACGGGGCCGTGCTATGATCTTCCGGTTGCTTCGCCCGGGATCGCTGTCGGGCGTACGCGCGAGTGGCGGAACGGTAGACGCGCTGGCTTCAGGTGCCAGTGTCCCTTGGGACGTGGAGGTTCAAATCCTCTCTCGCGCACAGGTGGGTCCCGTCCCGGGAGATGTCCCGGGACGGGGCTTTTCTCGTGTTCAGCGCCTTCCCGCCCCCGGGTCGTACGCCCTGGTCCACCCCCTCGCCGCCGCGTGGGTCGCAGACCAGCGGATCGCTCGGCATAGACGCTGTGCAATCCGCTTGCCTCAACCAGGGTGGCGGGGGTCACGAGCGTCGTAAGCGTTGCGAGGGCCACAAGGGTCCCAAGGGTCGCCGCCTGTGACCTCGACCGCTCACGCGCGGGGCGCATTGACCGCGAATCACCCACCCGCGGGTCCGGGACCCCCCACCGGGGCCGGGGGTCATCCCGGATTGACCCGGGCCGGGTGGGGAGGAGCAGGATAGGGGCGTTGTCCGGCCGTCGCCGCAGTCACCGTGGACTCGTCCGACCGGAATCCCGTCGGGCCGACGTGTGTCGTCGGCCACAATCCTGAGGAATTCCCGTGGTTCGCCTAACCCGACTGAGCCTGGCAAGCCGGGCCGTCGTCATCCTGGCCTGCCTGGTGATCGTCGGCTACGGCCTGTACGCGACGCGGTCCCTGAAGCAGGAGCTCTATCCCTCGCTGACCATCCCGGGCGCCACCGTGGTGGCCGTCTATCCGGGCGCCTCCCCCGAGTCGGTCGAGGCGGACGTCACCGAACCCCTCGAGGAAGCCGTCCGTGGCGTCAACGGGGTGACGAAGGTCAGCTCGACATCGTCGTCCAACGTGTCGACCGTGCAGGTCGAATGGGACTACGAGGCGGACGGCGCCGACATGGAGTCGAAGGTCCGGACCGCGGTCGAGGGAGCGGCGTCCGGGTTGCCGGCGGACGTCGACCCATCGGTGACGGTCGGCAGCCTGGACGACATCCCCGTGGTGATGCTGGCGGTCGCCTCGGACAAGGACCAGTCCGAGCTGGCCGACGACCTGCAGAAGATCGCCGTACCGAAGCTGTCGGGCCTGGCCGGGGTCCGCGACGTCCAGGTGTCCGGGGAGCAGGAGCGGGCCGTCACCATCACGACCCGTCAGGCCGACCTGGACAAGCACAAGGTCGACGCCTCCCAGCTGAGCCAGCTGCTGCAGGCGTACCAGACGTCGATCCCGGCGGGTCAGATCGTCCAGTCCGGCAACAACGTGTCGGTGCAGGTCGGCAAGTCGCTGTCGGCGGTGGACGACCTGAAGAATCTCCGGTTGCAGGGCACCGACGGGCCCGTCGCACTGGAGCAGGTCGCCGATGTGGTGGAGGGCCCGAAGGACGCCACCTCGCTGTCCCGGGTTAACGGCCAGCCGGCGCTGAGCCTGGCGATCACCAAGACCCAGGACGCCAACACGGTGACCGTCAGCCACGAGGTCGCCGACGCGCTGCCCGCGGTGGCCGCCGAACTCGGTGACAACACGATCTTCACCCCGATCTTCGACCAGGCGCCGTACATCGAGCAGTCGATCCACGACCTCAGCACCGAGGGCGGCCTGGGGCTGGTGATGGCGATCCTGGTGATCCTCGTCTTCCTGCTGTCGATCCGGTCCACCCTGATCACCGCGATCTCCATCCCGATGTCGCTGCTGATCGCCATGATCGGGCTGTATTCCAGTGGGTACACGCTCAACCTGCTGACGCTGTCCGCGCTGACCGTTGCCGTCGGCCGGGTGGTGGACGACTCCATCGTGGTGATCGAGAACATCAAACGCCACCAAGGCCTCGGCGAGGAGTGGGGCACCGGGCTGATCGTGGGCGCGGTCAAGGAGGTGGCCGGCGCGGTCACCGCCTCGACGATCACCACCGTGGCGGTGTTCCTGCCCATCGCGGCGGTCTCCGGCCAGGTCGGTGAGCTGTTCCGGCCGTTCGCGGTGACCGTCACGATCGCCCTGCTGGCCTCGCTGGTGGTGGCGCTGACCGTGGTGCCCGTGCTGGCGTACTGGTTCATGCGACCCACCCGTAAGCAGGCGGCCAAGGTCGCCGCGGACCTGGATGGTGGCACGCTGGCGTCGCACGAGACGGCCGTCACCCCGATGCAGAAGGCGTACCTGCCCGTGCTGCACTGGGCGCTGCGTCGCCCCAAGGTGACCATCCTCATCGCCCTCGCCATCTTTGCCGGTACGGCGGTCGGTGCCACCCAGTTGAAGACCGACTTCCTGGGCTCGTCCGGGCAGACCGAGCTGGCCATCAACCAGACCTTGCCCGTGGGGACGGCGCTGGAGGACACCGACGCCGCGGCGAAGAAGGTCGAGGCGGTGCTCGAAGGCGAGCCGACCGTGAAGTCCTACCAGGTCACCGTCGGCTCGGCGGGGCCGGAGGCGGCGTTCTTCGGTGCGGCCGGCGGGACCAATGAGGCGTCGTACACCGTGTCCTTGCAGCCCGACGCCGACGGTTCCGTGGTGGCCGACAAGCTGCGCGCGGATCTGGGTGGCCGGTCCGACCTCGGGGAGGTCCTCGTCCAGGGCACCGATTCCGCCGGCAGCAGCGAGCTGGCGGTCGAGGTCCAGGGCACCGACCCGGACGATCTGGCCACGGCCTCCGACCAGGTCACGGCGATGATGGGCGGGCTGCCCGGGGTTGCGCAGGCCAAGTCCGACCTGGCCGAGCAGCAGACGGTGCTCCAGGTGAACGTACGGGAGGGTGACGCCGCCCGCTACGGGATGAACCAGGGCACCATCGGCCAGGCCGTCACGGCCGCCATGCAGGGACAGACGCTGGGCCAGATGTCGGTCGACGGGCGGACCGAGGACCTCATCCTCCATTCCCGCGAGCCGATCACCACCAAGGACGAGCTGGAGAACCTGACCCTGCCGGTGACCGAGGTGCAGACGGCCAACGAGCGCAAGCGGATCTCCGACGAGATCACCGCCACCCAGGACCAGCAGACCGAGGAACAGCAGCGCAAGGCGATGGACCAGCTCGATGACCAGGCCGAACAACTGCGCGACCAGCGCACCCAGCTCACCGACCAGTTGGACGAGCTGAACGACCAGATCGCCGAACTGGAGAACACCTCGGTCGCCGCCACCGGTGGTGCGGGTGCGGCCGCCGGGTCGGGTGCCACTGCCGGCGGTACGGGTGCCGGGGCGGTGCCCCAGGATCCCGCCGCGGCCCAGGCGCAGGCCCAGGCCCAGGCCATCGCGCAGGCGACCGCGCAGCGGGACGCGCAACTGGAGCAGCTGCGCAAGTCGGCCGACCAGTTGCAGGACCAGCTCGACGCCCTGGACGAGCAGGAGGACCAGCTCGCCCAGTCCCGCCGTGACGCCGAGGAACAGCAGCAGGTGGCCGCGGACCTCAAGTCGAAGTCCGAGGAGGCACAGACGGCCACCGGTTCGCCGCGGCGGCTGTCCGACGTGGCTGACGTCGAGGAGGTGCCGGCCGCCGCGACGATCCGCCGGGTCGACGGCGCGCGGACCACCACCGTCACCGCGACTCTGGTCGGCGACGACCTGGGCGCGGCCAGCACCGCGTTGCAGCAGGGGCTGGACGGACTCGACCTGCCCAGCGGGGTGACCGCGTCCGTCGGCGGGGTCTCCACCGAGCAGCAGGATGCCTTCAACCAGCTCGGGATCGCCATGCTGATCGCCATCGCCATTGTGTACATGGTGATGGTGGCCACCTTCCGGTCGCTGATCCAGCCGCTCATCCTGCTCATCTCGGTGCCGTTCGCCGCGACGGGGGCGATCGGGCTGCTGTTGGCGACCGGGACGGCACTGGGGATCCCGTCGATGGTGGGTCTGCTGATGCTGATCGGCATCGTCGTCACCAACGCCATCGTGCTGATCGACCTGGTGAACCACTATCGCCGGGAGGGCGCCGGCATCGACGACGCCGTGGTGCACGGTGCACGCCTACGGCTGCGACCGATCATCATGACAGCGCTGGCCACCATCATGGCGCTCACCCCGATGGCAATCGGGATCACCGGCGGCGGGCTGTTCATCTCGACGTCCCTGGCCATTGTCGTGATCGGCGGCTTGGTGTCCTCGACGCTGCTGACCCTGATCCTGGTGCCGGTTCTCTACCACATGGTCGAGAACGTCCGGACCCGGACCGGCCGGCGCGGGCGAGGAACCCGGCGGGTGGAATCCGATGGGGCTGCGGCTTCGGCGGAGGCGAATGTCGAGACCAGCGTCGGGCAGACCCCGGCCGTCGTCGGTCGGCGTTGGGGGCGCGCCTTCGGGCGCAGACGCCAGGCCTGAACGCAGACGCCACGCCTGAACGCAGACGCCAGGCCTGAACGAAGACGCCACGTCATCCGACGTGGCGTCTTCGCGTCCTGTCGCGCTCGGAGACAGGACACGGGGAGCGGGGGCCCGGCGAGACAGATGCCCGCCGGTCACGGCCTCGCCGTCGGCGCGAACTCCTTCACCAGGGGGGCGACATCGGCGATGGAGTTCACCGTTCGGGTCGGCCGGAACGGGTACCGGGACAGCTCCTCGGGCCGGGTGATCCCGGTCCAGACAAGGATCGTCCGCATCCCGGCCTCCAGACCGGAGATGATGTCGGTGTCCATCCGGTCCCCGATCATGACGGTGGTCTCGGAGTGGGCGCCGATCTGGTTCAGGCCGGCCCGCATCATGTACGGGTTCGGCTTGCCGCAGTAGTAGGGCTCGATCCCGGTCGCCTTGGTGATCAGGGCCGCGACCGATCCGGTCGCCGGCATGATCCCCTCGGGCGACGGGCCGGTGGGATCGGGATTCGTGGCGATGAACTTCGCGCCCCCGAGGATGAGTCGGATCGCCTTGGTGATCGCCGGCACCGACCAGGCGCGGGTTTCCCCGAGCACGACGTACTCGGCGTCGGTGTCGGACAGGATCATGCCGGCCTCGTGCAAGGCCGTGGTCAGCCCGGCCTCACCCATGACGTACGCCGTCGCGCCCGGGGACTGGTCCCTGAGGAAGGCCGCGGTCGACAGGGCCGAGGTCCAGATGCTCTGCTCGGGCAGGTCGATGCCACTGCGGTGCAGCCGCGCACGCAGGTCACGCGGAGTGTACACCGAGTTGTTCGTCAGGACCAGGAACTTCAGACCGCACTCTTCGAGGGTCTCGATGAACTCCGACGCGCCCGGGATGGCCTGGTTCTCATAGACCAGCACGCCGTCCATGTCGGTGAGCCAGCAGTTCACGGTGGTCGTGTCGGTCATTCCTGCTCCTTCGTCGCGGACCCGGGGCGCGCGCCTGCGTTCAGCGGCTGGTATCGGAAGTATCCCACCCCCTCGCAGCCACGTAGGCTGAGGCCCTGACATCACCTCACACGGGGCCAGATCCCCCGTGATCCCGGGAGGACAACAGATGAAGCTTGCCGAACAACTCGTCACCCAGTTGCAGCAGGCCGGAGTTCGCCGAATCTACGGCATCGTCGGGGACTCGCTCAACCCGATCGTCGATGCCGTACGTCGCACCGGTGGGTCCGCCAAGGGCGGTATCGACTGGATTCACGTACGTCACGAGGAAGCAGCCGCCTTCGCCGCCGCCGCCGACGCCCAGCTCACCGGGGAGCTCGCCGTCTGCGCCGGATCGTGCGGTCCGGGCAACCTGCACCTCATCAACGGACTGTACGACGCCAACCGCTCCGGCGCGCCGGTGCTGGCCATCGCCTCGCACATCCCCAGCGCGGAGATCGGGACCGGGTATTTCCAGGAGACCCACCCGGACCGGCTGTTCGCGGAGTGTTCGGTCTTCAGCGAGATGGTGACCAACCCGAAGGTGTTCCCGCGGATCGTCGACTCCGCGATGCACCACGCGATCGCCGATCACGGTGTCGCGGTCCTGACCCTCCCCGGCGACGTCGCCGCCGAGGATGCCACCGCCCCGACGCCGGCCTGGCACGACGTACGGCCCGGCTCCCTGGTGCCGGATCCTGCCACCGTGCAGGAGCTCGCCGACCTGATCAACGACGCCGCCAAGGTCGCGATCTTCGCGGGCGCCGGCGTCCAGGGCGCCCACGACGAGGTGATCACGCTGGCGGACACGATCGGCGCGCCGATCGGGCACTCGCTGCGCGGCAAGGACTTCATCCAGTACGACAACCCGTTCGACGTCGGGATGACCGGCCTGCTCGGATACGGCGCGGCGGCGTTCGGGATGGAGGGGGCCGACCTGCTCCTGTTGCTCGGCACCGACTTCCCGTACGACCAGTTCCTGCCCGACACCAAGACCGCCCAGGTCGACCGCAACGCGGCCACCATCGGGCGGCGGACCGGCGTCGACCTGCCCGTGCACGGCGAGGTCAGGCCGACCATCGAGGCACTGCTGCCGCTGCTCAAGCGCAAGACGCGCCGCGGGTTCCTCAAGGAGACCTTGAAGACCCACGAGAAGCTGATGACCTCGACGGTCGGCGCGTACACCCGGCGGCCGGCCAAGCGCGGCCCGATCCACCCCGAGTACGTCGCCAGCATCCTCGACCAGGTGGCCAGCGACGACGCGATCTTCACGGCCGACACCGGCATGTGCAACGTGTGGACGGCCCGCTACATCAACCCGAACGGGAAGCGTCGACTGATCGGCTCGTTCCTGCACGGGTCGATGGCCAACGCGCTGCCGCACGCGGTGGGCGCCCAGTTCGCCTACCCCGACCGGCAGGTCATCTCGGTCTCCGGTGACGGCGGCCTGGGCATGCTGCTCGGCGAGCTCGTCACCGCGGCCATGTACCAGTTGCCGATCAATGTCGTGGTGTTCAACAACTCCTCGCTCGGCATGGTCAAGCTCGAGATGCTCGTCAACGGGCTGCCCGTGCACGGCACCGAGGTGTCGCCGGTGAGCTACGCCAAGGTCGCCTCGGCGCTGGGCTTCGAATCGCAGTTGGTGACCAAGCATGCCGAGATCGAGCCCGCCCTGCGCTCCGCGCTGGGCTACCGGGGCCCGTCGCTGGTCGAGGTCGTCACCGATCCCGACGCCTTGTCGCTGCCGCCGGCCGTCACCGGTGAGCAGTTGATCGGCTTCGCCACGGCCATGAGCAAGACCGTGCTCAACCGCGGCGCCGGCGAGGTCGTGTCGATGGCGCGGTCGAACCTGCGCAACATCCCCAACCCCAAGCAGTGGAAGCTGTAGGGGCGGGTGGGCCGGTCGGGTCGGTTGGCCCCTGAGCCCGAATGACCGCAAGGGGTCGCCGATCGCCGTGAGTGCCGACGAAGGTGCTGGCGATCGCGACCCCCTTGTGGTTGTTCGGGCTCACGACCGGACGTCGCACTTACCCCACCGGGACGAATAGAGCGGCCCACGGTCGATGACCGCGGGCCGCCCCTACACATCAGTCGGACGGATCGTCAGCAGTCGGCGACCTTTTCCCAGGAGACCCAGGGGTCTTGCGGGTTCTGGTTGCGGGTCCACCAGCGGGCGCGGTAGACAACGCCGTCGTACTCGGCGGTCTCTCCGACGTTGTAGACCCGCGAGGCCGTCCAGGTGTCGACCTCGCCGGTCGTGCACTGTTGCGCGGGGCCGATCTCCATCCAGGATTCCCAGACGGTGGCGGTCGGCACGTTGTTCAGGGTGTACCACTGGGCGACGAAGGTCCGGCCGTCGTAGCTGACGGTGTCGCCCTCGTGGTAGACCACCGTGGGATCCCACGCCGGGATCGCCGGCGCGGCCTTCAGGGTCAGCACCATCGGGTTGTGGTCGGCGATCTTGTGCCCGTCGGTGAACCGGTCCGCGTAGTCGGTCGAGATCGGCGCATAGCGGAAGTCCACGAACTCGTCCTCCAGCCCATCGGTGATGAGCGTGTGGTCGAGCGTCTGCAGCTGGCCCTGGTAGTGGTTGCTGTAACGGACACCTTCCGGCGCACGCGACCACAGGTTGGTCAGGGACGATTCCTGCTCGAGGACCTTGATCGCGTTGTCAGTCTCGAACGAGTTGAGGTCACCGGTGACGACCACGTCGCGACCGTCGGCCTCCAGGTCGGCCACCTGGGAACCCAGGTACGCCGACTGGGCGTCGCGGCACGAGTCGGGCCCCGACTTCGACTTGTAGTGGTTGTTGATGACCGTCAGGTCCAGGTCACCGGCGGTGATGTCGATCGCCAGCGGCGGCCGGTCGTAGAGCAGACCCGAGTCGTCGCAGCCGGACTGGGTGGCTCCGAGCTGGCGGACGTTGGAAGCGTCGACCGAGTCCTTGATCAGGAAGGCCTGATCGATGCCGCGGCTGTCGTGGCCCTCCAGGAGGTACGCGTCGTACCCGCCGATGGTGTCGGCGAGGTCCTGGGTGATGTCGAGGTTGACGACCTCCTGCAGCGCGACCACGTCGGGCTTGTCCAGCAGGTTGACGATCGCATCGGCGATCCGGTCCCGCTTCTCGGTGTACTCGGCCTCGGTCACCACACTGAGGTCGTTGAACCCACCGGCCGGGAAGTAGTTGAGCACGTTGAAGGACACGACACGCAGCTCGTCCTTGCCGGCCTCCGGCAGCACGTACGGGTAGGGGGTCGGGCCGTCGACGACCGTCGGCAGGGCGCCCGGCTGCGGCAGCAGCTTGTAGTGGTAGTAGGAGAAGGACAGCGGACCGACAGCGTCCTCCACCCGGTCGAACTGGTCGGCGGTGGTGTAGGTCGTCGACGGGTGCTCGGGCTTGTAAGGGTTGGCGGGATTGCCCGACCCGGCATCGGAGTCGAGCGCGATCAGCGACGCCGGGGCGCTCTCGCCGTACACGTACTCGTCGCGCGTGTCGCCGAGGGTGAGGAAGGTCTCGCCGAACTTGTTGGTGCCGCCGGAGTTGGCGGTGCCGACGGCGAGCTTGACCAGCGAACCCTCCAGCGACTCGTAGTAGGCACGGTCGGCGCCCTGCGCCTCGGCGCGGTCCTGGTCGATGAGGATCGGCTCGGGCACCTCGGCGGTGTCGACCTTCGTCGGCTCCTGGCCGACCTGCTCGGCGAGCTCGGTGAGGCCGAACTTCTCCTTCACCTGGCCGGTGACCCGTACGACGTCCCCGGGCTCGTAGTTGCTCGGGTGGTCGACGTAGCCGACGAAGATGCCCTCGGAGGTCTTCTCGTCGTCGTCGGTGTCATCGGCCAGGGACTGCACGAAGATGCCGCGGTCCTCGGGGTAGGTGCGGTTGTAGTCCGCGCCCACCTCGTCGTCGATGCCGGTGACGACGCCCTCGATGGTGACCGTGCGACCGGTCAGCGGGGACGAGGCTCCCGGCCCCTGGATCTCGTTGATGTAGGTGTAGTCGGGGGCGGGCGTCCCGGTCGTGAAGGACCAGGTGACATCATCGGCCAGCGCGTTGCCCGCGGCATCGGTCACCGCTTCGGCGGGGACGACGACGCTGTGGGCGGTCTCGGCGGCCAATGCGGGGTGCTCGATGGTGAGGGTGTTGCCCGAGACCGTCGGCGTCACGGTCAGCGCGCTGCCGCCGTCGGGGGTCACGGTGGTGTCGGCGAGGGTGTCACCGGCGCGGACCGGCTCGTCGAAGGTCACCGTGATGGGGGTGGTCGGGGAGACCTTGGTCGCCCCGTCGGCCGGGGCCGTCTCCTGGGCGGTCGGCGCCGTGGTGTCCTCGCCGGCCTCCCCGGCCGTCAGCCCGATCGCGTCCCAGTAGGTGGTCATGTTGGAGTACGGGTTGGTGCCGGTGCGGTCCTGCAGGTTGCCCACCCGCACGGCGGTGACCGTGAACTCGTTCACGCCGAACTCGGACTCGATGTCGGCGGCGAGGTCGTGCGTGGCATTGATCCACGTCCCGCTGCCGGGGAAGGAATCCCCGATCACGTAGTGGGTGGTGCCCTCGTCGGTCGGCTCGCCCCGGTAGGACCCGGAGTTGGAGTGGAAGTAGCGCAGTACGTAGTCGTCGCCACCGCTGGTGAACTCGACCTCCGCGACACCGCCGGCCCAGTTGACCACCGACGAGTTTGCGTAGTAGGTCTGCACGGCCGAGTAGGAGAACTCGCCGGCGTTGTCCTGGTTCACGACGCCGAACTGGTCGGCGGTCTGCTCGACCGCCACGCCCAGGTTGCCGAGGCTGGACCCGACCTGCCAGAACATCTCCAGGCCGAAATCGCCGTCGGGAATCGGCGCGGGCGGCGGGTACTGGCCGCTCGCGTTGAAGGTGGCGGCCACGAGACGGTACGGCGAGGTCTCGTTGTCGAGGTAGACCGGCTTCCAGCCGGTCGGTGTGGCGTTGTTGGTGCCGGGTTGTTCGAAGCTCGGGTTGACGAGCACCTGCTGTGAAGTGGCGGATGACGCAGGCGAGACGCCGAGCAGCGACGTCGCGAGCACGGCACCGAGCACGATCGCCAACATGCGCGACAGCTGGTGGCGTACCGACCTGCGGGCCGATACCTGAGTGGACACAATCTCCCCCTGTGGAGCACTCGGTCCGGCGTCGGTTCCGACGCCGGTGGCGGTCACGTTAACGGCGGCGCGTGAACTCGGGCCGAGCATCGGGCGAACGGCCGAGGAACACCGACCCGCACCGATGACACCTGGAACTGTTAGGGTTCGGGTGAGGCGATCGGGAGGAGAGCGATGATCGAGGTGGTGGGCCTGACCAAGCGGTTCGGGCCGAGAACAGCCCTGGACGAGGTGAGTTTCACGGTCCACCCGGGAGTGGTCACGGGGTTTGTCGGTCCCAACGGCGCCGGCAAGACCACGACGATGCGCATCATCATGGGCCTGGTCCACCCGACGGCGGGCCGGGCGGTGATCAACGGCCGACGCCTGGCCGCGCATCCGGCACCGATGCGCCAGGCCGGGGCCCTGCTCGACCCTCGGTGTGCCCACCCGGGGCGAACCGCCCGCGACCACCTGCGGGTCCTCGCCGCCACCCACGGGATCGGGCCCGTACGGGTCGAGGAGATGATCGAGTTGACCGGCCTGGGCCCGGTGGCCGATCGGCGGGTCGGCCGGTTCTCGCTCGGCATGCGGCAGCGGCTGGGCATCGCCGGCGCGATGCTCGGCGACCCGGAGTCGCTGGTGCTGGACGAGCCGGTCAACGGGCTGGATCCCGACGGCGTGGTGTGGCTGCGCGGCCTGCTGCGTGACCTGGCCGCCCGGGGCCGTACGGTGCTGATCTCCTCCCACCTGATGAGCGAACTGGAACGCACCGTCGACCACGTCATCGTGCTGGGCCGGGGCAAGGTGCTGGCCGATGCCACCCGGGCCGACCTGGTGGCCGAAGGGGACGGCCTGGAGCAGGTCTACCTGCGGCTGACCGGCGCCGCGGTGGAGTTCCGGGCCGGGGAGGTGCGACGGTGAGCACGTCCGCGGTCGAGATCGGGCTCCGGACATCGGGGGTGCTGCGGTCCGAGTGGCTCAAGCTGTGGACCGTACGGTCCCTGCCGGGGCTCCTGATCGGGATGGTCGCCGCCGCTGTGGGGGCGGCCGCACTGATGGCGGCCACCGTCGAGCCCGAGGACTTCACCGGCACTGACACGTCGATCACCTCGATCATGGTCGAGGTGATCACCGTGACGATGGTGCTGGCCACGATCGTGGTGGCGCTGTACGGCGCGCTGGCGGTCACCCAGGAGCACGACTCGGGGATGGCGGCGACCAGCCTGATGGCGGTGCCGACCCGCACCCGGCTCCTGGCGGCCAGGACCGCGGCGGTGGCGGCCGCCTGCGCGGGGGCGACCGCGGTCGCCCTCGGCCTCGGGATCGGGCTGGCGGCGGTCGTCCTGCCGGCCGATCGTCGCGGTGAGCTGGCCGAACCCGCCTACTGGCGTACGGTCGCCGGGGCGCTGCTCTATGCCGTGCTGATCGCCGTGCTGGCCGTGGCCATCGGTGCGCTGGTGCCGGCCGGGGCGGGCGGGGTGGCCTGCTCGGTGGGCCTGGTGTTCGTGGCGCCGATCTTCATGAACATCGTCGGCGCGGTCCTGGACGCAACCTGGGTGCGCAACCTTGCTGCGCTGCTGCCGACCAACGCCGGATCGCAGTTGTTCCACTACTCGCTCTACCGGTCGGGAGTGCCGACGCCCGACCCGGGTCTGATCGCGCTGGGGCCGCTCGGCGGCGGACTCGTCCTGCTCGGCTGGGTGGTGGTGGCCCTGGCCGCGGCGACGGCGGTGCTGGGTCGCAGAGACGTGTGAGCGAACCGGTTGCTCACCCCCCGACCGTGTCCGGGTCGAGATAGGCCGCCAGTTCGCAGCCGATCGCGTCGCCGAGGGCCGCGGCGTACGGGCCGAGGTGGGCGTCGGCGGTCAGCGCCCACGACCAGCAGTCGGCGTAGCTCACCGCCCCGATGCTCAACCGGGCGTTCATCGAGATGATCGGCACCGGCCACACCGTCTCGAGACGCGCGCCGGCGAGGGTGCGGAGATTCCGCGGGCCGGGCACCGTGCTCGCCAATGCGCCCACGGCATGCTGGCGGCGGAAAAGGCCCGACAACAGGATCGCTCCGGCGGCCGTGGCCATCGGCGGGAACAGCCCCCGGGCCCGGGCCCGCCACTTCTCCTCGACCGTCAGCCGGTGGATTGTCGCCAAGCGGCGGGCGCGATCCGGCTCCTGCAGCGGAAGCGGCAGAATCATCGCCCCGACCCGGTTGCCGGCTCCCCGCGGCCCGCGAACGGCGACCGGAACCGAGACCGGCAGGGTGACCGGAGTCGGTTCACCGAGGCGGGTGAAGAGGTCGGACAGTGCCCCCGCCAGGGCTGCGAGGAACACATCATGCGGTGTCGCACGGTGCCGGGAGGCCGCCCGACGAAGCTCGGGCAGGGCTGCCCCGCCGAGGATGACCGTCCGGGGCGATGCCAACGGACCGAGCAGGGCAGTGGGCGCGATCCGGCGGCCCATGATCCGGCGGGTCTCGGCGGCGGCCTCGCGGAGTTGGGCCAGTCGGCCTCGGGTTGAGGGCGGGACCGTCGGCCGACGAGGGGGCGCTGCCCGAGCCGGTAACGGGTCCGCACCGGGCAGGGGGTCGAGCAAGGCCCGGACGATGCGGGCCATCTCCAGTCCGTCGGCGGCGGCGTGGTGGACGCGGATGAACAGGCCGGCGCGGGTGGCTGTGAGCGCCGGGACGACGAGGACCTCCCACAGCGGCCGGTCGAGTGGCAGGTGGACGGCAGCGAGTCGTGCGCCGATCGCGGCGAGGCGCTCGGCGGGTTCGGCTCCGGGTGCGCCGAGGTCGGCGCCGGCCGGGAGGATCCGGATGTGCGCGGCGGGATCGGGCAGACATGTGACCCACCGGGGACGTCCGTGACGAAAGGCGATGCGCTGACCGAGCCGGGGGATCGTGGCGACTCGGTCCATCAGCACCGTACGGAGCGGGTCGATGTCGACCGAGCCGTCGGGGCCGACGGCCCCACCGGGTGCCAACAGGCCGGCCATGGTCATCGCATAGACCTGTTCACCCCGGTCGAGCACGAGGTTGGCCAGATCGGGGCCCAACACCGGCTCGGGCATGCGCTCAGGATACGGGAGTCGTCGGGCTCGTCGTCAGTAGCCTGTGGCCATGGGGGAGATGGGTCTGGGCGGGCCGTCAGGCGGTCAGGCTGTCCACGTACTCCTGATTCTGGGATGCCCACTCGGCCACGATCTCCGGGTAGTCGTCCTGGCTGACCTCGCCCTCCGCGTTGAACATGGCGTTCTCCAGGGAGTACAGCGGGTCGGACTCCATCCGGAAGTTGCGCAGCCAGGTCGCCGCCTGCGGGAAGTCCTCCTCGAAGTCGGCGCGGGCCACGGTGTTCATCGACTCGGCCGCCCCCAGCGCGCCCCTGGGATCCTCCAGATCCTTCAGGTCGTAGGCGTCGTAGGCCCAGTGCGGGCGCCACAGGGTGACCAGCACGTCCTCGTCGTTGCCCATCGCCTCCTCCAGCACGGTCAGCATGGCCGGGGTGGAGGAGGTCTGGAAGTCCATCGCCTCCAGGCCGTACTGCGGGATGGCGGCGTCGCCGACGGCCATGGTCAACCCTGCGCCGGGCTCGATGCCCACGATCCGGTTGTCGAAGGTGTCCGCGTTTGCGGCCAGTTCGTCCAGGGAGTCGATCGGGGCATCGGCGTTGACCGCCATGGTCAGCTTCGCGTTGTCGTTCCAGGCGCCGAGGTTGACCAGGTCGTCGCCGTACTCCTCCATGTAGGAGGCGTGGGTCAGGGGCAGCCACACGTCCAGGTTGACGTCGAGATCGCCCTGGGACAGGCCGACGTAGCCAGGTGCCACGTCGACGTACTCCAGGGTGACGTCGTAGCCCTTCTGCTCCAGCACGTGCTGCCACAGGTAGGACACGGCCTCTCCCTCCGGCCAGCCGTTGAACACCGCGATGCTCATCTCCCGCTGATCCTCACCCGTCTGCCCGCCGGGGGCGGCATCACCTCCCCGGCCGGCACAGCCGGACAGCGCGAGTGCGACCGCCGCTCCGGTGGCGGTCAGGGCGCGCAGGATTTTCGACATGAAAGGTCCTTTCCATGGTGGGGAAACAGGGTGAGGGGGGTCCGGACGGCCGCTCAGACGGTGGCGGTGGGACGCTCCTCGGCAGTGACCACCTCGGCGGCGGCCCGACGCGCCCGGAACATGCCGAGCAGCGTGCCGAGGTACCCGCGGCCCTGGTTGAACGAGGCGGTGATCCGGTCCAGATAGATCGCGATGATGACCACCGACAGGCCGGCCTCGACGCCGAGGGCCAGGTCGACCTGGCTGAGGCTCTGCAGGACGGGACGCCCCAGGCCGACCGCGCCGACCATGCTGGCGATGACGACCATCGACAGGGACAGCATGATGACCTGGTTGACGCCGGCCATGATCGAGGGCATGGCCAGCGGCAGTTGGACCTGCCGCAGGATGCGCCCGGGGGTGGAGCCGAAGGCGTGCCCGGCCTCCACGATCTCCGGGTCGACGTTGCGGATCCCCAGCTCGGTGAGCCGTACGCCGGGGGCCACGGCGAAGAGCACGGTGGCGACGACGCCGGGCACATCCCCCAGCCCGAACAGCATGAGCGCCGGGATGAGGTAGACGAACGGAGGCATGGTCTGGAGGAAGTCCAGCACCGGCCGGACGGTCGCCGAGGCCGTGTCGCTGCGGGCACAGCCGATCCCGACCGGCACGGCGATCGCCACGGCGAAGACGGCCGCCACCAGGACCAGCGAGAAGGTGTCCATCGCTGCCGCCCACTGATCGAGGCCGAGCACCAGGACGAAGCCGGCCAGGCTGCCGAGGGCGAAACGCCAGCCGCGCAGCAACAGCCCGATCCCGACCAGGACGGCGATCATCACCGGGGCCGGCGGGGCGGAGAACAGGAAGGTCGTCACGCCGTGCACGGCGTCGATGAGGATGGTGAGCACGTCGAAGAAGCCCGACAGGGTCTCGGTCAGGGCGTCCACCCCGTCCTCGATCCAGGAGCCGAGAGGGATGCGGAAGTCCTCGATCATCGGACGGTCCCGTCCTCACCCACCGCGGCCAGCGTGTCCGTGATCTCCTCGGGAGGGACGGTCGGTGCCGGACCGACCGCGGGAATCTCCAGGGTGGTGGCGTCGAGGTTGCCCAGGGCCGCCAGCAGGATGACCCGCGGCAGCACTCCGACCAGGCGCTGTCCATCGTCGACCACCGCCAGCGGCAGGGGCGACTCGACCGCGGGCAGGTAGAGCTCCGACAGCGGCACCGTACGCTCCACCGCCGCGAAGTCCTCGATGAGGATGGGACTCAGGTCGCGGCTGCCGGACTTCACCAGCCTCATCGCGTCCGCGTCCCGGATCACCCCGCGCAAGCGGCGGTCGCGCCCCAGCACGAACACTGCCGAGGTCTGCAGGTCGCGCATCGTGCGCAGGGCGACCCGCGGCCCGGCGGCCTCGCCGACGACGGCCCGCACCGGTTCCATCACCGAGCCCGCGGTCAGCACCCGGGCCCGGTCGACGTCGCGGACGAACTGTTCGACGTAGTCGTTGGCCGGGTCGGTGAGGATGTCCTCGGGCGTTCCGAGCTGGACGATCCGCCCGTCGCGCATCACCGCGATCCGGTCGCCCAGATACATCGCCTCGTTGAGGTCGTGGGTGATGAAGATGATGGTCTTGCCGAGCTCGGCGTGCAGCCCGACCAACTGTTCCTGCATCTCCCGGCGGATCAGCGGGTCGAGCGCGGAGAATGCCTCGTCCATCAGCAGGATGTCGGTGTCGGCGGCGAGCGCCCGGGCCAGGCCGACCCGCTGGCGCATCCCGCCGGACAGTTCGTCGGGGCGCCGGTCGCTCCAGCCGTGCAGGCCGACCCGGTCCAGCACCCGCTCGGCCCGCCGCAGCCGCTCGTCGCGCGCCACGCCGCGCTGCTCCAGGCCGTAGGCGGCGTTCTCCAGGACCGTCCGGTGGGGCATGAGCGCGAAATGCTGGAAGACCATCGACACGTGCTCGCGGCGCACCCGGCGCAGCTCGCGTTCCCCGATCCCGCCCAGGCGGGTGCCGTTGACGTGAACCTCACCCGCCGAGGCCGACAACAGCCCGTTGAGCATCCGGATGAGGGTGGACTTGCCCGAGCCGGACAGTCCCATCACGACGAAGATCTCGCCACGGGCTACCTCGAAGGTGGCATCGATGACCGCGGCGGTCCCGAGGTCGGCGACCTCGCTTCGGCTCGCCCCGGCGCGTAGCCGGCGGACCGCCTCGTCCGGATGGCGCCCGAACACCTTGTACAGATGTTCGGCGCGCACGGCGGTGGGGCCGCTGACAGTCTGGTTGTTCACGTTGTGTCCTGTGGGTGCCGGGGCGTCCAGAAACGCTGCGGCACTTCGGGTCATGACCGGGTAGGCAACGTGTGAGCAGCCGCGACGGCAATCCATCGGTTCGCCATCGAGCCGTGGCGCGAAGCGCTCCGGGGCGGTCATCGGGGCCGGCCCCCACGTTGCCCGACCATACGGACCCGGCCCGTGATGCCCGGCCGTCCGCGGTCTGGTCGTCCAACTTCGGCCCGCCAGGGGCCACGAGCCAAGTTAGCAGAGGGGGCGGGGGGTGACTCAAATCCCCGGGGGGCTCACCCGCTGCCCAGGCGGACCTGTGCCTGCACCCACCTGGCTGCCTCGCCGGCGCTCCTGACGACTGCCACACCGTCGGGCAGCGGCGGCCGTCGGACGACCACCACGGCAACCCCCAGGTCGTCCGCGGCATGCAGCTTCGCCTCCGCACTGCTCCCGCCGGAGTCCTTGGTGGTCAGCACGTCGATCCGGCGCTCCCGCAGCAGCGTCGTTTCGTGGTTGAGGTCGAACGGCCCGCGGGCCAGCAGGATCTCCCACGCCGGCGGCACCTGCCAACCCGGCGGGGTCACCATCCGCGCCAGCACGTACCGGTCGGTCCAGGAGGCGTACGCGGGCAGGGTCTTCACCCCGGTGGTGACGAAGCTGCGCTCCCCGAGCCGCTCGGCCACCGCGACCGCCTCGGCCACCGAGTCGACCCAGTGCCAGCGGGCCGCGCCGGGCAGCCCGCCCCAGCCGGGTCGTTGCAGCCGCAGCAGCGGTACGCCGGTCAGCTCGGCGCCCCGGGCGGCGTTGGTGGTCATCCGCGCCGCGAACGGATGGGTGGCGTCGACCACGGCAGGGACCCCGCGCTCGCGGACGTACGCCGCCAGCCCCTCGGGCCCGCCGAAGCCGCCGAGCCGGACCTGCCCGGGTGGCAGGGCGGGGGAGGGTACGGCACCGGCCAGGGAGGAGACGACGTCGGTCCCGGTCTCGACCAGCAGCGACGCCAGTTCGCGGGCCTCGGCCGTGCCGCCGAGGATCAGTACGGGCCCGGTCATGACCATCAGCCCCGGCCCGGCGTCAGTCCTGCGCCGAGGTGCTCGCCGGCGGGGTGCCGGGCAGCGTCTCGGCGGCCACGCCCCCGATCACGGTCACCGCAGGCGCGCCGATCCCGGCCTCGGCCACCCGGTCGGGCAGCCCGGACAGGGTCGAGCGGACCGCCCGCTGGCTCGGCAGGCCCGCGTCGGCGATGGTCGCCGCCGGGGTGGCCGGGTCCATCCCGCGGGCGAGCAACTCGGCACAGATCCGGGCCAGGGTGTGCACGCCCATGAGGACGACCAGGGTCGTCCGGGTCCGGGCCAGGGAGGTCCAGTCCAGTGTGGAGCGCGGGTCCCCCGGCGGTACGTGCCCCGACACCACGGTGAACCCCTGGGACACGCCCCGGTGGGTGACGGGAATGCCGGCGAGCTCGGGGGCGGCGATCGAGGAGGTCACGCCGGGGATGACCGTCACCGCGATCCCGGCCGCCGTCAGCGCGACGACCTCCTCGCCGCCGCGACCGAACACGTACGAGTCGCCGCCCTTGAACCGCACCACGTGCCGACCGGCCCGGGCGTGCTCGAGCAGGACGGCGTTGATCCGCTCCTGGCTGGTGTGTTCGCCGCGGGGAATCTTCGCCACGTCGATGATGGTGGCTCCTGGGGGCGCCTCGGCCAGGCACTCCAGCGGCGCGAGGCGGTCGGTGACCACCACGTCGGCGGTCCGGATCGCCTCCAGCCCGGCGACGGTGATCAGGCCCGGGTCGCCGGGCCCGCCGCCGACCAGGGTCACCCGTCCGGTCCCCTCGGGCCCGCGGGCCTGCGGGGCGGCCGGCGCCGGCACGTCGGCCCGCGGCCCGATCACGAGGTCGTACGCCTGGTACGGGCCGGGTTCGACCACCAGGGTGAGCTGGCCTCGGGCGGCCATGTCGACCAACGCCGTCGGCGGATGGGCAGCGACCAGGGTGACCGTTGCCCCTTCCCGGACCAGGCGGCGGACCACCGCCTCGGTGGTCCGGTCCACTCCGGTGAGCAGGACCGACCGGCCGGTCACATCGATGTCAACCACGGGCGGCCTCCAGCAGGGCGTCGGTGACGGCGCGGTCGCGGACGGCGACGCGTACCCAGGTCGGCCCCAGCCCGGGGAAGGTGTCGCCGCGGCGCAGCGCGAATCCTCGGGCCCGCAGCCGGGTCCGGGTGGCCGGGTCGCCGGTGTCGGCGAGCACGAACGGTCCGGCGGCCGGGGTGACCACCCGCCAACCCAGGCCGATCAGACCGGCGATCAGGTGATCGCGGCGTGCGGCCAGCTCCGGTACGGTCGCGCGTGCCTCGGTGGTCGCGCGGTCACTCGCACAGGCGACCATGGCGGCCAGCGCCGGGGCGGACACCGACCACGGCGGCTGCTGGGCGGCCAGCCTGGCGATGAGTTCGGGATCCCCGACGACATAGCCGGCGCGCAGCCCGGCCAGCCCCCAGGTCTTGGTCAGTGAGCGGAGCACGAGCAGGTGGTCCATGGTCGGCGCGATCACCGACTCGGCCTCGTCGGTGGCGTCCATGAACGCCTCGTCGACGACGACCACCCGGTGCGGGCGGGCCCAGTCGGCCAGCACGGCGCGGGGGTGCAGCACGCTCGTGGGGTTGGTCGGGTTGCCCACGATCACCAGATCCCCGTCCGGGTCCGCCTCCCCGAGCACGAACGGCTCAGTCAACAGCAGTCGGGCCGGCGGACGGCCGGCGGACCGCAGCGCGGCCTCGGGTTCGGTGAACTGCGGATGGACCACGACCGGTCGGCGCCCCGGCGCGCCACGGGCGACCAGGGTGAAGGCTTCCGCCGCGCCCGACGTCGGCAGCACCATGGCCGGGTCGACGCCGTGCAGCGCCGCCAGGGCCTCCCGGGCCGCCGACGCGTCCGGGTAGGCGCCCAGCCCGGGCAGGGTCGCCGCGATCTGCTCGGCCAGCCAGCGCGGCGGGTGGGGGAGACGGACATTGACGGCCAGATCGACCAGGCCCTTCCCGACCTCCGCGTCGCCGTGGTGGTACAGACCGGCGCGGTCGGCTGCCCGGTCCCGTACGGCGGACAGGAACGCGGCCGCCCGCTGCGGCGCGCCGGCCCAGTGCACGTGCAGATAGGACGCGTCGACGTGGCCGGGCAGGGCCGGATCGGACGGGGTGATCGTGGTCCGGTGGAACTCGTGCCCGGTGACCCCGTCCGCCTCCCGATAGCCCAGGGTCAGGTGGGGAGTCATCGCGGCGCTTGCGTCGATCGCGCCGACCATCGGGTGGCCGTCGACGTCGCGGCACAGGTAGAGCAGGCCGGCACATTCGGCGACGGTCGGCGTGCCCGCGTCGACGGCGGCGCGGATCGAGGCGATCATGGGGGTGTTCGCGGCGAGCTGCTCGGCGTGCACCTCGGGGAACCCGCCGCCCAACCACAGCCCGTCGACCTCGCCCGGCAGCCCGACGTCGGTCAACGGGTCGAACTCGACGACGTCGCAGCCGCCCGCCTCCATCAGCTCGGTCGTCTCCGCGTACCGGAAGGTGAACGCCCGCCCGCCGGCGACGGCGATCCGCGGACGAGCGGCG
Organism: uncultured Propionibacteriaceae bacterium; assembly: GCA_964528755.1. Classification (GTDB taxonomy): domain Bacteria; phylum Actinomycetota; class Actinomycetes; order Propionibacteriales; family Propionibacteriaceae; genus Raineyella. The sequence continues at coordinate 46,750 of CAZGWN010000017.1, forward strand.
GGGAGCCCCCGCTCGGGCGTCGGTCCGGGCGGGTCACCGGGCCGCGACAGGTACGGCGCCAACGCCTCGCCCGGATCCCACGCCGGCCCCTCCAGCGTCGGCGCGCGCAGGGCGATCTTCACCAGTCGACCCAGGTCGACCTCGGCACCGATCCGGGCGGCCAGCGCCTCCAGGGCGGCCGCCGACTCGGCCCGCTCGGCGGCGGGCACCAGTCCCAGGTGCCGGGACGGGACGGTGATCGTCTCATCCCGCGGCAGCACGCCGAGGATCGGGATGCCGAGCCGGCCCAGCGCGGCGGTGACCTCGGAGGCATGCCGGGCCGACCCGGCCCGGTTGAGGATGACGCCCTCCACCCGGACGGCTTCGGAGTACGCGGCCAGGCCGGCGACGACCGCCGCGACGGTCCGGGAGACGTGGGAGATGTCGACCACCAGCACCACCGGCGAGTCGGTCAACTCGGCGACCTGGGCGGTCGAGCCACGTCCGTCGGCGCCGAGCCGCCCGTCGTACAACCCCATCACACCCTCGATGACCGCCAGCCGGGCCGGGGACGGCGTCGCCGCGCCGTGCAGCAACAGCGGGACGATCCGCTCCTCGCCCTGCATGATCGGGTCGAGGTTGCGGCCGGGCCGACCGGTCGCCAGCGCGTGGTAGCCCGGGTCGATGTAGTCCGGTCCGACCTTGAACCCGGCCACCGCCAGCCCGTACGGCTCCCGGCTCAGCGCGGCGAGAATGCCGGTGGTGACCGTCGTCTTGCCCTGCCCGGAGCCGGGCGCGGCGATGACGACGCGGGGCAGGGGCACCACTCGGGCCGGCGGAGTCGGTTCACTCACCACTCGATCCCCCTCTGGCCCTTCTGGCCGGTGTCGAACGGATGCTTGACCTTGGTCATCTCGGTGACCAGGTCGGCCACCTCGATCACCTCGGCCGGGCAGCGGCGGCCGGTGATGACCACGTGCTGGTGGCCGGGACGTCCCTCCAGGGTACGGGCCACCTCATTGGGGTCGATCCAGCCCCAGGCCATCGGATAGGTGAACTCGTCGAGCACGTACAGGTCATGGCGCTGCGCGGCCAGCCGGCGGGTCACCTCGGCCCAGCCCTCGGCCGCGGCGGCGGCCTGGTCCTCCTCGGCGCCGGAACCACGGGTCCACGACCAGCCCGAACCCATCCTGTGCCACTCGACCCGGCCACCCTCGCCGGTGGCGCCGAGCACCTCCAGCGCGTGCTGCTCGCCGATCCGCCACTTGGCCGACTTGACGAACTGGAAGACCCCGATGTCCCAGCCCTGGTTCCACCCGCGCATCGCCAGCCCGAACGCGGCGGTCGATTTCCCCTTGCCGTCGCCGGTGTGCACGATGACCAGCGGCCGGTGGCGGCGCTGTCGGGTGGTCAGCCCGTCGTCGGGTACGGCGGTCGGCTGTCCGGCGGGCATCAGGCGGCCCTCCGGGTCCGGGCGTGCACCTCGGGGATGATGGTCCGGGCCGCCGCGTGCGTGTCACCGCGGGCGATCTCCCCCAGCGGCACCAGCTCGGCACCCATCCGTACGGCCGGGTCGCCGGCCGGCCCGAGCCGCAGGTCGTCGGATCCGACGATGGCGGTGAAGGGGTAGGACTGCATGTCGCCTCCTGCGGGTGCCGCGCCCGCGTGTTCGAGTCGGCGGGCCGTACGCCCGGCCCGGCGCCCCGCGACGTCCTGGCTCGCGCCGCCCTGGGGGGCGGCACTCACAGTGGCGGGACCGCTCCGGATTCTCACCGGATTCCTCCCGGGGTGCACCCGCGATCCTATCCCGCCCTCGCGGGGCGGGTCGCGGTCGGTCGGGGGTGGGACGCTTTCGCGGGGGGTGAGGGAGTCGTTCGCCTGGGTCACGTCCTGGGGCCGGTCACAGGGCAGTGTCGCCACCCGACTACCGGGTGCGACGGCCGGCTCGGCCACCCCGTCCCGGACCCCCGGGCACGGTCCCCCGCTAGGGTGGTCGGCGTGATCGAGGTGGTCGGAGTGGGGGCGGGAGGCCCCGACGAGGCGGCGCGGCGCCTGCTCGCCGACGCCGAGGTGGTCCTCGGCGGCGCTCGGCACCTGGATCTGGCGCGGACCGCCGGGGTGTCCGCCGAGCTGGTGCCCTGGCCATCCCCGCTCCGGGCCGGGCTGCCGGATCTGCTGGCCCGCGTCCCCGGCCGCCGGGTCGTCGTGCTGGCCTCCGGCGACCCCCTCGTGTCGGGCATCGGCACGACCCTGATCGACCTGCTCGGACCGGACGCCGTACGCATCCATCCGGCGGTGTCGTCGGTGGCGCTGGCCCGTGCCGAGATGCGTTGGCCCGCCGAGACCTGTGACGTCGTGACGATCTCGGG
>CAZGWN010000018.1:0-48699 GCA_964528755.1 uncultured Propionibacteriaceae bacterium
CCCGACACCCCCCACCCCGACCCCCCCCACCCCGACAACACCCACCCCGACAACACCAGCCGTATCCCGTGGTCGACGCTCGCCACAGCCGCTGGCACTCCCGCCGATATCCGACCCGGTCGTGGCGGGACGGTGTCGACGGCTCCACCGTGGCCTGCCCCCAGACGACGCCCTGGGCCAGAGGAGCCCAGAAGCCGGGCGCTCCGCCGCCGGCGTCTGGTCGCTCTCGCCTCGGGTCTCGGCACGTACGTCCTGCTCATCGCACTGAGGCATGAATCACGCCGCAAACCGGCCGGGGCCCCGCGGCTGCCCCGAACCACCAGATCGCCGCGAAGCCCATAACACCATCAGATCCGCCGAAGATGTGTATAAGATGCACTTAACGCACTGCTAGGCCGACACCCCGAAGCCCTGCCACGGGGAGGGCCGACGCATGCCTCAAGTGTTTACCCACATGAAACATGAACCCGGTTACGCTAAACGCGCTGGGGTACATCAAGGAGCGGAGGCAACACGATGAGACCGACCCTGCTGCTGCGAAGGAGCCGTCGATGGGCCGCCCTGTGCTTGGTGGCCGTCCTCGTCACGGCGATGTCCGGTTGCGCCAAGGCCGGCGGAGGGACACCCGACTCCTCGACGGCCTCGACGCCGCTGAGCGACTCGGGCAGGGAACTGGACGACGTCACCGTGGCCCTGCCGGGATCGCTCAGCAGCCTGTATGTCGGCCAGGAGGCGGGCATCCTCAACTACTACGTCGCCGCGCTGACCCAGGAAGGCCTCGTCAGCCTGGACGCGTCGGGCAAGGTCGTCCCGGCGCTGGCCGAGACGTGGGAGCAGCCCGACGCCACGACGTACGTGTTCGATCTCCGCCCGGACGCGAGGTTCCAGGATGGGTCGGAGGTGACCGCCGAGGACGTGGCCTTCAGCCTCCAGGAGGCGGCCGACCCGACGCTGTCGCCCTCGTTGAGCGGATACCTCGCCAATCTCGACTCGGTCACGGCGACCGGCGACAACCAGGTGACGGTGAAGGTGAAAGCACCCGACGCGGCCTTCCTGAAGAACCTGAGCACCGCGGGCGCCGCCTTCGTCACCAAGAAGGCGTTCTGGCAGGAGCACGACGGCAAGGTCGGCACCAGCACCTCGCTGCTCCTGGGCACCGGACCCTATCGCGTGACCAGCTTCACCCCGGATTCCGGACTTACCCTGGAACGGGTCGACACCTGGTGGGGCGGCGTCCCCAAGGCCAAGAAGATCGACGTCCGCTTCATCGCCGATGAGAACACCCGATTCCTGGCGGCTCAGTCGGGTGAGGTGGACCTCGCCTTCAACGTGCCCGTCCCGCAGGTGTCCCAGTGGCAGTCGATCCAGGGCTGGCGGGTCGAGAAGGTCAACGACCTGTCCTACGTCGGGCTCAACTTCGACACCCGGGTCGCCCCGTTCGACGACCCTGATGTACGCAAGGCGATTGCCTACGCCGTCGACAAGGAGGCCATCGTCACCAACCTTCTGCAGGGCAACGGTGAGGTGGCGACGAGCATCGCCACGCCCGAGTCCCTCACCGGCACCTACTCCCCCGACGAGGCCAGGCAGAAGCTCGCGGCGGTCAGCCCCCAGTACACGTACGACCTGGCCAAGGCCAAGGAGAGCCTGGCGGCCTCGAAGCATCCGGACGGGTTCACCGCCGAGCTCGTCTATCCCAGTACGGGCCCGCAGCTGGGCACGGCGGCCCAGGCCATCTCCCAGTCGCTGGCGGAGATCGGCATCACCGTGACCGTCAAGGAACAGCCCATCGAGGATTGGCTCGCCACCCTGGGCGACGGAAGCCACGGCATCGGATTCATGTGGTACTTCTCCACGACGGGCGACCCGGCCGAAGTGCCCTCCTACCTGCTCGGAGCGGACAACATCTCGGGCTACACCAACGCGACGGCCACCGACCTGCTGACGAAGATCGGCAACGAGACCGACCCCGCCCGGCGCATCGACTTGATCCTTCAGCTGGAGAGTCTGCAGGCGAACGATGCCACCAACATCCCCCTGTGGTGGGGCAAGTCGTTGACCGCCTTCTCCGGTGACGTGGGTCTGCGGGACGACAGCGCCTTCAGCTTCGTTTCCTCCTGGGGATCCAACCTGTACGCGACATCGTGAGCACCCTCACCGAGGAGCGACCCCGGATCGCCCTGGGCCCGGTGGTGACCACCCTGGTCGTACGGGTCACCGGGGTGGCCGCCATCCTGCTGGTGATCTCCGTGCTGACCTTCGGACTGCTCTACCTGGCACCGGGCGATCTGGTCAGGACCCTGATCGGCACCCGCCCCGCCACACCCGAGACCATCGCGGCGATCCGGGAGCACTACCGGCTCGACGACCCGGTGATCGTGCAGTACCTCACCTGGCTGCGCGATGCCCTGCACGGTGACTTCGGGGAGTCGATCCGCATGCAGCAGCCGGTCACCGTCGTCGTCTGTTCCCGGCTGGGGGTGACCGTCGCCCTGTGTGTGCTGGCCTTCACCATCGCAGTGGCCGTGTTCGTGCCGCTGGGTGTGTGGAGTGCCGAGCGTGCCGGGGGGGCGGGCGACCGGGTCGCCACCCTGCTGGCCGTCCTCGGGGTGAGCGCACCGTCCTTCGTGCTCGGGCTGCTGCTGCTCTATGCCTTCGCCTACTACCTTCCGGTGTTCCCCGTCTACGGCACCGGCACGGGCCTCCTGGACGGGCTCTACCACCTCGTGCTGCCCGCGACCGCCCTGGCGGCGGGGCTCGGGGCCCTGCTGATGCGGATCACCCGGGCGGCGGTCGGCCGAGAACTCGGCTCCGACTACGTCACCTTCCTGCGATCGAGAGGACTGGCCGCCCCCTTGATCAGGCGGGTGGTGCTGCGCAACGCGACCATACCCATCGTCACCGGGGCCGGACTGATCCTCACCTACTTCGTGTCGGGAACGATCCTGGTGGAGACCGTGTTCTCTCTGCCCGGGTTGGGCACCCTGCTCCAGGATTCCGTGTTGTACAAGGACATTCCCGTCGTCCAGGCGGTGACCTTGGCGATCGCCCTCGTCATCGCCGTGGTCACGGTCATGGTCGACATCAGCTACGCGGCGTTGGATCCCCGGGTCCGGACCAGGAGGGGCGAACGAGCATGACGACCCTTGCCCTGCCTCTGCTCTCCGTGCGCCGGCGCCCGCCCGGCCTGGTGGTCGGCTCGGTCGCGGTGCTTGCGCTGACCGTGCTCGCCGTCGCCGCATCCCCCTTCCTGCAGGAGGCCGCCACACGGCAGGACATCCTCTCCACGACCCTTCCGGCCGGCACCCCGGGCCACCTGCTCGGCACCGACGCACTCGGCCGCGATGTCCTTCTGCTGACGGTGGCCGGGGCGGGGTCGGCCATCGTGGGGCCGGTCACGATCGCCGCCGGGTCCATGGTCCTCGGGGTGATCTTCGGCACGCTCGCCGGCTACTGTCGGGGGCTGACCGACTGGGTCGTCGGCAGGATCGCCGACGTGCTGCTGGCCCTCCCGGTCATGCTGGTGGCCCTGGTGGTGGGCGGCGTGTTCGGGAGCAGCTACTGGATGACCGTGCTGATGCTGGTGGTCCTCTTCTGTCCGAGCGATGTGCGGATCGTCCGGGCGGGGGTGATCGAGCAGGCCTCCCGACCGTACGTCGAGGCGGCCCAGATGCTCTCACTCGCGCCGGTACGCGTCATGTTCCGGCACCTGGTACCCAACGTCGTTCCCCTCATCGTCACCAATCTGCTGCTCAATATCGCCTTCGCCCTCGTCACCTTGTCGTCGTTGTCCTATCTCGGGGTCGGAGTCGGCCCCGGATCGGCGGACTGGGGCAGGCAGATCTCGGACGGACGTTCCATCATGTTCACCAATCCCGCCGCGATCATCGTCCCGGCGGTGTGCATCGTGCTGGTGGCCTGCGCGACCACCGTCGTCGGCGACTGGATCCGTGACGTCGCGGAGAGGGGGAGCACGAGATGAACGGGGGGTTCGCCGCGGAGGAACTGGAGGTCCACGGCCCCCAAGGCCCGATCGTGGAGTCGTTGACCTTCCGCATCGAGGCGGGGCGTGCGCTGGGGCTGATCGGCGAGTCCGGGTCCGGCAAGTCGATGACCGCTCGCGCGCTGGTCGGCCTGTTGCCGGCAGGAGTCGCCGGGCGCGGGACGCTGGGCTTCGGAGACCTGCAGGTCGACGCGGCGGCCGGCCCGAACGCCCCGCAGTGGCGGGAGATCCGTGGCCGCCGGGCCGTGCTGCTGATGCAGGATCCTTTCACCAGTCTCAGCCCGGTGCACCGCTGCGGCGTCCAGATCGCCTGGAGCCTGCAGGCCCGGCCCACCGGCAAGCACCGGGGAACCCGATCCGGCGGGGAGAACGCGCTGCTGCGCCGCCACCGTCAACGGCTCGCCGACCTTCTCGACGAACTGCGGCTGCCCCACTCGGCCCTGCGGCGCTATCCCCACGAGTTGTCCGGTGGCCAGCGGCAACGCGTCGCGATCGCGGCGGCGATGGCCTGCGAACCCGAGTTGCTCATTGCCGACGAACCGACCACGGCCCTCGATGCGGCCGTCCAGGCCGAGGTGCTCGACCTGCTGCGGGCGCTGCAGCGCGAGCACCGGATGGCCATGCTGCTGATCTCGCACGACCTCGGCCTGATCCGCGGCCGGGCCGACGACGTGATGGTGATGCAGCACGGCAGGATCGTGGAGCAGGGGCCGGCTGCGACGATCCTGGACGAGCCCCGGGACCCCTACACGCGCGCCCTGCTGGACGCCAACCCGTCCATCGACCGGGTCCGGTCCTCCTCATCCGCCTGCGACGACGGCGACCGGCTCCTGGTGGCCGAGGGGATCACGAAGTCCTTCGCGGGTGTCCCGGTGGTCCGCAAGGTCGACATCTGCGTGCGCCGGCGGGAGGTCCTCGCCCTGGTCGGCGAGTCGGGCAGTGGCAAGAGCACCCTCGCCCGGTGCCTCGCCGGCCTGGAATCACCCGACAGCGGCCGGGTGGTGCTGGACGGGGTCCGGCTGCCGGCCGGACGGCGGGGCCGCAATCCGCAACAGATGCAGATGGTCTTCCAGGATCCGTACTCGTCGCTCAACCCCGTGGCAAGCGTCCGGCAGTGTCTGGCCGAAGCGCTGCGGGCGGCCCGGAGACCGGCGACCGAGGTGCCCGCCCTGCTGCGTACGGTCGGTCTTGATCCTTCCCTGGCATCGAGACGTCCGAGCCGGCTCTCGGGGGGACAACGTCAGCGCGTGGCGATTGCGCGGGCGCTCGCCCCGCGGCCGGGACTGCTCATCTGTGACGAGTCCGTCTCCGCGCTGGACGTCATCGTGCAGGCGGAAGTGCTGGAGATGCTCCGCTCGCTGCGGGATTCCCTGGATGTGTCGATCCTGTTCATCACCCATGACCTGGCGGTGGTCGCCGATATCGCCGACCGGGTCGCCGTGATGAGGACGGGAGTGATCGTGGAAGAGGGACCGGTCGCCCAGGTGCTGGGCAGCCCCCGCCACCCCTACACCCGTCACCTCGCTGCGGCGGCACGGGGAGACACCGCACCGGAGCAGACGCCCGAGGTCGCGGCGGCGGGTCCGGAGGCCGGCCAATGAGCGCCTCCGCAGACATCCCCGTCGAGACGGTCAGTTTCGTTGAGGACCCGGCAGCCTTCCACGACATGCTGGACCGCTGTGTCGCCCTGGTCGGTCCGCCGCGGGCGATGGTCTGGCAGATGCCACGGTCGGCCTACTCCCCCGAAATCGTCGTGGCGTCGGTCGACGGCGCCCTGATCGGCGCCGCGCTGACGTCGGGTCGGCCCCACACCGCCGTTCGGAAGATCGTCGACCTGTGGCGGGACGCCCGGGCTCCCGAGGGGACCGGGGCGGCACTGGTCGGCACGGTGGTCGACGACGCCCGAGCGCGCGGGCTGGTGGCAGTGACGTGGCAGTGGCGGCCCGCCTGGGAGGCGGCACCGGCCGACCCCGGTCCGGCCGATCAGGGCTTCGTCCCGATGGGCCGCCCGTACGCCTCCGCGCCGACCACCTGGGGTGAGGTCGAGGGCGCCGTACGGTGGCTGACACCGGCGACGGTCAAGCGGCTGCCCTACTACGGGCAGACGATGGACTTCACCTGCGGGGCCGCCAGCATCATCATGGCGTTGGAGGCGGCGGGGACGGGACGGTTCGTCACCGGCGGCGCCGAGGCCTTCGAGGGCAATCACGCCCGGGAGATGGAGCTGTGGCGGCAGGCGACCAACATGCCGGCGTGTGAGCCGGTCGGGTTGGCGATCACCGCCTCGACCGCCTGGCCGTCGGCGGATCGGCCCGGGGTCACGGACGTGTACCTGAGCGTGGACGGCCCCGTCCTGCTGGAGTCGTACGACGGCCCCGAGGCCGCCTGGCGCACCGCGCTGCAACGCGAGTCGTGGCGTACGGCGGACCGGCTCGGTCTCCCGATCCACCGGAGGTGGCTGCCGATCGAGGAGATCGTCGCCCTGATCGGCCGCGGTCGGCGGCTGGCGTTGCTGATCGACGAGGTTCTCATGCACGGCGCCACAGAGCCGCACTGGGTGCTGGCCCACTCCGTCGTGGGCGACTGTGTGGTGGTCGAGGACCCGTGGTTCGACGTGGCCCGCGGGGAGTCGTGGGTGGACGGGCATGCCCTCGCGATTCCGGTGGGAGATCTGGATCGGATGACGCGGTGGGGTGACCCGCCCTACCGCGGGGTGATCGTGCTCGAGTGAGACTCTCCCGGGCGGCTCGTGTCGTCGAAGGCGAGGACGATGATCAGTTCCGTCGGCTCCGCACCGGCCGCGTACCGGTGGGACAGATGACCCGGCAGTTGGATCGCGTCGCCGGGGAGAAGCTCCTCGGTCCAGTCGTCGCAGTCGATGCGCACCGACCCGGTGATGACGTAGGCGTACTCGAGCGTCCCCGAGCCGTGGGACGTCGGGGTGGTGGCCGCACCGGCAGGGAAGCCGGCGTGGCTGATGACGAAATGGGCGGGACGGACGCTGTGGAACAGGTCGACGGTCGCCTGTCCCGTGGTGCGGTCGACCCATCGTGGCCCCGCACCGGCCCGGACGACGTTGGGCCGCTCCTGTTGGGAGGTGACCAGGTCGGTCAACGGCAGCCGCAGGGCGTTGGTGAGCCGCGCCATGGTGTCCAGCGTCGGGTTGGTCAGGCCGCGTTCGATCTGGGACAACATCCCCGGGCTGACGTGGGTGGCCTCCGCCAGATCGCGCAGGCTCCGGCGCTGCAGCATGCGGGCCCGCCGCACATTGCGGCCGAAGACCTCGCGCAGGCGTTGCGCGGCCGGGTCCGCCTCCTGGGACCAGGCCGGCTCGGGACGTTCGGCGGGACGGGAGGAGGTCATGGCGGCAGAGTAGCAACCGCACCGTTCCGCCGGACCGAACGCCGAGGCCCTCACCCGAGCAGATGCACGTCCCCGGTGCGGATCAGCTTCTTGTTGACGAACTCGTCGAAGCCCAGGGTGCCCATCTCGCGTCCGGTGCCCGAGTTCTTGACCCCACCGAACGGCAGCTCGGCCGAGTCCGCGAGCACCTCGTTGATGTAGACCATCCCGGCCTGGATCCGATCGGCCACCCGCACCGCCTGGGACCGGTCGGTGGTGAACACGTACGATCCGAGCCCGTACGGCGTCGCGTTGGCGATCTCCACCGCCTCTTCCTCGGAGGCGACCCGGTAGACCTGTACGACGGGCCCGAAGAACTCCTCGCGGTAGGCGTCGGACTCGGCCGAGATGCCTGTCAGCACGACCGGCGCGAAGTACGCGCCGTCGTGCCAGGTGCCGTCCGCCCTCGGCGCGCCGAGGGCCACCGTCGCCCCCTGCCTGACGGCCCGGCCGACCTGCTCCGAGAGTCGCTCGGCCGCGGCCCGCGACGACAGCGGACCGAGCGGGATGTCGTCGCCCTCGGCCGGGTTCTGCGGGTGGATCTCGCCGAGCCTGCCGACGACCCGCTCCAGGAAGGCGTCGTAGAGGTCGTCGATGACGATGAATCGCTTCGCCGCGTTGCACGACTGCCCGTTGTTGTCGAGGCGGGCGGCGAGCGCGGCGTCGACGGTGGCCTCGAGGTCGTCGGTGCTCAGCAGGATGAACGGATCCGACCCGCCGAGTTCGAGTACCACCTTCTTGAGCGCCGCACCCGCCTCCGCGGCGACCGCGTGGCCTGCACGCTCCGAACCCGTCAGCGAAACCCCGCGCACCACCGGGTCGGCGATGATCCGGGCCGCCTGCTCGTTGGTGGCGAAGACGTTCGTGTAGGCACCCGCGGGGAACCCCGCATCGCGGAAGACCCGCTCGATCGCCAGCGCGGACTCCGGGCACTGGGGGGCGTGCTTGAGCAGGATGGGGTTGCCGGTCACCAGGTTCGCTCCGGCGAAGCGGGCGACCTGGTAGTAGGGGAAGTTCCACGGCATGATGCCCAGCAGCGGGCCCAGCGGCGCGCGGCGGATCACGGTGGTCCCCGGTGCGAGCGCGGCCACGGGCTCGTCGGCGAGCAGCTCCTCGCCGTGCTCGGCGGCGAACCGATAGATGTCGGCGGAGAAGTCGACCTCGCCGAGGGCCTGTTCGTGCGACTTGCCCATCTCCCGGGTGATGATCCGGGCCAGTTCGTCGCGGCGCTCGGTGTGCAGGTCGGCGACCCGTGCGACCAACGCCGCGCGTTCGGCCACCGTGCTCTCCAGCGACCAGTGGCGGAATGCCGACCCGGCGGCAGCGACCGCGGCGGTGATCTCGGCGTCCGTGGCCGTGGGGTACTCGGCGACGAGTTCACCGGTCGCGGGGTTGACCACCTGGTATTCGCTCATGCTGACTCCTCCCGGTCCCCGTGCGCACTCCGCCGGACCGGACAAATGGTGACGAATTCAGCGGCGACGACGCCGCGTACGTGTGATTGCGAGTGTAGCAGGCCCTATGTACAGTGGAACCCGTCGTGAATACTGACCATCACGATGGAATTCGTTTCGCCGGGTGCCAGGTCGGCCCGGACCTCATTGCTCATGCGCCGGTGCCAGGCCGACCGGCGGGAAGGCCACCATGCCCGTTCAGATTGACAGTGTCCGCGTCAAGGAGCTCACCGATCGAGAGGAAGCCCGCCTCGACCAGCGCACCCAGCGGTCCAAGGAGATGTACGCCGCCGCCCGTCGGCACCTCTCCGGCGGCGTCGCCTCCTCCTACCAGCTGCGCGACCCGTGGCCGATCTACGTCGACCGTGGCTCGGGCCCCAAGGTCTGGGACGTGGACGGCAACGAGATGTGGGACTTCCACAACGGGTTCGGCGCCATGGTGCAGGGCCACGGGCATCCGGCGATCGGCGCGGCCATCGCCGAGCGCTATCCGAAGGGCACCCACTTCGGCTGTGCGACCGAGGACGACATCGTGGTGGCCGACGAGCTCGCCGCGCGCTTCGGGCTGCCGAAGTGGCGGTTCACGAACTCCGGTTCCGAGGCCACCATGGACGCCATCCGAATCGCCCGTGCCTACACCGGCCGCGACACGATCGTGAAGATCTTCGGCTCCTACCACGGCCACCACGACGCCGTGATGGTCTCGATCGGCGTGCCCTACGACGAGATCGGCGACCGCGACCACCTGAGGTCCCTCCCCTACGGCGGCGGCATCCCCCAGGCAACCGTCGAGTTGACCATCCCCGTCCCCTTCAACGACGCGGCCGCGATGGAGCGGCGCATCGTCGAGCTCGAGCGCGAGGGACGCAAGCCGGCGTGCGTGATCATGGAGCCCGCCATGATGAATCTCGGCGTCGTCCTGCCGGAGCCGGGCTATCTGGAGGCGGTCCGGGAGCTCACCGCCCGCCACGGCATCGTCCTGATCTTCGACGAGGTGAAGACCGGCCTGACGGTCGCGGCCGGCGGGGCGACCGAACGCTTCGGGGTCACTCCCGACCTCGTGACGCTGGCCAAGGCCCTCGGCGGCGGACTGCCCTCGGGCGGCATCGGCGGCAGCGAGGAGGTCATGCACGTGGTCGAGGACGGCACCGTCTACCAGGTGGGCACCTATTCCGGCAACCCACTCTCCATGGCGGCCGCCCGGGCCTCCCTGGAGCAGGTGCTGACCCCGGCCGCCTACGACCACCTCGCCCACCTCAACGACCGGATCATCGCCGGCTGCGAGGAGGTCATCGCCCGCTACGACCTACCCGGCTACGCGGTCGGCATCGGCTCGAAGGGCTGTGTCACGTTCTCCACGGAGAAGGTCGTCGACTACGAGACGTACAAGGCGAACCAGCGGGGCGACCTGGCCGAACTCGCCTGGCTGTACAACCTCAACCGGGGCATCTTCATGACCCCCGGCCGCGAGGAGGAGTGGACCCTCTCCGTCACCCATCCGGACGAGGCGATCGACGCCTACGTCGGCGCCTTCGACGAGTTGGCACACGACCTGGTCGCCTGAGGGCGCACCGCCGGTCACCCGACCGCGCGATCGTGCCGGGTCAGCGTGTCCCCCACGTGTAGGACTGCTTGACGAGACGCAGGTAGACGAAGGTCTCGGTGGCCAGCACGCCCGGCACGGCGCGCAACCGGTCGTTGATGAGGCTGAGGAGCGCCTCGTCGTCCACACACAACACCTCCACCAGCAGGTCGAACGACCCCGCGGTGAGCACGACGTAGTCGACCTCGTCGAACTCGGCGATGAGGTCGGCCACCTCGCGGGTGTCCCCGGTGACACGTACGCCGACCAGCGCCTGCCGCGCGAAGCCGAGTTCGAGCGGATTGGTGACGGCGGTGATCTGCATGACCCCGCTCTCCACCAGCCGCTGCACGCGTTGGCGTACGGCCGCCTCGCTCAGGCCGACGGTCCGGCTGATGTCGGTGAAGGACATCCGGCCGTCCTGCTGGAGCAGCTCGATGATGTTCTTCGAGATGGCGTCGAGCACCGGTCTGCGGGAATTCATGGCTCTGAGTATCCACCGCCCACGGATTCGTGGGGAAACCTGAGGAGGAACCGGCATGTCAGTCGATCTCATCATCCACCGGGCCCGGATCTTCACCGGCCGCCCAGGCGCCGACGGCCCCGAGCCGGATGCCGACACGCTCGCGATCCGCGCCGGGAGGATCGTCGCGGTCGGGCGCGAGGCCGATGTCCGACGCGGGGTCGGGAGGGCCGACGAGGTGATCGACGCCGCCGGTGGGCTGGTCACCGCCGGGTTCTTCGACGCCCATGCCCATGTGGTGCAGGGCGGGCACGAGCGGATCGGGTGCGACCTGACCGACTGCGCAACGGCCCAGGCCACCGTCGCCGAGGTCCGCGCCCACGCGGCCGCCCTGCCCGACGATGCCTGGGTCGTGGGTGGTGGCTGGAGCATGGACCACTTCCCCGGTGGTCGCCCCGACATCGACCTGCTGAGCGCCGCGGTCGGCGGACGTCCCGCCTTCCTCGTCAACCGCGACCACCACGGCGCCTGGGTCTCCCGGGCGGCCCTCGCCGCGGCCGGCGTCGACGCGACCACCCCCGATCCGGCGGGTGGCACCATCGACCGGCGGCCCGACGGGACGCCCTCGGGAACGCTGCAGGAATCGGCCATGGACCTGGTCCGGCACGTGCTGCCCGCCGTCACCGTCGCCGACGTGGTCGCCGCGATCGGGGCGGCGCAGGACTACCTCCACTCGCTCGGCGTCATCGGTTGGCAGGAGGCCATCGTCGGCGACTACGCCGGCTTCCCGGACTCGACGGACGGCTATCGGGCCGCTCTGGCCGACGGGGTGCTCAACGCCCGGGTGAACGGGGCTCTGTGGCTGCCGCGCACGCTGACCCCCGACACGTTGGAGGATGTGGTCGCCGACCTGATCGAGCGGCGCAGGCGTTTCGGCGATCAGCAGGTGACCGGGGAACGGGCGGCGAGCCTGCGCGCGCCGAGCGTGAAGATCATGGTCGACGGGGTCGTCGAGTCCCACACGGCCGCGCTCAGGGAGCCGTACGCGGACCTCGACTCCGTCGGCCCCTCCCACTTCGAGCCGGGAGTGCTGCGTCTGGCCGCGGCCCGACTGGCGGCCGCGGGGTTCCAACTGCACTTCCACGCCATCGGGGACCGGGCGCTCGCGGAATCCCTCGATGCGATCGAGGCGGCCCGGGAGGCGGGCGACGACGGGGCGATGCGCCACCACGTGGCACACCTGCAGATCGTCGACCGCGCCGATCTGCCCCGGATGGCGGCACTCGGTGTGACGGCGAACCTGCAGGCGCTGTGGGCGGCGAACAGCGCACAGATGCTCGGCCTCAACCGGCCTCTGCTCGGCGAGCGCCGCTACCTCACCTGCCAGTACCCCTTCGCGTCGATGCGCCGGGCCGGCGTACGCCTCGCGATGGGGTCGGACTGGCCGGTGTCGAGCCCCGACCCGTGGCAGGCGATCCACGTGGCCGTCAACCGGCGTGAGCCGGAACGACCGGAGGACGAACCGCTCTCGATCGAGGAGGCACTCGACCTGGCCGCGTGCGTACGCGCCTACACGGCCGGATCGGCCTCGCTCAACCTCCAGCACGACATCGGCGTGGTCGCCCCGGGCCGTACGGCGGACCTCGCCGTCGCCGACCGGGATCCCTTCGCCGCCCCCGCCGAGGAGACCTGGCAGGTGCGCAACCGACTGACCCTCGTCGCCGGCCGGGTGGTCGCCGGACGTTGACCGCCCTCACGTGCCGGATTCGTCGTCAAACGACAAGATGGCGACTGATTGCATTGTGCTTTTGGCCTCACTCCACTCATCTGCTTGTTACGGGTCCGTGAAGAGTTGTCGAAAGAGGGCTCATCGGGGCCTTTCGGCCGATCGCCGATCGTAGGGTGGCAAGCGTTCGACGGGTCGGAGACCCCGCCACTGCAGGCGGTTCTGCCCGTCGATTCGTCTACCCGAAGGAGGCATGTGATGAGCACCACGTCGACCATCGCCTCGGCGGCCACCCAGGTGGCCGCCGACGTCCGCCTCACCGGCGTGACCAAGCTCTTCGGCGAGGCGACGGCCGTCGCCGATCTCGACCTGCAGGTCGAGGCGGGCGAGTTCGTCTCCCTGCTCGGACCTTCCGGATGCGGCAAGACCACCACCCTGCGGATGATCGCCGGCTTCGAGTTCCCCGACACCGGCGACATCGTCATCGGGGACCGATCGGTGGTCGACCTGCCGCCCTACCGGCGGCCGGTCAACACGGTCTTCCAGTCCTACGCGCTGTTCCCGCACATGAGCGTGGCCGAGAACGTCGGCTACGGCCTGCGGCTCGCCCGCGTCTCATGGGCGGACCTGGTGGAGCGGGTCGGCAAGGCCCTCGACATGGTGAGGATGCGCGCCTTCGCCGACCGTCACCCGGCCCAGCTCTCCGGTGGCCAGCAGCAGCGTGTCGCCCTGGCACGGGCGCTCGTCAACCGTCCGAGCGTCCTGTTGCTCGACGAGCCGATGTCGGCCCTCGACCGCAAGCTGCGCGAGGAGATGCAGATCGAACTGCGGCTGTTGCAGCAGCAGGTCGGCATCACCTTCATCTTCGTCACCCACGACCAGGGCGAGGCCATGACGATGAGCGACCGGATCGCCATCATGCACCAGGGCCGGGTCGAGCAGATCGGCTCCGCGACCGAGGTCTACGACCACCCGGTCACCGAGTTCGTCGCCGGCTTCGTCGGCCAGCAGTCCTTCTTCGACGGAACCGTACGCGAGATCGATGCCACCGGGCTCCTCGTCGAGGCCGACGGCTTCACCGTCCGGGCGGCCCGGGAGCCGTTGCCCGTCGGAACGGCCGTCGGTGACCGGGTGCGCGTCACCGTACGCCCCGAGTCGGTCGCCGTCGAACCCGAGCAGCCGGAGGACGTCAACCGCGTCTCCGGCACGCTGATGAGCGTCGCCCAGCTCGGCTCCGCACTCCAGGTCGTCGTCTTCACACCCCGCGGCGTCAAGATCCTCAGCCGGGTCGAGCGCGGCGTCCTCCCCTCGACCCAGCCGGGCACGACCGTGTCCTGCGCCTGGCCGGCCGACCGGGTCCAGGCCTTCGCCTCCTGACCGCACGCGTTCGCCTCCTGACCACACGCCTTCGCCTCCTGACCACACGTCCTCGCCTCCTGACGACGCGCCACCACCCACCCTTCGATCACAGAGAGCACGAGATGTCCTCACATCACTCACCATCGGTCATGAACGCGGACTCGCCCGTTCGGGTGCTCGCCCCCCGACAGACGGGGAACGCGTTCTCCAGGCGCGCCCTCCTCTCCGGCACCCTGGGTGTCGGCGCGGCCGCCATGCTCGCCGGGTGCTCGCGCGGAGCCGGCACCGCGGCGGGCAGCCCACCCAGCGCCGCCGAGTCGGGTCCGGTCACGAAGAACATCAACCTGTACACCTGGGGTGACTACGACGACCCCGACGTGCTCAAGGCATGGGGCGAGGTCGCCCTGGATTCGTACGGGTCGAACGAGGAGATGATCTCCAAACTGCAGGCGGCCAACGGCACGTCCGGCTACGACATCGTCGTGCCGACCCACAACTTCATACCGCAGATGGCACAGGCCGGCCTGCTGATGGAGCTCGACAAGGCGAAGCTGCCGAACTTCGCCAATCTCGAGGACGACTCGATCGGCCAGGAGTTCGACCCCGACAACACCTACAGCGTCCCGAAGGCCTGGGGTATCGCCGGATTCGCGTACGACACGACGGTGATCGACCGCGAACTGACGAGCTGGAAGGACTTCTGGGACGCGATGCAGAACGACGCGGGGGGCAAGACCTCGCTGCTCGAGGACGCCGGTGAGATCGCCGCGGCCTACTTCTTCTCCCAGGGCATCGACCCCTTCACCACCGACGAGGCCGCGCTGCAGCAATACCACGACTTCATCCTGGGCATCGCCGACAAGGTCCAGGCCTTCGAGTCCTATCCCAGCGCCACCATCGCCCAGAACGGTGTGGCGCTCGCCCACGCCTGGAACGGGGACGCCCGCCAGGGCATCCTCAGCAACAGCGACCCGAATCGCTACACCTTCGTCGTCCCGACCGACGGCGCCACCCGGTTCCAGGACAACTGGTGCATCCCGGTCGGGGCGCCGAACCCCGATGGCGCCCACGACTTCATCAACCACGTCCTCGACCCGGAGGTCTCCCTGAAGGAGCTGGAGTACATCGGCTACCCGACGGGGGTCAAGGGGATCGAGGAGGCGGCGCGGGCGGCCGATATCGAGCGCCCGGACCTCGTCTTCTACACCCCCGAGCAGGTGGCGAAGTTCTCCTACCTCGTTCTCAACGACTCGTTGCAGGAGCTCAACGACTACATGAACGAACTCCGCGCAGCGGCGGGCTAGGGGGCGAGATGGCCACCACCACCGGTGCGAGCGCGCCACCCACCCCCCGGACGGCCCCGGCGGTCGCCCGGTCAACCCCGACGGACGCCCGGCCCACCACCCCACCCGGTCGTGCGGCGATCCGGCCGCGACGCCGCCGCCGGACCATCGGTCTGACCGTGCTGCCGCTCATCGGCTACTTCGCGCTGTTCTTCGTGGTGCCTTTCGGGGTCATCTTCTGGTACAGCCTGGGTGAGAAGCCGAGCCTGTTCGAACAGCACTCGAATGCACACCTGAGCCTCGATCGCTATGTCGAGTCGATGTCGCCCGCCTTCACCGGGACGTTCCTCAAGACCGTGCAGATCTCCGTGGTCGGCACAGTGCTGTGCCTGCTCATCGCCTACCCGATGGCCTACTGGATGGCGTTCAAGCTCTCCGCGCGGTCGCGGGCCTTGGCCATCGCGCTGGTGCTGGTGCCGTACTGGACGAACTTCCTGGTGCGCACACTGGGCTGGAAGATCGCCCTGAGCCCGGACGGGTTCCTCTCGAACGCCCTGCAGGCCATCCATCTCCTCCCCGGACCGCTGGAGATCCTCAACACCACCGGTGCGGTGCAACTCGGCGTGGTCTACAACTACCTGCCGCTGATGATCCTGCCGCTGTACGTCTCCCTCGATTCGATGGATCGCCGGCTCCTGGAGGCGAACGCCGACCTCGGCGGCACGCCGTGGACGGGCTTCTGGAAGGTGACCGTGCCGCTGTCGAAGGGTGGCATCACCTCGGGGCTGCTGCTGGTCTTCGTCCCCCTGATGGGCGACTACATCACGCCCGCGGTGCTCGGCGGGGCGAAGGGCTCGATGGTCGGCCAGATGGTGGCCAGCCAGTTCCAGTCGGCCCAGAACTGGGCGCTCGGGTCGGCGATGGCCATCGTGCTCATCCTCGCGATCCTGGCCTGCGTGGGGGTCGCGATGGTGCTCGCCCGGGCGGTCGGGTGGGCGTTCCGGCGGACACGAGGGCTGCGGCTCGCAGCCGTGGCCGGGGAGGGAGAGGCATCATGAGGACGGGACGCAACCGGGGACGTGCGGGAGACATCGCGCTGGGCGTCTGGGGGGTGCTGGGACTGCTGTTCCTGTTCTTCCCGGTGATCGTGATCCTCGTGTTCTCGTTCAACGAGGGCCGGCAGATGCAGGTCTTCACCACGCCCGGGTTCGGCGCGTTCGCCTCCGGCTTCGCCAATCCGGCCATCATGAGCTCGATCGTCGTCTCGCTGGTGGCCGCCTTCGGCACGGCCGTGCTCTCGGGCATCCTCGGCTCGCTCGCCGGCCTCGGACTCGGCCGATCCAGCGGGCGCTGGGTCGGCCCGGTGATGGTCCTGCTCGCCTTCGTCATGGTGACACCTGAGATCGTCAACGGCATCTCGCTGCTGCCGTGGTTCGTCACCCTGAGCCAGGACTGGGGACTGTCCTTCTTCGACAACGGACAACTGCGGCTGATCCTGGGCCACTCCCTCTTCTCGTCGGCGATCGTCACCTTCGTGGTCCGCGGACGCGTGGCGGCCCTGAGCGAGTCGCTCACCGAGGCGGCCGCCGACCTGGGCGCCACACCGGTGCGGGCGTTCCTCGACATCACCTTCCCGCTGATCCGGCCGGCCGTCATCGCAGGCTCGCTGCTGGGGTTCACCATGAGCCTGGACAACACGGTCCTCTCGTCGTTCATCTCGGTCGCCGGCACCACCCCATGGCCCGTCTACGTGTGGTCCTCACTGCGGGCGACACTGCGGCCCGAGATCGCTGCGATGTCGACCATCATGCTGCTCATCACCCTCGCACTGCTCGCCGTCGTCGTGCTCGTCCTCGTCCGCGGCGGCCGACGTGCCGGGCAGCGTACGAACGTGGTCAGCGACCTGATCGCCGGCTGAACGTCCGCCCGCATCACACCAAGGAGAACAAGACAATGGGGCAGACGCTGTTCGAGCGGACGCCGTGGGACACCGAGTGGATCCGGACCGCGCTGGCCGACTCCCGGCAGGGGGCCTTCTGGCTGCACGACGCGGCCGGGCTCCGGCCGGAGTTGCCGGTGCTCGAGCGCGATCTCGACGTCGACGTGGCCATCGTCGGCGGTGGCTACCTGGGCCTGTGGACGGCGCTGCTGCTCGCCACCGAACACCCGGACGCGCGCATCGGCCTGGTCGAGCAGGCCGAGGTGGGCTGGGCCGCGTCCGGGCGCAACGGCGGCTTCTGCGAGGCCTCCCTCACCCACGGCGACGACAACGGCGAGGCCCGCTGGCCCGAGGAGATGCCCACACTGCGCCGGCTCGGGCAACGCAACCTCGACGAGATCCGGGCCGCGGTGGCCGCCGAGGACATCGACTGCGACCTCGAGGCCACCGGCGTGATGTCGGTCGCCGTCGAGGGCCATCAGGTCGGCTGGCTGCGCGACTGGGCGGCGGGGGACGACTCGGTGGAGTTCCTCGACCGCGACGCGGTGCGCGCCCAGGTCCATTCGCCGGCCTACCTCGCCGGCGCCGTCCAGCCCGACGAGGCCGTGATGCTGCACCCGGCGAAGCTCGCCTACGGGCTCGCCCGGGCCGCGGCGCGACACGGCGTACGGCTCTACGAGCACACCCCGGCGACCGGCCTCGACCGGACCGCCGGACGGATGCGAGTCCGCACCCCGCTCGGCGACGTCCACGCCGACACGGTCGTGCTCGCCACGAACGCGTTCCCGCCGCTGGTACGCCGGCTGGGCCTGGCCACCGTGCCCGTCTACGACCACGCGCTGATGACCGAGCCACTGACCGACGAGCAGCGGGCGCGGATCGGCTGGGAAGGCCGTCAGGGGCTCTCCGACGTCTCGAACCAGTTCCACTACTATCGGCTCTCCGCGGACAACCGGATCCTGTGGGGTGGCTACGACGCGACCTACCACTGGGGGCGGGGCATCGACGCCGCCTTCGAGGAGAGCCCCCACACCTTCGCCCGACTCGCCCACAACTTCCACGCGGTGTTCCCTCAACTGGACGACGTACGCTTCAGCCACCGCTGGGGTGGGGTGATCGACACCTGCTCGCGCTTCTGCGCGTTCTTCGACCGAGCGTGGGACGGCGCCGTCCTGTCCGCGCTCGGGTTCACCGGGCTGGGCGTCGGCGCCACCCACTTCGCCGCCCGGGTGCTGATCGACTTCATCGACCACCGGGAGACCGAGCGCACCCGGTTGAGGATGGTCCGCGAGAAGCCGATCCCCTTCCCCCCGGAGCCGCTCACGAGCATCGGCATCGGGTGGGTGCAGCGCTCCCGCGCCCGGGCCGATCGGCAGCAGGGGCGCAAGGATCTGTTCCTTCACACACTCGACCGACTGGGAATGGGGTTCGACTCATGACGACGGGCCAGCGCACGACGAGGGGAACGCAGTTTCCGGTGCGCAACGGCGGGGTCTCGCACTGGTGGACACAGATCGGCCTGCCCGAGCAGCGACCCGGCCTGGACGGCGACCTGGACGTGGACGTCGCGATCGTCGGCGGAGGCTTCACCGGACTGTGGACCGCCTACTACCTCAAGCGCGCCGATCCCGGCCTGCGGGTGGCGGTGATCGAGCAGCGCTTCGCCGGCTACGGGGCCTCCGGGCGCAACGGCGGCTGGTGTGTCAACAGCATCACCGCCGGCCGCGACCGGCTGCTCCGCGACCACCCGCGCGACGAGGTGGAGCGCTTCCAGCGCGCGATGAATGACACGGTCGACGAGGTCGTCCGGGTGGCGCGGGCGGAGGGTATCGACGCCGACATCGTCAGGAGCGGAGAGTTCACGGTGGCCAACGTGCCGGCCGAGGAGCCCCGGCTGCACGCCTTCGCCGCCTCCGAACAGCAGTGGAAGAGTTCCGATCTTGTGCTGCTCGAAGCCGCCGAGGCCCGGGAGCGCATCAACGTCGCGGGGACGCGGGTCGCCACCTGGCAGCCGCACAGCGCATGCGTCCAGCCGGCCAAGCTGGTCCGCGGGTTGGCCGAGACCGTCGACGGCCTCGGGGTCCGCATCCTGGAGGGGACCCGCGCCACCCGGATCGCCCCACGCCGGGTCGAGACCGACCGCGGCGTCGTCCGGGCCGAGTACGTCGTCCGTGCCACCGAGGGCTTCACCGCCGAGATCGCGGGCCTGCACCGCCGCTGGCTGCCGCTGAACTCCTCCATGATCGTGACGGAGCCGCTCGGGGCCGACGTGTGGGACGAGATCGGCTGGGCCGGGCGCGAGGTTCTCGGTGACAGCGCGCACGTCTACATGTATGCCCAGCGGACGGCCGACAACCGGATCGCCTTCGGCGGCCGCGGGAAGCCGTACCGCTACGGGTCACGGATCGACACCGACGGGATCACCCCGCAGGAGACCGTCGATGCCATCGCCGCGCTGCTGCACCGGTTCTTCCCGGCCACTCGCGAGGCGCGGATCGACCATGCGTGGTCGGGCGTGCTGGGGGTGCCGCGGGACTGGGCCGCGTCCGTCGGCCTCGACCGGCGCACCGGGCTGGCCTGGGCCGGCGGCTACGTCGGCACCGGGGTCGCCACGACGAACCTCGCCGGCCGCACGATCGCCGACCTGATCCGCGGGGAGCGGAGCGACCTCGTCACACTCCCCTGGGTCGATCACCGGGCGCGGAACTGGGAGCCCGAGCCTCTGCGCTGGCTCGGCACGACCGGCGTGTACGCCCTGTATGGTGCCGCCGACCGGGCGGAACTGCGCCACCAGACCGCGCGGACCAGCACCCTGGCCCGCGCGCCCGACCTGGTGTCCGGCCACTGACCGGGCCGACCGGCCACCTGTCTCAGTCCATCCCGGTGATGCCCGCGGCGAGGCGCGCGATCGCCGAGGTCCGTTCGGCTCCGGCACGCTCCTCGCGCGCATCGGCCAGCCCGAACAGCGCGTACATGGACGTGATGCCGAGCCAGCGCAGGGGTTCGGGCTCCCACCTCGGCGGGCGGTGCCCGAGCCAGGGCAGCCGGACGTAGCGCGAGTCGACACCGCAGATCCGGTCGGCGAGCGTGTGGGCGGCCGCGAACGCGCTCGTCACACCGTGGCCGGCGTACCCTCCGGCGGACCCGATGCCGCTCTCCTCGTCCAGGTCGACGAAGGCGCACCAGTCGCGGGTCACCCCGATCACCCCGCACCAGGCGTGGGCCACAGGGAGGGGACCGGCGGCGGGGAAGTACTCCTCCAGCCGGCCGCGCAGCAGGCGGATCGTCTGCTGATCCACCTCACCGGCGCGGTCGATGCCGGAGGCGTAGCGGTACGGCTTCCCCCGGCCACCGATGGCGATCCGGCCGTCCTCGGTGCGCTGGGCATAGGTGAACACGTGGGCCGAGTCGCCGAAGCACTCCCCCGCGCGCCAGCCGATCGTCTCCCACTGCTCGTCGGAGAGCGGTTCGGTGATGACGATGGAGGAGTTGACGGGAACGGTGCGCAGGCGGGGCATCCCGCGGATCCGGCCGGCGTATCCCTCGGCGCAGACCAGAACCCAGCGTGCCCGCAGCCTCGCTCCCGAGGATGTGCGCGCCTCGTGGGGCCCGACGGAGGCGACGGGCGTGCCCTCGTGGATGGTCGTGCCGTCACGCTCCACCAGACGTCCGAGCGCGGTGACGAGCAATCCCGGATCGAGATGGGCCGTGAGGGGGCTGTAGAGACCACCGACCGCGCCGGCAACCCGGATCCGCGCGGCGGTCTCGTCCCGATCGAGCAGCAGGAGCTCGTCGGGGTGGTAGCCCCAGTCGAGACCCGTGGCCACCGCCGCGCTCTGCCGGGCGCGGGCCGCGCGGGTGCGGGCGACCCGCAGATGTCCGCCGCGGCGTTGGTGGGCGTCTATCCCCTCGGCGCGAAGTACGTCCAGCAGCTCTCCGACGGCCTCGATCATGGCGCGCTGGAAGTCGATGACGGCCCCACGTCCCGCCGCCGCGGCCAGCCGGCGCCGGTTCGCGCTGAGCAGCGGGGAGATCCATCCGTCGTTGCGTCCGGACGCCCCGTATCCAGCCCTCTCGCTCTCGAGCACCCGGATGTCGAGGGAGGGGTCGTGCCGGTGCAGGAGGTAGGCCGTCCACAGTCCGGTGAATCCGGCGCCGACGATGCAGACGTCGGCAGTCTCGTCGTGGTCGAGCGGAGCGCGGCGCGGCTGGTCGGTCTCGGGCCGGGCCGCCATCCAGTAGGAAATCTCGCCGTTCCTCATCGGTTCGCCCTCACCGCACCTCACGAACGTCTTCTACCGTTTCGGCACCGCGAGCTCGCCGGTCACATATTGCGCTCGGCCGAAGCCGAAGGTCCAGTCGTTCGGGGTGTTCTCGAAATAGCCGAGGAAGACGTCCTCGCCGGCCACTCCGACCGCGGCGAGCCGCTCGGCGATCGTCGCGTACAGGGCCTGCTTGACCTCGGGCGTACGGCCGCCCTGGGTGAAGATCTGGATCATCACCACCCCGTCGCTGCGCTCGAACCCGAGGCCGGCGTCCTCGGCGATGATCTCGCCGGGCTCGTGCTGGGTGATGATCTGGAAGCGGTCGCGGACGGGGATGCCGTAGGTGTCGACGATCGCGCCGTGGACGGCATCGGCGATGTCGCGGACGGACTGTGGCGTACGGCCCCTGTTGAGGTCGATGCGGACGAGTGGCATGGGACGGCTCCTGGGTTGTTCGAGAGGGACAGGGTTCAGGCGGCTGCGCAGTCGGTGATGGCGAGCACGTCGTCGAGGATGCCGAGGCCGGCGCGCAGGTCGTCGGGCGAGATGATGAGAGGTGGGGCGATGTGCACGCGGTTCCCGTGCACGACGGGCCACAGGCCCCGCTGGATCGCGGCCTGCTTGAGGGCGACGAGCGGGTTGTGCGCCCCGCCGGCCTCGACGGCGGGCAGCGGCTCGCGGCTCGCCCGATCGGCGACGAGCTCGAGCGCGGCGAAGAGCCCCTTCACCCGGTACTCGCCGACCGACGGATGGTCCTGGATCATCTGATCCAGCCACGGAACGAGGACCTCGGCCTCGAGCTCGCGCACGTGCTCCAAGAGATGGTCCCGCCGGAACACCTCGAAGGTCCGCACGCCGAGGGCGGCCCCGAGCGGATGGCCGGAGTAGGTGAGCCCTCCGTTGTAGGCGGTGTCGTCGAAGGTGGCGGCGATCTCACCGCTCATGATGACGCCGCCGAGCGGCGAGTAGCCGCTGTTGACCCCCTTGGCAAAGGTGAGCAGATCGGGCACCACATCGAATCCCTGCACGGCGAACAGGTGCCCGGTGCGCCCGAACCCGACCATCACCTCGTCGGCGATGTACTGGATGCCGTACCTGGTGGCGAGCTCGCGTACGCCCGCCAGGTAACCGGGCGGGGGCACGAGCACGCCGTTCGTGCCGACGACGGTCTCCAGGATGATCGCCGCGATGGTGTCGGGCCGCTCGGCCAGGATCGTCTGCTCCAGGTGTTCCAGGCAGCGTTGCGTCTCCTCCTCGGCGCTCGTCGCGTGGAACACCGAGCGGTACGTGAAGGGGCCCCAGAAGTGGACGATGTTGGGGTCGGTGAGGACCGGCTGGGCGGTGCGCCGGCCCTCGCCGGTGAGTTGTACGGCCGTGCCGGTCGCACCGTGGTAGCTGCGGTAGCTCGCGAGCACCTTGGGCCGGCCGGTGGCGTCGCGGGCGATACGCACCGCGTTCTCGTTGGCGTCGGCGCCGGCGTTGGTGAAGAAGACCTTGCCGTCGTGGATCGGCCCGTTCTCGATGATGAGGCGGGCGAGCTCGCCGCGCTTGTCGTTGGCGAACTCGGGGGCGATCGTGCACAGCGTGGCCGCCTGCTCCTGGGCCGCCTCGACGAGGTCGGGGTGCTGGTGACCGAGATTGAGGTTGACCAACTGGGACGCGAAGTCGAGGTATTCCTTGCCCGCATAGTCCCAGAACCGCACGCCCTGCGCGCGCTTGACGGCCACGGGGTGGAGGCTCTTCTGGGCCGACCAGGAATGCAGGACGTAGCGGGCGTCGTCCTCCACCACGGTGGCCTCGTCGATCTCGCTCACGTGCGCTCCTTTCAGGGGCTGTCGGACCCGGGCTGATGTCGTCACCCTAACGACGGCGGATTCCCACGCGCCGCACGGATTCGTGCACGACGGTTTCCGCCGTGCACGATAAGGTGAACCGAAGCGGACCGGGACGGGCGCGAGCCGCGACATCGCGGCGACAGCGACGATCGACCGCCGGATGTGAAACGAGCGTTACGCCTCGTCGACGCGAGGACGGAGGGACGCCAGGACGGAGGGACGCCATGACGATCACGCTGCGGGCCCTGCTCGCCCGGGAGGACTTCGCCCTGCTGCTGGTCGAGGGCCCACCCGAGGCCCTGGGCGCGCCGGTCACCTGGGGCTACAGCACCGACCTGCTCGACCCGACACCGTTCCTGCGTGGTGGCGAACTGATCCTGACCACCGGCCAGCAACTGATGGCCGGCCGCGAGCTGCCGTACGGCGAGGACGACGACCCTTCGCTGCGGGCGTACGCGGAGCGCCTGGCCGGGGCCGGCGCCTGCGGTCTGGTCTACACCCTCCAGCACCCCGAACCGGCCTGGGAGCAACGATTGCGCCGGGCCTGCCGGGCGGCCGGCCTCGTGCTCGTCCGGGCCCCGTTCTCCACCCCGTTCATCCGGATCAGCGAGGCCGTCAGTGAAGCCCTCGGCGACCGGCGCCTCGACGACCTGCGGGTCTCCTTGCGGGGCCAACAGGCCCTGACCCTCGCCGCCCTCGAGGACGAGCCGATCCGGGCGATCGTGCGCGAGCTCTCCCTGCTGCTCGGAAGCCAGGTCGCCGTCCGCGGCGACACCGGCCGATGGCTGGCGACCACGCCTGCCCACGCCATGCCCACATGGGCGGCGTCGCTGCTGGACCAGTGGCGCGCGGAGCGCTCGGGGCGGTCCCGGCCGGGCGGACGGATCCGCCGATCGGGGGCCCGGGTCACCGAGCAGGACGGGCAGGAACTCCTGGCGCAACCCCTGCACGGCCCCGCGGGCGCTGCGGACCTCGGCCAACTGGTCGTGCTCGGACCGGCTCCCACGGGCACCGGGGAGCAACGGCGCCTCCTGGTCAACACCGCGGCGGCGATGACGCGCCTCGCCCTCGAATCGCACCCGCCCGGCGGCCTGGACCGCGACGAGGTCGAGCGGCTGGCCCTCGAGGGCCTGCTGGCGGGTGAGGGCGTCGTGCTGCACGCGCTGCTCGCCCACACCGGCGCGCTGCTCCGCGGGCCCTTCCTCGTCGTGGTCGCCGATCGTCCGCTCCGGCGCAGCCGGGGACGGGTCGTGGTGCATGTCCGGGCGGGAGAGCAACGCCGCTGGGTCGCCGTCGCCGAGGAGTCGGCCGCCCCCACCCCTCGGCCTCCGGCCGCGGTGGTGCGCATCGATCGGATCGACGACGTACGCGACGCCGTCGACCTGGCCGCCCGGCGCCTCGACGACGGCGAGACCGGCGTGGCATGGATCGGTTTCGAGCGGGCGATTCTCGACCGCGCTCTCTGGGTCGATCCCGGGGCCGTCCGCGTCGTCCGGCGCCTCGCCGATGACATCGCCGGCGCCGAGCGCGGCCGTCGCGGTCAGGACCTGCTGCGCACGTTCGAGGCCTGGAACGACAACGGCCTCAACTGGCAGCGCACGGCGGACCTGCTGCACGTCCACCGCAACACCGTCGTCAGGCGGGTACGGGAACTCGGCGCGACGCTCGGGCTGGACCTCGAACGGGACGCCGCCGCCAGGACTCTCGTCGCCGCGGCCGGGCGGCGCGCGTCCCTCAGCCGGCGGCCTCCGCCTTCAACCGCACGAAGATCTCCCGGGTCGCGCGCGACCGGTTCAACGTGAAGTAGTGCAATCCCGGCGCCCCGCCGGCCAGCAGCGCCCGACACAGCTCCACGCCGATGTCCACCCCGACCCGGCGGACCGCCTCGGCGTCGTCGGCGACCGCCCGCAGCCGCGCCACGACGGAGGCGGGCAACTCGGCCCCGGACAGATCAGCGAACCGCCGGATCTGGGCGACATTCGTCACCGGCTGGATTCCCGGGATGATCGGCAGGTCCGAGCCCAGCGCGCGCACCCGTTCGACCAGCTCGAAGTACCGCCCCGGCTCGAAGAACAGTTGGGTGATGGCAAAACTCGCGCCGGCCTCCTGCTTCTCCACCAGCACCCGGGCGTCCAGTTGCGCGTCGCGCTGTTGCGGATGCAGGTCCGGGAAGGCCGCCACGCCGATGATCGCGTCCGGCCGCCTGCGGCGGATCAGCCGGACCAGCTCGGTCGCATTGGGCAGCCCGTGCGGGTGCCGCTGCCACGGCACCGTCGGTCCGCCGGGCATGTCCCCGCGGATTGCCAGCAGGTGACGGATCCCCACCTCCGCGTACCGGTCGATCACCTCGGCCAGTTCGTCGACCGGCTGATCGGCGCAGGTGAGGTGTCCCATCACCTGCATGACGTGCGCCTGCGGGTCGCGACGGCGCCGTTCCCTCATCAGTTGTGCGATCCGTGCGGTGATCGTCACCGTCATGTCGCGGCGGGAACCGTTCGCCCCGTAGGTGACCGACACGAAGTCCGGCCGCAGCACGTCCAGTTCGGTGAGGGCCTGCCAGAGGTTCGCCTCCCCTTCCAGCGTCTTGGGCGGGAAGAACTCGAAGGAGTGCAGAGGGCGACGCCCCCCGGCGAGCATCCGGTCAATGGTATCCGGTACCGCTACCGCGGCGGGGGTGCCCGGTGCCGACGTCTCGGATGCCATGGTCGTCACCCTAGTGTGGCCCCTCGAACGCCGAACGCCTAGGCTCACCACGTGGTCACAGCCCTCGATCCCGCCCAGCCGCTCGCGCCCGACTTCCGCGACTCGGTCCAGCAGGCCCTCGCCGAGTTCCTCGACAACCGGCGCGCCACCCTCGCCGGCATGGGTCCCGAACTCGATCCGCTGATCGACCTGGCGGCCACCTTTACCGGCGGCGGCAAGCGTCTGCGTCCCGCCTTCACCGTCTGGGGGTACGTCGCCGCGGCCGGCCTGCCCGCCGTTCACGTACGGCCCTCCCTGGTCGCCGCCGCCGCAAGCCTGGAGCTCCTGCACGTCTCCGCGCTCGTCCACGACGACGTGATGGACAACTCCGACACGCGCCGTGGCCTGCCCGCCGCGCACCTCCAGTTCGCCCGGCTGCACGACGACGCCGGCTGGACCGGCCCGGCCGAACAGTTCGGCCGGGCCGGCGCGATCCTGCTCGGCGACCTGCTGGTCATGTGGTCCGACGAGATGCTGCATACCGCCGGGCTTCCCGATGAGATCCTGCGGCCGGCGCTGCCCTACGTCGCGGCGATGCGCACCGAGGTCACCTGCGGGCAGTACCTCGACGTCGTCGCCCAGGCCGGCCCCCTGCACCCGCACCGGCCGGCCCAGGACATCGACCAGATCCGGCGTGTCGTGGAGTACAAGGCCGCCCGCTACTCGGTCCGCCGACCGGTCCAGTTCGGGGCCGCGCTGGGCGGCGGCGACGAGACGCTCCAAGAGGCGCTCGCCGCGTACGGTTCGCCGCTGGGCCGGGCGTTCCAGTACCGCGACGACGTCCTCGGTATGTTCGGCGATGAGGCGCGCACCGGCAAACCCGCCGCCGGCGACCTGCGCGAGGGCAAGCACACCCTCCTGCTGGCGTACGCGCTGGCCGACTCCCCCACCGCCGAGCGCCGGCGGCTGATGGGGTTGGTCGGGGTGGAGGACCTCGACGACGACGCCGTCGCCGAGGCACGTGCCATCATCACCGCCTCCGGCGCGGTCGAGCGGGTCGAGACCGCCATCGAGACCGATCTCGCCCAGGCGCTGGCCGCGCTCGAGTCGGCCGACCTCACCGACGAGGGCCGCACAGCCCTGACCGCCCTGGCGTACGCCGCCACCCGACGCGTCGTCTGAGGGCGCCCCGGCCTAGCGCACGAACCCCCGGGCCGCTTCCACCACCCGCTCGAACGCCCCGGTTACCGCCCGAACCCATGGGCGGATGGCCCGGGCCGCCTCGCCGAACGCCCCGATACCGCGGAGCGCGTGCTGCCGGGCGACCAGTGCGGCGACATCCTCACGCAGCCGGGTCACCGGCTTCTCGGGCGAGTCGGCGGGCACGGCGACGTCGATGTGCAGCCGGCACGCCACCTGTGGCAGCACGGCCGGATCGGTCCACCCTGCACCGAGGTCGGCGAACCAGGCCCGTCGGTCGTCGGCCTCGGCGGCCCCGACCGAGCGCGGGTCGCCCGGCACGATGACGGCGTCGATCCCCCGCTCCCGCATCGCGGTCTGCACCGCCCCGGGGTCGGTCACCCGACGGACCAACGCCCCGCGAGCGGGCAGCCAGCCGGGCAGCCCCGAGGTGGTCTGGGCGGGGGCGAGCAGGAGCACCTCGACGCCCGCCTCCTCGGCCAGGGACGCGTCGGAGTCGACGGCCACGAACACCTCGGGCCGCCGGGTGAGGCCGACCAGGACCCGGACCAACGCCACCGCGTCGGCCCGGTTCCAGTCGGACAGGTCGACGTCGATGATGTCGACGCCGGACCACAGCAGGTCGGACGCCCGCGCCACCACCGCACCCGCCGGGGTGAAGGGGGCGGGCAGGACGGTGGCCCACAAGCGGGCCGATGCGACGCGATCACGTACCGGAAAAAGGATCGTCACGCCTCCAGGCTAGTCACGAGCGGGCCCGACCGGCAGAGGCGAATCCTCCACAGCCGGCTCACAGCTTTCGCGTCGGGCCGGCCGTGTCGCGCCGGGCCGGATCCGTCGCGCCCGCCTAGACTCGGCGTCAGGCCGACACGGCCCCTTCCCCATTTGACCGTGTTTGGAGTGAACGTGACCAATTCCAGCACCGGCGACCCCATGGTCGGCCGGGCCCTTGAGGGTCGCTACGAGATCACCGCGCGCCTCGCCCGAGGTGGGATGGCCACGGTCTACCGGGCCGTCGACCGACGGCTCGACCGAGCCGTCGCCGTCAAGGTCATGCACGAGGGTCTCGGCGACGACGCCGAGTTTGCTCGCACCTTCGACCGGGAGGCGCGCGCGGCGGCCCTCCTGTCGCACCCGAACATCGTGTCGGTCTTCGACCAGGGCATCGACTTCGGCCGCCCCTACATCGTCATGGAGCTCGTCGAGGGTTCCACCCTGCGTCGGCTGATCAGCCGCGAGGCACCGCTCAGCCCGCTGCGCGCGCTGGACCTCATCGACCCGGTCCTGGCGGCGCTCTCCGCCGCCCACGAGGCGGGGCTGATCCACCGCGACATGAAGCCGGAGAATGTCCTCATCTCGCGTCGCGGTCAGCTCAAGGTCGCCGACTTCGGGCTGGCCCGCGCGGTCACCGCGCAGAGCGCCGCCGCGTCCCAGGGTCTGCTCGTCGGCACGGTCTCCTACCTCCCACCCGAGCTGGTCGAGGAGGGCCACGCCGACACCCGGTCCGACGTCTACTCCGCCGGAATTGTGCTCTTCGAGATGCTCACTGGGCGCAAGCCGCACCAAGGCAACACGCCGATCCAGGTGGCCTATGCCCACGTCCACTCCGACGTCCCGAAGCCGTCCAGTTGGGTCGACACCGACTGGCGTACGTCGCTGGACGGGATCCCGCCCTATCTCGACGCGCTCGTCGGCGCCGCCACTTCCCGCGATCCCGAGGCCCGGCCCGCCGATGCGCGGGTCTTCCTCGACGGGGTCCGCCGGGCCCGCAAGGCGCTGTCCAGCGGCATCATGCACGACCCGCATCTGACCGCCCTCCTGTCCGACCCGAACGGTGCCGAGGACACCATCGCGGTCCCGGCGCCGGCCGTTCGGGTTCGGACGACGGTGGGTGTCGCCAGTGCGCGCCCCCGACCCGCGACGCCGTCTGCGGCCCCGGCCCCCACCCCCGCGGAACAACCCGTCGAGGCCACACCGGCGGGCCGCCCCGGGACGTCCCACGGCGGCGGGGACGCCGAGGACAGCACCGGTGACGTCGGCTGGGCCGACTCCGGGGCCCTGGAGATCGCCCGGGACCGACGCCGCCGCCGGATCCGCCGGGTGCTGCTCGGGCTGACGATGATCCTCGTGGTCGTGCTCGGCGCGGCCGGAACCTGGTGGATGAGCACCGGACGGTGGGTCACCGCCCCGACGGTCACGGCGATGACCCAGCCCGAGGCCGCCGCCGAGGTGAAGGCAGCCGGACTGGAGATCGCCACCACCGAGGAGTTCTCCGAGACCGTGCCGGCCGGCGAGGTGATGGCCTCGGTGCCCGGACCAGGCACCCGGGTCGCTCGCGGCGACACCATCACCGCGGTCATCTCCAAGGGTCCCGAGCGGGTCCGGATGCCCGCCACCGAAGGCCTCGGCGAGGCCGCCGCCGAGCAGGCATTGTCCGACGCGCGGCTGGAGGTCGGCGAGGTGACCCGACAGTGGTCGGAGTCCGTCGTCGAGGGTGAGGTCATCGGGTCCTCGGTGGGCGCCGGCGACGCGGTACGGCCCGGGACCTCGGTCGACCTCGTGGTCTCCCGCGGCCGGGAGCCGATCGAGGTCACCAACTGGTACAACCGGAAGGGCTCCGACGCGGTGGCCTCCCTGGCCTCCGACGGGCTGCGCGTGGTGACCCAGGAGAAGTACTCCTCCGACGTCGCTGCCGGCAAGGTCATGGGGCAGACGCCCAACCGGGGCACGCTGCACCGCGGCGACACCGTCCGGTTGTCGATCTCCAGGGGGGCCGAACAGGTGGCCGTCCCCGACGTGACCAAGAAGAAGGTTGCCGACGCCACCAGGACCCTGGAGAAGGCCGGCTTCAAGGTCGCCACCAAGAAGGCCGAGAAGAACAACCTCGGCCTGGGGTACGTGGCCACCCAGTCGGTCGATCCGGGCAAGAAGGCCGCCAAGGGGTCGACGATCACGCTGAGCGTGGTGTAGGGGGCGGCTCCATGTCGAGACTCACCCGCCGACGGACCGGACGGCACAGTCGCCTGCCTCTGCTCGATCGGCCGGCGTCCGAGCGGGCCGCTCGCCTGCGCGGACCTCGGGACAAGGTCGGCGCGTCAGTCGCCCTCGGATGCGATCAGCGTCTCGTAGTCCAGACCGCCGTAGTAGACGCCGTGAATCTCAACGGCATCCTCGTTCACCGCGAACGCGATGACAACGCGGCGGCGGAAACCGATCGTCCGTAGGCCCGGCCGCAGATCGTCCCTGGCGAGACCGACCCTCGGGAACCCCGCGAGGCCGTCGCAGTAGTCGACGATCGCAGAGACGAAACCCTCGGCCCTGTCGGGGTAGCCGGATTGGCCCGCGATCCAGAAGTAGAGGTCGGTGACCTGCTGCCGTGCACGGGGTGACCAGACAACGCTCCGCCTCACGAGTCGCGTTCCGCGAGCCGCTTCGCGTGCAGCTCAGCGAGGTGAGCGCGCATGTCGGCGGAGCTGATCGCCCGCGACGGGTCGGCGCGTAGTTCCTCGTAGGACGCGACGACCTCGGTGCGCAGCCACGTCTCGACGGCTTCCTCACGGGCGAACAGAGCACGCAGGCCGTCGCGGACGACTTCGCTCTCGCTCGCATACGCGCCGGACGCGACGCGCTCTTTCAGCGCCTCGGCCATGTCCGTGGGGAGGGTGATGCTGAGCTGCTTCGTCGTACGCATGATCGAGCCTCGATTCCAATAGGACTCAATCCTACTCCCGGTGTTCGGCCGGCGGCGGGCGTGACGCGCTACTGCCGATCCTCGGTCGAGTCGTCGGCGAACGGGCGCAGGAGCTTCACGCAGGATCACGACACGGTGGCCGATCTTCACGGACGGATTGGTGCCGTCCTCAATGCCGACCGTCACGGTCCGAGGATCGACGCCCCATCCGTTCCTGCCCACGGGCGTCCCGTT
Source organism: uncultured Propionibacteriaceae bacterium (assembly GCA_964528755.1). Taxonomy (GTDB): domain Bacteria; phylum Actinomycetota; class Actinomycetes; order Propionibacteriales; family Propionibacteriaceae; genus Raineyella. Next base: position 31,119 of record CAZGWN010000018.1, read on the forward strand.
CGTGCCCACGGGCGCCGACGAGGGTGCATCCCCCGGTGGAAGCGCAGGCTGACGTTGTCATGTATCGCGCCGTATGTCGCTTCATGGAAGCCGGCCGAGGAGTAGGTACCCGCGGCGACGAAGCGCCGCAGGGGTCTGTCCGATGAACGGTCTGTGAAGCCCGACGTTCCTCTGAGTGAGTGGTTCTCTCGAACCGTCCGGTGATCGCGAACGCGTTCGCTAGCGCCGGGCGGCCGACCGACCCGGGAACGGCCCCCCGAAGCCGTGACCGGCCCTGGGGACCTCCGGCTCCACGACCGCCGGCGGCGCAACCGGCACCACGTTTCCGTACCGCCGGCCATGCCGGGCCGCCTCCGGCCCGACCTCCCCTGGGACGGCCCCGGGCCGCGGCGGCGCGAACAGGGCGCCCGGCCCGCCGCGGCGCCACCCGGGCATCCGCCCCGTCACGGAAGTCGGCGCGGAGGCGACCGACACCGGCACCTGCACCGACCACAACAAGGTCGCCAACGACCGCATCGCCTCGTCGATCTGTGCCAACGCCGTCTGCGCCGCCTCCGCCCCCCGACGGTACGGGTCGACAATGTCGTCGTCGGAGTAATCCGCACGGCGCACCTGGCGGCGCACGTCGGCCGCCCGCCCGGCCAACACCCGCAGTCTGCCGACCGCCGTCCGCTCAGAAAGCACGCCGACATCACCCTCCGCGGCGACGAGGGCGGCGATCCGTCCGAACTCCCGCACGGTGAAGGTGCGCCGCAGCAACGACGGCATCTCGGTGATCACCCAGACCCGGTGCTCGCGGGTGGCGGTCAGCACGAGGTCGGCTTCCCGCAACAGCGGCGGGGTGGCCTGGCGGGCACGGTGTCCGTTCACCCGGATCCGGCGGGCGGCAAGCAGCGCGGCCATCAGCGGGTCGATCGGCTCGCCGGTGAGAGCGCCGGTGCCGGCGCTGGAGACGACCACCCCCTCAGGGCCGGTCCCACCCGCATCGCCCGCCTCGACCCCGAGCAGCTCGGCGAGCAGCAACTCGGCCGTCGGGGAGCGGCAGATGTTGCCCGTGCACACCACGAGAACCCGGAACGGCTTGTTCCCGGCCGCATTGTCCATGGCGCCGCCCCTCCTCCCATCGGTTCCGCCAGCCCCCCGGCATGCGGACACTCGCCCCACCCGCCGGGTCCCCGGCGGCCTGTGCCGCCCGGCGGGGCCCGATGCGGACTGTTCGCGAGCCCGACATAGTATGTCCAGCAGAGTTTACCCGCCCCGGTGGGCCAGCGCGGTCGGACCGGACAGCAGACGACAGGTACCGTTCCCTTGGCGCTTCTTTCCCCAGCCCCCCGGCCCACCGACAGCCCCCGATTCCCCACCCCCGCTGTCCGTGACGACGCCGTGTCGCGAACGCTCCGATCGATCCTCCGCTCCCCGCTCGTCCGGATGATCCGCCGCCGGGTCGCCGGCACCCTCGGCGCCGGTCTGGCCATCTACGGCGCCACCGTCGGTCTGCCCGCCCACGCCACCGGGGCGGGGGTCGCAACCGCCAACCTCACCACCGTCGCCCCTTGCCAGAACGTGATGTTCATCGGTGTCCGCGGGTCGGGCGAGACGCCGAGCGACGGCACGGATGGGATGGGCGAGGAGTCTTCCCTGGCCTGGGACACGTACCGGACGCAGGTCACCGGCCGGGCGATCTCGGCGATGTCGATCGACTATCCGTCGGCGCCGGTGACCGCGCTCGCCTCCCCGTACACGAATGCGGCCTTCTTCCGCAGCATCGACACCGGGGTGACCAAGCTCGAGGGGGTGCTGGCCGACCGGTCGAAGGTCTGCCCGAACGAGCGCTACGTGCTGTCCGGCAAGTCCCAGGGCGCGATTGTCGTCCACCGGGCGATGGTCGACATGTCGGCCCACCCCGAGGAGTACGGGCCGCGGCTGATGGCCCGGATCGACGGGGTGATCGCCATCGCCGATCCCGACCGGGTCGCCGACGACTCCGGCTCCTCGTACGGGACCAGCAGCAAGGGCTCGGACCACTACGGGCTGTCGATCGCGGCGCCGTGGATCGCCGGCAACCGCTTCCGGCCCTCGACCGCGACGGTCGACACCTACTGGACCTACCCCCGACGCTGGCACTCGGTGTGCAACGCCGGGGACGCCGTGTGTGACTTCGCCGTGGCGAGTTCGTCACCGGCGGCCATGCTGCACGGGTTCGACGTGCACTCGTACAGCTACGTGACCGATCCCACACCGATCCGCCGCGCGGCGACGGCCGTCGCCAAGCAGACGCTGTCCAACGCCGGTCCGACCGACCTCACGGTGTCGGACTCGCCGGCCTGATCAGTTCGCCGACCCGCCGCGGTGCGGCTTCAGCAGCGACGCCACCACGATCCCGACCAACGCACATATCGCCACCAGCAGCGTCGCCTCGCCCATCGCCAGGCCGTACGCCCGCTGGGCGGCCTCGTCCAGCCGGACGCCGGAGGTCTCCACGCCCGGCAGCAGGACACCCAGCCGGTTGGCGATGAGCGCGGCGATGGCCGCCGACCCGATCACCGCACCGAGCTGGCGCGCCGCGTTGTAGACCCCGGAGCCGGCACCGGCCAGGTCGGCCGGCAGGTTGCGGGTCGCCGACACCGACAGTGGACTCCAGATCCCCGACGACGCGAGGCCCATCGTCGTGGACGTCACCAGCAGCCACAGCGGCGAGGTATCCGAGCCCATGATGATGACGTTGGCGACCATCGACAGGGCCAGCAGGCCGAACCCGGCGACCGCCACCGGCCGGGGATCATGGCTGTCGATCCACCGTCCGGCCAGCGGGCCCATGACGATCGACACGACCGCGCTGGGCACGGTCAACAACGCGGCGGCGGAGGCGCTCAGGCCGCGCCCGTCCTGCAGCCACAGCATCATGGGGAACGGCATGGCGGTGACCAGCATCCCCATCAGGGTCACCCCGACGCCGGCGGCGCCGAAGTTGCGGTCGGCGAAGAGCCGCACCGGCACCAGCGGCTCACGGCTCGTCCGCGCCTGCCACCACACGAACAGGCCCATGACGATCGCGCCGACGACGATCATCGACCACACCTGCGGTCCCCAGCCGAGGCTCTCGCCCTCCTGCAGGCCGAAGACGATGAGGAACATCGCCACCCCGCTGAGCACCACCCCGGGCCAGTCGAAACGGTGCGGGTGGGTCGGCAGGTCGGGCACCAGCCGCCACGCCATCACCAGCGCGATGACGCCGATCGGGACGTTGACGAAGAAGATCCACTCCCACCCGACCGTGCTGGTGAGGACGCCGCCGAGGATCGGGCCGACCAACGTGGCGACACCGGCGGTGGCACCCCACGCGCCCATCGCCGCGCCGCGCTTCTGCGCCGGGAAGAGCCGGGTGATCAGGGTCATGGTCTGCGGCGACAGCATCGCCGCGCCGAGGCCCTGGACCGCCCGGGCGATGATGAGCATGCCGATCGAGCCGGCCAGGCCGCACCACAGCGACGCCCCGGTGAACACCGTCATGCCGATCAGGTAGAGCCGTTTCGGCCCCCATCGGTCCCCCATCCGACCGGTGATGAGCAACGGCACGGCGTACGCCAGCAGGTACGCCGACGACACCCAGATGACCTCGGCGACTCCTGCGCGCAGCCCGGTCATGATCGCCGGAGTGGCCACCGACACGATCGTCGAGTCGATGAGGATCATCAGGAAGCCGATCAGCAGGGCCGACTCCGCCCGCCACGCGGCGCGCAGGTCCCCCGACCCGGCCGGACCCGTGGGGGAAGTGGATTCGGAGGTGGTGTTGGTCACCTCGGGATCGTACGCGCCCGGTCTCGGAGAGTCGCCGGTCACCCGAGGGACTACCGGGCCGCGTCCTCAGTCCCGCCCGTAGATGTCGCGCGTGTACACCTTGTCGGCGACGTCGGCGAGTTCCGGGTTCCACCGGTTGGCAACGATGACGTCGGACTGCGCCTTGAAGTCGGTCAGGTCGCGGACCACGGTCGCCCCGTCGAAGGCGTCGGCGTCCAGCGCCGGCTCCCACACGATGACCTTGACGCCCTTGGCCTCCAGGCGGCGCAGGATCCCCTGGATGGACGACTCGCGGAAGTTGTCCGAGCCGGACTTCATGATCAGTCGGAACACGCCCACGGTCTGGGGGCCGCGACGCAGGATGTCCTCGGCGATGAAGTCCTTGCGGGTCCGGTTGGCGTCGACGACGGCGCCGATGAGGTTCTGCGGCACGTTCTCGTAGTTGGCCAGCAACTGCTTGGTGTCCTTGGGCAGGCAGTAGCCGCCGTACCCGAAGGACGGGTTGTTGTAGTGCGACCCGATCCGCGGATCCAGTCCGACGCCCTCGATGATCTGGGCGGAGTCGAGGCCTCGGGTCGCGGCGTACGTGTCGAGCTCGTTGAAGTACGCCACCCTCAGCGCCAGGTACGTGTTGGCGAACAGCTTGATCGCCTCGGCCTCGGTCGGCTCGGTGAGCAGGACGGGGATCTTCTCCTCCAGTGCGCCTTCGACCATCAGGTCGGCGAACCGGCGGCCGGCCTCGCCGCGGTCGCCCACCACGATCCGGGACGGGTGCAGGTTGTCATAGAGCGCGCGACCCTCGCGGAGGAATTCCGGGGAGAAGAGGATCGAGGCGCCCGGGTGGTCCTTGCGCAGCCGCTCGGTGAAGCCGACCGGCACGGTCGACTTCACCACGATGGTGGCGTCGGGACGGGCGGCCAGCGCGGCGTCGGTGACCGACTCGACCGAGGAGGTGTTGAAGAAGTTCGAGTGCGGGTCGTAGTCGGTGGGGGTCGCCACCACGACGAACTCCGCGTTCTCGTACGTCTGCGCCGGGTCGGTCGTCGCCGTCAGGGACAGCTCGTGGTGGGCCAGGTAGTCCTGCAGCTCCGCGTCGACGATCGGCGATTCGCCGCGGGCGACCTGCTCGATCCGGGCGGCGTTGATGTCGAGGATCGCCACCTCATGATGCTGGGCCAGGATCACCGCGTTGGACAATCCGACGTATCCGGCCCCTACCACCGCGATCTTCACCGACGAACTCCTCCAGAAGTGGTTGTGTACTCCCGGGAGCCTAGCGGACAGAGCCGCCCGGGGGGCATCGGTCCCGTCGGTCGGTGCACCGCTCAGTTGGCGAGCGCGGAGGCGACGGCCTTGCCGATCGCCTCCTGACCGGCGGCGTTGGGCAGCTTGCCGTCCTCGCCGACCAGGTCCGCTTTGCCCTCCAGCGGCCGGCCGACGTCGACGAACTCCACCCCGACGTCCCCCGCGGCCTTCTCCAGCGCAGCGGACTGCTTGTCGAGCCAGCTCGGCGCCGGGTCGTCGTCGTAGAACGGCGACAAAACAACGATCCTCGCGTCGGGAAGATCCTCCTTGAGGGTCGAGAACAGCTCCTCGGCAGCACCCCCGATCCCCTTGCGGCCGTCGTTGCGCCCGCCGGAGATCACCACGATGTCCGGCGTCTCGCCCGTCACCTCACCCACCAGGTCCTGGTACGCCGGGCAGGACGACTTGCCGCAGTAGTCGGAGGCCTCCGCGCCGGTCAAGGACGTGTCGTAGCCGGCCCCCGGGTCGACCTCGACGGGCCGCCACCCGAGTTCGTCGGCAGCGACCGAGGTCCAGGCCGGATCATCCGCGCTCGGCGCGAGGGTGTACGCGTCGCCGATGAAGGCGACCGTCGACCCGTCGTCGGTCGACGCCCCCGTCGACGCGGCCCCGGCCGTGACAGCACCCGCCGGCGCCGCCGACAGACTCGCGCCGGCGCGCTCCAGTCTGAAGAAGGCCAACGCGACCACCACAACGGTCAGGACTGCCAGCGCGGCGAGCCCCAGATTCCCCCAGTTCCTTCCGACCATACGGGCACCCTACCGTCGGGTCGGCGGACGTTCGCCGATTCGGCCTGCGAACCACGCCTCTGGAGAAACAGCCGAGACACCCGGCCTCTCGTACAATCACCTCACCCCTTGGTGAGGAGCCAGGCATGCGCGTCGATTTTGCCCCGTCCGATCGGTCCAGCATCGGCATCGAATGGGAACTGTGGCTGGTGGACCGTACGTCCGGCGCGACCGCGCCGGTGGCGGAGGCCGTGCTGGAGCGCTGCGGGGACGCGCCGGGCCGCCCGATCCGTGGCGAATACCTCACCACGATGATCGAACTGGTCTCGGGCGTCCACCGCACCGTGGGCGGCGCCGTGGACGACCTGCGAGGCAGCCTGGCGCAGGTCCGGTCGGCCGCCGCCGACCTCGGGGTCGGCCTGCTGGGCGCGGGCACCCATCCGCTCGCCAGGGCGCTGGACCAGCCCCTGGTGTCCAACCCCCGCTACGACGCGGTGGCGGACCTCAACGGATACTGGGCCCATCAGGTGACGATCTGCGGAATCCATGTCCATGTCGGGATCGACACGCCGCAGAAGGTGATGCCGATCATCAACGGGCTGTGCACCGTGTACCCATACCTGCTGGCCGTGAGCTGCTCCTCGCCCTACTGGGAGGGCCTCGACACGAAATACGCCTCGCAACGGACGATGCTCTACCAGCAACTCGCCACGAACGGGCTGCCCTACCCGCTGGCGACGTGGCACGAGTTCGAGCAGTTCGTCGCCGACCTGACCGACACCCACCTCATCACCGACGCCTCCGAGATCCGCTGGGACATCCGTCCTTCGCCACGATTCGGCACCGTGGAGAGCCGGATCGCCGATTCCGTCCCCACCTTTGCCGAGATCGCCGGCATCGCCGCACTGACCCAGTGCTTCGTCGAGCACCTCGCCCGAACCTACGAGCAGGACCGGCCGATCGAGGTGCTCCCCCCGTGGCTGGTCCGTGAGAACAAGTGGCGGGCCGCCCGCTACGGGATGGACGCCGGCGTGATCGTCCCGGGCACCACACTGCACGAGGTGCCGCTGCGTGAGGGACTGCTCGGCTGGCTGGACCGGCTGACGCCGGTGGCCGCCGACCTCGACTGTCGCGGCGAACTCGAGAGCATCGCGACGGTGGTCGAGCACGGTGTGAGCAGCGAACGGCAACGTCGGGCCGGCGGACCCCGGCAGGCCCTCGCACAGTTGCTGGCCGAGACCGGGGCCGAGGCACCCGGCCACGATCACTGAGGCAGGGCACCTCCGGGGCTCTCCCCGACCTGTGGACCGGTTCCGCAGTCGGGACCAGTCGGGCGAAGGAGAACCCCGTCGTGGTCCGCTGGTCGCCCCCAGCGACTTCCTAGCCACCCGTGACCCCGGTCCGGAAGCCACGGGTGAAGGCTCGCAGCATGTCGGAGCTGGAGGGACTGTCCATGTCCCTGGCGAGTCTCGCGTGCGCTGAGACGTCGTCGAGAACGGCGAGCACCCGAGCGGCGCTACGGTCGTCGAACGGTCCAGCCGCGAGGCGTCCTGCACAGCAGGGGCCGGCCAGGATGATGTCGTAGTCGGTGGCCTCGAGCGCCATCTTGTCCTCCCAGGCCTCGTCGCCGTACGGACCCACCGAGGATGCCGCGAGGATCGTCTGGAGATCTCGGGCATCCTTGGTGCTGTCAAAACGTCGGTCACGCCAAGCGAGCACCTTGAGTACGGCTTGGGCCGGCAGGGAGGCGACCTTGACCCGGGTTCCGGCGGGGAGCGTCACCTCGACTGAGGTCTGCAGCGCCTCGGCGATGCCGGTCACATCGAGTTCGTGCTCATCACTGAACGAGACATGGCGCTCGTGTTCGATCGCGCCGAAGGGGACGACGTCGACTGGCACACCGTGCACAGCGTAGGTATGCGTCCCGATCGGTGAATGCCGGAGCCCGGCGACGAAGGATTCGAGGTCTCCATGCCCTCCGACCGCGACGGCGACATCGACATCCAGGGTGACCCGAGGCATCTTCTGCTCCACGACTGAATGGATGACCAGGTCGCGGGCAGCAGCGCCGATCACGAGGATGTCCAGCCCCACTCGCATTGCTCGAGTTACCAACTCGGCGATCACTGACTCATCGACCGGGAGGTCGTGGCCCGTCAGGTCCAGTCGTTCCACGTCAGATCCCGGTCCCGGGCTATGTCGGTGAGGCGCGGATCATCCGCGAGCAGGAGGTCTGCCCGGACCAGGAACGGCGGTGCCGTCCTCGCCCCCTGGACGAGCTCGGTGGTCCAGAACGCAGGGCGTACGACGATAGGTCCCCGGGAATCGTGACGCAGACGACCCGACCTGATCAGGTCGGCACGCCCCCCCGGGGGGCAGTGGATGAGTGCGGTGGTGGGGCGGACGGAGGAACCGTGCCGGAACGCCGCCAGCTCGGCCCCGAGCAGGGCTCCATCCGGTAATGCCGCGTCAAGGACATCCACCACTTCGTTCCACCGGGACGACGAGTAGGTTTCGTCCGGCCAGGCCTCAGGCTGGGCCGCGACGTATGCCGCGGTCCACTGGTACCCCAGCTCGTCAGGTCGCCGCAGCCGCCGATGCTCGTCGAGGTGGCCAGAGGCGCGCAGGGCGGTCAGGACGCGATTGACCGTCCCGAGAGAGGAGTCGGTGAGCCGGGCCAGGTCCCGTTGGGTCCACGCAGCATTGCGCGCTTCCTCCACGAGCAGGGCGAACGTGACCGGGAGGCCGCTCCGCGTGAACGGCAGGGTAGTGGAAGGGCGTACGACTCGGCGCGGGGTGCGCCCCTCGATCCTGACCAGCAGGCCTGGCGCACGGAGCAGCACGTTGCCCGAGGCGTCGGCGTAGCCTGACCAGCCGGCACGGTCGAGCGAGGTCGCCAGCTTGGGGGTCACGTGCTCGGTCAAGAGGATGGCGTCCTGAGGCGGTGCGCCCGCGAGTTCGATCGTGGCCGGCCGAGTCCTCGGTCGCACCGCTGCGGTGAACAAATGCTCGGCGCCACCCCATCGGACGCGAAGGTGGCCTTCGGATCCGACGGCGGCAGACGGGGATTCGGGGAGCCAGCCGGCGTCGATCCCGTGCTGGTTCAGCAGGTCCACGATCAGATCGGGGAGTTGCTTCTCCCCAGTCGGCCTGGATGGTCGACCCGAAGCCTGTTCCACATCCTGCATATGTTCATGCTACTGGAACACCCGCGGTTCTGGAACACCGCACAGTCGCTCTCCAACATCCTACGAGCCGCGAGTCCGCGCATCCGGCCCTCGGCGCCCACGTCATCCGGCATGGTCCCGACCAGTGCGCTGTTCACCGGCGAGGGTGACTCCCCGCTCAACGCCACCGGCGCAGCCCGGATCGAGGGGTCAGTCCCCGCCTGACCATCCCGCCGTCGTTCGCGCAGCGGATGGTCGTCACCACGCCGGACAACTCGCTCGGTATCCGGAGGACCGGAACCGGGTCTCGCAGGACGCCACGCCGCGCTCGTCGCACGGGTCCGTCGTCGTCATCATGCGCGACAGCCTGGCGGGGCGGGCACCCATCACTGCGGTGATGCACCATGCCACCCGCACCTCGGCCACTTCAGCGCCCCAGCGGCATTCGACGTCTGGTGGCGTTGCGCCACACTGGACAATCGGGCCAGCTTGACCTCGGCGAACGTCGCTCAGGCCGGTCTTCGCCCCGACCTGTGGACCAGTTTCGCGGTCCGGACCAGTTGGGCGAAGGAGAACTCCGTCGTGATCCGGTGGTCGCCACACCCCCCTCCGACTCCACAACTGTTCGAGTAGCTGAGAGCTCGCCCAGGTGATCCGCACCGTGGCGTCGAAACCGTCGGCCGACGGCATGGACAGGTCCATCAGCACCAGGTCCGGGCTCTCCTGGTCGGCAAGCCCAACCGCCTCCTGCACGTCACTCGCCTCGCCCACCACGTCGAAGCCCTCGGCCCGCAGCAGGGCGACCAGACCCTTGCGGAACCCCGTGTGCAACATCGGACCTCACGATGAGCCCCACCTCGGGCGCATGCGGCCGACGGCCCGCGGGCCGGTCGCCCCTTCGCCCGTGGCTTTCGCCCGCACGAACCTGTGCGACATCGAACAACTTCGTGCGGGCGAAAGCTGCGGGCGAAACCCTCAGCCAGACGTGGGGGCTCACGCCTCGGGGTGCCGCGGCACTCCGATCGCAGGACGCCCGATAGCCCTCCGGCAAGGGAAGACGTCCACCACTCCACGCAGTCGAGCGGCACACCACAGGGCTTCCCTATGAGCACCAATTGGCCCCCTCCCCCGAGGGCCACGCCGGTCACGGAGCGCGGAGAGCGACGGGGCCCAGGTCTCCCCGGGCCCCACGCGTACGCCCCCTACAGCGACACGGGCACGAACGCCTGCACCGGATTGGTGCGGCTCCGCTTGATCCGCCCGTCGGTCAGCCGCTCGGCGACGGTGAAGGCCAACTCCAGCGACTGGTCACGGTTGAGCCGCGGGTCGCACACCGTCTCGTACCGGGACGCCAGGTCGTCCTCGCACAGCTCGCCGATGCCACCCACACACTCGGTGACGTCGTCGCCGGTCAGTTCGATGTGTACGCCGCCGGGCCAGGTCCCGCACTCCTCGTGGACGTCGAAGAAGCCGTTGACCTCGTCGACGACGTCGCTGAAGGCCCGGGTCTTCACCCCGTTGCCGGTGGTGAAGGTGTTGCCGTGCATCGGGTCGCAGACCCACACCGGCTGCCGCCCCGACGCCATCACCTCGGTGATCACCCCGGGCAATACCGAGCGGATCTTGCCCGCCCCCATCCGGGTGATGAAGGTCAGCCGGCCCGGTTCGCGGTCGGGATCGAGCCGGTCGGCCAGCGCCAGCGCGTCGGCGGCGGTCGTGGTCGGGCCGAGCTTGATCCCGATCGGGTTGCGCAGATGACGGAAGAGCTCGACGTGGGCGCCGCCGAGCTGGCGGGTCCGCTCCCCGATCCAGATGAAGTGCCCCGACACGTCGTACGGCGTCCCGGTCCGGGAGTCGATCCTGGTCATCGCGTGCTCGTAGTCGAGCAGCAGCCCCTCGTGGCTGGAGAAGAAGTCGACGGTGTGCATCGCCTCGTCGTCCATCCCGCAGGCGACCATGAACGCCAGCGCGCGCTCGATCTCGTGCACCAACTGGGCGTACCGGTCCTTCACCCCGTTGGACCGCACGAAGTCGGCGTTCCACGAGTGGGCCGTCCGCAGGTCGGCGAAACCGCCGGTGAGCAGTGCCCGGGACAGGTTCATCGTGGCCGAGGACGAGTTGTACGTGTCCAGCAGCCGGCGTGGGTCGTTCCGGCGCGACTCGGGCGTGAAGGCGTAGCCGTTGACCGCATCCCCCCGGTACGCGGGTAGGGTGACGCCGCCGCGGGTCTCGGTGTCGTTGGAGCGAGGCTTGGCGTACTGTCCGGCGATCCGGCCGATCTTGACGATCGGCACCTGCGCGGCGTACGTCATGACGACCGCCATCGACAGCAGGGTGCGCAGCTTGTTCTGGATGTTGGCGGCGGTGACACCCGAAAAGGTCTCGGCGCAGTCACCGCCCTGCAGCACGAACGCCTCGCCGCGGGCCACGGCGGCGAGCTTGTCGCGCAGGTCGTCGCACTCGCCGGCGAACACCAGCGGCGGACGGGTGCGCAGCTCGGCCACCACGGCGGCGAGCTCGGCGGGGTCCTCATACGTCGGCTGCTGGGCCGGATTCAGGGCGCGCAGCTCGGCGAGGGTGGGGACATGTGAGGGATCGGACACGCGCCAGAGTCTAGAGGGGTCGGCCAACCTGTGAGGCACGGTCCACTGAGCAACTGGTCCGGTCGCACCACGGCGGTCTCGGTGGCTACTTGCCGGGTTCGACCGCCACCGGCGGCTTCTCCTGCCCGTACCCGGGGAAGGGCAGCGCCTTGGCCGCCAGCTCGGCGGGCGTGAAGTGGCCTCCCTTGACGCTGGCGCCGTACACGTCGACATAGTCCTGCCCGGACAGTTCGTCGATGCCGGCCATCACCCGGTCGGTCACCCAGCGCAACACGGCGCGCTCGTCGCCCCGCCCGGCGTATTCGGCAAACTCCAGTGGCCGTCCGATCCGGATCCCGGGACGGCGCATCAGTGGGATCCGGATCGGGCTCCACCTCGGCACGTAGTGCAACTGGGAGTTGACCATCGCGACCGGGATGACCGGTGCCCCGGCGGCGATCGCCAGCCGGGCCACGCCGGTCTTGCCCTTGTAGAGCCGACCGTCGGGTGACCTGGTGCCCTCGGGGAAGATCCCCAGCAGGTTCCCCTCGCGCAGCACGTCGGCGACCTCGACCAGCGCCTCGGCGCTGGCCCGGCCGCCCGAGCGGTCCATCGGGTGCATCCCGACCGCCTTGAGGAACCAGGCGACAACCCGCCCGCGCAGGCCCCTGCCGTGGAACAGCGCCGCCTTGGCGGGGAAGATCAGCCGACGCCGGATCATCGCGGGCAACATGAGGGTGTCGCCGGCGGAGATGTGGTTGGCGGCGAGGATCGCGGGGCCGGTGGCCGGGATGTTCTCCTCCCCCTCCACCCAGGGTCGCCACAGCGACACGATGGCCGGGCGGAACAGCAACCGCTTGAACAGTGCATAGGCCGTCTCGGATGTGACCTCGGACACGGGCGACTCCCTGCGCGCATGGCGCCCCGCGGCGCCGCAACCTGCATTCCGACCGCTCAGCCTACTGGGTCCCGCGGTGAAGTTGCGACGTAGAGTCGGCACATGAGCATGCCCCCGCTCCCGGTGACCACCGTCCCGCCCGAGACCCGCGGATTCCGCCTGCGGGCCGCCGGGCCGCTGCCCGCCCCGGTGGTCGCTCATGCCCGCAGGTCGGCAGAACCGGTGCCCCGGGTGGCGGTGCTGCTGCTGCACGGGTTCACCGGGTCGCCACAGTCCATACGTCCGTGGGGGGAATACCTGGCCGCCCACGGGTTCGACGTGACCTGTCCCCGGCTGCCCGGCCACGGCACGGTGTGGCAGGAGATGGTGCCGACCCGGTGGTCCGACTGGTACACCCGCGCGGAGCAGGAGTGGTATCGAGCCAGTGCCGACCACGATGTGGTGCTGGTCGCCGGGCTGTCGATGGGCGGGGCCCTGGCGATCCGGCTGGCGCAACGCCACCCGGGCTTGGCCGGTGTCGCGCTGGTGAATCCGGCGATCGCCTCCGCCGACCCGGCGTACCGGTTCGCCCTGCCGGTGCTGTCCCGGGTGCTGACGTCGATTGCGGGGGTCGCGGGCGACATCGCCCGGCCGGACCGGCTCGAGGTCGGCTACGACCGCACGCCGCTGCGCGCAGCGGCGTCGATGGTGGAGGCGTGGCGGACCATTGCGGCGGAGCTGTCCTCCTACACCCCGCCGACGATCATCTTCCGTTCCGACGTCGATCATGTCGTCGACGAGTCGGGGGCGGCGCTGCTGGCCTCCGAGTCGCCGGCACCGCTGACCGTACGGCCGCTGGCGCGCAGCTATCACGTGGCCACACTGGACTGGGACGCCGAGGCGATCTTCGCCGACTCGGTGGCCTTCTGGGTCGGCGTGCTGACCGGGCGGGAACCGGTGTACCGGTGAGGATCAGGGCCTGAACGAGCGACGGGCAAGACCTGCCGCATCAAGCGGCCCGCTGCGCCCTGCGGGCAAGACCTGCCGCGTCAAGCGGCTCGCTGCGCCCTGCGGGCGAGATCCGCGGCGCCGAGCAGACCGGCGTCGTTGCCGCGTTCGGCGGAGACGATGTCGGCCGGCGGCCGGAATCCGCGTCCGGTGAGATGTCGGGCGTACGCCTGACGGGCCGGCCCGAGCAGCAGCTCACCGCCCTCGCTGACCCCGCCGCCGACGACGAACCGTTCCGGGTCAAGGATCGCGGCCAGCCCCGCGATGCCGCGGCCCAGCCACTCCCCGACGCCGGTGACGATCTCGACCGCCGCCGGGTCGCCGCCCAGCGCGCATTCGGTGACGTCCCGGCCGGTGAGCCGTTCGGGGTGTCCGCCGACGCGGGCCATCAGCGCCGACGCGTACGGGGAGCCGGTCCCGGCCAGTGCCTGGGCCTCCCGGCGCAACGCCTCGCCCGAGCAGTACTGCTCCCAGCAGCCGCGGTTGCCGCACGGGCAGATCTGTCCGTCGGGCACCACGCACAGGTGGCCCCACTCGCCGGCGACACCCCAACGGCCGCGGTAGGGACGGCCGTCGAGGATGAGCCCGCCGCCGATCCCGGTGCCCAAGGTGATCATGACGAAGGTGCTCGTCCCGCGCCCCGCGCCGTAGCGGTACTCCCCCCAGGCTGCGGCGTTGGCGTCGTTCTCGACCACGACGGGCAGGGTGATGCGGCGGTCGAGGCGGGCGGCCAGCGGTTCGTTGCGCCAGGCCAAATGCGGGGAGAAGCGGACGACCTGCTGGTGTTCGTCGACCCAGCCGGCGGCGCCGATGCCGACCGCGCAGACCTCGTGGCGGGCGGACAGGGTGCGTACCAGGTCGACGATGGCCTCCTCCACGGCGGCGGCCTCGTCGGTCGGGGTGGGCCGGGCGAGTCGGTCGACGATGTCACCGTCGGCGGTGATCACCCCCGCAGCCACGTGCGATCCGCCGATGTCGATGCCGATCGAGGGGCGCCGGTCAGTGTCCGCCACGGGTGTCTCCGTCCGTCATGCCTGCTGGGGCGGCCTCGGCGGGACTGGTCCCGGAGGCGACTGCCGCGTACCAGCGTGCCACGCCGTCCTGCCCCCAAGCGTCGACCGCTCGCCGGACGAGAAGCCCTGCCCGGGCGTAGTCGGCTGTGGTGGCGGGCATCCACTCCCCCGAGGGGAAGGCGGCCTCGGGCCCGATCCTGTCTCCGTCCCCGTCCCCGTGCTCGGGCCCCGGTCCGGGATCGGGGACGATCCGCGGGCTGAGGCCTGCGGCGGCCATGGCGCGCCAGGTGAGCGCGACCGCGTACCCCTCCTCCACCCAGATCGCGCCGGACCACCGGGGTGCGTCGGTGCGCAGGTGGACCAGTTCGTGGACCAGGACCTCGACCCGGTCGGCGGACGCGACATCCGGGTTGGCGACGATGCGGACCTGGCCGAGGGCGTCGGGGGTGGCCAGGTGATCGTCGACCATCGTGTCGGTGATGAGGAGGGTGGTGGCCGCCGGACGTACGGGGCCCGCGCCGGTCAGTGCCTGCTGACCCGCGGGTGTGGGAACGTCCAGGACCGTCGGCAGTGCGGAGTGGTCCGGCAGGACGGGGTCGAGGATCCGCTCGGCGTCGCGGAGGGCGTCTGCCCAGGCGTCGCAGTCGGGCGTGGTGTCGGCACAGGCGACCGTACGGGGGCCGTCATGGATGACCCGGGTGACGGCCGTTGTCGCCGCGCCGCCCGCCCCGGTCGGCTCCGACGCGGCGGCCGCTCCGGTCGCGGGAGCGCCGGGTCCTCCTTGTACGGGTGCGAACAACAGCCCCGCCAGTCCGAGGATCACCGGCGCCAGGGCCCACACGGGTCGCGGCGTCACCGACCGGGGGGCGGGCGCGGGTACCTCGTGCGGTGGGTGAGGCACGGGTACCTCGTGCGGTGGGGCGGACACGCGTCCAGGGTACGGAGCAGGCGGTGGGCGCCACGGCGCCGCGGTCGGGAGGAGCCGAGGGGACCCCCCTCAGGTAGCGACCATAGGACAGCCCTATGTTGCGCCCTGAGAATACGTCGATCCCACGCAGTTGCGCGGGACTCCATAGCCCAGCCCTATGGACACCATCCGAGCGGTACCCCCCATCCGGCCGCTCGGGCGGTCGTCCGGCCGGACCTCCACCAAAGTGTCGGACCGCCGACCTACCGTGGTGGCCATGATCGACCAGTCGCCACTCGACGAGCTCCAACCGTCGTTCGCAGACCTGGGCGAACCACTGGTCGAGGTCGAGTTCTGCGTGGTCGACCTGGAGACCACCGGCACCGGCCGGCAGGCGGGGATCACCGAGATCGGCGCGGCGAAGGTGTGCGGCGGTGAGGTTGTCGGCGAGTTCCAGACCCTGGTCGACCCGCAGCGGCCGATGCCGGCGGAGATCTCGGTGCTGACCGGGATCACCCCGTCGATGCTCGCCGACGCGCCGACGCTGGCAGCGGTGCTGCCGGCCTTCCTGGAGTTCAGCCGCGGCTGTGTGATGGTCGCGCACAACGCCCGCTTCGACATGGGCTTCCTCGCCCGCGGCTGTGCCGAGCTCGGCTATGACTGGGCGCCGCGCCACGTCATCGACACGCTCACCCTGGCGCGTCGGGTCATCCCTCGCGGGGAGGTCCGCAACTACACGCTCGGCACGCTGTCGGCCCTCGTACGGACGACGACGCCGCCGACCCATCGGGCCCTGGATGACGTCCGTGCCACGGTCGACCTGCTGCACTACCTCATCGGGCGGGTCGGCAACCAGGACGTGTCCACCCTGGAGGACCTGGTCGCCTTCACCCATCCGGTGTCGGCGACCCGGCGTGCCCGTGCCTCCTGGGCGAAGAAGCTGCCGCACGCGCCGGGGGTGTACTGGTTCTATCGCGAGGACACCGCCGAAGCGGCGACCGACGGCGACCCTGCGGGTCGCGAGGTCCTCTACGTCGGCACGAGCGTGGACCTCGGACGCCGAGTGGCCGGCTACTTCACCGCTTCGGAGAAACGCGCCCGGATGGAGGACATGATCCGCCAGGCCGACGGCGTCGACTACGTGGCGTGCCGCACCCCGCTGGAGGCGCAGGTCCGCGAGCTGCGGCTCATCACCGCACACCAGCCGCGGTACAACCGTCGTTCCAAGCGCGCCGCACACCCCGTCTGGATCGTGCTCACCGACGAGGCGTACCCCCGGTTGTCGATCGTCCGCGACCCCGGGGACAAGGTCCGATTCGGGCCGTTCGCCGGGCGGGAGGCCGCCCAGCAGGTGGTCGAGGCGCTGCAGGAGGCGTTCCCGGTGCGCCGCTGCACCACCCGGCTGAGCGTACGCAGGACATCGCCGCCGTGCGCGCTGGCGGAGATGGGGCGTTGTCCCGCGCCGTGCGACCATTCGATCTCACCCGAGGGGTATGCGGGGATCATCGCCGCCACCCGGGAGTGCCTGGCCGGCGAGACCGCGACGGTGCTGGCCTCGCACGCAGCGCGGCTCGGGCCTCTCGCCGACCAGGGACGGTACGAGGAGGCCGCCGATGTGACCGGACGGCTCCGGGCCTTCCTCGACGCGAGCCGCCGGCATCATCGGATCACATCGGTGGCCGGGTGCCGGCAGATCGTCGCGGCCCGGCGAACGGCCGACACCTTCGCCCCGCCGGGGGCGGCCGGCAAGCCCGGTTGGGAGATCCACGTCATCCGGTACGGGCGGCTGGCCGGTGCGGCCCGGACCCGGCCCGGCGAGTCCGCCGTACGGCTGGCGGAGGAGACGGTCCTGCTGGCCGAGTCGGTCATCGCTCCCGGATCCGGGCCCTCCCGGACCCTGATGGAGGAGACCGACCTCATCGCGCGCTGGCTGGAGCAGCCCGGCGTGCGGTTGATCGACATCGACGGTGAATGGATGTGGCCTCTGCACGCCGACGTACCCGCCGAGGAGTTGCCGCAGCGGGTGGCGGAGTTGGCCTCCGGGGCCTGAAGCTGCTCCCCGACTCCCCACTCCCGGAGTCGCGGCCGTTCCTGGTCCCTGACAGCGGCCACGCCCCGTTTCATATGCCACACGTCGACGCGTGGCATATGAAACGGGGCGTGGCCGCTGGGCATCGGGACCTCGGGACCTCGGCG
>CAZGWN010000019.1:0-48513 GCA_964528755.1 uncultured Propionibacteriaceae bacterium
TGACCCCGTATCGAAAGATCACGAAACGGATACACCACTACCAGGGACTTGACCGACCGGGCAGGCTCCCTGGGGGAGAGCGACCGGTCGCTTCCTGGAGTCCTCGCCACCAGCGACCGAGCGAACATCGACGCTGGGTATGCCGGCACGCTGAACACTCGGGCCTGACCCGGTGGTCGCGCTGATTCGCGGTGGCGATCGGCCTCCGGCAGGCATCGGCCACGCAGTATCAGACCCCACGTGCCATGCCTTGCGACCTTGGGACGTTCGGGCCTCACAGCATCCGCGTTTCCGCTGCCGAGGGGTCCGATGCGGTCGCATGTCGCCAGGTCGGGCGGTCAGGTGTGCGTCGGCGGAGGATCGCGGGGTCCGAGGGCCGGCGGCGGGCCGTTCACTGGGGGGATCGTGGTTTCACTGGGTCGGATTCTCGGGCCGGACCAGATTTCACCCGGCGGCGACAGAACCTGACCCAGTGGGTCGGTTCCGCTCGGGTGAGACGGCGAGTCCGCTGTTTCGCCCCCTCGATCCTCCGCCACCTGGCCCTGGGAAGGGCCGGCCGGCCCGACGGGTCGGGTCCGACAGGGGCGAGGTCGACAAACCCGGTACCTCAACCGCCCCTGCAGAGGGATGACGTCCCCCCATCTCGGATCAGGTACCGGGTTTGTCGACCGGCCACTCGACAAACCCGGTACCTGATCCAAGATCCCGGCACCCCAACCGCCCCCAATCCCCGCTCACACCCCGGCTTTCTCCACTGCCACGCCGAACCGACCGTCGAGTAGTCCACAAGTGGCGAGAACCGGGCGCCCCAGAAGTGGTGCGACCGCGCTCAATCAGACCCACATGTCGGGTCGTGGCTCTCCCCCCGTCGTGGGGCCGATAAGCTCTTCGGCCCCGGGCCGCACCCAGGTCCTCCTCCGACCGGTGGCTAGGCTTGCTGCATGAGCGACGTCACAGTCACCCGCAACGAGGACGCCAAGCGCTGGGAAGCGCGGATCGACGGCAAGCTCGCCGGGTTCGCCGAGTACCAGACCGCGCCCGATCTCGTCGTGTTCACCCATACCGAGGTGGAACCGGCCTTCGAAGGGCAGGGGGTCGGTGGGGCGCTCGCCCGACACGCCCTCGAGGAGGTGCGGGCCCAAGGGAACACCAAGGTGTTGCCGATCTGTCCCTTCATCAAGGGCTGGATCCATCGCCATCCCGAGGAGTACGGCGACCTGCTCTACGGCGTGAGGAAGAAGCCCGAGGCCCCCACCGAATAGGAGGCCCCACCGAGTAGACAACCTATCCGAGTAGACGACCGGGCGTTCCGACATCGATTGATCCGCTGGTCCACCCCGATAAATGACAGCCGGCCCCGCCTCGGAGGCGGGGCCGGCTGGTTCGGGCCGGGGGACGGGGGGTTACTGCTGAGTGCTGCCGCCCTCGGGCGAGTCCGGGTCTCCCGCGGTCTCCGTCCCGGCGGAGGTGTCGCTCGGAGCAGTCGTGTTGTCGGTGTCGGCGGTCGGTTCGGTCGAGGCCGTGTCGCTCGGGCTCTGCTGCGGAGCGTCCGCCTCGGGCGTGTCCGTCTCGCTGCTCTGGGCACCGGACTGCGACTGGATGTTCTCCAGCTTCTCGCTCAGCGTGGTCCGGCCCTTCTCGATCACGTCGTCGATCTGGTCCACCGTGTCCTTGAGGATCTTCTGGACCTTCTGCAGGGTGTCCTCAACGTCGAATGCCATCTGGATGCTCCCGTCCTGGTACGGGCCGGCCCATACCGGCCGCGGCTGTCTTCAAGGCTACGGAGCGCGCCGATGTCGCGACAGACCCCGGCCGTCGTTGGGGTGAAAGTTGGTGGACCTCCCCGAGCTCGGCCTGAGTGGGGCCCAACGCTCGGGTCGGCCGACCTCTCGATCCACGCAAGCGGATCGCTGGGCATAGACGCCGTGCGATCCGCTTGTGTGGGAGGTGGCCCGAGTCGAGGCAAGCGGATCGCTGGGCATAGACACCGTGCAATCCGCTTGTGTGGGAGGTGGTGGCCTCCGGGGACCGAGACCTCCGAGGACCGAGCGGTGGCCTCCCAGGACCGAGCGGTGGCCTCCGCGTGTGGGAGGCGGTGGCCTCCGCGCAGGGGGTCGCCGACGCCTGCCCCTCACTCCCGAGGTCGCACCGGGTGCTGACTGAGGATGGAGACCCGGGTGGAGACGTTCATCCGGATCGCGGCCCACTGCAGTGCCGAGTACTGGGCGTCGGTCAGCGATTCCCTCGCCCGGGCCAGCTCGGTCACCCGTACGGCAGGGTCGGGCAGTTCGGTGGCGGCCTCGCCGATGGTGAGGGCGGCGCGTTCCACGTCGTCGAACAGCTCGCCGGCCTCGCGCCAGGCCGGCAGCACGGCCAGTTGCTGGTCGGTGATCCCGGCGGCGACCGCCTTGCGGACGTGTACGTCGAGGCAGTACGAGCACGCGTTGAGCTGGGAGATGCGGACGCACATGAGTTCGAGGACTGCCGGGTGCACGCCGGCCTCGCGGGTGGCCTCGGACACACGGGCGGACCAGGTTCCGAAGGACTTCCAGGTCTGTGGGTCGGCCTTGTCCAGGTAGAACGCCATGGTTGAACTCTATGCGCCCGACGCCGGCCTGTGACGCGAGTCACACCATCTATGGATAGGCTCCCCTCCATAGACCCCATCTATGCCCCGATGGACACAATCGATCGACGAAAGCTATCGACTCCAGCAGGTTAGATATAGAGTCTGTATCGCAAGTCGTTGAGGTACCGACACAGAAACAGGGGTTCACTCCATGTCGCTCATGAACACCACGATCAAGCCGTTCGCGGCCAGCGCGTACAAGGACGGCGCGTTCGTCGACCTGACCGAGAAGGACGTCCTCGGCAAGTGGGCCGTGTTCTTCTTCTACCCGGCCGACTTCACCTTCGTCTGTCCGACCGAGCTCGGTGACATGGCCGACCACTACGAGGAGCTGAAGGCGCTCGGCGTCGAGGTCTTCTCGGTCTCGCGCGACACCCACTTCGTGCACAAGGCCTGGACCGAGGCCTCCGAGGAGGTCGGCAAGATCAAGTACTACATGATCGGCGACCCGGCCGGTGAGGTCACCGACAACTTCGACAACGCCCGTCCCGGCGCCGGTCTGGCCGACCGCGCCACCTTCCTGATCGACCCGCAGGGCGTCATCCAGTACATCGAGATCACCGCCGAGGGCGTCGGCCGCTCCGCTACCGAGCTGATCCGCAAGATCAAGGCCGCCCAGTACGTCGCCGCGCACCCGGGCGAGGTCTGCCCGGCCAAGTGGGAAGAGGGCGAGGCCACGCTGACCCCGGGCATCGACCTGGTCGGCAAGATCTAGCTCCCCCGATCGGCGTACGTCGGAGGGCCGCCCGGCCCACCGGCGTACGCCCGATCATCCCCCTCGACCTCTCACCCGCTCATGGAGGACAACGTGCTCGACGCCAACCTGACCAGCCAACTCAAGCAGTACCTCGAAAGGATCACCCAGCCCGTCGAGCTGGTCAGTTCGCTCGACGAGCGCCCGCAGTCGAAGCAGATGGCCGACCTGCTCGACGAGATCGCCGCCTGCTCCGATCTCGTCACCCACCGCCGCGCCGACGACAACGACCGGCGTCCCTCCTTCGCCGTCACCCGCCCCGGGGCCGACATCGACATCCGCTTCGCCGGGCTGCCGATGGGCCACGAGTTCTCCTCGCTGGTGCTGGCGATGCTGCAGGTCGGCGGCGTCCCGGTCAGGGAGGACGCCGACACGATCGAGGCGGTCCGCCACCTCGAGGGCGACCTGCACTTCGTCACGTACATGTCGCTGACCTGCCAGAACTGCCCGACCGTCGTCCAGGCACTCAACGCGATGGCCGTGCTCAACCCGCACATCCACCACACCGCCGTCGAGGGGTCGCTGTTCCAGGACGAGGTCGAGACCAACCGCGTGCTCGCCGTCCCGACGATCTTCCTCAACGGGGAGGAGTGGGGTTCGGGCCGCACCGACATGAAGCAGTTCGTCGAGCGCCTCGACCACCACGCCTCCGCCCGGCTCGCCGGTTCGCTGAACGAGCGTGCGCCGTACGACGTGCTCGTCGTCGGTGGCGGTCCCGCCGGCTCGTCGGCCGCGATCTACGCGGCCCGCAAGGGGATCCGGACCGGCATGGCCTGTGAGCGGGTCGGCGGTCAGGTGCTCGACACGCTCGCCATCGAGAACCACATCTCCGAGGTCTACACCGAGGGCCCCAAGCTCGGCGCGGCGTACGGCGAGCACATGAAGGCGTACGACATCGACCAGATCACCGGTGTCAGGGCCACGCGGCTCATCCCCGGCGAACCGGGGGAGCTGCACCAGGTGGAGTTCGAGGGCGGCGGTCGGCTGCGCGCGACCAGCGTCATCCTGGCGACCGGCGCCCGGTGGCGTACGCTCGGCGTGCCCGGCGAGGCGGAGTACCGCAACAAGGGCGTGTCGTTCTGCCCGCACTGCGACGGGCCGCTGTTCAAGGGACGCCCGATCGCCGTGATCGGCGGCGGCAACTCCGGCGTGGAGGCCGCGATCGACCTGGCCGGGGTCGCCTCGCACGTGACGGTGCTGGAGTTCGTCGACACGCTGAAGGCCGACCGGGTGCTGCTCGACAAGCTCGACAGCCTGCCCAACACCTCGGTCATCACCAGCGCCCGGACCACCGAGGTGCTCGGTGACGGCAAGCAGATGACCGGCCTGGCGTACGAGGACCGCACGACCGGCGAGATCCGCCGGCTGGATATCGCGGGGGTCTTCGTGCAGATCGGGCTGCTGCCCACCACCGAATGGCTGGAGGGCACCGTCGAGCTGACCCGGCGCGGCGAGATCGTCATCGACGAGAAGGGCCAGACGAGCATCCCCGGGATCTATGCCGCCGGGGACTGCACGACCGTCCCGTTCAAGCAGATCGTGGTCGCCGAGGGGTCGGGCGCGATTGCCGCGCTGGGTGCCTTCGAACACATGATCCGGACCTCCGCACCCGTCCCGGTGGCGGGCTGAGGCCCGTACGTCTGACGGCATCGTACGGAGTTGAGCCCCGTACGTCTGACGGCATCGTACGATCGATGAGGGGCGCCGGTAGGTTCACCGGCGCCCCGATCGCCTTCCGGCGGGGGGAATCCCGATGAACCTGCGAGACCTCGAATATCTCGTCGCGCTGCACGACCACCGACATTTCGGCCGGGCGGCCGCGGCGTCGTTCGTCAGCCAGCCGACGCTGTCCACCCAGCTCCGCAAGCTGGAGGCACACCTCGGGGTCGAACTGATCGAGCGCAGTTCCCGCAGCGTGATCTTCACCGCCGTCGGCGAGGCCGTCGTCGAGCGGGCCCGACGGATCCTGTCGGAGGCCGAGGACATCGAGACCATCGCCCGGCAGGCCCGCCGCCCGCATGCCGGTACGGTCCGGCTCGGGCTCTTCCCGACCCTGGGGCCCTACCTGTTGCCGCATGTCGTGCCCACCCTGCACACCCGGTTCCCCGGACTGGAGCTGCTGCTGGTGGAGGAGAAGACCGGGGTGCTGCTGGACCGGCTGCGGGCCGGCACCCTCGACGCCGCAGCAGTCGCGCTGCCGATCGACGACGAGGGCCTGCACGTCGAGCCGCTGTTCCGGGAGGACTTCGTGTTCGCCGAGCCGGCCGGGGAGTCCGGGGCCACGCCGGAGGGCGGCGCGGCGCAGGATCCCGACGCCGACACCCCGATGCGCGCCTGCGACCTGCAGGGCGAGGACCTGCTGCTGCTCACCGAGGGCCACTGCCTGCGCGATCAGGCGCTGGAGATCTGCCACGCCACCGGAGCGGCCGAACACGCCGGTTTCCGGGCGACGAGCCTGGAGACGCTGCGGCACATGGTCGCCGCCGGGGTCGGCGCGACCCTGCTGCCCCGGCTGGCGGTGTCCGCGCCGGCGACGCCCAACCCGGGGATCCGGCTGCGGCCCTTCGAGGCGCCCGCGCCGCACCGCGACATCGCCCTGACCTGGCGGACCTCCAGCCCGTACCGGGAGCTGTTGCAGGAGGTCGCGAAGGTGCTGAGGCACCTGCCCGAGGGCCTGGTCACGCCGCTGGCGTGACTTTCATCGGTGGTCTCCGGGCGTGGCCTCCGGAGTCCGAACGCGGCACGAGGTATCAAACGCGGCACGAGGTATCAAACGCGGCACGTCGACACGCCGCGTTTGATACCTCGTGCCGCGTCTGGGGTTCAGGGCGCGTCGACCCCGGCCGATCCCACTGGTCATCAGCGCCCGAGCACATCCCCGAGGTCCGTCTCCTTGCCAATCTTGCGGCACTGGTCAACCGGTGTTCTTGCGGGCCTGTTCGAGCCACATGTCCAGTGGGACGACCTCGTCGTCGGCGAGTCTCGGCTGGAGAATGCTCTGCCAGGTCTGGGCGTGGTCGGCCTGGGCAGGATCAGGATCGAGGCGGGCGGCGAATCCGGGTCGCCGGAATGCGCCTTCGGCCGCGATCGTCTCCAGGTTGCCCGATGTGAGCGGCCGGAGGTCCACATCGGCGTACGGTCCCGGTGCCGTCCCATGAGGGTTCGCGAGGAGGAGGTAAGACGCCCGTCGGCGGGCCCAGGGGAGCGGGTGGCGTCTTCGTCGTTCGGTCCACAGGTATCCCAGGCCGTGCTCTGGTGGCTCCGGCCCGGCACCGGTCTGCGGGCACAGGGTGACGAGACTAGCCAGGCCGAGGTTCCACGCCACCTGTTTCATCCGCCCCCGAAGTACCGGATCGGCCGCCTGCCGCGGGATCCGGAACGGAAGTCGCCCGCCGTAGTCGTGCACCCACGGCTCGTAGCCCCGTTCGACGATCATCCGGTTCAGCCGTGCCGCCACCTCGTGGGCCTGATCCGGGGTCGCGGAGAAGACCAGTTCGTCGAAGGCCGCTTCATAGGCCAGCTCCATGCCGTCCAGGTTCACGGTGAAGTCCCACACCCCTCCCTCGAAGGCCTCCACGAGTTCTTCGGCGTCACGGATCGGGCCGCCCAGGGACTCTGCCTGCGACCCGATCCCGTCGCGTCTGTCCTCCAGGCTCTTCAGCGCTGACCAGGTGTTCGCACCCATGTCGATGGCCCAGCCGACAAGCACCCGCCAGGTGTGGACGAGCATCTCGTCCATCCGCGGATCGTCCTCGTCCTCCCTTTCAGCCGGGGCGGACACGTACCGCCACGGCAGACCGGGGTCGATGACGCCGAGGACCGGGTCGCACCGCCAAGCGATCGCGTCAGGGTCGTATTCGAGTGGCATCGACGACCTTTCTGCTCGTGTCCAGGCGCATCGTCGCGAACCCGATGTGGACCCTGGGCGTGCCGGCGATTCTTGCCGCAGCCGGCGATGAGCAGTGATACCGCCGACCCTACCGCCACCAGACCACCGACGAGAGACAGCGTCGGATCCCTCCACCAGCCCGAGGCTCCTCGTGCATCACCGGGCCATCCTCGCCCGGACTCATGAAGGCTCGCACCCGATCACCGACCTCATGAGGCCCCCGCCCGGGACGACGCCGCCCACACACCGTCGTTGCCGCAACAGAAAAGCAACCCACCCGAAGCAACGAATGAGATGCCGACCGCAAGGACCAGCACTGACGCGGTCAGACACACCTCTTCTTTCGGCACCACGACCCGGAATCCGGTTGCCCGCAAACGCCGACGATATTCGGGTACAAAGACCTCATTCGTCGTTTGGCAGAACATCAGGTGGGAAATATCCGCGTTTTCTTCGAACAAAGGTCCGACCACCATCCGGTCCGCCGATCTTCAAGAAGCGGGACGTGCGGCCGAACAGTCCGCGAGTTACTTCCACCTGATACCGTCCTTCGAGGTACTTCGTCAAGTCATCGAGCAATTCATCGAAGGTCTGACTTTGCTCGTCCGGTATATTCGGCGCCGCCCACTCAATGCTCCAGTACCCGTCGGCAGTCTGGACAATGAAGTACTCATCGTTGACTTCTATGGCAACCGGGGAGCCGGATCCTTTCTTGGTCAGCGTTACTATGGGTCTCCCGCCCACCGTGCTCCACGATTGCCGCAGCCCCGACCGCCGGGAAATGCGATCCTTGAGAACTTGGACCAAGTCTCCCAAAGGCATAGTATCGTAATACATCATCCCACTCCCTGTCCCCGGCGCGGCCAAAACTGTCGGTACCTCTTGTTGCCGTTCCGGCCGACTTCCACGAATATGTGTCGTCGATTTTCCCAGGATCTCTCCGGGGGCAATATGCACATGCAGCCTGGTCGTCTGCCTGACGAATCCCTTGGGCCTCGGCCAGTGCTTCTTCGAGTTGCCGACGGAGATCCGGAATTCGAACCCCGGAGATTCTCGCCCAATTCGAAAGTATGGGTTCCCATTGATGAAGAATCTCTGGACCTTTGACCAGTGTGGTGTGGATGTCGACCCAGCCGTCGGCGCCGGCGCCGGCCCGCTCGAATCGCACCGGTGCCGCAGCCTCTTCGGCGCTCACCGTGCCGTCAGGATTGACCCATGACCGGGCGGTCTGCGTGCGCGCAGACAGCACCTCGACCCGTTTGCCCGATGCCGCCGCGCTCACTTGGGCCGACACCCAGTCCGGACGCACCAGCTCAGTGCCCATGGCCGCAATCCGGCCGGACGGCCCCGTTTCCGTCGAGGCCGAGGGTTCGAGAGCTGGTGGAGTCGGTTGCTCATCCGCCGGTGTCGCCCAGGCACTCAGCGTGTGCGCCCGCAGATCCATCCCCAGCAGTCCGGCCACCACTGCCCATGCCAGCAGCCAGACCAGTCCCCTGCGCACACTCGGCCGCATGGCCTTTCCCGTCCCCGCCCTGGCCTCCCCCGAGACCGCCTGATCGTGAACACTGGCAGATCTGGAGGTCACCGGACCTTTTCAATGAAGCTCCCGGGGATGTGAGATTGATCACCCAGAGGGTTCGGTGTCCACCTGGATGCCCGCCTCAACCCTGTCGGGGGCGTGCCCGAAGGAACTCTCCGACACCACGCCCCGAAGCTCTGGAGAACGACTGCCACGCCCGGGCTATGCGGCGGATATGTCGGGCCACCAGCGCCGACAGCGGCCCGTCTGTCAGGATCTGTCCATGGACATGGCCCTGACCCGCACCGGGCCCCTTGACTGGTGCACGGAGCTGGGATGTCGGTGACCATTCTCGATGCGTCGGGTCGGGTGGAGCGTCGTGGTGTGGTGACCGGGGTTTCTGTGGCGACGGCGGATGGGTCGGGTTTTGAGTCGGTGGGGGCTTATGACGCCGGTGGTGGGCTGGTGCGGGAGGATCTGCCCGGCGGGGTGGTCCGGCGGGTCAGTGTGGATGTGACCGGTGAGTTGGTGGCGATGTCCTACAGCGGGCCCCTCACCGATCCCGAGACCGGCGTGGTCGAGGCCGACCGGCCGTGGCTGGCCTGGTCCGGCCGGTCCAATGCGGCCGGGCAGGTCACCGATGAGTGGACTCCTGACGGGGCCGGTGAGTCGGGTGCGGGTTCGGATGTGGAGTACGGCTATGACCGGGCCGGGCGCCTGACGCGGGTGGCCGACCGTAGCGGTGATGCGGGCAGTTCGGGGGCCGCGGTGGGGTGCCGGACCCGCAGCTATGGGTTCGACCGTAACGGGAACCGGATCTTGCAGGCGGCCGACGGGCCGGGGACGGGCGGGGAGTGCCAGACCGGTAGTAGCGGGGCGGGCGTGTCGCGGGTGTTCGATGCGGCCGATCGGCCGGTGACCGGCGGGAACGGGCAGGGCTCCTACGCCTATGACGCGTTGGGCCGGCAGACGCTCGTGCCGGCCGCCGACGCGCCGCAGCCCGGCCAGGGTGGTCTGCGGTTGGGCTACTACGACACCGACGAGATCGCCTCGATCGGTCAGGGCAGCGGGGACACCGCGTCCACGACGACGTTCAGCCTGGACGGGTCCGGGCGCAGGCTGGGCCAGAGGAGGGTGGACGCCTCCGGGACCGACACCCTGGTGCGTCACTACACCGACGCGTCGGATAACCCGACCTGGTCGGTGGCGACCGCCCCGGACGGGCAGACCACCACGACCCGGTATGTGGAGACCATCGCCGGGGACCTGTCGGTGACCCTGACCGCCCGCGGCGCCGGCCCGGCCCAGGCGAGCCTTCAGTTGGCGTCCCCGCGCGGGGACATCGCGGCCAGTGTCGCGGTCGCCGACACCGCGGGCGGGATCGACGCCTTCACCTCCTTCACCGAGTACGGCCTACCCGCCACCGACACCGGCCAGGCCACCGCCGGGGCCGGCGAGGCCACCGGTAGTGCCGGCGGGGTGGCCGGGATCGGGTACGGCCGGCTCGGCGCCAAACAACGCGCCACCCTGGACACCGGCCTGACCCTCATGGGCGCCCGCCTCTACAACCCCACCACCGGAGCGTTCACCAACCTGGACCCCGTCGACGGCGGCGGCGACACCACCTACGGCTACCCCACCGACCCCATCAACCACACCGACACCGACGGAAACAAATGGCACCGAAAGGTCGGTCGATCCTCATGGAAAAAAATTGAAAATCGCGCTGACTGCTGCGTCATTTAACCCGGGGGTAGGTGTTGCAGCTTGGGCTGTTCGTGGCGTACGTCTGTACCGTACCGTGAGGGTGCTGTCGGCAGGCAACCACACCCTTCAGGCTTCACGTTCCGTCAGTTGGCTTGCGGGCAGACTGTGGACCAGGTCATCCACGGTGGGAAAGGCCAGAAACGGAGCGGCGTACCGGATTTCAAAGACGTACCCAGGACGAGAGTGGCGAGGGCCAAGCAGAACCTCCTACAAGAAAAAGAAAGTCTACAAGAGAAACTTTACTTACGGACCCGCGGGTTCGCACAAACACAAGAATGTTCACGTAATGCACCGCTCGCGGAAATGGGGGAGATGAAAAAGATCTATCGGGGCTTCGCGTCCTTAGTTGTACTCCAGCCGGTTGAGGCGAAATACGCTTGGATGCTTGAAGGGAATCTTGGGTATCTGTGGGCCGAGCGGCGAAAGAGGGTGAAACCATGGTCCCTGCGGGGCTTTCCGCAGCTACTCTTTGGTGACTTCTCCCAATGCCAGGAGTTGCTCGCTGGCGACCTTGATATCTGGTCGATTGAGGCTGAGGATCTAGCATCTCTGGCTGAGTCGCGAGAGTACCGTCGTCAAGGCCTCGTGGTTCGACTCGAGCCCGATCCGGAGGGCGTGAGTCACGCTCGCTTGTGGATGAATGTGTTCGAGGAGAAGGAAAGCAGAGATCAGATTCTTTCGCTTGATGACTGGATCCGGTGCGCACGCGACTCCTTGCTCTGACGCGCAGGACATGCTTATAAGTTCCTGAGGCGTCGTCCGCAGGTAAAGCTCCGAGCCGATAGAAGTCGGTGGCGATGTCGATGATACTGGGCAGTGTCGCCGAAGGCACCGACGTGAGCGGAAGTGTTCAGTCCGTGCTTGGCGGGCGGAGAGCCGGGCTGACGGTCACAAATACCGAAGGAGGCGAAGGCCATGTTGTGGCGGGTGATCCGGCTGACCGCATCGGTGGTCCTACTCGTGCTCGGTGTGATGCTTGTCGCCCCGGGAGTGGTGCTGTTCTTTCGCGGCAACGACGGTGTGTCGGGGACGCTGATCGTGACGAGCAAGAACTGTCAGCCACGATTCTGCGTCGTCGAGGGCGATTTCCGTCCCGATGACGGAGGACCTGTTGCGGGCAACGTCGTCCTTGACGGGGGGCCGCATGAGGTCGGTGACCGAGTGCGGGCGTTCTACCGTCCGGGCGATGATGCCCCGGTGGCGCACGAGGAGCCCTGGGCGTGGTGGATGAGTCCGACGCTGTCCCTCGTCGGTGGTCTGGTGGCGGTCGGGTCAGCGGCATCGCTGTTCATCGCCGGCCGGCGCGAGAGCCGCCGACACGCGCAGGGCCCGCGTCGGGTCCTCGACGATGCACCCGGGCACGAGCAGAAAGGTCAATGATGAGACCCAAGCGTGATCGGGACGCGCGCTGGTGGTGCGCTGACCCGGTCCTTGGGTGATCGACCCCGGCCTGCTCTGGGAGTTCACGGACGTCGGGGCGCGTGTGCGCGTCGCGTCGGCGGCGGCCGAACCGCGGACGAGGAGATGCTCACGCAGACCCGGCGGGTGCTCGTCGAGTGGGCGGTCGACCTGGACGCGAACCACTGGTCGGGATGGGACTGCGGAGGCGAGAAGCCCAGGCTGGGCGGGCTTGTGGGGGACCGCGTGGATGGTTTGATCCTCGACGTGGACACGGCTGAACCGGAGGATCGTCCAGCGGGGCCAGGAGTCGTGGGTTCGCGATGTCGGGGGACGGCTCCGGTTCCGGATCTCGCGGCCGGCAACCGCCGACATCGGCGCGCTGTTCCGGGAAGGCGTCTTCGAGTTCACGACTCTGCGCGGTGCCACCGAGGTGGTCTTTCAGGAGGCCCTGAATCTGGACTGCGTCCCGGCAACCAGGGCGCAAGGGCTCGATCTCGAGGACCGAATGAACGAGATGCTGTGGAGCCGCGGGTTTGCCGACCTGGTCGCCCGGTGCGGCGCGCGGCTGCCGCTCACGCCGGCGGATTGAGCAACGCGACGCGCTCCTTCAGCGCGTCGATCATGCCCATGGGAAGGGGTAATGCCGACCTGCCTCGTTGTGCGCGGGGCCATGCCTCATCCTGGGGAGGACTCGGTCCTGCTCCCCATGACTGCCTGGTGAGCGGATCGGCCCCTTCCCCCCTGGCCGGCGCGGCGACTGTGATGATTCGATGTCAGACTAGTGATGATATGATGCAGCCGTGCGTACGACGGTGAACATCAACGATGAGCTCCTGGCCGCGGCCAAGCTCCGGGCGGTGCGCTCGCACCGCACGATCGGATCAGTTTTGGAGGATGCCTTGCGCCAATATCTGGAGGGGACCGAGGCCCCGGCGGCTCCGGTCACGCTGCCCGACTTCGCCTACCCGGGCGGCCTGCAGCCCGGTGTCGACCTGTACGACAAGGACGCCATGGACCGAGTTCTCGGCGAAACGACCCGCTGACGTGCTTTTCCTCGACGTGAACGTGCTGGTCGGGGCCCAACGCAACGACGACTCACCGTTGAGCCACCGGATGCGCACCTGGCTGGACGGGGCGCTCACCGGTCCGGAGACCATCGGGGTCAGCGACCTCGCGCTCAGCGCGATGGTGCGGATCGTCACCCATCCGCGGGTCTTCTCGACGCCGGCGGCCCCGGCCGAGGCGCTTGCCTTCGCCCAGGCGCTGATCGCCGCGCCGCAGGTGATGATCGTTCGGCCCGGCCCGCGCCACTGGGAGATCTTCACCGGCCTGGTGGCCGAGCACCGTCTCCGGGGGAACGACGTCCCCGATGCCTACTACGCCGCACTCGCCCTCGAGCAGGGCGCCACGATCGTCACCGCCGACCGCGGGTTCGCCCGCTTCGGCGTACGGACCCTGGACCCGACGACCTGACCCGGCGACCTGACCCGACGACCTGTCCCGGCCCCGCGGCGGCGCCGGGACCTGTTCCCGGCCCCCGCCGTGTGGCAGCGTAAGCCTCATGACGACTGTCACGTCTCCGCAGCCCGCAACCCCCGAGCAACCTTCCGCCGTCCCGCTGGCCCCCGTCGACCCGGCCGGATGGCCCGGTGCCGACTGGCCCCTGGGTGCCGTCCACCGTCCCTCCACGGGCGCGACCACCGTGGCCGTCCACGCGCCCGCGGCGACCCGGGTGGTGCTCGAACGCTACCCGGCCGAGCTCGGCGCGCCCGCCGACGGATCGGTGGAGATGGCCCGCGGCGAGGACGGCGTGTGGCGTGCGCAGGTCACCGGGCTGGGTCCCGGCGCCCTCTACGCGTTCCGCTGCTGGGGCACCAACTGGCCGTACGACCCGGCGTGGACCCCCGGCTCGGGGGTCGGTTTCGTCTCCGACATCGACCCGGACGGCAACCGGTTCAACCCCAACAAGGTGCTCTTCGACCCGTACGCCCGCGAGGTCACCCACGCCCCGCTCAGCCCGAGGATCGGGGAGCTCGGCGGCGACGGCGGATTCTGGGGAACCGGCGGCGGCGACTATCACGGCCGGCCGCGCCGGGAGGCCGACACGGGCATCTGGGCGCCCAAGGGGGTCGTCCTTCTCGACTCCACCTATCCGGGCGAGCACCCGCACATCGACGCGCACGACACGATCATCTACGAGGCCCACCTGAAGGGACTCACGATGCACCCGTCCTCGGTGCGGTTGGCCGACCTGCTCTCCGGGCGCCCCGGCTTCGAGAGCGTGGTGAACATCCCCGACGAGATCCGCGGCACATACCGGGCGGCAGGCCTGATGGCGCCGTACATCAAGGCGCTCGGCGTGACGACGATCGAGTTCCTGCCCATTCAGGAGACCGATTCCAACAACCTGGGCGAGACGATGGGCGGGGCGAACTACTGGGGCTACATGACGCTGGCCTATTTCGCGCCCAACCGGGACTATTCCTCCGACAAGTCCTGGGGCGGTCCGACCCGGGAATTCAAGGAGATGGTGCGGGCCTTCCACGCCGAGGGCCTGGAGGTCTACATGGACGTCGTCTACAACCACTCCTCCGAGGGCGGCAACTGGTATGCGGACCCGACCGTGACCGGCTTCACCAGTCTGGGCGGTTTTGCGGCCGCCGACTACTATGTGATGACCTCCGAGCATGCCTTGGTCGACGGGGCGACCGGCACGTCGAATCAGCTGAATTTCTCCTCCGACGCGTCGTGCAACCTGGTGCTGGACTCGCTGGCGTACTGGTGCCGGGTGATGGGCGTGGACGGATTCCGCTTCGACCTGGCGCCGGTGTTGGGGCGTACGCCCGACGACTGGCATCCCGACGACTGGGACAGTCAGAAGCGGTTCTTCCCGCAGCACCCGCTGCTGGAGTCGATCGCGGCGATGGCCGCTGAGGACCGCCTCGAGGTCATCGCCGAGGCCTGGGACCTGTGGGGGTACGAGGTCGGCAACTTCCCGCCCGGCTGGGGTGAGTGGAACGGCCGGTACCGGGACTCGGTGCGCCGCTATCTCAAGGGCGACGGAAATGTCGGTGGCTTCGCCGACATGGTCAACGGCGACTATCACCACTTCGCCGACCAGGGCGGCCCGCAGCACTCCATCAACTTCGTCACCGCACACGACGGATTCACCCTGATGGACCTCGTCTCGTTCAACGCGAAGAACAACGACCAGCCATTCCCGTTCGGGCCCTCCGACGGCGGCGGTGACAACAACCAGTCATGGGACTCGGGCCAGGACAAGGCATTGCGCCGGGCCCGGTGGCGCAACTTCTGGGTGGTGCTGTTCTTCTCCCGGGGCGTGCCGATGGTGGTGTCCGGCGACGAATACGGCCGCACCCAGAACGGCAACAACAACCCGTGGGCGCTGAACACCGTCGGCATCTGGAACAACTGGGCCCAGGCCGTCTCGAATGCGCCGACCCGGGTGCCGGTCGATCCCCGCAACCCCGAGGCGTACGCCTACTACGACGTGGTCGGGCAGACCGCCGCGCCCGAGGGGACCAACCCGCTGTTCGACTTCGCCACCTACGTCGCCCGGATCCGCGCCGCCGAACCCGCCCTGCGGCAACGGAACTGGGGCGGCTTCGACTTCGACAGCGACGACGTCGCCTACATCTACCGCGGCCCCGACCTCGTCGCCGGACTCGGACCCCACGACCGGGCCATCGCGCTGTCCATCGACGGTTCCCCGGTCGGCGGTGCGGACTGGATCCTCTACATCAACCAGGACGCGAGGGCCCACGACTTCGCCGTGCCGGCCCGCGACGGCGGCACCTGGAAACGGCTCATCGACACCGCGCCGTGGGCCGAGGAGCGGGCCAACGTCTGGCCGATCGAGGAGGCCGAGGCGATCGAGGGCTCCTACACCGTCGCGCCGTGGTCGATCGTGGTGATGCGCTACGAGGGCGAACACATGTCCGATCTCGGGCTGCCCGAGGCCGACTGATCGGAGCCGGCCGTTCAGACCCGGCCGAGCAGGAGCCGACCGATCAGGTCCGGCCGATCAGGCCCGACTGATCGGGCCCGACCGATCAGGCCCCGGCCGCTCCCGGGACCGTACGCGAAGGGGCCACGCCCGTTCGGATCGGCCACCGCGTCCGCACATGGACGGTGGTGGCCTCCGGAACGGACGTGGCCCGGCCCTGAGGTGCGTGCAGCTCAGGCCTGCTCGGCCGCCTTGGCGCGCAGCACGAACCAGCCGAGGATGGCCAGGATGACGGCCACGACGATCGCGCCGATGCCGACCCACAGGGCGATGGTGCCGACGAGCGACCAGGCGTAGGCGGTCAGCAGCAGGCCACGCAGCGAGCTGCCCATGAACAGCGACTGCCGGAGGCCGGCGAGCTTCTCGACCTCGGCCGGGTCGGCCGACGGATCCTTCGACAGCTGCATGTACTGACCCGACACCTGGGAGTACGTCTGGCCGTCGCTGGAGGCGTTCATGTGGGCGAGGATGTAGTGGTTCGCGTACGCCTCAGCCTTCGGACCCGAATCCAGCGGTGTCCCGGCGTACTTCGACAGGGTCGCCTTCATGTCGTCCGAGGTCAGCGCGTCGCCTGCCGGCATCGTGATCGCCTGCGAAGAGAGCTGATCCTTCACGTACCCGTGGGCCCACGTGCCACCCCAGATGGCCGCGATCCCGACCAGCAGCAGCACGACTGCGAAAACCTGCGAGAGGACCCGGTACACAGTGCGTTCCATGACTGTTCCTTTGTTGTCCGACAACCTGTAGTACTTGGAACATACCCCGCAGGGGCATTTCGGGTGGCGGGATCGTTCGGTGTGATCGAACCGTGACCGTGGGTGATCGGCCGCTGCATGGCACGATGGCGGTGACCCCGTGGCCGTCCGCGGTGGGACTGCGCGTCGGCTCCGACGCCGAGGAGGAATCGTGCTGGATGCCCGTTCGCCCCTGGTCGCCCTGCTGCTCGCGGTGAGCGTTGCCGCAGCGGCCGGATGCTCCCGCCCTGACGGTGTATCTCCGCCTGTGGCGGGGGAATCGCCGGCTTCCTCATCGCCCGACACCACGTCCTCGGCAGGCCCCGACCTGTCGTCCGCGACGCCGTCCGGGCCGCCCTCCGCCGGCTCGTCCGGGGCCTCCGCGGCCCCCGTGATCCCCGATCCGCTGACGCCCACCGACCTCGTCACCGACCTCACCTCGCCGTGGGGGATCGACGCCTTCGACGACGGAACGTTCCTCCTGTCGGAACGCGACACCGGTCGGATCCTCCGTACCACCCCCGACGGTGGTGTCCGTGAACTCGGATCCGTCGATGCCACCACCACCGCCGAGGGCGGGTTGCTCGGCGTGACGTTGGCCGACGACGAGTCGTCCGTCGTCGCGTATTACTCCACGGCGGCGGACAACCGGGTCGTCCGGATGCCCCTGTCGGGCGACAGGCTCGGGGACGAGCGGGTGCTGCTCGACGGCATCCCGACCGGCACCAACCACAACGGCGGGCAGGTGCGTTTCGGTCCCGACGGGTTCCTGTATGTGTCCACCGGCGACGCCAATCAGGGGGCCGCCGCGCAGGACCGCGCGTCCCTCGGCGGCAAGATCCTGCGGATGACTGCCGACGGTGAGCCGGCGCCGGGCAACCCGTGGGGGACGGTCGTCTACTCGATGGGTCACCGCAATGTTCAGGGTCTGGCGTGGGACGACGAGGGTCGGCTGTGGGCGAGTGAGTTCGGCCAGAACCACTGGGACGAGCTGAATCTCATCGAGGCCGGTGGTAACTACGGCTGGCCGACCGTCGAGGGCAAGGCCGGGCGCTCGGGGATGATCGACCCCGTCCGGGTCTGGACGCCCGCCGACGCGTCCCCCAGCGGGCTGGCGTACTGGCGCGGCTCGCTGTGGATGGCCGGGCTGCGGGGACAGCGGCTGTGGCAGATCCCGGTATCGGCGTCGGGGGACACCGACTCGCCGGTCGCGCACTGGGCGGGCACGTACGGGCGACTGCGCGCCGTGGTGAGCGGCGGCGATGCCGGCCCGTTGGTGGTGGGCACCTCCAACACGGACCGTCGGGGCAACCCGCGGTCGGACGACGACCGGCTGCTGAAGGTGGGTTGAGGCGGGCGCTTCGCTATTTGACGAGAACAGTTATCATTAGATACTGTTCACGTCCATGTCTCGCCGATGCCACGTCACGGGCAAGAAGCCCTCGTACGGAAACGCCGTCTCCCACTCGCAGCGCCACACGCGCCGCCGCTGGGAGCCGAACCTCCAGGCCCACCGCTACTGGGTGCCCTCCTTGGGTCGTACGGTGCGCTTGAAGGTATCGGCGGTCGGGATGAAACTGATTGACAAGCGCGGGATCGACGCCGTGGTGGCGGAGATGCTCGCGCGAGGGGAGAAGGTCTGATGGCCAAGCGCAACGATCTGCGTCCGCTGGTGAAGCTCCGGTCGACCGCGGGCACCGGCTACACGTACGTCACCCGGAAGAACCGGCGCAACTCGCCGGACCGGCTGAGCCTGCGGAAGTACGACCCCG
Organism: uncultured Propionibacteriaceae bacterium; assembly: GCA_964528755.1. Lineage (GTDB taxonomy): Bacteria > Actinomycetota > Actinomycetes > Propionibacteriales > Propionibacteriaceae > Raineyella. The sequence continues at coordinate 18,493 of CAZGWN010000019.1, forward strand.
TGGTGCGCCGGCACGTCGATTTCAAGGAGGCCCGCTGATGGCCAAGACCTCGAAGATCGTCCGCAACAAGCAGCGCCGGGCGATCGTCGCCAAGTACGCCGCCCGGCGGGCCGAGCTGAAGAAGGCCAGTGTCGACCCGGCGTTGAGCGAGGAACAGCGGGCCGAGGCGATGCAGGCCCTGCACGCGCTGCCGCGCGACGCGTCGCCCACCCGGGTCCGCAACCGCGACCAGGTCGACGGGCGCCCGCGCGGGTACCTGCGCCGCGCCGGGCTGTCGCGGGTGCGGTTCCGTTCGGCGGCGCACAAGGGAGAACTGCCCGGCATCACCAAGTCCAGTTGGTGAACCGGCTGGTGAGGAGGACCTCATGAAGAAGGACATCCATCCCGACTACCACTTCGTGGTGTTCCGGGACCGCTCGGCGGACTACCAGTTCCTGACCCGGTCCACGGTCACCTCCGAGCACACCGTCACCTGGGAGGACGGTCGTACCTATCCCGTCGTCGACGTGGACATCTCGGCCGCCTCGCACCCGTTCATGACGGGCCGGCAGCGGGTCGTCGACACCGCCGGGCGGGTGGAGAAGTTCGCCCAGCGGTACGGGTCGTTCAAGCGGCCGGGGAAGGCCGGTTCGAAGAACTCGAAGAACTCGAAGAACTCGAAAGCCTCCAGGAAGCAGGGGGACTGAGCGATGGCCGTGCCCAAGCGGCACAGGTTGCGCGGTCGTACCCGCAGTCACCGCGCCGCGGCGTGACCCACAGCGTGACCCACAGCGTGACCCACACCGACAGCGGCCACGCCCGGTATCAGAAGCCACAAGTCGACGCGTGGCCTTTGATACCGGGCGTGGCCGCTGTGTGGGGGGTGGGTGGTCCGGGGGCGCCGCTGTGTGGGAGGGCGGGCCGGGGGTGTGCCCCTACCCGTCGGTCCGCGGCCGCTGCACGTACGCCGGGGACGGGAACTCCTCGTAGGGGTCGTCCTTGGTGACGACCTTCATGTAGTCCAGCCAGGTGCTGGCCGGATAGCCGTTGCCGAAGAAGGTCTGGTCCCACGGCCCGCGGTACGGGTCCAGGTCGCCCTGCCCGTCGTCGCCGGCGACGTACATCACCGAGGTCGTCACGCGGGTCGTCGAGCCGATGAACCATCCGGCGTAGATGATGTCCTCCACCCCGGCGGTGCCGGTCTTGCCGGCGACCGGCCGGCCCAGCGCGGAGACCTTGGCGGCGGTGCCGCTGGAGGTGACCTGTTCCAGCGCGTACGTGGTGTCCCGGGCGATGTCGTTCTCGATGGTCTGGTCGCCGCGGCTGTCGGCCTGGTAGAGGATGGTCCCGTCGAGGTCGCGCACCTCGCGCACGACGTGCGGCTGGTGGCGTACGCCGCCGTTGACGATGGTGGCGTACGCGCCGGCCATCTCCAGCGGACTGACCTCGGGCTCGCCGAGGACCATTCGTGGGTAGTTGCCCCAGCCGGTGCCGCTCGGGGCGCCGGCGTCGTTGGCGGCTTTCATGACCTTCTTCGGGCCGTCGTTCATCTCGTCGACCATGTCGACGAAGGCGGTGTTGATGGAGTTCGCGGTCGCGGTGAGCAGACTGACCTGCCCGTACTCCTGGTTGAACTCGTTGCGCACCGGCATCGGCTGCTTGGGGAGGTAGAAGGTGTTGCCGTTGAGGGTCGACCACAGCGTGTACCCGTCCCGCAGGCCGGCCACCACCCCGAAGGTCTTGAACGTCGACCCGGTCATCCGCGGCGTGGTCGCCCAGTTCCGGGAGTTCTTCACGAAGTCGTCGCCGCCGTAGAGGGCGAGCACCTCACCGGTGTTGTTGTCGACCGAGGTCAGCGCCCCGTGGATCCCGTCGCGTGGCGCGCCGTGAGCGGCGGCCGCCTCGTCCTGGTAGGTCGCCACGGACTTCTCGGCCGCCTTCTGGGCGGACGGGTCGAAGGTGGTGGTCACCTGCAGCCCGCCGCCGTTGATCTGGGCCTGTTCGAAGCCCAGGTCGGACAGCTCGGCCTCCACCATGTTGACCAGGAAGCCCTGCGGGCCGTTGTAGCGCTGTTCGGCCTTCTGGCCGGTCAGGTCGGGCAGGCCGGCGGCGGCCTTGTCGTGGTCGGCCTGGTCGATCGTGCCCGATTCGAGCATCCCGTCGAGGACGTAGCGGTAGCGCGCCTCCAGCCGGGCCTGGTTGTCGGGGTCGACCTGGGGATCCATGATCGAGGCGTTCTGGATCACCGCCGCCAGGACGGCGGACTGTTCGAGCGTGAGCTTCTTGGCGTCGACGCCGAACCACGCCTGGGCGGCGGCCTGCACGCCGTACGCGTCACGGCCGAAGAAGACCGTGTTGAGGTAGTCCTCCAGGATCCGTTCCTTGGGCTGGTGCCGGGTCAGCTTGAGGGCGTACGCGATCTCGTGCGCCTTGCGGGAGAGTGTCTGCTCGGGCGAGAGGTACATCAGCTTGACGTACTGCTGGGTGATCGTCGACCCGCCCTGCACCGAGTCCCCGGTGACCACCGCCACCACCGCCCGCGCCATGCCCTGCAGCGAGATCCCCGCATCCTGCCAGAAGCTGCGGTTCTCGGCGGCGATGACGGCGTCCTTCAGGGACTGGGGGATCTCGTCACCGGGGATCGTGGTGCGGTTCTGGACGCTGAGTGAGGTGAGCTCGGTCTTGCCGTCGCGGTAGAAGATCGAGGTGTTGTTGGTGGTGAACTCCGCATTCGTCCGGCGCAGATCGGCCCGCGAGTAGAGCGTCCCGAAGCCGGCGACGCTGGCGATCAGGCCGAGCACCACCATGACCGCGAGCCCCTGCACCACCCGGATCGGGCGGGGCAGCCGCAGCCGGGGGACGCCGGCACCGAGGCCGGCGACATCCGCCCCGGCGAGCGTGGCCAGGTCGCCGTAACGTTCCGGGTCGTCGCCGGCCCGCTCCCAGCTCGGCGGATCGTCGGGTCCGTCGGGGCCGTACGTGTGCCGGGCCGCCAGGTCGCCGTCCGCGGTGGTCGCCGCGTCGCTCGGTAGGCCAGGGCTGCCCGGCCAGCCGACCGCGCCGACCGGGGGCAGGAAACCGATCGGGGCCGAGGCATCGGGATCGATCTCGCCGCGGGCGAGCGGCGCCGGGCCGGCGGTGCCGGTCCCGCGGTCGAGGTAGTCGTGGATCCGGCCCCGGACCGACCAGCCGGGGATGTCGCCAGGGGCGCCCGGCGCCGTACCGGAGGTGGGGAAGGGCCTGCGGGAGTTCTCGTCGGGCATGGTCACCTCGTGAGGCGAGTCGTCGCGGGTACGGGCGGGACGTGCCCACTCGGGGTCAGTCTAGGTGGATCCGGGGCGAGGAAAGCCCCACGGCCTCTCCGGCGGCGAATCGCCGGGGAGGCCGTGGGGCCCAGGGTCCGGAAGCACCGGGGTGCCGAACCGCTCAGGAGAAGGTGTAGTAGCCGGTGACCGGCATCCAGCTCACCGGGTGCACCTTCGTGCCCGAGCGCGGGTTCAGCGCGGAGATCATCTTCCCGTTGCCGATGTAGACGCCGATGTGGCCGCCGCCCCGCTGCAACACGAGGTCGCCCGGCTGGGGGTTGTTCGTCTTCTTCAGTGCGGCGGCCTGCGAGCGGGCCGTACGGGGCAGGGAGATGCCGGCCTTGTTGTAGACCCACTTGGCGAAGCCCGAGCAGTCCCAGGCGCCGAAGGAGGTGCCGCCGTAGACGTAGCCGGTGCCGACGCCCTGGTAGGCGGCCTTGAGGATGGTGGCGCGCTTGCCCGAGACGTTCTTGGTGCTCACCGAGGCGGGCTTGGCCGCGGCCGCCTTCTTCGTGGTGGTCTTCTTGGCGGTCAGGTAGCGGCCGGCGACCCAGCGCTTCTTGCCCTTGTAGGAGATCTGGGTCCAGCCGGACTTCGTCACGCCGGTGGTGGTCACCTTGGTGCCCTTGGCCAGGGTGGTGACCCGCTGGTAGCGAGTGGAGGCGCCGGTGCGGACGTTGAGGGCCGTCGTCGTGTACTTGCTGCCCTTGGTGGCGACCGGGGTGGCGACGGTGGAATCGTCGGCCGAATCACCCGCGGCGCTGCTGGCGACCGTCGAGGTCGAGGCGCTGTCGGACGAGGCAGGGGCGGCGCTGGTCGAATCCGCGCCGGCGGGTGCGTAACCCTGGGCGTGGGCGGTGGTCGAGGCGACGCCGAGGGAGACGAGGCCGGCGGCGACGGTGAGACCCGCCCGGAGAACGACCGGGGAGGCATCGTATCCGGCGCTGTGGATGGCGGCGGCGTGGGCGCGGCGGGTGTCGACGACGGCAGGGCCGGCGCTGCGCCGAGGCGTGCTGGGCAAGTGGGACATCTGTTCCTCCGTGCGCCTGCGAGGTGAGCTGTCGGGTTCGGGGCGTAGGTCCCCGGCCCGCGGGATGGCTCCCGCTGACTTCACCCCAAGGCCGACCGTCGGTCGGCCGATGGTGGTTCCCCCGCTTCTGCCAAGCGCGTGCTCTGTGAACCCGGGCGGCGGCAGAACTCGGCGATCCGCCCGCGACGCGGTCCGGGGGGATCGCGCGGTCGTTACGCTAACGTGACTCACAGCTAGATCACAAACTGATAACAGCGCGTGACCGGTGGTGGGAGCCCCGCGATGGGTGTCGGGGGCATCCCGAGGGGGTATCAGGGACCTCCCTGAATCACCATGTTGTCCCTTGTCAGAGCCGTGTTACTGCAGAGAGCCGGGGTCGCCGCGCCGGAATCCTGTGAGAGCCTGTGATCTCCCTCACGGTGTCGGCGGGCGTGGTGGGGGTCGGAGCCGTGGCCGGGGTCCCCGCCGAAACCCCTACTCGAACTCGGCGGATTCGTCTGCCGTGTAGAAGAGCAGCAGGTCCTCCGGTGACAGCTCCGCCCGAGGCAGCTCCAGCAGGCGCCGCCGGTGCAGGTCCCGTTGGGCGATCGCCCGGTCACGGATCCCGGCCAGCCGCCGGTCGATCCCGGCCTCGGTGAGGACCTGCTTGGCCCTCTCGAAGAGGTCATGGCTGCCGGTGAGCCACTCCGCCTCGGCCCAGACCTTGCAGGCGACCATCTCGCCGAAGGTGGCAAAAGCCGTCTGGCGGCGCAGGGTTGCCAGCGGCTTGACCACGTAGTCGAGTTCCTCCCGGAAGGCCGGATTGCGCAGGTAGTAGTACTTGCGTTGGTAGATCAGCCGGTCCAGGCTCTCCGCCAGACCCTCGGACCCGTCGTCGACCAGGACGACGATGTCGAGGTCCGAGCCCTGGACCATCACGCCGGTGGAACGCTCCGGGCGGAACACCTCGTGCGACATCTGGTAGACGATGTCACCGGCCAGCCCGACGCAGAACCGGTCGGCGTCCTCGGGCCGGGACAGGTGGTCGTGCAGGATGTCGGTGACGATCCGCCGGGCGGTCAGGCGTTTGCGGCGGCTGACCTGGCGGATGTGCTCGGCCAGCGCCCCGGCGGCGGCGCCCAGGGCCTCCGGCGCGTCGGCCGTCCCGACGACGGTGTAGGTGAGGAACTCCCGCAGAATCGACGGTGACAGCCGTCCGTACTCGGGAAGCTTCTCGTCCAGGCGGACGTAGCGCTGGCCGACGGTGCGCTGGGCGAGGGCCGGGTCGGTGCTGCAGATGCGCCACAGGGCGTACGGAGCCGCCGCCAGTGCCTCCTTGAGCTGGGCGCCGGTGAGCGGCCCGCGGCGCGCGAGGAGGTCCCGGATCCGCGCGTCCGGCCCTGTCGCCCCCGGCCCCTGCACCGGCGGCCCCTGCGCCCCTGGCTCCTGCACCCCGGCCCCCGTTTCAGCCGACGGCCACGGGCCCGCGGCCGATGCTCGTCCGGACCACGTCGGCGATCCGGTGTGCCCACTGCCCGGTGATCTCGGCGGTCGGGCCCTCGACCATCACCCGGCACAGGTTCTGCGTGCCGGAGTAGCGCACGAGCACCCGGCCCTCGTCGGCGAGCTCGGTCTCGGCCCGGTGGATGACGTCGACGATCGGGCGGACCGAGGTCAGGTCGGGCTTGCTGCTCACCTCGACGTTGACGAGCTTCTGCGGGAAGACGTCCATCTGTTTGGCCAGCTCCGAGAGCGGCCTGCCGGTCTTGAGCATCGTCGCGACCAGCTGGAGGGCGGTGAGCTCACCGTCGCCGGTGGTGTGGTGGTTGAGGAAGATGACGTGGCCGGAGTCCTCCCCGCCGAGCGTGGCGCCCAGCCGGAGCATGTCCTCCAGCACGTGCCGGTCCCCGACCTGGGAGGCGTGGTGCTGGTAACCGTACCGTTTGCAGGCCAGGGTGAGCCCGAGGTTGCTCATCACCGTGGAGACCAGCAGATCACCGGACAGCTTGCCCTCGGCATGCAACTGGTTGGCGCAGATGACCAGGATCTGGTCGCCGGTGATCTCGTTGCCGAGCTCGTCGACGGCGATCAGCCGGTCACCGTCACCGTCGAAGGCCAGCCCGGCCTGGGCACCGACCTCGACAACCTTGGCCCGCAGGTCCCCGGTGTGCTGGGAGCCGCAGTTGTCGTTGATGTTGAACCCGTCGGGGGTGTCGTGGATGACGGTGACGTCGGCGCCCAGCTCGTCGAAGATCGCCGGCGCGACCCGGTGGGTGGCGCCGTTGCCGGTGTCCAGGACGACCTTGAAACCCTCCATGGACAGGTTGCGCGGGAAGGTGTTCTTGAGGAAGACGATGTAGCGGCCCATCGCGTCGGTGAGGTCGTGGGCGCTGCCGATCCGGTGCGGGGCGGCCGCCATCGACGCCAGGTCGGCGTTGAGCATGAGGTCCTCGACGGCGGCCTCCGCCTCGTCGGAGAGCTTGTAGCCGGTGCCGGCGAAGACCTTCAGACCGTTGTCCTGGTACGGGTTGTGCGAGGCTGAGATGACGAATCCGGCGTCGGCGCGCATCGACTCGGTGATGTAGGCGATGCCGGGTGTGGGCAGCACGCCGACCATCTCCACGTGCCCGCCCATGGAGGTCACCCCCGACATCAGCGCACCCTCGAGCATGTACCCCGAGATCCGGGTGTCCTTGCCGATGATGACCCGCACCTGGTGGCCGGGTGCCCGGTCCTGGCGGATGTAGTGGGTGACCGCCTGGCCGAGTCTGAACGCCGTATCGGCGTCCATCGGATAGCGGTTCGCCTCCCCGCGGATGCCGTCGGTTCCGAACAACCTGCCCATGCTGTGCTTCTCCTTGTGGTGTGTGCCCCACGATTGTGCCCCCACCGGGGTGTCCGTCCTGTGCCCGGCCGGGGGGTTGGCCGTGAGCCCGTCGGGCGTGCCGCCGGGGATCAGCTGCTCCCGTCCGGCCAGAAGGCCGGGACGGTCGCCGCCGCGCGGGTGCCGATGTCGTCGACGATCCCCTGCAGCCACGCCGTGCCGGCGGCGCGGACATCGGTCGGGAGGGCCTGGATCGTCTCCAGGTAGGAGGTGCCGGCCGCAGCCGCGGTTGCGGTCCGCTCCACCAGTGCGTCGGGAGCCGAGGAAAGGGCACCCTCGGACGGGGAGCAGGCGGCGAGCAGGTCCTCGGCGGACTCGTGCAGCTCACGACGGGCGTCGGTGTCGGCGGGGACGGCGTCGATCAGTGCCCGCAGCCGTTTCGTCCGCTCCGCCCGCGCGGAGGCGAGCATCTCCAGCGCGCCGGCGTACACCTCCTCGCCGAGGTCGGTGGCGCAGAAGAACGGCCGGCGTACGGCGACGTACCAGGCCTCCAGCGCGGCGAGGTTCGACAGATAGGTGACGTTGTGCTCCACCAGCGGGCCGAGCCGCTTGAAGCGGCGGGGGCTGACCGGCTTGCGTACACCGTCGGGCGGGGCGCTGAGCACCAGCTCGTCGTCGCCGACGTCGGCGCGCAGGATCGACCCGGCGCCGATGACCGACCCGAAACCGACCCGGACCGGCCCGACCGCGCCGCCCTGGCCGCCGAGGAAGATCGGCGAACGGTCGAGCATCACGCCGCGGGGCACGTCGCCGAACAACGAGGCGGTCGCCTTGTGCCCGTCGGGGGTGAAGTTGAAGTGGATGTAGGAGGAGCCGACCTCGCTGTGTTCGTGGCGGCTGACGCCGCCGGCCATCAGGGCGTCGCAGAAGTTGATCAGGCTGCCCAGGGTCACCCACGGGAAGAGGATCGTCTGCTTCAGCCCGACGGTGTGGGCCCCGGAGGCGCCCTCCTCCAGCAGGCACCCCGCGCGGACGTGGGCGCCGAGCCCCATCGACGCGCCGGCGAGGAAGACCGCACCGTGGAAATAGCCGCCCCTGAGCTCGACCCCGGGTCCGAGCCGGCAGTCGACGACCGTCGCCGGACCCTCGGCGCCGATCTCACAGCCGGCGGACAGGACCGTACGGGACCCGGCGATCCGGCTGCCCGGGTGCAGCACGACACCGGTGGGGGAGATGCGGTCGGGGTCGACGTCGTCGGCGATGTCGACGGTCCAGGGGGCGGGAATGGAGACGCCGCGGTCCAGGAGCGCCTTCACCGCCGCCGAAACCGATGGCCGCTCGCCCATCAACCCTCCCCGTGTCCGTACGCCCGGCGGGTCCGGGTCGCGGTGGATCGCAGGCAGTCTAGCTGTCGGGGCGGATGAGTTCGGGCGGGCGGCGGCGATAGGCTCCGATGGTGCGGACGTGGATCTCGGCCCAGTTGTTCTTCTTCATGTTCGGCTGGGCGGTCTACGTCGGCTACTGGGCGGTGCTGCTCATCCCGCGCGGTTTCGACGGCCGCGCGGTCGGGCTGGCGGTGACGGTGGGCCTGGTGACGAGGGCGGTGTCGCTGGCGCTGGCCTTCCCAGCGGTGAACGCGCGGGTGCCGCTGGGAGTGATCATCCGCGTCGTGCCGTGGCTGTCGGTCGGCTGCGCGGCGCTGTTCATCCCACGGGATTCGTACGCGCTGGTGATCGTCGCCTCGGCCGCGCTGGGTTTCGTCTTCCCGGTGCTGTTGGCGGCGCTGGAGACGCTGGCCACCCTGGCGGCGGCGAAGGGCCGGATCGAGTACGGTCCGACGCGGATGGTGGGTTCGATCGGCTACATCGTCGGAACCTTCTGCTGCGGCGCGGTGCAGGGGATCTGGGGCAGCGAGGCGCTGCTGTGGCTGTTCGTGGCGGCGTGCGTGGTGCTCGGGTTCGCCGGTGTCCTGCCGGTGGAGGTCGACGCCGGCGGCGCGCAGAAGGCCGCCGGGGTCCGCGAGTGGGGCCGGATCTTCAGCCGCCGCGACATCGTGGTGGTCATCGTCGTGATGGTCCTGCTGCAGGCCTCGCACGCCGCCTACTACACGTACGGATCGGTCCGGTTCATGCAGCTCGGGGCGAGTCCGATGCTGGTCTCGACACTGCTCAACGTCGCCCAGGGCACCGAGATCCTCTTCCTGCTGGCGGCGCCGCGCTACCAGGACCGGTGGAGCGTACGGACCCTGCTGGCGATCTCCCTGGTCGCCGCCGCGGTGCGGTGGGGCGTGCTGGGTGTGGCCGGGACGACGCTGGTGGCGGGCCTGGCCCAACCGCTGCACGGCATCACCTTCGCCGTCGCGCAGGTGGCCTTCACCCGGTTCCTCGCCCGGGACGTGCCGCCCGACCTCGCCGGGCCGATCCAGGGGCTGATGAACGCGGCGGCGATGGGGCTGGGCCTGGCCGGCATGACCGCGGTCGCCGGGGTGTTGTGGGACCGGTCGGTGTTCGCCGCGTTCGCCGTGATGGTGGTCGTGGCGCTGGCCGGGCTGCCGTTCCTGTCCCGCGCGTTCGTGCCGGTGCTGGGGGAGCGGCCACGTCCGTGAGGGAAAGCACAGCGGCCGTCACGCGGCCGTAGGAGAATGGGTACACCTCCGCAACACGGGGCTCCCAGACTGAGGGCGTCGGAGGCGAACAGAGGACACCATGACGACCGTAGGCATCCCCACCGAGATCAAGGACAACGAGAACCGCGTCGCCGTGACCCCCGAGGGGGTGTCCGAACTCGTCCGCGCCGGCCACCGGGTCGTCGTCCAGGCCGGCGCCGGGGAAGGATCGCGGTTCACCGACGCCGAGTACGCCGACGCGGGCGCGGTCGTGGTGTCCTCGGTGGAGGACGTCTTCGACGCCGACCTCATCGTCAAGGTGAAGGAGCCCGTGCCCGCCGAATGGGACCGGTTCCGCGAGGGCCAGCAACTTTTCACGTACCTCCACCTGGCCGCCGACCGCAGCCTGACCGACTTCCTGCTCGGGCACAAGATCGACGCCATCGCGTACGAAACCGTGCAGACCCCCGACCGTCGCCTGCCGCTGCTGACCCCGATGAGCGAGGTCGCCGGCCGGATGGCGGTACAGGCGGCGGCGCACTGCCTGGAGAGCCCGGCGGGCGGGTCGGGCGTGCTGCTCGGCGGCGTGCCCGGCACCCCGGCGGCGAAGGTCACCATCATCGGCGGCGGCACCGCCGGCACCGAGGCCGCCAAGATCGCGCTGGGGATGCGGGCGATCGTGCGGGTGCTCGACATCAGTCCGGCCCGGCTGGCGTACCTGTCCGACATCTCCGACGGGCGGATCGACCTCGTGCTGCCCAACCGATCCCGGCTGGCGACGTACGTCGCCGAGTCCGACGTCATCATCGGGGCCGTGCTCGTCCCCGGTGCGTCGACCCCGAAGCTGGTCACCCGGGAGATGATCGCCTCGATGCGACCGGGGTCGGTCGCCGTCGACATCGCCATCGACCAGGGCGGTTGCTTCGAGACCAGCCGGCCGACCACGCACTCCGACCCGACCTATGTCGAGGAGGGCGTCATCCACTACTGCGTGGCGAACATCCCCGGCGCGGTCGCCCGGACCAGCACCTGGGCGCTGACCGCCGCCACCCTGCCCTACCTGTTGACCGTCGCGGACAAGGGCGTACGCGGGGCGGCGCTGGCCGACCCGGCACTGCGGGCAGGGCTGTCGACCGTCGGTGGACGGCTGGTCAGCGCACCGGTCGGGCAGGCCCACGGGATTGCCGTCGCCGGGGTCGAACAGGCGCTGGCAGGGTAAGGGGATTCGCCCGGGGGGTGATTTCGCTGGCGGGGTGGCGAGGGTGCCGCCCGGACGAGGGGGACGATCCGGCGGGGGCCTGAGGGCTCCCGCCGGAGGTGCGTTCCGGGGATCAGTCGGTCGAGGGGTCGAAGGACACGTCGTCGGTGCCGACCACCCGGGCCGTACGACCCGGGGCCGACTGGAAACTCCAGTAGAGATTCGTGTGCGCGATCACCTGCGGCACCGGCGGAGCCCCCCACTCGGTCTTGTCCTGTGCCGTGTGCGCGTCGGAGACCAGGGTGACGTCATAGCCACGGGCGAAGGCGCCGTGGATCGTCGAGCGGATGCAGGCATCGGTCTCCGCCCCGGCGACGACGAGATGACCGACACCGAGATCGGCGAGGACGGACTGGAGCGACGTCGCCTCGAATGCGTCGCCGTACGTCTTGGGCACGAGCGGCTCGGAGTCGCGTCGGGGCAGCTCGGCAACGTAGCGCCAGCCCTCGCTGCCCTCGACCAGTTCATCGTCGGAATGCTGTACCCACACCACGGGCGTCGCTGTCTCTCGGGCCCTGTCCACGAGCGAGGTGATGTTCCGGATCACCGCGTCCCGGGAGTAGGCATCCTTGACGACGTCGTTCTGGACATCGATGACGACCAGGGCGGTGTGGGGGCGGTCGGTGAGGGTCGTCATGGGCGTTCCTTCCATGGGGGTGTCGTGAGGTCGGCGCTCAGGTCGGACCGGTCGGGAACGTACGGTCGGCGGCCCGCAGGAGCCTGGCGACCTGGGGAATGCTATCCGGATCCACTCCGTACTGCTTCTCGGCGATGACGAGCAGATTCCGGGCGGCGGCCTCGACCCGGCCGCAGCCACGGCACCACGTCGAACACCGGGGCGACGGCCCACCCGGCGTTGTGGCGCAGGAATCCGAAGTTTCGAGGGTGGTCGTCGACGTTGTTCACGCACACGTTGAGCGCGGCACACGCCACGACGAAGCGGCGTCCGGACGTGCCGGCCCGGAGAATCCGAGCCACGGCCGACCCGGTGAACTCGCCATGTTGGAACGCCTCGACCTCGTCGAGGAGCTCGGGAAGTGCCGTGACGGATTCGGCCTCGCCCTCCGGGGTGAGGAAGGTGCCGTCGGGGGGACGGGAGTAGCGCAGGGCCCCTTGGCGGGTGGCATCGGCGGCGCGGATGACGGCGTCCGTGTCGTTCCTGACCACTGTGCCGGTCTTGGCGGCGATGATTCGCCGTCCCCAGGCATCCGGGCCGGAGTCGGTGATGGTGCCGAAACTGGCTGCGCCGCCCGGCGGTCTCAGCGGGCCGGGAACGGGTGGTAGGTCCTCGCCGATGCCGAAGCCTTGGTCGGCGAGCCGGCTGGTGACGTACGTGAGGGTCTGCTGGGCCAACGTCCCCGAGGTCGTCAGCGTGCCCACGGGCGTGGTGGTGCCGGACGGGTCGGTCCAGTGGACCGTGAGCGAGTCGACCTCCGGTGTCATGATGCCTTCCCTCGGCGGGCGGCGGATTCGAGGAGGATGCGTCCGCGATCGGATTCCACGGGGTCGAAGGCCCGGGCGATGTCGGTGTCCAGTCCGAGCACGGCGGCGACGGCGATGATGTTCTCGAACCGGGCTGTCTCTGGGTGTTCCTCGATGGCCCGCAGGGTCGTACGGGTGATGCCGGCCCGATCCGCCACCATCGTCGCGGTGAGGCCCTGGATGATCCGCCAGGTGCGCAGGCTCTCGCCGATGCGGGAAAGCAGGCGGCGAGTGCGGGGATGTAGTCCCATGGTCGGCTCCGAGTGATCAGTGGAGTGACCACTCTAGCCCGAAATGGGCAGTGGAGTGATCGCGCGTGAGAGCGCGACTTCGCGTCAACGCCGCGATTTCCTTCGCTGCAGCACTCTTGTGCAGATCGGGGTTGCATCCCCGGGGAGGATGGTCGTGTCCTCGCCTCGGTGGGGATGACCCCAGTGTCAGTTGGCTGTTTGATCAGGCCTCAGCGTGTTCCTCGTCTCGGCGGGGGTGACATGGGGTACATATGACTCATCTCACAATAGTGTAAGTTGAATGACTCGTCCCTCGCCCTTAAGGTCGTGTCATGGCCATCGGGGATGAGGTCGAGCAAGATCCGTTCTATGGGCTAGGGCTGACAATTTCGTCGGTCTGGGCCAAGTCACTGGACAACGGCGCAGAGTGGATGCCGTTGATTCGGCATCTGGGCGACACGGCGGCGGTGATGGAGGCGCTGTGGCACTCGTGGGTGCCACGCGCTGTTCGACGCCTCATCGCGGAAGGTCTCGGACTCGATGGGACCGATGAGGATGTGGAGGTTCTTGCCGGTCGGTTCGCCGTGTTCCTTGCGGGCGTCCATGACATCGGCAAGTGTTCGCCGGCGTTCGTGGAGCAGGTCCCGGTGTTGGCCGAGCGCATGGTGCGGGCCGGGTTCCCGTGGGTGGGTCTCGGTGCGGAGCGGTCTCAGGTACGCCATGCCGTGGTCTCGTTCACTGAACTCCGTGACTGGCTGAGGGGCCAGGGCATCAGTACGAGGGCTGCGCTGACGTTGGCGTGCGCGGTCGGCGGCCATCACGGCGTCTATCCCACAAACCGGGAGATCCAGCTTGGGCGCCCCGGAGGGCTTCACGCCGGAAACGAGCCCATCTGGGCCGAGAGTCGGCGGAGCCTGATCGACACGGCTGCCACCTTTGCCGGTCTCGAGGGGTTCGACTGGTCACGGATCGCGGCACCCGTGTCTCAGCCCGCCCAGCTGACCTTGACGGGGCTGATCGTCGTGGCTGATTGGCTGGCCTCGAACGTCGCCTACTTCCCGTTCGACGGAAATGCGACGTCCAGGGCCAGGGCCCGTTCTGCACTCGAGGACCTGGGGCTGCCGAGGCCATGGCACCCGGATCCTCCCGAACAGGATCCGAGCCTTTTCCGGTCCCGGTTCTCCTTGCCTTCGGGGGGGCGGCCACGCCGGATCCAGCGGGCAGCGATGGACTTGGCACGCCGGACACGCAGGCCCGAGCTTGTCCTGGTCGAGGCGCCGACGGGCGAAGGGAAGACTGAGGCGGCGTTGGCGGCCGCCGAGATCCTGGCCGCCCGGTTCGGGTGCGGCGGAGTGATGGTGGCCCTGCCGACCCAGGCCACCAGCGACGGAATGTTCCCACGAGTCCTGGACTGGACCGGCCGGGTCATCCCGTCCGGGGAGTCCGCGTCGGCCGTGCTGAGCCATGGCAAGGCGCAGTTCAACAAGGATTATCAGGCGCTTCGCAAGATCCGCCCTGCCGCGATATACGACGACACAGGGGGCTGGGGAGGGGCTGTCCGAGCGCATTGGTGGCTCGCCGGCCGCAAGACTGCCGCCCTGGCCGACTTCGTCGTGGGGACGATCGATCAGTATCTTCTGGCCGGACTGGTGTCGCGTCACGTGTGTCTTCGTCACCTGGGCCTGAGCGGCAAGGTCATCGTTCTCGATGAGGTCCACGCTGCGGACGCGTACATGGCGGTGTACCTCGACAGGGTCCTGGAGTGGTGCGGTGCCGCAGGCGTTCCGGCGATTGCCCTGTCCGCAACACTTCCCCCTGCGCGCCGTGCGGCCATGCTGACCGCGTACGCCCGTGGACGAGGTGATACGGACGCGCGCATCGCGGAGATGGGACGGGAGGCACGGGACGCGCGCGGCTATCCGCTGCTGACGACCAGCGGGACGGACGGCCCGGTGCCGGTGGCCCCATCCGGACACACCACACGGATCCAGGTCGACTTTCTCGACGACGATCCCGAGGCCCTGGCTGACCAGGTCGTCGACGAGGTGGCGGCCGGCGGCTGCGTAGCGATCGTCTGCAACACCGTCAGTCGGGCCCAGGGTCTCTTCGGTCGGCTCGAGCCCCGACTCGGGTCGGACGTCGTCCTCCTCCACTCGCGGTTCCTCGCCGGTGACCGGCTGAGGATCGAGCGGGACTTACGGGAAGCGCTGGGGCCCCAGGCCGGCGATAGCCGGCCCCGGCGGCTCGTCGTGGTGGCGACGCAGGTGATCGAACAGTCGCTGGACATCGACTTCGACCTCATGATCTCCGACCTCGCCCCGGTCGATCTCGTCGTGCAGCGCGCAGGCCGCCTGCACCGCCACGGCAGGCCGCTGGATCAGCGCCCGTCGACCATGCATGAGGCACGCCTGGTACTCACCGGCCTGACCCGGATCGTCGGGGGACCGCCCGCCTTTCCTCGCGGCTGTGAACGGGTCTATGGGCGGGCCGCACTCCTGCGCTCCGCATTGGTCCTGGAACGTCACCTCGCACGCGACGGAACGGTCGTCAATCCCACCGATGTCGCGGAGCTGGTCCGGCTTGCGTACGACGACGACCTCGTTCCCGAGGCGTCGTGGCAGTCGACCTGGGACGACGCCGAGCGCCGGCGCATCGAGGACGAGGCACGCAAGGCCAAGGACGCGTCCGTGTTCTGCATCAGGCCGCCGACGGTTGGACCCGTGATCGGGTTCACTGATGCCTCGGTCCCTGACGACGACCTCCACGCCCAGGCTGCGGTGCGGGACAGCGAGGACGCGCTGGAGGTCATCGTGATCATCCGCAAGGAGGACGGGCAGCTCAGGACGGTCCCGTGGCTGGATGCGTTTCCGGACACACCCGTCGACATGGGTACCGAGGTGCCGGACAGCCTGGCGCGCGCGATCGCGCGCTGCACTGTCCGCCTGCCGAGCTACCTCACCGCGGGCGGTCGGGACCTTCGGGTGATCGACGCCTTGGAGCGGGATGGCATCGATACGTGGCAAACGTCACAGTGGCTGCGTGGCGAACTGCCCTTGGTGTTGGATGCGAATTACACGCGTGAGATCGACGGATTCCTCATGAGATATGACCGACATCGAGGACTGATTGTCGACAAGGCCGACAACAGTGATAGGGGGAAAACAGGTGAGTGAGTTCAATCTCGTTGATCGGCCGTGGATACGGGCAAGGCGCCGCGAAGGCCATGTCGAGGAGGTGTCCTTGCGTGATCTCCTGGCGCATGCGCAGGACTATCGCGGGCTGGCCGGAGAGCTTCCGATTCAGGACTTCGCTCTCCTGCGTGTGATCCTGGCCGTGTTGTACAGGGCGGTGGATGCCGAGCAGGCGGCCGATCCGTTGGGCGCATGGCAGAAGCTATGGGAAGCCGATGAACTCCCGCAGGAGCAGATCGAGGAATACCTCCGACGATGGCACGATCGTTTCGACCTGTTCCATCCGAACGCGCCGTTCTTCCAGGTGGCCGACCTTCACACTGCCAAGGACGGCTCGAAGGGCGTGGATCTGCTCATGCCGGACAGCCTTTCCGATGGGCTCTTCGTTCAGCGCCGGCCGACCACCTTGACCCCCGCCGAGGCGGCGCGTTGGCTCATCACGTGCCAGGCGTATGACTGCTCGGGGATCAAGTCGGGGGCCGTCGGTGATCCGCGGGTGTCGGGCGGCAGGGGCTACCCAATTGGGGTCGGGTGGGCCGGCTGGATGGGCGGCATCACGGTGACCGGGGAGAACCTGCGTGAGACACTTTTACTCAATCTCGTTCTCGATCGACCACACGACTCGGGCGATCGTCCGATCTGGGAGGAAGAGCCGCTGACCGCGATGCCACGGAGTGGCGTTGTCGTTCACGGTCAGGTGGCGCTGTTGACCTGGCCCCAGCGGCGGATCCGGCTCTTCCATGACGGCGAGGTCGTGACGGCGGTGCTCGTCTGCAACGGCGATCCCGTGCCCTATACCACGCTGCTGAACGACGAGCTGATGACGGCTTGGCGCTACAGCGAAGCCCAGACGAAGAAGGCCAAACACCGTACTGTCTACATGCCACGCTCCTTCGAGCCCGGCCGGGCAGTGTGGAGAGGCCTGGAATCCCTCCTCCCCGTCACCGGAGGGGACTCGGGCAAGCCCGACGCCGCCAAGCCTGCCGGCGTTCTGGACTGGTCGGCGGCACTGGCCGTCAACGGCGTGTTGGCGGAGGACCGGCTGACGACAATCACCACCGTCGGGGTCCAGTACGGTCCGCAGATGGCCTCGTTCGAGGAGGTCTTGCACGATGAACTTGCCTTCGACGTACGACTGGCGTTGACGCAGCACACGCAAGCCAAGGACTACGTCTTCGCGGCGGTGAGCCGGGCCGTGGCAGGGGTTGCCGCACTCAGGCACTTGGCAGGAAACCTGGCACAGGCGGCAGGTGGACCCACGGACGCAGCTCAGCAATCCGCTGAGCTGCGGGGCTACGCGGAGCTGGACCGACCCTTCCGGGATTGGCTGCGCGACTTCAGGATTGGCGCCGACGAGCCCGGCGCTTTGCAGGCGTGGACCGATCAGGCCCGTCAGATCGTCCTCAGCATCGGACGTGAAATTTCCGCAAGCGCCGGCACCGCGGCGTGGATCGGGCGAAAGGTCAAGACGAGGCAAGGAACAGAGCTCTCTATGACGATCGGCCTTGCGGACAGGCGTTTCCGCGCCGAGGTCGCCGAGAAGCTCCCCTATCGACCGAGCGAATCGACACAGGAGGCGAACGATCGTGGCTGATGACACATCGACGACAACGACGGAGACCGCAGCCGGGCCTCCTGCTCGGGGGCAGAGGTTCCCGCGAACCGAGCTGGGCAAGTTCGTCTCGCGCCGGACCGGTGACCTGCAGCGCGACTATCTGCGGGACAAGTCGTCAGCACGCGGCGCCTTGGCCCAACTCCGGCGGACCGTCGGACATCCTGTCGGGTCGGACCCGGTGGCCTGGGCGATCGTCTTCGACGGCTTTCCCGAAGCATTGGTCGGGCGCACCGACGAACCATCGAGGGCCGAGCGGGCAGCGTACGCGGCGTTGGGCCTCTTCGCGGTCCACATGCAGTCGGCAACCCGAGAGGTCCACCGTCCCGGCGTCGGTCTTGGCGTGGCTGTTCGGCAACTCGCATCGCCCAGTGACGGAGCCGACCGGGACAAGCCCGTCATGCGGCGGTTCCAGGCGCTCGGTACCGCGGACGTATTCGAGGAAGCCCTCCACCACGCCCGTGGACTGATCCAGCAGTTCCGCCATCCCCCCGAGGGCAGGCCACCAATCGCGCTGGACTACGGCTTGCTGGCAGAGGACCTCGCCGACCTGCAGAACCCGGCCCGTCGCGATGCGGCCCGCCTGCGCTGGGCGAGGGACCTCTACGTCCGCGCGCAGTACGACACCACCACCCCGACCGACACCCAGGAGTCGAAATGACCCAGACCTACATCGACGTGCACATCCTCCAGACCGTCCCTCCGAGCAACCTCAACCGGGACGACAACGGTTCACCCAAGACCGCCATCTACGGCGGCACCCGTCGAGCACGGGTGTCGTCACAGGCGTGGAAACGGGCCACCAGGCGTGACTTCAGCAATCACCTGGACACCGCTGAGTTGGGCGAGCGGTCCCTGGTGCTGGCCGAACGGATCGGTGTTCTCATTGCCGAGCGTTCCCCCGAACTTGGGGATCAGGCGCTGGATCTGGCGGTCAAGGCGATGCAGACCGCCGGTCTCAAGGTCGAGGTCCAGAGGAAGACGAATGAGAAGACAAGAGAAGAGTCGGTCACCGCGCGTACCGGCTACCTGCTCTTCCTCAGCCGGGCACAGATGGAGGCACTGGCCGACCTGGTCGCCTCGGCGCCTGGCCACAAGGTGGGCAAGCGTGATGCCCAGAAGGCCCTTATGGGGGCCAGGTCCATGGACGTGGCACTGTTCGGGCGCATGGTTGCGGATGCCCCCGAACTCAACATCGACGCGACCGCACAAGTTGCGCATGCCATCAGTGTCCACCCGGTCGATCCGGAGTTCGACTACTTCACCGCCGTCGACGACAATGCGCCGGAGGACAACGCCGGGGCCGGGATGATCGGCACGGTCGAGTTCAACTCGTCGACCTTGTACCGTTACGCGACCGTCAACGCCTCGGAGTTGGCGACGTCGCTGGGTTCCGTCCCAGCGGCTGCCCGCACGGTCGAGGCGTTCCTCGAATCGTTCATCACGAGCATGCCGACGGGCAAGCAGAACACCTTCGCCAACCGGACGCTGCCCGAGATGGTGCTGGTCAGCGTGCGGGGGGATCGGCCGATCAACCTCGCGGGGGCCTTCGAGGATGCGGTGACTGCCACGACCGGTCGGGTGGGCCTCGCCACCAGCAGGCTCATTGCGTTTGCTGAGGGGGTCGACAGGACGTACGGCGCGGCACCTGTGGCGGCATATGCGTTGGCCGTCGGCTCGGCGGGCGAAGGCAAGGCGGGGGACGCGATCGACGCATACGCCCGACGAGTGAACCTGCCCGAACTGATCGAGGCCGTCGGTCAGGACGTTATCGGTCGTGGCGAGGCATCCTGATGCCCACGCTCATCCTGCGACTTGCAGGGCCGCTCCAGTCCTGGGGGGAGGGAAGCCGGTTCAACCACCGGCACACCCGCGAGGAGCCGACCAAGAGTGGCGTCCTCGGGCTGCTCGCCGCCGCTCAGGGAAGAAGACGGTCGGATTCGATCGAGGACCTGTTGCACCTGAAGTTCGGTGTCAGAGCCGATCAGCCGGGACGTCTCGTCCGCGACTTTCAGACCGAGATCGACTGGAGGACCAACAAGGCTCGCCCGCTCACCTACCGCTACTACCTCGCCGATGCGGCTTTCCTGGCCGTGGTCGAGGGGGGCGAGGAGATGATCGCGGTATTGCACAGCGCGCTTCACCACCCGGTGTTCCCGCTCTACCTCGGCAGACGGGCGTGCCCGCCCGCAGGGCCCGTCTGGTTGGGTATCCGGGACAGCGACCTGCGGGAGACCCTGCTCAGCGAGCCGTGGCAGGCCGCCGGGTGGTACCGGAAGAAGCAGCCCCGATCAGTGACGCTCGAGATCGTCAGGGATGCCGAGCCCGACGAGAAGATCGCCGAAGCGGTTCGTGATGAACCGCTCAGCTTCTCGGAGTCCGCGCGCGACTACGGCTGGCGTGACGTGGTCCGCGAGCCAATGACCATCGACAATCCGTTGGGGCGGCAGCGGGCCCACGATCCGATGGCGCTGCTGGGCGGTGATGAGTGATGTTCCTGTCCAGGATGGATCTGAATCCTCAACGACGAGGGACCAAGCGCTTCGTCGCGGACCCTCAGGCACTGCATGCGGCGGTCCTGGCTACGTTCCCGCCGGGGGGCGAGGAGAGCGACGGGCGAGTCCTGTGGCGCTTGGATTCCGACGGCAAGGAACTGACCCTTTGGGTGGTCAGCCCCGAACGCCCTTCGTTCGAGGCAATCCAGGAACAGGCGGGGTGGTCCCAGCGGCGAACCGATGAGACCCGGACGTATGACGTCTTCCTCGGCCGACTTGCGAAAGGACAGACGTATGCCTTCCGGCTCACCGGGAACCCCGTCCACACCGTGACGGACGATTCCGGGCGGAAGCGACGTCTCGGCCATGTCACCGTGGCGCAGCAACAGCAGTGGTTCATGGAACGGGCTGACCCAATGGGCATTGCCGTCCGAATCGTGAGCGGGTCGTGGGGTGAGTCGCCCGATCTCGTGGTGCATGACCGGAGAGTGCAGCGTTTTCGCCGGGGACCGGCCATCGTCACGCTCTCGCAGGCGACCTTCGATGGGACCTGCCAGGTCGAGGATCCGGACCGGCTGCGTCAGGCGCTCATCAAGGGCGTCGGCCGAGCCAAGGGGTACGGCTGTGGGCTGCTTACGTTGGCGACGGTGCTGGGGTAGTCATGCGACCGATTCCGGGTGTTCCCCCGAGCCGTGTCCGCGAACTCGCTCGTGCGGAGGACCGGCTGTCGTTCGTCTATCTCGAACACTGCGTGCTGGGCCGGGACGCCAATGCTGTGACGGCCACCGACGAGAACGGCGTCACGCACATCCCGTCCGCGGGTCTGGGAGCGCTGCTGCTCGGTCCCGGCACCTCGGTCAGCCACCAGGCCATGGTGCTGTTGGCCGACAGCGGGGCGAGCGTGATCTGGGTGGGGGAGCGTGGCGTGCGCTACTACGCCTCAGGTCGTTCTCTCGCGAGATCCTCGCGGCTGCTGGAGGCCCAGGCCAGGGCCGTGAGCAACCGGAACTCCCGATTGGCTGTTGCCCGGCAGATGTACGCCATGCGCTTTCCGGGCGAGGACGTGTCCGAACTCACGATGCAGCAACTGCGGGGACGTGAAGGTGCACGGGTCCGCAACATCTATCGCCAGTGCGCAGCCGAGACAGGAATCGAGTGGAAGAAGCGGGATTACGACCCGAACGCCTTCGATGCTTCGGACGAGATCAACAGGGCGCTCTCCTCGGCACACTCTTGCTTGTACGGAATCGTGCATGCGGTCATCGTGTCGCTTGGGTGTAGTCCGGGGTTGGGGTTCGTTCACTCGGGCCACGAGTTGTCGTTCGTCTATGACGTGGCAGATCTGTACAAGGCCGAAGTCACGATCCCCATTGCCTTCCGCAGCGTCGCGGCATTTGTGGAGGATGAACAGGCTGACGACGTCGGCTCGTACACCCGAAGGCGGGTGCGCGACGCCGTCCGGAGTGGCAAGATCCTGCCGCGATGTGCAGCCGACCTCCGCAATCTCCTGCTGCCTGGTGACGAGGTTCCGGAGAGCCAGGAGGATGCGGTCGTACTTCGGTTGTGGGATGACGCCGTCGGAGATGTCTCGGCTGGCAGAAACTACTCTTGGCCCGACTCCGACGAGGACTCTGAGCTGTGATCGTCCTCGTCCTGACGGCCTGCCCCGCCGGCCTGCGGGGCAGCTTGACCCGGTGGCTGCTGGAGGTCAGCGCTGGGGTTTTCGTGGGGCACGTCTCCGCCCGAGTCCGGGATGAACTCTGGGAACAGGTCTTGAGCCTGCTCAAGGACGGCAAAGCCATCATGGTCTTCAACGCCCAGAATGAGCAGGGTCTGGATTTCAGGACGTTTCGGCATGACTGGGAGCCTGTTGATATCGACGGCGTGCGGTTGATGCGACGGCCGAGTGCCTCGGCGCTGACCCAACAGCGGGTGAGGCGTGGGTGGAGCAAGGCGGGCCAACGAGCCAGGAGCCACCGTCGCTGACGGAGTGATGGTAGAACGGGGGTTGGCCTGGTATCTTTGCTTGTCAGCAAGCGTGCTCCCCGCGAAAGCGGGGATGATCCGAACGTGGTGCAGATCAACGGGCACGCGTTCGAGTGCTCCCCGCGAAAGCGGGGATGATCCGGCCGGCCTGTCGGACACGGCGGCGAACATCGGGTGCTCCCCGCGAAAGCGGGGATGATCCTCCGCCGCTTGAGCCACGACAGAATGTGAAGAAGTGCTCCCCGCGAAAGCGGGGATGATCCCCCGGTCGACTCGACACCACAGACGAAGTTCACGTGCTCCCCGCGAAAGCGGGGATGATCCCCGGGCCCGCAACCGTGAGGACACGATCAACTGGTGCTCCCCGCGAAAGCGGGGATGATCCCGGCCGGACCGGGGCGGTCGTCCTGACCGCGTCGTGCTCCCCGCGAAAGCGGGGATGATCCCGACGCGGACTCGATCGTGGCGGTCGTGTCGACGTGCTCCCCGCGAAAGCGGGGATGATCCGTCGATGCCCGAGTGACCGGGATAGTTCTGCGAGTGCTCCCCGCGAAAGCGGGGATGATCCTCCCTGTTTCGAGCTAGCCATTAATAGGGAGCTGTGCTCCCCGCGAAAGCGGGGATGATCCGCCGCCCCGTACGAGGTCCTCGCCCGCCGCGTCGTGCTCCCCGCGAAAGCGGGGATGATCCTCGCGACAGCCACGTAGATAGCGTCACGAGTCCGTGCTCCCCGCGAAAGCGGGGATGATCCTCGCGCACCCCGTTGTTCCACACGCCAGGCAAGGTGCTCCCCGCGAAAGCGGGGATGATCCGTCACCGCCCAGCACACCGCCGAGCAGCCGCTCGTGCTCCCCGCGAAAGCGGGGATGATCCCGCCGCAGACGGCAAGCGAAACGCGAAAACGAGGTGCTCCCCGCGAAAGCGGGGATGATCCCAGGCGGTTACCGCTCGTCGTGGTGAGCGGGTCGTGCTCCCCGCGAAAGCGGGGATGATCCTGTTTGACTAACCATCGGTCACCTCCTGGAGTGGTGCTCCCCGCGAAAGCGGGGATGATCCGGAGCACACCATGGCCACCACCGAAACCACCAAGTGCTCCCCGCGAAAGCGGGGATGATCCGTCGGTGATAGCTTTGACGCCTCTGAATCCATCGTGCTCCCCGCGAAAGCGGGGATGATCCCGTGGACGACAGCGCATCCGTCAACGGCCGGCAGTGCTCCCCGCGAAAGCGGGGATGATCCTGTCCGGAACCGGCCACATCATCGATATGACCGGTGCTCCCCGCGAAAGCGGGGATGATCCCGGCTGGCGGGGTGTTGCGGTCATGGGCGGGTTGTGCTCCCCGCGAAAGCGGGGATGATCCCTGCTCTAACTACCACGTAGCTTAGGGCACTTGGTGCTCCCCGCGAAAGCGGGGATGATCCGGTTCTCGGCGACAGCAACCCAGTATGGTCGATGTGCTCCCCGCGAAAGCGGGGATGATCCCCAGACCACATCCACACGTGGCACGAAACGTTGGTGCTCCCCGCGAAAGCGGGGATGATCCCAGGTCGACCGGCTCGCCCGAGCCGGTCGACGGGTGCTCCCCGCGAAAGCGGGGATGATCCGGGCTATGCGAGCCCTGTCACTCGGCCAAAACTGTGCTCCCCGCGAAAGCGGGGATGATCCCCAGACAGCAGGAAGGAACGCGGCATGACTGATGTGCTCCCCGCGAAAGCGGGGATGATCCGGACCATCCGCCGTCAACGGAGCGGCGGGTCGGGTGCTCCCCGCGAAAGCGGGGATGATCCGCTCGCCCGCAGTCTGCGCGCCGTCGGCATCCTGTGCTCCCCGCGAAAGCGGGGATGATCCGAACACTCGGCCGATCGTGTACGGCGTCATCCAGTGCTCCCCGCGAAAGCGGGGATGATCCCGACGTGGCCCATGTCGCCGGCCTGGATCCCGAGTGCTCCCCGCGAAAGCGGGGATGATCCGGCGAAGCGTACCTGGTCGCTGGGGACCTGGTCGTGCTCCCCGCGAAAGCGGGGATGATCCGTCTTCGTGCGATGTGGTCATGGGGTGATCCTCGTGCTCCCCGCGAAAGCGGGGATGATCCCCGGACCACCGAGCTGGGCGGCTGGGTCGACGAGTGCTCCCCGCGAAAGCGGGGATGATCCCTCGGCAGTGTCCGCCACCGAAGACCACTGCGGGTGCTCCCCGCGAAAGCGGGGATGATCCCGGGACGGCCTTGGGCGAGTCGGATCGGATCACGTGCTCCCCGCGAAAGCGGGGATGATCCCATTACGGTCAAGATCGGGACGGTCACGTTCACGTGCTCCCCGCGAAAGCGGGGATGATCCCAGCATCACGGCGATCCGGGCGGTCGTGAACGCGTGCTCCCCGCGAAA
Source organism: uncultured Propionibacteriaceae bacterium (assembly GCA_964528755.1). Classification (GTDB taxonomy): domain Bacteria; phylum Actinomycetota; class Actinomycetes; order Propionibacteriales; family Propionibacteriaceae; genus Raineyella. The sequence goes on from CAZGWN010000019.1 coordinate 42,854, forward strand.
GCGGGGATGATCCTACCCTCTGTACCGAACATCCCAGCCGTCCGACGTGCTCCCCGCGAAAGCGGGGATGATCCGACGAGTCGAGGGTGGTGGACGAGCCGGGGCTGGTGCTCCCCGCGAAAGCGGGGATGATCCGTCACCGTCGATACTCTTCCAGACGACGCCGACGTGCTCCCCGCGAAAGCGGGGATGATCCCTCGACTGACCGGCGCGGTGCGATTCGGGCCGCGTGCTCCCCGCGAAAGCGGGGATGATCCCCCGGAGATGGTGGCGTTGGCGAGCGTCGGGGTGTGCTCCCCGCGAAAGCGGGGATGATCCCCTGTGGGTGGCCGGGCTGAAACTCGAGTCCGGGTGCTCCCCGCGAAAGCGGGGATGATCCCGGATCCTCCACACCTTCACCGCCACCGGCACCGTGCTCCCCGCGAAAGCGGGGATGATCCCGGACGTCCAGCTGTCGCCGTCCCACTGCCACTGTGCTCCCCGCGAAAGCGGGGATGATCCCGTGTCGGTCGACCTGGACGTTCCCGACGGCGCGTGCTCCCCGCGAAAGCGGGGATGATCCGGTTGCGGGCGATGCCGAGCGTCATCGGCGCCGGTGCTCCCCGCGAAAGCGGGGATGATCCCTTGGCGATCTCGTCGAGCATCCAGTCGGGCGCCTGCTCCCCGCGAAAGCGGGGATGATCCCCTCTGCAGGAACGCGAGCGCCTGAGCCTTGTCGTGCTCCCCGCGAAAGCGGGGATGATCCCGAGGCGATCACCGGCACCCTCGACAGCCAGGGGTGCTCCCCGCGAAAGCGGGGATGATCCGAAGTGGTAGACGCCGCGCAGCCCGCCGGCTGCGTGCTCCCCGCGAAAGCGGGGATGATCCCCATGCGGCCGGGGGCCGCCGCTCGGACAGGGGGTGCTCCCCGCGAAAGCGGGGATGATCCCGCCCGGGCCGTCTTCGCGTCCCGCAGCACGGTGTGCTCCCCGCGAAAGCGGGGATGATCCCGCCTTCACGGCGGCGCGCTGGGCGTCGTCGGCGTGCTCCCCGCGAAAGCGGGGATGATCCCGCGTCCGGCGTCCACGAGGCGGTCCTGACCGGGTGCTCCCCGCGAAAGCGGGGATGATCCCAGACCAGTCGACCCCGGCATCGTCGAGCGTGCGTGCTCCCCGCGAAAGCGGGGATGATCCGACGACCGCGGGCCGTACATCTACGAGCCGGAGGTGCTCCCCGCGAAAGCGGGGATGATCCCACGTTCATCGTGTTCTTTGCGAACGCGATCGCGTGCTCCCCGCGAAAGCGGGGATGATCCCATCCCGGCATGGTCAGAGACAGGCACCTACGCGTGCTCCCCGCGAAAGCGGGGATGATCCTCTCCGCTCGCAGCACGTCACACTGACCGGCACGTGCTCCCCGCGAAAGCGGGGATGATCCCAAATGGGACCGGTCGTGGTCGTGGAACCGGGAGTGCTCCCCGCGAAAGCGGGGATGATCCCAGCGCCTGAACGTCGCCTCCGGTGCGGCGGGCGTGCTCCCCGCGAAAGCGGGGATGATCCGGTCCGGATCGGAACACCGATGATGTTCGCGACGTGCTCCCCGCGAAAGCGGGGATGATCCCTGCATCATCCAGCAGATGCGCTCCGACTCGGTGTGCTCCCCGCGAAAGCGGGGATGATCCGAACGCCGTCCGAGGCGACGCCGAGGGGAGCCCGTGCTCCCCGCGAAAGCGGGGATGATCCCCAGGGTTCGCCGTCAACGTTGAGGACACGCACGTGCTCCCCGCGAAAGCGGGGATGATCCCGTGTCCGGGTCGTGGTTGTCGCCCCACTCGGTGTGCTCCCCGCGAAAGCGGGGATGATCCCGGATAGGGGCCATCATGACCATCCCAGATATCGTGCTCCCCGCGAAAGCGGGGATGATCCCGTCTTCAGGGCACGCTCTCCGAGCCCCTTCCAGTGCTCCCCGCGAAAGCGGGGATGATCCGGGGCTGTCCGACGCCAAGCTGCGTGCCATCTCGTGCTCCCCGCGAAAGCGGGGATGATCCCGAAACGCTCCTTCCCGCCCTTTCCGTGGACCAGTGCTCCCCGCGAAAGCGGGGATGATCCGGGCGGCGGCGAGAGGCTCGAGCTGGGCCCCGCGTGCTCCCCGCGAAAGCGGGGATGATCCGAACAGGTCCAAAGGAGCGTCGGCCGTGTGCTCGTGCTCCCCGCGAAAGCGGGGATGATCCTAGGCCATGGCTAGGGGAAACGCGGCCGCGTTGGTGCTCCCCGCGAAAGCGGGGATGATCCCGCCCCGACCGGCATCGGCCCCACCCTGTGGGAGTGCTCCCCGCGAAAGCGGGGATGATCCGTTTGACGCCCCATTCGCGGTTGAGCCAGGCGAGTGCTCCCCGCGAAAGCGGGGATGATCCTGTCGGTGATGTCGCGGTCGCCGATCTTCACCAGTGCTCCCCGCGAAAGCGGGGATGATCCCCTGCACCTCGACCGCTGTTCCGGGATCGAGCGGTGCTCCCCGCGAAAGCGGGGATGATCCTATTCACAATCGACTCGTTGAGGACCTCCCGGAGTGCTCCCCGCGAAAGCGGGGATGATCCGCTCAAGCGACGCTGGCGCTGATCAATGAGCAGGTGCTCCCCGCGAAAGCGGGGATGATCCTCCGGGCTCGGGCGATGATCATTTCTCGGCCGGGTGCTCCCCGCGAAAGCGGGGATGATCCGTGGCAGAGCGGTGCGGGGACATCGCTGCGTCCGTGCTCCCCGCGAAAGCGGGGATGATCCGCTGTCCATCGCGGCGGAGGGGAAGGATGTCGGGTGCTCCCCGCGAAAGCGGGGATGATCCCCAGACACGCCCTCCGGGCCCCGCACACCCGGCGTGCTCCCCGCGAAAGCGGGGATGATCCCGAAACGTACGCTTGCGCCAGCTCGATGCTGTTGTGCTCCCCGCGAAAGCGGGGATGATCCCGTGTGGGAGCCCGGGACGAGCGACAGCGGCTGGTGCTCCCCGCGAAAGCGGGGATGATCCCAGCTTCGCGTGGCCCTTGTAGCTGATGATCAGGTGCTCCCCGCGAAAGCGGGGATGATCCGAACGCCGGGATCGTCTTCGTGAAGAAGTCGCCGTGCTCCCCGCGAAAGCGGGGATGATCCCTCCCCCACCGGGGAACCCAACCCACACCCATCGTGCTCCCCGCGAAAGCGGGGATGATCCCGAGGGCCTGATCGGCGGCATCAACAACATCGGGTGCTCCCCGCGAAAGCGGGGATGATCCCTCGCATGGGTCGCCGACATCGAGCCGGGGCCAGTGCTCCCCGCGAAAGCGGGGATGATCCCGACCGCGAACTCCTGTACGCCGTCGCGAACACGTGCTCCCCGCGAAAGCGGGGATGATCCCCACTTGATCCTCGTCGCCAGCACGGACGGGGAGTGCTCCCCGCGAAAGCGGGGATGATCCGGAGCTGCAGACCGAGGTCGCCGGCATCAAGGCGTGCTCCCCGCGAAAGCGGGGATGATCCCTCTGTCGAGAGCCTTGTACAGATGGATGAGGCGTGCTCCCCGCGAAAGCGGGGATGATCCTGGGCTCCGTCGGACGCCAGCGTGCAGCTGACCGTGCTCCCCGCGAAAGCGGGGATGATCCGTCGAATCTCGTCGACACCGAGCCTGCCGTCACGTGCTCCCCGCGAAAGCGGGGATGATCCGGCCATCGTTCAGCACGTCTCGCACCGCCTTCTGTGCTCCCCGCGAAAGCGGGGATGATCCGCACTAGACCCAGAAAGGGCCACCAACCATGACGTGCTCCCCGCGAAAGCGGGGATGATCCGGCGGCCCTGCCGAAGACGTCGGATGCGAACGGGTGCTCCCCGCGAAAGCGGGGATGATCCCTTGTCCTTCACCGCCTGGACAAGAAGCAGGACGTGCTCCCCGCGAAAGCGGGGATGATCCGCGTACGGGGCGACAATCGGCACACCCCACTCCGTGCTCCCCGCGAAAGCGGGGATGATCCGGACGGCCTCATCCACCTGTACAAGGCTCTCGAGTGCTCCCCGCGAAAGCGGGGATGATCCTGCGTTGTGCGTGCACAAGTATGTGCGTCATGCGTGCTCCCCGCGAAAGCGGGGATGATCCCCGGCATCGAGGCCACCTCCCAGACGGTGGTGGGTGCTCCCCGCGAAAGCGGGGATGATCCCCGGGTGAAGGTCGAGGGGTCCGCCAAGAATGAGTGCTCCCCGCGAAAGCGGGGATGATCCTACCAGATGCGGATCAGGAACTTGGCAAACTCGGTGCTCCCCGCGAAAGCGGGGATGATCCCCACGGTCACCACACTGGTCGTGCCGGCGAACGGTGCTCCCCGCGAAAGCGGGGATGATCCCTCCTCCGGCTGGACTCGAACCAGCAACCCTTCGTGCTCCCCGCGAAAGCGGGGATGATCCTTGTTGTCGGCGAGGGAAACGCCCTCGGACAGGGTGCTCCCCGCGAAAGCGGGGATGATCCCCGCCGCATCAACGAACGCGCCGACAAGCGCGCGTGCTCCCCGCGAAAGCGGGGATGATCCTGACGGTTGATCTGCCCGAGGGGTTGGGCCCGTGTGCTCCCCGCGAAAGCGGGGATGATCCCCTGGCGACCATCACCGCGGCAGCCGCGTACGGGTGCTCCCCGCGAAAGCGGGGATGATCCTGCGGGCGATCGTGGCGATCGCCGGGTCCGCCAGTGCTCCCCGCGAAAGCGGGGATGATCCGAGCCGGCGCCCTCGCCGAGGCAGAATCCGCGCGTGCTCCCCGCGAAAGCGGGGATGATCCTTGCACCACCACGAAGTGGACGCCCGGGAGCGCGTGCTCCCCGCGAAAGCGGGGATGATCCGAACCTGGCGTTCTACCTGACCGGGGCGGTCGAGTGCTCCCCGCGAAAGCGGGGATGATCCGAGGACGACGACTGATGGCCGGCAGATACAGATGTGCTCCCCGCGAAAGCGGGGATGATCCGTTCAACCCGTTCAGCCCGCCCGACACCGGCTGGTGCTCCCCGCGAAAGCGGGGATGATCCTATCTGTCCGATCGTCTGGTGGCGGCGACGAAGGTGCTCCCCGCGAAAGCGGGGATGATCCCCTGCCCGGGCGCATCCCGCACTACCCGGCCCCGTGCTCCCCGCGAAAGCGGGGATGATCCGGCTGCGGCCGAGCCGATCAGGTCGTCGGCCCGGTGCTCCCCGCGAAAGCGGGGATGATCCCTGGTCGATCGCCTGCGAGGCAAAGACCGTGCCGTGCTCCCCGCGAAAGCGGGGATGATCCCGTTCCGACCGGCCCTTCCCACTCGCCGCCACGGTGCTCCCCGCGAAAGCGGGGATGATCCCGGTGTCGTTCTGCTTGCCACGCAAGGTTTGGGGTGCTCCCCGCGAAAGCGGGGATGATCCATGGGCGGTGAAATGGCCGTTGTTCCCAGACGGGTGCTCCCCGCGAAAGCGGGGATGATCCTGCGTGCTCGCCGAGTAGCTGGACGCCGGCCGGGTGCTCCCCGCGAAAGCGGGGATGATCCTGCGAGCGACATTCTTCCAGGTCGAGCCGATGAGTGCTCCCCGCGAAAGCGGGGATGATCCCGCTGCACCGTCGAGCACGAGCTGGAGCATGTCGTGCTTGGGCTTACCCTGTTGTTTCGGACACCTGATGTGGTGGGACCGGATGGTCCTGCGGGA
>CAZGWN010000020.1:0-47529 GCA_964528755.1 uncultured Propionibacteriaceae bacterium
GCCGAGAGCCTGGTCAAGTCCGGCTACGGCACCTACCTCCTCCAACAACTCGCCCAGGCAGGCAAGTAGCGGACGCCGCGCGGCCCCGAGCCCCCGGGATCAGATCTCGAGGGCCGGCTCCGGCTCCTCGCCTGCTGCCAAGGCGGCCGCGGCCGAGTGCAAGGGTGTCGGCGCGTCACTGCCGGTGAGTTCGAGGGCACGCGGCAGGTCGATCGTCACAATTTCCTGAGGAAGCCCGACGAACTGCTCGTAGGCATGCTTCGTCAGGTCGGCCTGCGACTGCGACCAGGTGTGCCCGTCGCCGTGCCGGACGTAGACGTACCCCAGGCTCTGCGTGCGGTAGACGCTGCCACCCTGCTCGTACAGTCCGATGAGGATCGACCGGTCGACCGAGTGCGGGGTCGGACGCCAGCCGCCGATGCTCTCGTACGTCGACCGGGACAGCATCATCGCGCCGCCGGCGGCCTGGTGGTGGTACTTCTCCACGGCGAAACGTCGGTGCACCGTCTGGTTGATGTCCTCGAACCAGAGGTACTCGGTGGTCTTGCCGACCAGGTCGGCCGACGAGAAGACGTACGCCAGCACGAGGTCGGTCAGGAACTCGGTGCCGTAGATGTCGTCGTCGTCGACCTTGACGATGAGATCGCCCGACGAGCGGCGGACGGCCGCGGCGAGTGCCTCGCCGAAGAGGTGGTCGGGGCCGACGGCGAAGACGGTGAGCCGGTCGCCCAGCCCCTCCGCGCGCAGCTTCCCGACGTCGGGCATGCCGACCCCGTGCATGACGACGACGACCTCGAACTCGGCGTACGTCTGTGCCGCCATCTGGGCCAGGACCGAGCCGATCCGTTCTGGGCGCTGGCTGGAGATGATGACACTGACCCTAGGCAGCAGGCGGTAGCCGTGATCGGCGGACGCCCGGCGGGACAGCTCGAAGAAACCGCCGTGGCGCAGCATCGCCAACCGCCGCTGGGTGACCGAGCGCAGGTCGCGGGCCAACCCGTCGGCCGGGCGGTAGCCGGCGCACATCAGGTCGACCAACCCGGCGCCGAGCCGCTCGACGACATCGGCAGGCGGGCGCGTCAGGCCGTGAATGACCGTTCCGGTCGCGGCGATCTCCGCCAGCCGCGGGGTGAGCTGCGCCCACTGGTCAGGTTCGAGGACGACGCCGGAGAAGTCCAGGCTCTCCACCGAGCGCAAGGCCCGGACGTGCGAGAACTCCAGGGCGACAGCCACGGGGAGGGAGAAGGTTCGGGACTCGGACTCCTCGTCATCGGCGCCCCGGCCGACAAGGATCTGACGGTCGTCGATCGCGGTCACCCGACACTGCTTGGCGCCGTCGACGAAGATCTGCGTTCTGCCCACGGGATTGTGCAGATGCAGGTCGAGCAGCGGCCACTCGTCACGTGGTTCGGCCGAGAGGTGGCCGATCCGGTCGACCCGGTACGTGTGCCGGGCCCAACCCACCTCGGACTCGGGGGTGGCATTGCCGATCAGGCCGATCTCACCGCGCTTGAGGCCGACACCGACCAGTCCGCCGTGGTAGGGCCGGGACAGGTTGGGCGTCGCCGTCGGCAGCACCCTCAGCGCCGAGACCGGCACGCCGGGCAGGGCGATCGTCTTGGGGAAGCCGCTGCCGTGGATGCGACGATCCGGCGCGAGCAGAGGATAGATGGTCTGGGCGGCGAGGCTGAGGTCGACCGGGCCGGCGAACCTGATCGTCACCGTCATGTGCTTCTCGAGCTCGGTCGGATAGTGCACGTCGTACGAGGCGACCCCCGCCCGGCTGTGCAGGTGTCCGACCCAGCCCGGCTCAGGACGGTCCCAGTACAGGACACGGACCGCGAGCGCCGCCGCGCGGCGACCGTGGAGGCGGGTCGGCACGGCGAGGGCGCGCAGGGCATGGATGTCGGTGACCTGGAAGACCACTTCGTCGCTCACCTTGGGCAGCCGGCGGAGGAAGGTCCGCACCGAGAAGCCGGAGCCTCGTACGACGGGGGCGCCGCGCCACCTGGCAATGCCGGATCGGCTCAGCCTGGCGCGAACCCTCGTGGGCAGCTTGGTCAAGGCCCTGACCCGGTGGATCCCTCGCACCACTCGTTCACCTCACGGTCTGTCGCATGGTCTGTCGGTGACAAACACGAACAACGTACCCCACCGACGCCTCGCGGTGAGTTTGTCCTCAGGCCGTACGTCGCTCCGCTGCGCCGAGGTGTCGTGTGTGCGGAACTCCACCTCACCCCCGCCGGTATAGTCCCTCACGTGTCGCCCAAGCCATTGACGTCGAACCCCGCCCTCGCCAAGGTCGTCTACCGCAACCACTGGCGTGACATCTTCGACGGACAGACCCCACCGGACTGGCAGCCGACCATGTCGGTATCGGTCGTGATCGCGTCGTACAACTCGAAGACCGTGGGCCTGACTCTCGCCTCCCTGGCGGCGCAGGACTACCCCGAGGACCTCCTGGAGGTCATCGTGGTCGACGACGGCTCACAGCCGCCGGTGACGATCGAGGGCCCCGCGCCGAAGAACCTCCGGCTCATCCGGGTCAAGGAGGGTGAGGGCTGGGGCCGCTCCAACGCGATGGACACCGCTATCCGGGCGAGCAGCGGCGACATTATCTACTGGGTCGATTCCGACATGGTGCTGTTCCGCGACAACGTCCGTCAGCACGCCAAGTGGGCGCACTTCATCCCCGAGGCCGCCACGATCGGGGACAAGGGCTTCCTGGAGACCTGGGACCTGACCCCGCAGCAGGTGTACGAGGACGTCAGCTCCGACAAGATCCGCTCCCTGGCCGATCCGGCCACGCTGCACCGGCACTGGAGTCTGGACGTCTACGACCGCACCGATGACCTGAATGACTCCGACGGCCGGAACTACTCGACCCACATGGGCGCCACCGCGAGCGTGACCCGGCTGGTGTACGAGCGGACCAACGGCCAGGACACCCGGCTCCATCTGGGTGAGGACACCGAAATCGCCTACCAGTTGTGGCAGGCCGGCGCGGTGTTCATCCCGGTCCACGAGGGGTACGCCTGGCACCTGGGCCGCGCCACCGTCCAGGACAAGGGCGAGGCGGTCGCCCGGATCAACAACGTCTACTTCGCCCAGCGGATGCCGATCCCGCGCTACCGGCGCTCGGCGACCCGGCGGATCTGGGAGGTGCCGCTGCTCACCGTGGTCGTCCGGATCGACGACGAGACGGCGAAGTTCGCCCGCGCCTGCGTCGACCGGGTGCTCAACTCGCTGGAGGCCGACCTCAAGGTCATCCTCGTCGGCCCGTGGTCGCGGCTGCACGACGGGCGCCGCCGGGTGCTGGCCGACCCCGACTCGGAGTACTACCTCATCCACGAGTGGTTCCGATCCGACGCGCGGGTGGAGTTCGTCGAGACCGCCCCCGACCGGGTCTTCCCGTCGCCGTTCCGGATCGACCTGCCGGTCACCGCCGGGGTCAATCCCGAGGGCCTTCGCAGCATCTACCGTCGCATCGACGGCAAGCACCTGGGCCGGGTGCACTTCTTCACCCCCGGCCACGCCACGGACCAGGCGGTCACCGTCACTCACGCACCCGCGTACGAACGGGCCCTGCGGTACGCTCCCGCCGGGTCGGCCACGGACGGGCCCGGCGACATGGACGAGGTGATCGACGCCGTCTGGGGCCTGGAGTGGGCGGGCCTGCCCGAGGAGCAGCTCTACGACCTGCGCGCCGTCGACCTGGCCGGGCCGGTCGATGGCTCCGACCCGGCGGTGGTGGCCCTCAAGGAGGAACTCGACGAGCTGCGAACCGCGCTCAAGCTTGCCAAACGGATGGGCGGTGGGCGACTCGTCCGCGGCGCGGAGCGGGTGTCGAAGCTGGTCGGGCGCGGCAAACGCAAGGTCCGCCGGATCGTCCGGGAGAGGACAGGTGCCTGAGATGGACCTGCTCATCGTGGGGGCCGGGTTCTTCGGCCTGACCGTCGCCGAACGTGCGGCGAACGAGCTCGGCCTCGACGTCACCGTGATCGAGCGGCGCAGTCATATCGGTGGGAATGCGTACAGCGAGATCGACCCGGACACCGGCATCGAGGTGCACCGCTACGGCGCCCACCTGTTCCACACGTCGAATCGCACCGTGTGGGAGTACATCAATCGGTTCACCGATTTCACCGGATACTCCCATCACGTCTACACCACCCATCACGGCGAGGTGTTCCCGCTGCCGGTCAACCTCGGCACGATCAACCAGTTCTTCCGCTCGGCGATGGGCCCGGGCGAGGCACGGGCGCTGATCGAGTCGCAGCGCGAGCAGGGGGGCGAGCCGGCCAACTTCGAGGAGAAGGCGATCTCGCTCATCGGGCGCCCGCTCTACGAGGCGTTCATCCGCGGCTACACCGCCAAGCAGTGGCAGACCGACCCCAGACAACTGCCGGCGGAGGTCATCTCTCGGCTGCCGGTCCGCTACACGTACGACAACCGGTATTTCAACGACACCTGGGAGGGCCTGCCGGTCGACGGCTACACCGCCCTGCTGGAGCGGATGGCCGACAACCCGCACATCGAGGTCCACCTGGACACGGACTTCTTCGACAGCTCACAGCCGCTCAGCAGGGGCAACGTTTCGGGGGTGCCGATCGTCTACACCGGCCCGATCGACCGCTATTTCGACTACTCCGCCGGCGAGTTGTCGTGGCGGACCCTCGATTTCGAGCGGGAGGTGCTGCCGATCCCCGACTTCCAGGGGACCTCGGTGATGAACTACGCCGACGAGGACGTGCCGTTTACCCGCATCCACGAGTTCCGTCATTTCCACCCGGAGCGGACCCAGTATCCGAAGGACGCCACTGTCATCGTGCGGGAGTACTCCCGCTTCGCCGAGCGCGCCGACGAGCCGTACTACCCGGTGAACACCCCGGAGGACCGCGAGCGGCTGTTGGCGTACCGGGAACTCATCCGGGCCGAGCCGGACGTGTTCTTCGGCGGTCGGCTCGGCACCTACAAGTATCTCGACATGCACATGGCGATCGGCTCGGCGCTGAGCCTGTTCAACAACGAGCTGACGGAGCGGTTCCGCACCTCGAACGGAGAGCTCTCGAAGTGATCGATCTCGAGAGGCCGCTGGGGGAGCGGGTGTTCGACGGTGCGGTGGTCTACCCGACCTTGCGCGCTGCCGATCACCCCGGCCGTCTGTTGATGGGCGTCTTCGACGCGGCCGGGGCCTTCGTCCCGGGATCCGAACTCGATCGCCGTTCCGGTGAGAAGGGCGCCGAGATCCCGCGCGAACGGGTCGGCGAGGTCGAGGACTTCGGCCATCCGGAGGGCATCTACTGCGGCGTCCTCTATTACCACTTCGGGCACTTTCTGTTGGAGAGCTCGGCGCGCCTGTGGTTGGCGAAGGAGCACCCGGATCTGCCCCTGGTGTGGGCCGGTGCGAGCAACTGGAACAAGACGGACCACCGCCGCCCGGGAACTGGTGGGGACACCCGGCTCACGCCTGAGGACTGGGCGCCTGACCGTGTGCTGGCGCCGTGGCAGTCGGAGGTCCTCGAGATTCTGGGACTGCCGAACCCGGTCATGGTCGTCACCGCGCCGACCCGGTTCGGGAGACTGCACATCCCCGACATCGGCTACCGGTACGACGACCAGTTCCACCCCCAGCACGCGTCGTTCATGGCTGCCTACCATGGCCCGAGCCGGCAGGCGGATGCGAAGCTGTGGCTGTCCCGCAGCCGGATCTCCAAGGACGTCCGTGACCTCAACGAGGCGACCGCGGAGCGTCGTCTGGCCGATGCCGGGTGGACCGTTGCGCATCCCGAGGCGCAGACGGTACGGGAGCAGCTCGATCAGTTCTCGCGGGCCTCGATCGTGTCCGGCGAGGAGGGATCGGCCTTCCACGTGCTGATGCTGCTCGCCGACCCGGTCGAGGCGGAGTTGCGTATCATCCGGCGCTACGGCAACGAGCACCGCAACATGCACACCGTGGGCGACACCCGCGGCGTGACGCAGAGCTTCGTCAGCCTGGAGCACACGGTGGTCCTTCGGGCTGACGGCCGGGCCGTGACGAAGGTCAGCGCGAGCCCGGCCGAGATCCTCGATGCCCTCGACGTCCCCATCGCGGCACCCGCGCCGCGCACCGAGGAACAGACCGTCGCGGAAGCAGCGCGTGACGAACGTCTCGCTCGTCTGGCCGATGCCGTGCACGCGGGCAGAGTGTTGTGGATCGGCGTCGCGGACGGTCCGGGCGAGAGGTCGCTGCAGGGACGGCAACACCGAGTCGTGGCGGATCGCCTGACGTCGGACCCCCGTGTTGTCCAGTCGGATGACGTGGAGGTCTTCGAGGTTCCCGTGGCGCAGTACTTCGCGGCGTTCGCCGATCCGGAGACCTACGGCATCATCCGGATCGGACCCGCCACGGGCGCCGACATGTTCACCGCGTTCTGTGCGTCCCAGCGCAACGCGGACCAACACACCGTGTGGGTGATTGACGACGCCGTACGCCCGGCCGTCGCAGAGAGCGCGACCGAAGGGTGGATGACCCTGCTGCGGGTCCTCGATGCCTTCCCCTCCCTGACGGCCAGGATCGTCGCCGGGGACGACGAGACCCAGGCCGTCGTGTGGGCCGCGCCCCGAGGGGAGTACCAGCGGATCGACGGCGCGGCGGACCTCCCATCGCACGTGGGCGCGATGCTGAAACCGACCGCTGACGAGAAGGCTGTCTTCGACGACGTGGTGAGCGCCGTTGTACCTGAACCGTCGGTCGCTCCGGACGAGCCTGCCCAGCCGTCGCCCGAGCATCAGGCGGAGGCGCCCTCGGCCGTCGGTGAGCGAACGCCGGAGGGGCCGAGCGCGTCACCGTCGTCGGCGCTTGGCCCGGACAGCGCACAGGACACTCCGGTCGACGGCACCCCGGTGACACCGGAGGGTGGCGTGACCGGACCATCGCCTGAGGCCGGCGCGCCATCCGACCCGGCGACCGGGTCCCGGGCATCCGCGGCGCACCGGCCGAAGGCGCAGCGCAGGCGTCCCCGGTGGCTGAAGTTCGGGCGACGGGTCGTACGAGGAGTTCGGCGTCGGGTGAAAGGCGCCCTGCGCCGCTGAACGGCGGCGATCAGGCAAGTCGGGGCACGTGGCCGTCCCACTCGATTCGCCGCTTGGACAGGTACCAGGTCTTGCCGTGATCGTTGTTGCCCTGGAAGAACAGCCAGGTGGTGCCGTCGACCGGATCGACGAAGACCCCCGGGTGGCCGGACTCACTGGAGTTCCACTCGCCCGGCCGCCCGTTGGCGAGGAAGGGTCGGTCGCTCATCCGGTCCCACGTGAGCCCGTCGGTGCTGAACGCGACGCCGATTTGCTGGGGCTCGTTGTTGTAGGAGCCGGCGTAGAACATCACAAAGGTGTCACCGCGTTGGCAGATGGTGGGTGCTTCGATGCACTTGCCTTCCCAGGGCAGTTCGGGGGCGAGGATGCTGCTGGTGCAGCGTTGCCGCCAGTGCTCGGCGGATAGGTCACTGGACAGTGGTGCGCTGTGCACGCCGAGCATCTGGACCTTGTAAGAGGGGTCCCTGGTGGCCCACCAGCAGAACAGTTCGTCGCCGACCACGCGGGCCTCGGCGTCGATGGCGCGACCGCAGGTCCACTCGCCGCTCGGTGTGATGATCGGATTGTCCGGGGAGCGTTCGAAGGTCACCCCATCGGTGCTGGTCGCGTGACAGATGGCGTCGCGCTTCTGGCGCCCGTAGGTCTGGTAGAACAAGTGCACCCGGCTGTCGAGGACGAGGGCACCACCGGCGCAGAGCCCCTTCGCCTCGGCAGTGCCGGTCGGGGTGAGTTCGGCAACGGTGTCCCAGTGCACCAGGTCGGTGCTCTCCGCGACTGCCTGACCCCAGCGATTGTCGCCGTGTTGGGGCGGGATCGAGAAATACATCAGATAGCGGTCGCCGAAGCGGATCACGCTCGGGTCCTTGGAAAAGGGAATTCCTCGTGAACGGTCGGCCCACAGCATGTCGGCTCCAGATGATGTTTCGGGTTGCCCCCCGCAGCCGGTGATCAACGAAGGTACCGCGATGGCCGCGCCGCCGATGCCCGCCAACAGTCCTCGACGACCGATTCGGGATGCGCTCCTGCCCATGTCCGACACCCTACCGGGACCACGCCGGTCGAGCAGGTCAGGTGGTCTTGCGCGGCCCCACGGGCGCGGACGTGAGTATCAACCCGACAGCAGGCAGTCACGCGACACGCCAGCATTGACGGTCCGTGATCATAGCCTTGTCGTCCGCCATACTAGGCCGGTGGCCGCCGCTGCTGAATCCACCTGGTCGCTCGCGGGTCGTCGCGTCATCAGCACAGTCGGCGGACTGATCGTCGCCGTGACGCTGGCCGCTGGTACGCACCCCGAACCGACGTTGGAGTGGCTTGACGGCGGAATCTCGCTGTGGGTGGTCGTGATGGCCTGCCTGATCGTAGCGGGCGACAGGCTGCTGCGTGCTGTGCCGGCCCGTACGTGGGCGTGGGCAGGCCCGATCGGCCTGGCTGTGGGGATGGCGGAGTTGGCGGGGACGTCGTTGCAGTCGAGTCCCGCCGACTTGTCAGCGCTGTCCCTTCACCAGTCGGCGTCGTCGATCGCGTGGAGCGTATGCCATCTCCTCGGCGTGGCGTACGGGGCCGCTTGCCTCGTCGCGTGGATCTTCCTGTGTCTCGACCGGAAGTCGGACGGGACGAGTTCGGCGGACGGGTGGGTCGCCGGTGGCCTTCTGGCCAAGGTTCGAGCTCACCCCCTCCCAGGCTGGGCGGCGTTGGCTGGGTTGCTGCTGCTCACCCGAGTCCCGTACCTCGTCCTGTTGTGGCCGGGGATCCTGCCGTTCGACTCGGTTCGGGCGGTCGCCTATCTGCGCAACGGGGTGTGGGACCAGCTTGATCCGATCGGTCACTCGTTGCTGGTCGCTGCGCTGTTCCGACTCGGTCATGAACTCGGCTGGGGCGATGCCGGAGGGTTGGCGATCGGTGCGGTGGCGCAGATGGTGACCACATCCGCGGCCCTCGCCTTTCTCCTGACCCGGATGGCTGTTTGGCGGGTGGAGTCCTGGATCTGGATGGCCTCACTGGCCTGGGTAACGTTGGTGCCGGCGTTTGGCGTCTACTCGGTGACGGTGCTGAAGGACGTCCCCTTCACGTCCGCATTCGTCATCCTTGCCACCTGCCTCGCGGAACTGGCCTTCGGCAGGACTGCGTCGACGGCTCATTGGTGGCCTTGGGCCGCGATGGCCGCGGCGGGCGTTGCCTTGGTGGTGATGCGCAACAACGGCCAGTATGTGCTTGTTCCTACGCTGTTGGCAGTGGCGGTGGTGTTCCACCGCTGGTGGCGGCAGGTGGTGGCAGTGGCAACGTCGTGGGTCATCGCCTTCGGCCTGTACACGCATGTGCTGATTCCCGCAATGCCGACCGTTCCGACGAGGGCGAGCGAGACATGGTCGATACCGCTGCAGCAAGTGGCGCGGATCGCCAAGGTCCATGGCCGCGAGCTGGATCCGGATGAGCGGGCCTACGTGCGGATGGTGTGGCCGAAGTGGACGGTGGCCGACATCGGTCACGAATACCGGCCGGGAATCTCCGACCCGGTGAAGGACAAGGCCGCGAGCGGCATCCGGGAGATGGGCACGGTGCCGTTCCTGCGGGGATGGATCGTACTGGTGACGGACTACCCCGGCACGGCCATAACCGCCACGCTCGCGGCCACGGTCGGCTACTGGGCGCCTGCGTCGAGCCCGTGGCCCGGTCATGGGGTGCGTCTGGACTCCCACGCCGAGGCCCGCGGTGTCCACCTCGACATTCCGGCCGGCCGGCCGGAGGGCGGTCTTCGGGGTGCTCTCGATCGCGGCGGCGTTCTTGACCGCGGGTTGCTCCGGGTGCCCGCGATCGGTCTGGTCGCCTCCCCTGCCGTGATCGTGTGGATGTGGATCATCGCCACTGTCGCCGTGGTGCGGCGCCGCGATTGGGTGCGCTTGGTGGCGTTCGTCCCGGCCGCTTTCCTCCTTGCCACAGTACTGGCAGGGCCGGTGTCCGGCAGCCTGCGCTACGTATTTCCGCTCTATGCGACCATACCGGTGGCGGTTTGCGCGATGGTGCTGGCCGGCGGGCGGATCAGCGGTTCCGGAACAGCCAGCGGTAGCCCAGGTAGTTCGTAATCATTCCGACGGCGGTGGCGCACACCTTGGCCCCTGAGGTCAGGATCCCGTGGTCCAGAGCAGGTATGGCCCATTCGCCCAGGTGAATCACGGACTCGATCACAAGTGACTGCACGACGAAGGCCGAGGTCAGGGTGACGGCAACGAACTGACCGACGGTACGTGCGACACCGCCGTCGGAACGGAAGACGAAAAGTCTGTTCAGCAGGTAGCTGACAGACATCGTCACCACGGTCGAGCACACGTTGGCGACCAGAGGCGGAAGTCCCACCGGCACGGCCAGGATCGTGAACAGGGCGATATCGAGGACGGTGTTGAACCCGCCCACGAGGACGTAACGCAGGAATGCCCCACGACGGGTGACCCAGTGCCTGACCCGGACGATCGGCCCGTCGGGACGATCAGCCTTGTCCACCACGGCGATGCCCGTGTCTGCTCCCGACCCGTTCGGGCTCACGACTGTGTCTCCGTGACCCGTCCCCCGCCGCCCGGGCGTGGCCCGCTGCCGGGGTGCAACGCCGCACCGCGCGGGGTGGCCTCGACGCCCCGCGGAGGTAGCGCCGGGTTCGTGCCGGCGGGTTCAGTGCAGGACGGCGCCGGCCAGCGCAGATAGCTCAACCGCACCGATTCCTGTCGCATCCGCAACACGCCGGTCAGGATCAGGCCGACGATGAAGCTCGCGATGCCGATCGAGATCAGGGCCGTGGCCAGGATCGCGGTGGGCAACCGGGGCACGAGGCCGGTCCTGAAATACTCCACCACCACAGGGATGCCGAAGATCAGGCCCAGGATGGCGAACAAGCCGGCGAACACCCCGTAGAACTGCAGCGGCCGGGCGTACTGCCACAACTGGGCGATGAGGCGCAGGATCCGCATGCCGTCGTGGTATGTCCGCAGCTTGCTCTCGCTGCCGGCCGGCCGGTCCCGGAACCCGACCGGAACCTCAGCCTGAGGCACTCGCAGGTTGGCCGCATGGACCGTCAACTCGGTCTCGATCTCGAACTGCTGGGACAGCGCCGGGAACGACTTGACAAAGCGTCGGGAAAAAACCCGGAACCCGCTCAACATGTCGTTGACCGGCTCACCGAAAAGGAAGGTCACGAGCCGGTTGAACATCTTGTTGCCGAAGGCATGTCCGGGACGGTACGCCGATTCGTCGGTCTCCTCGGTGCGGACGCCCAGGACATGGTCGAGTGGACCGCCGCGCAGAGCCTCGACCAATTTCGGCGCGTCGGCCGCGTTGTAGGTGTCGTCGCCGTCGATCAACACGTACGATTCCGCGTCGATGTCGGCGAGAGCGCGGCGTACGACATTGCCCTTGCCCTTGCGTTCCTCGAAACGCACGATCGCGCCGGCCTTCGCGGCCTCCTCGGAGGTTCGGTCGGAGCTGTTGTTGTCGTAGACGAAGACGGTGATGCCGGGGACGGCCTCACGCAGGTCCGTGACGACCTTCCCGACCGTCTGCTCCTCGTTGTAGCACGGCACAATCGCCACGATGTCGTATGTCTCACTCATAAAAGCTCCATTGGGCTCGGTCGACCGAGGGGCCGGTGCCGGGGTCAGATATTACCTGGTGGTCGGTCTCCGCGGGCCGCTTGTCGGACTACCATCACCAGCACCACCAGTCCGGCGGTGAGGGCCAGGAACCAGGGCCACGGTCCGCCCGGAGCATTCCACCTGAAGTCGAGCGGATTCCAGGTCTGTCCCCAACCCGCGGCGAAGCGTTGGTAGTTGACAGTGAACACGAACAGATGCGTGACGGCCGTCACGATGGTGGCCCAAACCACACCGCGGTAGGCCACCGTCGCAGCTGCCGGGTTGCGTCCGGCCCGGGACAGGATGACCTCGGTCGAGACGATGCCGACGCCGATGAGCACGGGCAGGCTGTAGCGACCCTGCCACCCGCTGCCCGACCACATGAATGCTTCGAGCACGGCGGGAACGACCAGCGAGAACGCGACCAGCAGGAGCAGCCCGGCGCGGGTGCGGCGATACCTGGTGACCAGCAAGGCCGTGACCAGCAAGCCGCCCCAGACCAGGACGAAGACGACCTGTGCGGCGTAGATCCTCAGCGATTGCATGTCGATGACGGCGATCGCCTCGGGCAGCGTACGTTCCCAGAAGTCGAACATGAGAGTCTTGGCGGTCTCCGCGAGACCTTGGCGGAGGCTCGACACCGGCCCCGCCACGGCGATGAACTCGGCCGGGTGGGTCACGGTCCACCACAGTGCGTACCCCACGGATGCCGCGACAATCGCCAGGTGGGCCTGAAAATACCGGGATCGGCGGATCAGCGCCCAGAGGCGGGACCAACGTCCGGTGGCGATCAGGACGGTGCCCAGGATGGCGAGCAGCCACAACGGCGACAGAAGCCGGGACACCAGGAGGAGGACAATGCCGACGGTCGTGACAGTTGTCGTCAAGCGGGTACGGACCGCGGACGCCGAGTCGTCCCGCATGAGGAGCAGAAATCCCGTCCAGACCAATACGGCAGCGCCGATCTCCAGCGCGTTCACATTGATGGACCCGGCGAGCAACATGGCCGTGGGCGGTGTCGAAGCGACGATCCCTGCGGCCAGAGCGCGTCCTTGACGACGAGTGGCGGCCAGGGCAACGGCCGCACCGAAGGTGGCCGACACCAGCGCCGCGCTCACCAGTCGGATGGCATAGAGCGCGGGGCGGCCATCCAGGAACAGGGTCGGCCAGCCGGTCAATGCGTAGTAGACCGGATTGTACGTACCGAACTGGGTCTTTTCGATCTGCGGTCCGCCGCGGGCGGCCGCAGCCCAGTCCTGGCAATCCGCCGAGACATCCCAGGCCTCGTGGAAACAGAGGAGAATCATGCTCTCGCGGTCGTAGAGATGCGCGTAGGTGGGTGGAACGACCGGGGCGGTGTCGGCAACGTCGCCGTGCGCCGTTGCATAGGCGGTCGTCGCGTGAGTGCCCTCATCCGGTGCGGCGCCCAACGGGTTGGCCATGGCCCATGCGCCGGTGATCAGGAACATCCCGGCGAAGGCCATCGCGAACATCGCGAAGAACCGGGCCACAGGACGTCGTGTGCCCACCCGATGACTCTCCAAGACGAACTCCCCTCGTGTATGCCGCAGGTCCGAGCGTCAGCGGCAGGCCTGGCGACGCCCCGACCACGGTAGTGGAGCGCCTCGTCGCCATCGTCCGACGTCCCGCCTCACCGCTGATACTCGTCGTAGTTCACCCCGAACAGTCCTGCCCACGACCCGATCCCCGACACCAGGCGGCGCAGCCCCTTGATCCGTGACCGCGGATCGACAAGTCCGATGACCAGGAGCACCAGCCCGTTGCCGATCCGGGCGGTTCCCAGGCCGGCGCACACCAGCACGCTGCGCCATCCGGGTGTGATCAGCCGGCGGCTGATGGTGTCCCCGGCGCCGGAGCGGAACGCGCGCCGGGCCAGCCAACGCAGGCTCACCCGCAACGAGGGAACGATCTCGGTGATCGGCGCCTCGTCGTCCCACACGATGGCATATCCGGCGCGGTGGACCCGCAGGAAGAAATGCAGATCGCTCGAACCGCTGAACCGGAACGCCGGATGGAAGGCCGGCGTCACCGCGTCCAGCACCGCCCGGGAGACGAGCGTGTTGTTGGTGTAGGCCCGGTCGATCCGCTCCCCGGTCCGGTGCCGGCCCACCGACGTGTACACGTCGGAGTGTCTCGCCCAGGCCGGCGCGTCCGCCGGCAACCGGCCGACCACGGGACCGGTGACGACGTCGGCACCGCTGGTGCGCCAGGTGTCCAGCAGCCGCTGGAGCCACCCGGGCGGGGGGACCTCGTCGTCGTCGACGAAGACCACCGCGTCGTCGCCGGCGCACAGATCGACCGAGGTCTGGCGGGCGAAGGGGATCCCCGGCTCGGGTTCGACGCCCGCGGTGACCGGGTACGGGCCGCGTACCTCGGCCAGGACCGGCGCCGCGCTGCGCTCCGCATCGTTGTCGACCACCACGATCCGGACCTGCCACCGGTCGGGGTCGCGCAGGTCCTGGGCCTGCAGGCCGGCGAGCAGCGCCGCCAACTGGTCGGGCCGCCGGTAGGTGATGACCGCGATGGCGACGGACATCGGCGCCGTCCCGGGCACCTCGGCGATGCGGTCTGCGGTCATCTCGGTCCGTCCGGTCAAAATGTCAGGTCGAGGTGGCATGCTACTCGGCGAGCCCCCGGAGGGAGGCCGGTACGACGCCTCGATCGGCCCGCTCCCGGCGGCCGCCGCGCACCGGACGTCCCGGAGGTAGCCTGGCATGTCCCGGCGACAAGAAAGGCCAGTCGTGTCCCCAGCTTCCGCCCCGCGCGCCGACGGGCGCGCCTCCTCGATCCCCACACGGGCGATCGGGGCCGTCTTCGGCGTGCTGTGCGTGCTTGCCGTGATCGTCGTCTGGGCAGTGATGGGCCACGTGGCCGGGCAGCCGCCGCTGCCGGCCCGGCCCGAGTCCGACCCCTTCACCGGCTACGTCTCCGGGCTGACCGACCTCGTCTCCCGGCTCTCCGGACTGGTGACCCTGGGCGCCGTGGCGGCGATCCTGTGGTTCTCCCCGATGGGTGCCCATCACCGGATCGGCCCGTCCACGGGCCGGCTGCGCCGCATCGTCGGACGCTCCGGACAGGTGTGGCTGTGGAGCTCGTTGCTGCTGTCGGCCGCCAACGCCGCGTACGTCAACGGAGTGCCGTTGGTCTACACGCTGACGCCGCGCACCTGGTGGGACTTCGTCTCGTCCACCCCGGCCGCGATGGGGTGGCTGGCCTGCGCGCTGGCCGCGCTGGTCACCGTCGTGGTCGCCTACGCGTCCACGTCCTGGGCCGCGTACGCCCTGGCGTTCGGGGTGTCGGTGCTGGCACAGACGTTCGTGGCGGTCGGCGGCAACGTGTCGGTCGGGCTCAACCACGACTGGGCCACCGACGCGGCGATCTGGGTCTCGCTCGCGGGGATCCCGCTGTCCGCGGCCGCGATCGCGGTGGTACTGCGTGGCGGCGACATCGCCCCGCCGGACTCCCCGGCCACCGCCGTCCACCGGGTCGCGCGCTACCACAAGTTCGTACCGTTCGCCCTGCCCGTGGTGGTCGCCGCCCACGGTCTGATCGCCTGGCAGCAGATGGCCGGGCATCCCCTGCTCGCCAGTGGGTACGGCTGGGCCACCCTGGGGTTCTTCCTCTGCTTCGGTGTGCTGGCGGCGAGTTGGGTCGCGCGCCAGATCTCCGGTGCCGTGCGCGTCTCCCCTCGGCATGCGCTGATCTCGGTGCTGCCCGACGCGGTCGTCGTGGTCGCGTACGCGGTGCTGCGGACCGTCGCCAACCACCTGCCGCCGCCGCGGTTCTTCATCCCGCAGTCGATCCAGGTGAACTATCTGGGCTACCAGGTCGACATCCCCGCCACCGCCGCCCGGATTGCCTCCCTCGGCCGGCCCAACCTGCTGTGGGTCGGCTTGGCGGTGGTCGCGCTGGCCGCGTACGGGTGGGGGGTCTGGCGGGTGCACGCCGCCGGGCGGCGCTGGCCGGCGATCCGTACGGTGTTCTGGGTGGCGGGCTGGCTGCTCATGCTCTATCTGGCGACCGCCGGGCTGTGGGAGTACTCCACGGTGGTGTTCTCCTGGCACATGCTCGTCCACATGACGGTGAACATGCTGGTGCCGGTGCTGTGCCTGCTCGGGGGTCCGGTGTCGCTGATCCAGGCGGCCTCGCCGGTCCGTCCGCACGGGCAGATGCCGGGGCTGCGGGAGGCGACCGTCGCGGTGACGGACTACCGGCCGCTGCGGCGGGTGTTCAACCCGCTGGTGCTGTGGCTGCTCTACATCGGCTCGCTGTACGCGGTCTATCTGACGCCGGTGTTCCCCTGGCTGATGCGCTATCACTGGGCACACCAGCTGATGCTGATCTGGTTCATGGTCACCGGATACCTGTTCTTCGACATGGTCGCCGGCGTCGACAAGGTGTGGAACCTGCCTCATATCGGGCGGCTCGCCCTGGTGATCGGCGTCATGCCGTTCCACGCCTTCTTCGCCGTGGCGATCCTGTCGGCGAACACGCTGCTCGGCGCGACGTTCTACGAGTCGATCGACGTCGGCTGGGTCGGGGACCTGATGGCCGATCAGGGCATCGCCGGACAGATTACCTGGATCGTCGGCGAGGTGCCGCTGCTCATCGTCATCCTCGCGTTGGCGGTCCAGTGGTTCCAGGCGGACAATCGGGATGCGCGCCGCCTCGACCGGGCCCAGGACACCGGGCTGGACGACTCCTTCGACGCGTACAACGACATGCTGACCGAGCTCGCCCGCCGCGACCGCGACCAGCAGCCGGCGGAGAGGAGGCTGCGACCATGAGCGCGCCAGTGGCCGACCGACCCGATGCGACGTCGTCCGCGGCCGAGCATGATGGGGCCCGGCCCGCCGACACGTACGAGGGCCTGGACCAGCGCCTCGAGTTCGACATCTCCGGGATGACCTGCGCCGCGTGCGCCGCCCGGGTCGAGAAGAAGCTCAACAAGCTCGACGGGGTTCGTGCCACGGTCAACTACGCGACCGAGCGGGCCGTCGTCGCCGGGCTGGGCCCCGGGCGGGCCGACGAGGCCGTCGCCGCGGTCGAGCGGGCCGGCTACGGCGCGACGCCCGTCGTCGCCGGTGAGGAGAGCGGCGCCGCCGAGGACCGGGTCCGGATGCTGCGCAACCGGCTCATCGTCGCGGCTCTGCTCACCGTGCCGCTGGGAGACGTCGCGATCGTGCTGGCCCTGGCACCGCAGATGCGCTTCCCCGGTTGGGAGTGGTTCCTGGTCGTGGCGTCGCTGCCGGTGGTGTTCTGGTGCGCGCTGCCGTTCCACCGGGCCGCCTGGCGCAATCTGCGCCACGGCGCCACCAGCATGGACACCCTCGTCTCGCTCGGCGTGCTGGCCGCGTTCTGCTGGTCGGTCGTGTCGATCGCGCTCGGCAGCCCCGACCGGGAGGGGTTCTGGCTGGGGTACGGCATCACGCCGGCCGGCGCCGACACGCTCTATCTGGAGGTCGCCTCGGCGGTGACGACGTTCCTGCTCGCCGGGCGGTACGTGGAGGCGCGGTCCAAACGCTCGGCCCGCGGTGTGCTGACCGCCCTGTCCGAGCTCGCCCCGCGGACCGTACGGGTGGTCCGCGACGGCCACGAGGAGGTCATCCCGCTGGCCGAGGTGGGCGTCGGGGACCGGTTTCTCGTCCACCCCGGTGAGCGGATCGCCACCGACGGCGTCGTCGAGCTCGGGTCCTCTGCCATCGACACGTCGATGATGACCGGCGAGCCCGTCCCCGACCAGGTCGGCGAGGGGGGTCGGGTGCTCGGCGGCACGATCAGCACGACCGGAGCGCTGGTCGTGCGGGCCGAGCGGGTGGGTGCGCACACCCAACTGGCGCAGATGGCCGCCACCGCCGAACAGGCCCAGGCCCGCAAGGCCCGGGTGCAGACCATGGTGGACCGCGTGGTGGCGGTGTTCGTGCCGGCGGTGCTGGCCATCTCGGTCCTCACCCTCGCCGGCTGGTTGATCGCCGGGGCCGGGCCGCGTACCGCCATGAACGCCGCCCTGTCGGTGCTCATCATCGCCTGCCCGTGCGCCTTGGGCCTGGCCACCCCGACCGCCCTGATGGTCGGGGTCGGGCGAGGCGGCCAACTCGGCATCCTCATCAAGGGCCCGGACGCGCTGGAGGCGTCCGGAGCGATCGACACCGTCGTCCTCGACAAGACCGGCACGGTCACCACCGGGACGATGCAGGTCGACACGGTCGTCGCCGACCCGGAGGGACCGTTGGAGCGGCGGGAGGTGCTGGCGTGGGCAGCCCTGGTGGAGTCGCGCTCCGAACACCCGATCGCGAAGGCCGTGCTGCGGGCGGCCGCACCGGTTGCCGGTGAGGTCGTCTCCTCGGAGGTGCTACCCGGACGTGGCACATCGGCGGTGATCCGGGTCGAGCGCGGGGAGCACGCCGGCGACGGTCACCGCGTGGTGATCGGCAGTCTCGACGTGCTGGGGGCCGGCGTCATCGGCGTCTCCGAGGAACTGCCCTCCGTGCTGGCCGAATCGGTGGAACAGGCCAAGGACGCCGGGCGCAACCCCGTGGTGGTCGTCATCGACGGCTCCGTGGCCGGGATCATCGTGGTCAGCGACACCATCAAGGACTCGGCCGCCCCGGCCGTCGCGCGGCTGAAGAAGACGGGCCTGCGGACGGTCCTGCTCACCGGGGACCACGAACGGGCCGCCCGGGCCGTCGGCGCGGCGATCGGGGTCGACGACGTGATCGCCCGGGTCCTGCCGACCGAGAAGGCCGCGGTCGTGGAGCGGCTGCAGGGGGAGGGTCGGCGGGTCGCGATGGTCGGCGACGGCATCAACGACGCGGCTGCGCTGGCGACGGCCAATCTGGGCCTGGCCGTGGTGACCGGCACCGACGTGGCGATGAAGTCAGCCGACATCATCCTGGTCCGGCGCAGTCTCGATGTGGTGCCCGACGCGATCGCGCTGTCGCGCCGCACGCTTCACACGATCCGTGGGAACCTCGTGTGGGCCTTCGCCTACAACGTGGCCGCGATCCCGCTGGCCGCGGCCGGACTGCTGAATCCGCTGATCTCCGGGCTGGCGATGTCGCTGTCGAGCGTGTTCGTGGTGACGAACTCGATGCGGTTGCGGAGGTTCGGGTCGGCTCCCTCGGGGTCCGTGGGGCGCTCGGGGTCGGGACCCCGTGCGACCCCGACGTCACACTGAAGCCGAAGACGCCTCGTCGATTCACGTGGCGTCCTGTCATGGGCGTGGGGTGGGGGGTTGGGGGGCGGGAGGTCGCTTGTCGGTCGACCACTGCTGCAGGTACTGCGTCACCTTCGGCGCTCCCGTTGCGAGCGCTGAGTTCCACGGTACGAGCCTGAGATGCTGCAGGCGTCCAACAATCACGATGGGGTGAACGCCCTCCATGGATGCCGTCTTGTCTACCCAGATGCGCGTCACCCGAGTCGGAACAGGCGGTAGCGGATGCGGAAGCAGCCACTGCTCCGCCAGATTGTCGGCCTCATGCTCATCCCCCAGCGTGTGCGGATGCTCCTCGTCCTCGATCGAGATTCCTCCATGATCGTCGAGGTGACCGAGGGCGATGTGGGCAGTTTCATGGAGCAGCGTGAAGAGCGTGATGTCGAGCCTGGGACGCAGACCGGATAGGGCAATGACCGGCCCCGCGTCATCCTGGAAGGCCGCGCCGGACAGTTTGCTCGAAGGAAACGCCGGTACGTGCACGAGACGAACTCCCGCCTCGGCATACAGCTTCGGCAGATCTGCAACGGCCGCGGGATCCCGCACAGTCCTGCTCAGTTGGGCTGCCAGTGACCTCAGGTGTGACGGGGAGTAGCTCGCCGTCGAGCGGCCGGCCAGCCCGCGTACGACGCACGCCAGCCAGCCGTTCTGGGTGGCGGTCAGTGGGTCGGTCCGGTTTCCCCTACGGGCCGCAATCATCAGGTGCGGCTCATCCCAGATGCTGTCGAGTCCAAACAGAATCTTGACCTCGTCCACCAGGCCCGCCGTCGAGTTCGACGTGATGACGCCCCGACGACGAAGTTCGCGCAGAGGCGCGATCTCGGCCAGACGTGCGCGCGTCCGCACTTCCTCGACGGTCTCCCGCGAGGCGCCGTCCTGGCTCTGACGCCAGAGTAGGTACTCGTCTTGGAGCCGCAGCCACAGCTCGGCGCTCGTGCCGAGCGCGGCACCGATCTGCGCGGCGGACTCACGCGTGATCTCCTTTTTCCCCGAAATGATCTCGGAGACGAACTGCGGTGGTCGGCCAAGGATCTCGGCGAAATCGGCCTGGGACCATCCACGTGCCTCGAGTTCATCGGAGAGGTGCTCTCCGGCGGGGAAGACCTCGGCAAGTTCGGTTCCCATGGTTCTTCCTCTAGTGATAGTCGGTCAGATCAAGGATGATGGCCACTCGCGCCTGCCCGGTGGTGAAGGTGAGGATCAGTCGGTACTGATCGTTCAGACGGATTGACGATTGCCCCTTACGGTCGCCCTTCAGCGCCTCGAGATGGAGACCGCGTAGAGACCGGAGGTCCCGCTCGTCCGTTGCGGCGGCGATGATGTTCAGCTTCTTTCGATAGGATGTGATGACGTCCCTGCTCCAGCGTTTGGGCTTGTACTCTGGGTCCTCGGCCAGGCGGCGAAGCGTCGGGTCACGGTACTCGATGTGCACGCCTGTCCTGTCGGTCGACCGAAACCACCGTGGTGACCCATCCTGGATCGAGGGGGCGATCGCGCTGTCGGCCAAATCACCCGCCAACAGATCTTCACCCTATGGGTGAAGTGTGCCTCATGGTGAGGAGTGAGGCAAGGGCCCGGGACGCGGACCGTCGGGGCTCCCACCACCCCTGTTGCCTCCGGTCCGTAGACTGCGGGCATGTCCCTCCAGCAACGACTGCGGCGGACGACCCGCCGGACCGCCATGCGGTGGGCGGCGGTCGCCGCGGGTGTCGTCGTCCTGGGTGGCGCCGGGCTGGCGACCACTGCGCAGGCGGCCCCCGAGCTGCCCGCCCGCACTCCTGAGCAACTGCTTGTCGACCTCCAGACCCCCACGACCACGACGTTCTCCGGGACCGTGCACACCACGGCCGACCTGGGCCTGCCGTCGCTGCCGACCGGCAGTGGTGCCGACACCTCCGACCTCGTCGGTCTGGCGGACGGCTCGAACACGCTGCGGGTCTGGTCCGACGGCACCGACCGCTCCCGGGTGTCGCTCATCGGTGACAACACCGAGACCTCCGTGATCCGCAACGGCGCCGACGTCTGGACCTACCGCAGCGAGGACCGCAGCGCCACCCATACGACGCTGTCCGACGCCGACCACCAACGGCCCAGTGCGGCGCCGACCACGCCGGCCGAGGCCGCCGATGAGCTCCTGCAGGCCGTCGAGCCCTCCACCACGGTGACCACCACCCGCACCTCCCGGGTCGCCGGGCGGGACGCGTACGAACTGGTCCTGACGCC
The DNA here is from genome assembly GCA_964528755.1 of uncultured Propionibacteriaceae bacterium. Taxonomy (GTDB): domain Bacteria; phylum Actinomycetota; class Actinomycetes; order Propionibacteriales; family Propionibacteriaceae; genus Raineyella. Next base: position 21,151 of record CAZGWN010000020.1, read on the forward strand.
GAAGGCGACCGAGAAGACGCTGGTCGCCTCCGCCACCATCGCCATCGACGCCGAGACCCACCTCCCGCTGCGGGTCGCGGTGACGGCAATCGGCGCGAGCGACCCCGCGGTGGAGGTCGGGTTCAGCTCGATCGACTACGCGGAGCCCGACCCCGCCGTCTTCACCTTTGTCGCGCCGAGCGGGACCGAGGTGACCGAGACAGCGGCCCCCGACAAGGCTTCGGGCCACGCATCCCCGGCACCGACCGCCCCCACCACGTCCCCCGAGCCCGCCGAGCCGACCGTCGTCGGTGACGGGTGGGACACCGTGGTCGTCGGGAAGGTCGACAAGCTGCCCACCGACGAGCAGTCCGCCCAGTTCCTCGACACCCTGCCGCAGGTCAGCGGATCCTGGGGCAGCGGCCGCGCGCTGCAGGGCACCTTGTTCTCCGCGGTGCTCACCGATGACGGCCGGGTCGCGGTCGGCGCCGTACCGGTCGACCAGTTGTACGCCGCGCTCGACTGACCGGTGGTCCCTGTCCCACCGGCCGCCCCTGATCCGCCGGTCGCCCCTGTCCCACCGGCCGCCATCGCCACCCGCGGTCTGACCAAGGAGTTCGGGCGCCGGCGGGTCGTCGACGCGATCGACCTGTCCGTGCCCCGGGGAGCCGTGTACGGCTTCCTGGGGCCGAACGGGTCCGGCAAGACGACCACCATCCGGATGCTGCTCGGCCTGGCCCGGCCGACCGCCGGAGTGATCGAGCTGCTCGGGGTCCCGGTGCCCGGCCGCGCCCCCGAGGTGCTCGGCAGGGTCGGCGCCCTGGTCGAGGGCCCGGCCTTCCACCCCCAACTCACCGGGCGGGCCAACCTCGCCCGGCTCGACGCCGCCGACGCGCACGCCGACCCCGCCACATCCGCCGCACGCATCGACGCCGCACTCGCCCGAGTCGGTCTGGGGCCGGCACGCGACAAGCGCTACCGGGTGTACTCCCTGGGGATGAAGCAGCGGCTGGGCATCGCCGCCGGACTGCTCGTCCGCCGCGACATGCTGATCCTGGACGAACCGACCAACGGCCTCGACCCGCAGGGCACCCGGGAGGTCCGCCACCTCATCGGGTCGCTGGCCGACGACGGCCTGACCATCCTCGTGTCCAGCCATCTGCTGTCCGAGATCGAACAGGTCTGCACCCACCTGGGTGTCATGCGGCAGGGCCGGCTCGTCGCCCAGGGCCCGATCGGCGAACTGCGCGCCGCCGGCCGGTCCCGGATCCGGGTCGTCACCGTCGACCACGGCCGTGCCGCCGACATCCTGACCGGCCTGGGTGCGGGCGACGTACGCCACGAGGGCACCGCAGTGACCGCCGACGCGGGCGAGCTGGCCCCCGAGGATGTCGTCGCGGCGCTGGTGCACGGCGGCGTCGGGGTGCGGGAGTTCGGGATGGTGGCCTCGACCCTGGAGGACGTGTTCGTCAGCCTGACCGGGGAGGGCTTCGATGTCAGCGGTTAGCGCATGGGTGCGGCTGCTCGGTTCCGAGCTGTGGCTCGCCCTGGGCCGGCGGCGCAACCAGTTCGGCCTGGCAGTGCTGGCCGCGCTGCCGGTGCTCATCGCCGTGGCCGTGGCGATGTCGGGGTCGGGCGGCGGCGGAGGACCGAACTTCGTCGGCGCGATCACCGACAACGGCATCTTCGTGGCCCTGGCCGGCCTGGCGATGGAGCTGACGCTCTTCCTGCCGTTGGCCGTCGCCGTGCTCAGCGGGGACACGATCGCCGGCGAGGCCGGGCTGGGCACCCTGCGCTACCTGCTCATCGTGCCGGTCGCCCGGACCCGGTTGTTGTTGACCAAGTACGTCGCGCTGGTCATCGAGTCCCTCATCGGGGCGCTGACCGTCGCGGTGGCCGGGGTCGTCTCGGGTGCGATCGCGTTCGGGCTGCCGCCGATGACGACCCTGTCCGGCTCCACGATCGGCATGCCCGAGGCCCTCGGGCGGCTCGCCCTTGCCGTGGCGTACGTGACCGCCGGGCTGGCCGCGCTGGCGGCGGTCGGGCTGTTCATCTCTGCACTGACCGAGCAGCCGATCGTCGCGATGGTCGCCACCACCGGAATCGCGACGCTGATGTGGATCCTCGACTCGATCCCGCAGCTGGACGTGATCCACCCGTGGCTGCTGGTGCATCACTGGACCGCGTTCGGGGACCTGTTCCGCGATCCGGTGTTCACCGACGGCATCGTGTCTGGGTTGTGGCTGGCGCTGGGATACGTCGTGGTGTTCCTGGCCGCTGCGGTGGCCGTGTTCTCCCGGCGGGATGTGACCAGCTGAAGGGGCCAGGAGAGGTCGTGAGCCCAATCGACCACAAGGGGGGCACCGATCGAGGAAGTCCACTACTACGTTGCTGGGATCGGGTACCCCCTTGTGGTCGATTGGGCTCACAGCCCCTGCCGGAGAACCCGTGGTTGAGCACCGCCGTGTCCGCGGTCAGCCAGGTCGCCCGCAGACCGGACAGGTGCTCGTCGATGGCGTCCACGGAGATGCCTCGTACGGCGGCCCACGCGCTCGCCTGGGTCGGGTGGGCGGCGAGGAAGTCGGACAGGGCGGTGACGTCGCAGATCCGGTCGGAGGTCGATCCGCCGTACAGGCCGGCGGTGTCCCCGGCGGCAACCCGGACCCCGGTGTTATCCGTAAGGCGCGGATCCGCCCGGCGGCATGTGCCGATGGGATGTCTCGGTTGGGGGCACATATGAGAGACGGTGCCCGGGCCTGCGCAGAGCGGTGCACCTACTCGGTGGGTTCTGTGCAATCCGGATATTTGGCGCGTTGCCACGAGGTCGATGAACTTGAATGTATGGGGTCGAGTCCAGGGGTTGCACTGGGGCTCGCCATCGAAGCTGTGGCATCAAGGATTCGCGGGGGACTGGAGCCCCCTGTGCCAAGGCACATGGATGTGCCCTCAGATCTTCACGACCTGAAAGCTGCTTATGAGGCCCTCGTCGAGAACCCGAGCGGTTCGTCGGCCAAGGCCATCTCGATGCTATTGGCACGCGAATCCAGTGCCTTTGTCAGCCAGGGGGGTACCGTAGACGTCCTCGCGGTGGAGCTATCTGCTCCGAGGTTCATGATCCGCAATATTCTCCAAGGTCGTTGGCCGGTCACCGATGAGTAGCGAGGTCGAACCTGCGCAAGACTGGACTCGCGCAATACCGGACCGCGCGCGGTCCGGTATTGCGCTGCCTGATCGAGACTGTTGTTGACGCGTCGGCTGACTTGATCGGCAGCCCAACGTTCGCTCTGGGCTGCGGGTCGACATGGCTTCCGATCCGACCACGGGGATCGGGCCACCGGTGCTGCGCATCTGGCTCGTACCTCCACGCGGATGGCGCTCCACCGGGCCCGAGACACCCCGTGACAGGATGGGGGTGATGCTCACCGACCTCATTCCCGCGCGCCCGGACCCCGACAGCCTCTACGAGGCCTTCACGAAGTGGACCGGCGACCGGGGGATCACCCTCTACCCGCACCAGGACGAGGCCGCGATCGAGCTGTTCTCCGGCAACAACGTCATCCTCGCCACCCCCACCGGGTCCGGCAAGACACTGGTGGCGACCGCCGCCCAGTTCGCCGCGCTGGCCGCCGACGGGGTGTCCTTCTACACCGCGCCGATCAAGGCGCTGGTCTCGGAGAAGTTCTTCGCGCTGTGCGAGATCTTCGGCGCCGACAACGTCGGCATGCTCACCGGGGACGCGTCGGTCAACTCCGACGCCCCGATCATCGCCTGCACCGCGGAGATCCTCGCCAACATCGCCCTACGGGAGGGGAAGCACGCCGACATCTCCCAGGTGGTGATGGACGAGTTCCACTACTACTCCGAACCCGACCGCGGCTGGGCCTGGCAGGTGCCGCTGCTGTGCCTGCCGCAGGCGCAGTTCCTGCTGATGTCGGCCACCCTGGGCGATGTCACGTTCTTCCGCGACGACCTCACCACCCGGACCGGCAGGCCGACCGCCGTCGTCGACGATGCCGAGCGGCCCGTCCCGCTCACGTACGCGTGGTCGACCACCCCGCTGCACGAACTGCTGGAGGAACTCGTCTCCACCCACCAGGCGCCCGCCTACGTCGTGCACTTCACCCAGAAGTCCGCCCTGGAAACCGCCAACGGGCTGCTGTCGGCCAAGCTGGTCTCCAAGGAGGACAAGGAGGCGATCGCCGGGGCGATCGGCGCCTTCCGGTTCCACGCGGGCTTCGGCAAGACACTGTCCCGGCTGGTCCGCTCCGGCATCGGGGTGCACCACGCCGGCATGCTGCCCCGATACCGGCGGCTCGTCGAGCAACTGGCCCAGGCGGGCCTGCTCAAGGTCATCTGCGGCACCGACACCCTCGGGGTTGGCATCAACGTGCCGATCCGTACGGTCGTGTTCACGGGGTTGACGAAGTTCGACGGGACCAAGCACCGGTTGCTCAAGGCGCGCGAGTTCCACCAGATCGCCGGCCGGGCGGGGCGGGCCGGCTACGACACGGTCGGGCATGTCATCTGCCAGGCGCCCGAACACGTCATCGAGAACGAACGCGCCCTGGCCAAGGCCGGCGACGACCCCAAGAAGCGCCGCAAGGTCGTCCGGAAGAAGCCGCCGGACGGGTACGTGTCGTGGACCGAGGAGACCTACGAGCGGCTCAAGGCCGCCGAACCCGAGCCGCTGGTCTCCCGGATGCGGGTCAACGAGGCGATGATCCTCAACGTCATCGCCCGCCGCGGCGACCCGTTCGCCAACATGCGCGACCTGCTGCTCGGCAGCCACGAGGACGAACGTGGCAAGCGCCGACTCGTCCGCCGGGCCCTGAAGCTCGGCCGCGGTCTGCTCGACTCCGGGGTCCTGGTGCGGATCCCCGGGCCGGACGGGGTCCGCTGGGAGTTGGCGCCGCAGCTTCAGGAGGACTTCGCGCTCAACCAGCCGCTCGCCCCGTTCGCGCTGGCCGCCCTCGACCTGCTGGACCCGGACTCGCCGACGTACGTGCTGGACATCGTGTCGGTGATCGAGGCGATCCTCGACGACCCCTACCCGGTGCTGCTCGAGCAGCAGCACAAGGCACGCGGCGAGGCGATCGGGCAGATGAAGGCCGACGGGATCGAGTACGAGGAGCGGATGGAGCGGATCGAGGAGATCACCTGGCCACGCCCGCTGGCCGATCTGCTGGAGGCTGCGCTGGAGATCTTCGTCCGCACCCACCCGTGGGTCAATCCCGAGCAACTGTCCCCGAAATCGGTGGTCCGCGACATGTACGAACGCGGCCAGACGTTCACCGAGTTCGTCGGGGCGTACGGGGTGGCCCGCTCCGAGGGGCTGGTCCTGCGCTATCTGTCGGACGCGTGGCGTACGTTGCGCCAGACCGTACCCGAGGCCCGGCGGACCGAGGAGTTCGACGACCTGCTGGAGTGGCTCGGGGAGACGATCCGGCAGACCGACTCCTCGCTCCTCGACGAGTGGGAGGCCCTGACCAGTCCCGAATCCGTCGCCGCGGCGGCCGCACGGGTCGCCGCCGGACAGCCGGTCGCCCAGACCCGCCCGATCACCGGCAACGCACGGGCGTTCAGGGTGATGGTCCGCAATGCGATGTTCCAGAAGGTCCAGTTGGCCGCCGCCGACGACTTCGTCCGGCTGGCCGGGCTCGACGAGCGTGCCGCCGGCCTGGCCGGCAGCCACCACCACCTGTCGGCAGCAACATGGGAGGACGCCCTGGGCGACTACTGGGACGAACACGAGGAGATCAACGACGGGCCGTCCGCGCGGGGCCCGGCGCTGCTGATGATCACCGAGGATCCGTCGGTACGGCGGTGGACGGTGCGTCAGATCATCGACGACCCGGCGGGCAACCACGATTGGTCGATCGTGGCGACCGTGGACCTGGATGCCAGTGACGAGGCAGGGGAGCCGGTGGTGCAGACGGAGTCCTTTGCCCGGATGTGAGGGTCGCCCGCCCCGACGTGACCGCTGCCACTTCCCACTCCACCGACCGCGCCGTAATCAAAATGTGACTTTTCGGGGATTGCCCCATACGATCATCGGGAACGTCCAGGACATCCCGGAGGATCGATCGTGAGCAAGGCCCGTCGCGCCGTGACCGACAGCAGTCCGCGCTCCGACCTGTCGTCCGGACGTTCCCGGACGTCGGCCCGCAGAGCCGTGCCCGCCCGGGCGCTCCCGGCGGAGCATCCCGACCGGTTGAAGCGCGCCGCCCGGCTGGTGGTCCCCGGGGTGGCCTCGGCCGCCGTCGCAGCCGGCGCGATCATCGCCGTGGCGCTGCCCGACGGTGATGGCGCGGCTCGCGAGGCGGTCCCGGCGGCCTTGGTCACCCCGGTGCGCAGCGAGGCCGTCTCGCGGGGCAATGACCGGCCCAGCCCGACCCCGTCACGGAGCGCGAGTCCGACCCCCTCGCGGACCGCCACGCCCACGCCCACCCCCAGCAGGACCGCGACGCCCACCGCGAAGCCGAAGAAGACCGCCACGCCGACACCGACGGCGACCAAGAAGAAGCGGACCGCGTCGCCGAAGCCGTCCCCGACCGCGACGAAGAAGAAGACGGCCAGCCCGGAGCCGACGACCGCAGCAAAGGGGTCGACGGCCGACTGCCCGTCCGCCACCGGTGGCCTCACCTCGCACACCCGCCCGGTCTGGGAGGCGTCCTGTGAGAACTTCCCGTACGTGAGCGCCTATGGCGGCATCCGCGGCGGAGGCGGCGAGCACGGCCAGGGCCGGGCACTGGACATCATGGTGTCGGGCGATCGCGGCTGGGACATTGCCAAGTACATGCGGTCACACGCCTCCGAACTCGGGGCGACCGAAGTCATCTACCAGCAGAAGATCTGGACCACCCAACGCTCGTCCGAGGGCTGGCGGGCGATGGAGGACCGCGGCTCGGCGACCGCGAACCACTACGACCACGTGCACGTCACCGTGGGGTGACGGCCGACGGCCACGGCACCTGATCCAGCACGCCGGTCGGGGCGAGCATCAGCCCGACCCCGGCGACCAACCCGGCGAGCGCGACGAGGACGAACAGACCCAGCCACAGGGCGTACGGCAGGCGGGTGACCCGGGCGAGCTGGACGGGATCGGATCCGGCCCGGCGGGGTCCGGTGAGGAGTTCGACGACGGGTCGGGCGGCGCCCAGGACGAGGATCCAGCCGAGCAGGTGGGCCACCAGCCCCTGCTGTGCGGGCGTGAGCCAGTAGGTCGCCGCGGCGAGCGCGCCGCCGATGACGAGCAGCACAAGACCGCCGTACACGTTGCGGATCGCCAGCAGCATCAGCACGACGGCCGCCAGGAATCCCCACAGCAGGGCGACGGCATGTCCGTACGCCAGCGTCGCGGCGGCGGCCACCCCGACCACGGCCGGCGCCGGGTAGCCCGCGAACAGCGTGGCGACCATGCCCGGCCCGCTCGCGCGACCGCGGGTGAGGGTCACCCCCGAGGTGTCGGCGTTCAGCTTGATCCCCGAGACCTGCCGGCCGCACAGCCGCCCCACCACCGCGTGCCCGGCCTCGTGGGCGATCGTCATCAGCATCCGGGTCCGGCGCCACACCGGGGAGGGGCCGACCAGCACGAGCGCGACGACGGCCAGCACCGCCACCGTACGGGGGGTCGGGGCAGGCTGGGTGGCGGTCACGCGGGTGAGGAAGTCGGAGAGGTCCACCGCTCCAGTGTCGCCTTCCGGCCCAAGCAGGGCGTTAGGGTAACGGTCGAACCTACGGTGCGCGACGGGAGCGACATGGCGGATGGGTCGGACAACAGGGGGACCGGGGACCAGCTCGGCGACCGGTTGGGCATCACCCTGACCGAGCTCGGCGCCGACCGTACGGTCGCGACCATGCCCGTGGACGGCAACCACCAGCCGTACGGGCTGCTGCACGGCGGTGCTTTGCTGGCGCTGGGAGAACACGTCGGCTCGGCCGCGGCCAACGAATATGCCCGGCCGCTCGGCAAGGTCTGTGTCGGGGTGAACGTGTCCGCGACCCACCACCGGGCGACGCGTACGGGGACGATCACCGCGACCGCGCAGCCGGTGCACCGGGGGTCGCGGGTGGCGACGTACGCGGTGGAGATGCGCGACGACCACGGGCACCTGGTGTCGACCCTGTCGATCACGTGCCTGCTGGTGTGAGGCTGACCCCGATTTCCGCACAGGTGGTTGTTTGATCAGGCGGCCATCGGAGCTGTGCGGTGGGCCTGTTGGGCCAGGCATACACGCCGTGGCGGGCGACGGCGATCGTGGCGAACACGTGCCGGTGGTAGTACTCGTTCTTCGGCGTGGACCAGAACGATTCAGCCGCGGCGTTGGCCCAGCCAAGGCTCGCCAGTCGAATATCCGGTTAGTGCTGGGACAATGTGCGGGCCGAGTCGTTCAGCGCGACGTCGAAGAATGAGCGGTCCATCGGATGGCGTACCCGACGAGGTAGAAGGCCATGCGTGACGTTGCGTCATGGATCGAGCTTCGGCGCAATCAGAAGCGTCTTCATTCCGCGCTCGGATATCGCACTCCGAACGAGGTCGAAGCGGAACACCGGGAATCACGTCAGAGAGCCTGAACACCACCGTTCAGGACTGTCCGAGAAGCTTCCTGCAGCCCGTGGCGCCCTCCGGCAACGGATTTGGTCAGCTCGCCCGCTGACTCGCCGCGATCCCGTCGAGCAGGAGCGCGAGTCCGTCGTCGAAGGCCGCCGGCCCATCGGGCACCCCGCCCTGGGCGACCGCCGCCATGAGGGTGGGAGTCCGCGTCGCCGCGTCCGCGGGCGGTCCCTGCGACGGCGGTCGCGCGCTCCGGCCTTGCTCCTCCAGCACGAAGCCCGTGACGTACGCTCCGAGCGTCGTGATCGCCCGCATCGCGCCGACCGGGGTGAACCCCGCCTTGACCAGCACCGCCAGTTCCCGATCGAAGGCTACGGCGATCTCGGGTCCCGGCGAGGTGCCTGCGACGAGGCGTGCTCCCTCTCGGTGGGCGAGCAGCACCTCGCGTCGTTCCCGCGCGCGTCTGGCCAGCCAGTCGCGCCACGACTCGCCGGTGCGCGGAGGTGCCCCGATGTCCTGCTCGGCCTGGATCGCCCGGGCCATTTCGTCGACGAGCTCCTGCTTATTGCGGAAATGCCAGTAGAGCGCGGGGGACTTCACGTCCAGCTCGGCTGCGAGCCGCCGCGTCGTCAGCCCGTCCAGGCCGACCTCGTCCAGCAGGGCCAGCGCCGCGGCAACGATCGTCTCTCGGTCCATCCGCACTTCCCGTCGCTTGTGTACTTATCGATGATAAGGCACGCTGGACACATGCTTACCAACGATAAGGACAGTCCTGCGACGTTCCCGTCCACTCGACGACTGTTGACCGCCGGGCTTGCGGTCCCCCTCGTGTTCGTCGGCGTCATGCTGGTCGAAGGTGCCCTGCGGCCCGGGTACGAGGCACTCCACCGCTTCGGCAGCGAGCTCGCCCTCGGCGACCGGGGTTGGGTGATGATCGCCAACTTCGTCCTGAGCGGCCTACTGGTCCTCGCGTTCGCGGTGGGGCTGCGGCGCGTCCTCTCCGGAGGTCGATGCGCCACGGCAGCCCCCGTTTTGGCCGCCCTCTTCGGGGTGTGCCTCATCGTGAGCGGCGTGTTCGTCACCGACCCGACGCCGGGCAATCCCGAAGGTATGGTCGTCCCCGCGGAGCCGACGCTGCATGGCTGGATCCACGACGCGAACCCGGTGCCGTTCTACCTGACCCTCGTCGCGTTGATGGGCGTGATGGCCTACCGATTCGTGGCGGAGCCCGGAGGGCGGCCGTGGGCGTGGTACTCCGTCCTGTCCGCTGTCGCGGTGCTGGCGACCTTCGTCGCCGTGGCCGCCTCGTACGACATGGACACCGGCGTCGGCAGCTTCCACGGACTGTGGCAGCGGGTCAACCTCGCCATCGGGCTCGGGTGGATCGCCGCCGTGGCCGCGCGCTATCTCCGCAATCCGCCTCGGCTCGCACGAGCCTGAATCCGCCGTCCGGATTTGTGGATGTCCTGTGAGCGCGTTTCGGTGACGGTCTTGGGGAAATCCCGATTGCGGGGGTGACTCACCCGCCGGCCAGTGCTGGCTCTTCTACGGGTTGGTCTCCGGTCGCGCCCCTCGGGGGCTGTGTGGTCAGGACTGGCCGAGAGCCGGTGGCCCGGTCGCGCCTCGGCGCAGCGCGGCCGCCGCGATGACCGGTGCCCCTCCCGGAGTGGAGAAGGTGATCGGGGTCGCCCACAGTAGCGGAAGTCACGGCGGCAGGTCAGCTGGCGTGGGGGTCACGCATCTGTGAGTCGTGGATGCGCGCGGTGGCGCGCTTCTGATCGGCCCAAGCCAGTTCTCCGCACGGATGTCGGTTGTCCTGTGGTGGTCGACCTGTGCCGTACTACGGACTGGTGAACGGCGCTCCGCGATCGCTTCTGGGGGCCTCAGGGGCCGACGTTGCCCCTCCGCATACGGACGGGCACCACAAGCCACAGGGCGGCGAAGAAGACCGCCGCCGCGCCGCCGGCGACAAGGGCGGCAGCCCGGTCGATGACTACACTGAAGATGAGTGCCAGCGCGGCGGACATGGTCAGGGCCAGCGCGGCCAGTCCCACCTTCGCCAAGGTATTGCCCACGGTGACCACGCTGTCCTTGGCGTTCCGTCGGAAGAGGATCCGGTGCACGCTCACGGGCGCGACGATCAGCGCGGTGGCTGTCAGGCTCAACGTCGTGGTGATCAGGTAGAGCATCTGTTCGGCGCGATCGAGGTCGGTGAAACGGGCCTGGAACGGCACCGTCAGCAGGAACCCGGACAGGATCTGCACCCCGGTCTGGGTGACGCGCATCTCCTGGAGCAACTCGCTCCAGTTGCGGTCCATCCGCTCGGCCGGTGTCTCGTCGCGCTGTGGGTCCACGGCCTTCCCCTCTCGTGGCGGTCGGCTCGTGCCATTGTGGCACAGCCCTTCGGGACGGGTAGGGATCCCGGTCCGTCACACCGATCCCCCGCCCCACAGCAGTCCCGACCCGCCCCGCAGCCGCGCGGCGGTGGCCTCGGCCTGGTGGTCGGTGAGCCCGGCGACGAAGTCGATGATCCCGCGCCCCCGGCCCATCCGCAGCATGTCGGCCCGCGAGGTCTGCCCGTCGAGCCAGTCGGGGTGGCGCCGCGCAACCTCCATGTAGCCGTCGGTGGCGGTGTCGATCAGATCCACCAGCCGCCGCGGCGCCCGCACGGCGTCGGACGGGTCGGCGAGCCACTCGTCGTACGCCCGCACCACCTGGCGCAGCACGCTGGCCTGCCCCCGTTGCATCAGGGCCAGGTCGGGCCGGTGAAGCACGAAGTACTGGTGGATGAACTTCAGCACCTGGATCTCGTGCCACCCGGCGATCGAGGGCACGACGTACGAGGCGCGGACCGGTGGATCGGCCACGAGCCGGACGCTGCCGATCAGCGAGTCGATCCAGCTCGAGGTGAAGGCCGACAGCGCCCGGTCGGCGGCCATCGACCCGTCGTACGGCACGCCGAGCACGCCCTCGACGAACTCCTCGCCGACCCGGGCGACCGCGGCCAGGAAGGCGTCCTCGTCGAAGATCCAGTCGTCGCGCTCGGCGAGCCTGCGGCGCAGCTCCTCCAGGCCGAATCCGGGCGAGCGGTGGTGGGAGGCGAGCCGGCGGTCCGGCACCAGTGACAGGTCGTCGCGCTGCTGGGTCCAGGTCCGGAACTCACTCGCCACCGCGGAGAACTGCAGCACTCCCGAGCGGTGGAAGTCCTCCAGGTCGTGCAGGGAGTAGGCGATGTCGTCGGCGAGATCCATCACCGCACATTCCAGGGTCTGCCGGCCCGGGGCGATCCCGGGGAACAGGTCCCGCACCGCCGCCATCTCGTCGAGATCCGGTACGTACGCGTTGAACTTGAGCGCACCCAGGCCCGGCACGGGTCGGGCCCCGCGCGGTGCGGTCTCCCAGGTGCTGGGATGGGGGTCCGGACAGTGGTGTCGACCCCAGGGGTACTTCAGCACCGAGGCCCGGCCGGCGGCGGTCAGGTTCAGCCCCTCGCCGCCGTACCCGCTGACCTCCAGCTCGGTGAGGATCCGGAACGTCTGCGCATTGCCCTCGAACCCGTCGGCGATCCCGAACTCCTCGCGTGCCAGCCGGTCCAGCACCTGCTCGCCGAGATGGCCGAACGGCGGATGGCCCAGGTCGTGGGCGCAGGCGCCGACCTGGGCCACCACGTGGTGCAGGCCACCGCACGCGTCCAGCACCGCCGGGGGCTGCGCGAGTTCGAGGCGTACGGCGATCGCCCGCGCCACCGAGGTGACCTTGATGGTGTGGGTGAGGCGGTTGTGCACGATCCCGCCGGTGGTGCCGGCCGAGACCACCTGGGTCACCTCGGCCAGCCGGGAGAACGCCGAGGAGAACCGCACCCGTTCCAGGTCCGCGCGGAACTCCTGGTCGCGGCCGACGGCCAGCGCGCTGGTGCCCGGGGACTCGGCGCGTGCCCGCGACGTACGGACCCCCTCGGCGGCCCCGCCGGCGCGGCCCGCCCCGGTGGCCTTACCCGCCGGGGCCCGTGCATCATCCATGCCTGCCAACGTAGCGGTTCGCGGCGGGCCACGTGGATCAACCCCGGCCCGAGCCACGGACCGCCCGGGACCCTAGGCTGGCCTCATGCAGTCTCCCGTTGACGCCACAACCACCGAGGCCTGGGGGCGGCTGAGCGCCCTGGCCCAGGACTATCAGCCCCGCCTGCGTACCTGGTTCGCCGAGGACCCGGCCCGTACCGAACGCTTCTCCCTCACCGCCGCCGACCTCTTCGTGGATCTGTCGAAGAACTGGCTCGACGATCACATCCTGGCCGCGCTGGTCGACCTGGCCGACGAGGTCGGGCTGACCGATCGGATCGACGCGATGTTCCGCGGCGACCGGATCAACGTCACCGAGAACCGTTCCGTCCTGCACACCGCCCTGCGCCGGCCCGCGGACCAGCCGCTGCCGGTCGAGGGGCACGATGTCGTCGCCGACGTGCATGCCGAGCTCGCCCGCATCTACGACTTCGCCGACCGGGTCCGGACCGGCGCGTGGCGCGGGGTGACCGGCAAGACGATCCGCACCATCGTCAACATCGGCATCGGCGGCTCCGACCTGGGTCCCGTCATGGCGTACGAGGCGCTCAAGCCGTACGGCCAGCTCGGCCTGGAGTGCCGCTTCATCTCCAACATCGACCCGACCGACGCGGCCGAGAAGACGTTCCTGCTCGATCCGGAGACCACCCTGGTGATCGTCTGCTCCAAGACCTTCACCACCCTGGAGACCCTGACGAACGCGCGGCTGGTGAAGGACTGGCTGCTGACCAGCCTGAAGGACCGCGGCGCGATCCTCGACGGGCAGGAGCCCGAGGCGATCGCCAAGCACTTCGTGGCGGTGTCGACCGCACTGGACAAGGTCGCCGCGTTCGGCATCGACCCGGTCAACGCCTTCGGCTTCTGGGAGTGGGTCGGTGGGCGCTACTCGGTCGACTCCGCGGTCGGTACGTCGCTGGCGGTCTACATCGGGCCGGACAATTTCGAGGCCTTCCTCGCCGGTTTCCACGCGATGGACGAGCATTTCCGTACGGCGCCGATCGAGGAGAACGTGCCGGCGCTGATGGGGCTGCTGAACATCTGGTACACGAACTTCCACGGCGCCGCGTCGCACGCCGTGCTGCCGTACGCCCAGTATCTGCACCGCTTCCCGGCCTACCTGCAGCAACTGACCATGGAGTCCAACGGCAAGCGGGTCCGCTGGGACGGGTCGCCGGTGACCTCCGACACCGGCGAGATCTTCTGGGGGGAGCCGGGCACGAACGGGCAGCACGCGTTCTACCAACTGATCCACCAGGGGACGCGCCTCATCCCGGCCGACTTCATCGCCGTGGCGAACCCGGCCAACCCCGCCGTCGACGGGGTCAACGACGTGCACGAGCTGTTCCTTGGCAACTTCTTCGCCCAGACCAAGGCGCTGGCGTTCGGCAAGACCGCCGAGGAGGTCCGCGCCGAGGGGGTGCCCGAGGCCCTGGTCTCGGCCAAGGTCTTCCCCGGCAACCGACCGACGACCTCGATCATGGCACCCGAGCTGTCCCCGTCGGTGCTGGGCCAACTGATCGCCCTGTACGAGCACATCACCTTCACCGAGGGCACCGTGTGGGGGATCGACTCTTTCGACCAGTGGGGCGTCGAGCTCGGCAAGGCACTGGCCCGGGAGCTGACCCCGGCCGTCGCCGGTGACGAGGCCGCCATCGAGGCCCAGGATCCGTCGACGAAGGCGCTCATCAGGTGCTACCGGTCGCAGCGAGAGTACTGAGGGGCCCCTTGGGGCCGGGGTGCACCCCCGGCCCCTACCGCGGAAGCACGCCGCGGACGACCCCGGAGCCGAAGGTCAGCTCACCGCCGACCTCGGCGGCCCGCTCCGCCATTGACACCAACCCCACCCCCGGCACCCAGGGGCCGTGGTCGACGCCCCCGTCGCGCACCTCCACGAGCAGGCGGGCCGGGCGACCGGCGGGCAGGGGCCGGAGACCGACCTGGTCGGGGTCGAGGGGCGGGCGGGCGGTCGGGACCGCCTGAGGGGCTGAGCAGTGGTTCACCCATACCTCGGCCGATCGCACTTCTTTTGGGAAAATCAGTGGGGTCGGCGAGGGTATGAGTGAATCACTGCTCAGCCGATCTCGGCACACCCTTGCCGTGCAAGGTCCCGTGGCCGTGTGGATCCCGGCGAGGGACGGTTTCACTCGATCGGCCGGGGTGTCGACAGGGGGAGCGGCTCACGCAACGTCGGGCCGGTGCATAGGGCAGCCCTATGGCCAACAAGTGCGGGGTCCCCCTCGGCATGGCACGTGCGGACCGCGATCCGGTCCCCGGGCGTGGCTCGTGCGATTCGTCCTCCGGTCCCCGGGCGGCCCATCCCCCGAAGGCCCCGGACCCTCGGGATGGCCCTCGCGGCATCAGACGCCGGCCAGCCCCGGCGCGGTTGCGGGCCCGATGCCCGGGAGACGAGCGGGGCCGCTGATCACCCGTCCCAGGAAGGCCCGCGTCCCGTCGAGCACCTGCCGGGCCTCGGGACGCTTGAGGTCGAACTGGAACTCGTGCGGCAGGGTCGGTCGATGGTCGCTGGGCCAGAAGTACGCCATCACCCGGACTCCCAGGGCGGTCAGGCGATCGCGCAGGGCATGGCCGTGCACACTCAGCGGATCACCGTTGCCGCCGGAGATGAGCGTCGGCGGGAAGTCCCGCGTGACGTGGCGCACCACCGACATCTCCGCGTACGCCTCCGGGGTGACCCGGCGCGTGCCGACGTACGACCAGGCGATGGTCTGCTCCAGCCAGCCGCCCATGCCGGTCGGTCGGTCGAGGAGTTCGGGGGCGAAGAGCCCGCAGTGCAGCAGGGTCCCGGCGAGCTGGTCCGCGCGCAACGCCGGTGTGATGCCGAGCCGCTCGGCGTAGGCGGGGTTGGAGGTGAGCGCCGCCACCTGGCCGGCGATCTGCGCACCGGCGGAGTCACCGGCGAGGACGACGCGTCCCGGGTCGACGTGCAGTTCGTCGGCGTGGTCGAGGATCCAGGCCAAGGCGTCGTTGACCTCCAGGACCGGCCGGGGGTAGGTGGCCCGCGGCGCCAGCGAGTAGTCGACGCCGATCGCCGTACAGCCCTCGGCAGCCAGGATCTGCAGGTACGGTGCCACGGTGGTCCTGCTGCCGGCGATCCAACCGCCGCCGTGCACCCACACGACGGCGGGCAGCGGTGCGGTGGTCCCCTCGGGCGACCAGACGTCGAGGCGCTCGGCGGGCCGGGTCCCGTACGCCAGGTCGGTTCGCCCCTCCACGCCGCCGGGGACGTGCGCCTTCATCGCGGCCCGCGACGCGGCATCGCCGAAACCGAACATGCTCTTGATGAGCCACGCGCTGGGGAGCGGGCTGAAACGTGCCCACGTGGCCATCCCGGCCGGGACCGCAGCGGCCGCCACGGCGGCGAGGACTGGACCAACGATCTTCACGATTATTGAGCGTAACCGCGCGGATCCGCGCATGCAGAGTCGATGTCGGCAGAGTCACACCGAGGTACGGGGATTCCCAGCGAGGCACCACCGGTGATGGAATCTGTCTGTGGAGATCCGTCGCTACGGCGCCCGCCGATGCCGCCGCTCGGCACCTTTCCGCGCCGTGTCCGGGATCCGGGTCGGCGGCCGCGGTGAGGGCGAGCCGAAGGTCCGGCCGGCACGTGCCCCCGCCCCGGGCGAACTCGATCCCGCCCGCACGGGCACCCTGCACGCCTGACACTGGAGGACACCATGGACCTTTCCTCGTTGCCGCGCCGCGCCCGGATCTCGCTGGGGCCGGCCGTCGATCCGGACACGGGTGAGTACCTACCTGCCCGGTTGTGGGAGTCCAAGCTCGGCGGGGCGCCGTACCGCCTGCGCGGGTCGGGCTGGCCCCACCTGCCGGGTCCGGACGGCACCGCCGGCCCGCCGCTGGGCTTCCTCGCGCAACTCAACCTGGCCGACCTGGAGGCCTGGCGGGTGCGGACCGGGCAGCCGGTGCCGCTGGACGGGAAGCTGCCGACCGCGGGATTGTTGCAGTTCTTCGTGCCGCAGATCGAGGGCTGGGGCGGGTTCGACGGCGGCAGGTGCTTCGTGGCGTGGTGGCCGGAGGTCAACGAGGACCCGGGTGCGCTGGACGAGCCGGTCCTGGCTGTGCCCGACACCGACGGCGTACGCTTCGTGCCCGAGTTCGCCCGGGCGCGCCGCCACGACCACCGCCGACCCGACGGCCGGCTGCCGTCCTTGATCTCGACCAGCGACGCTTGGTCGTGGACGCCGCTCACCCAGCCGGAGCTGCCGATCCGGCTCGACCCGGTGGTGACCGAACCGG
Source organism: uncultured Propionibacteriaceae bacterium (assembly GCA_964528755.1). GTDB lineage: Bacteria > Actinomycetota > Actinomycetes > Propionibacteriales > Propionibacteriaceae > Raineyella. The sequence continues at coordinate 38,020 of CAZGWN010000020.1, forward strand.
TGGTGCAGGCGCCCAATCCGTGGAACGACAACTCACTGCCGGCGGATCTGCGGGTCGAGGTCGCTGCCCTCGACCAGGAGGACACCGACACCATCGAGGCGCAGTTCGGCACCGGCGGGATCCAGGTCGGCGGCTACCCGTACTTCACCCAGGACGATCCCCGCCCGGCCGACACGGACCTGGTGCTGCTGTGGCAGCTGGACGGGGACAACGCCAGCGTGTGCATCGGCGACTCCGGGGTGATGAGCTTCTTCATCCGCGCCGACGAGCTGGCGGCGCGGGACTTCTCCCGGGTGTGGATGTCCTGGGACTGCTGCTGAGGGCCGCGGCACTCGGGCGGTCGCCGTCTCGTACGGATGCATCCTGCTCCTCCGCCAGCCGCCGCCGGTCATCGGCGTCGACCTGGCGCAGATCGATTCCCCGGGTCTCGCGCAGCGGAATCACGGCCAGCAGCGTGATGACGCAGGCCCCCGCCAGGTAGAGGGCAACGGGGATCCAGCTGCCGTACCGGGCGAGCAGGGCGGTCGCGATGATCGGCGCCAGAGATCCGGCCACGATGCTGGTCACCTGATAGCCCAGCGACACCCCGGAATAACGCATCCGGGTCGGGAACATCTCCGCCATCAGGGCCGGTTGGCCCGCGAACATCAGGCCCTGGACGATCAGCCCCAGGGTGATGGCCGCCAGGATGACCGTGTCGTTCCGGGTGTTGAACATCGGAAAGGCGGCGAAGGCCCAGGCGATGCCGGCCGCGGCCCCCACCGTATACACGGGTTTCCGGCCGATGATATCGGTCAGACGCCCGCTCAGGGGAATCGCGACCGCGTGCACGACGTGGGCGAGCAGCATGAGCAGAAGAATGCGGCTGGTGTCCATCCCGAGGTGGACCTTGAGATAGGTGATGGAAAACGTCACCACGATGTAGTAGAAGATGTTCTCCGCGAAGCGGAGACCCATGGCCGTGAACACCCCGCGTGGATATCGGGTGAGGACCTCTCTGATGCCGAAACCACCATGGTGGTTCTGGATGACATCCTGAGCGGCCTCCTGAAAGATTCGCGGATCGGAAATCTTCGTTCGGATGTAGTAGCCGATGAGGACGATCACTGCCGAGAGCCAGAATCCGATCCGCCAGCCCCAGGCTTCGAAGGCCGTCGTCGGCAGCGTGGCAGAGACCACCAGAAGGACGATGGTGGCGAGAATGTTGCCCAGGGGCACGGCAGCCTGTGGCCACGATGCCCAGAAGCCTCGTTCCTCGCGCGGGGCATGCTCGGCCACCAGGAGAACGGCGCCACCCCACTCACCGCCGACGGCGAATCCTTGGAGGAAGCGGAGCAGGGTGAGGAGGACCGGCGCCCAGTAGCCGACCTGGTGAAAGGTCGGCAGGCACCCCATCAGAAAGGTCGAGAGACCGACCATGACGATGGCTACCTGAAGGAGATGCTTGCGCCCGTACTTGTCCCCGAAATGGCCGAAGACAACCCCGCCGAGCGGACGGGCGACAAATCCGACGGCGTAGATCATGAACGACTTGAGGATGCCGTCGAGCGGATTCCCGGTATCGATGAAGAAGATCTTGCCGAAGACCAGGGTGGAGGCGGTGGCGAAAAGGAAGAACTCGTACCATTCGACGATGGTGCCGGCCATCGAGCCGGCCACGACGCGTCTCATGCCGCGGCGGATCTCGCGTGGCTCCTGGAAATTGTCGTCACCCGCAGATACCTGCTCCGTCACACTCATATGAATTCCTTCCGGGGGGCGTGTCGTCGTTGATCGAGCCCTGGAAACAGTCTCGGAAGCGGTGCCGGGAACGCTCAAGGGCCAACCCGGCGCAGTGGGAGTGCGCAAGGGCACAGGTCGTTGGCCCGGATGTCCTGGGACTGCTGCTGACCCCGGACCGTAACCCGACTCCCCGCGCCCCGAACGGGTGGTGAGGATGCCGGGTCGTACGATCCTCCCGACGTACGACCTGCCGCCATCACCCGGCCGAGAGGACCCGCAGTGACCAGCCCCCAGACACCTTCCGACGACACGCACAGTTCCGACGATCCCTCGTCCGGCACCAACCGGATCCTCGGTACGCCGCGGTGGCGGCTGCACGGTGACGGCCGTCATATCAGTCCCGGCGAGGTCGTCCGTCCCGACGAGCGACTCGCCTGGCCGGCGACGATCGGGATCGGCATGCAGCACGTCGTGGCGATGTTCGGGGCGACGTTCCTGGTGCCGCTGCTGACCGGGTTCCCGCCGTCGACCACGCTGTTCTTCTCGGCGATCGGCACCCTGCTGTTCCTGCTCATCACCGGCGGGAAGGTGCCGAGCTATCTGGGCTCCTCCTTCGCGCTGATCGCGCCGATCACCGCGGCCACGGCCTCCCACGGGATGGGGTCGGCGCTCGGCGGGGTGATCGCCGTCGGCGCGCTGCTGGCCGTCGTCGGTGTCGTCGTCCACCTGGCCGGCGCACGCTGGATCGACCGGGTGATGCCGCCGACGGTGACCGGGGCGATCGTCGCGCTGATCGGGTTCAACCTGGCACCCTCGGCGTGGTCCAACGTCCAGCAGGCGCCGGTCACCGCGGTCGTGACCATCGCGGCGATCCTGCTCGTGACGGTGCTGTTCCGGGGTCTGGTCGGGCGGCTGTCGATCCTGTTCGGGGTGCTGGCCGGCTATCTCACGGCGGCGATCCGCGGCGAGGTCGACTTCTCCGCGGTCGGCCAGGCCGCCTGGGTGGGGCTGCCGACCTTCCACGCACCGAGCTGGGAGCCGTCGGTGCTGGTCATGTTCCTGCCGGTGGTCATCGTGCTGATCGCCGAGAACGTCGGCCACGTGAAGTCCGTCGCCGCGATGACCGGGGACAACCTCGACCCGCTCACCGGCCGCGCACTGCTGGCCGACGGGCTGTCGACCGTGCTGGCCGGCATCGGCGGCGGGTCGGGTACGACGACGTACGCCGAGAACATCGGGGTGATGGCCGCGACCCGGGTCTACTCCACCGCGGCGTACCTGGTCGCCGGCCTGTTCGCCCTGGCGCTGTCCCTGGTGCCGAAGTTCGGGGCGCTGGTCGCCACCATCCCCGCCGGCGTACTCGGCGGGGCGGCCACCGTGCTGTACGGGATGATCGGCATGCTCGGCGTACGCATCTGGGTGCAGAACCGGGTCGACTTCTCCGACCCGGTCAACCTCAACACGGCGGCGGTCGCACTGATCCTCGGCATCGCCAACTACACGTGGGTGATCGGCGGGCAGAGCGTGGACGGGCAGACCGTCGGCGGGGTGGTGTTCAACGGGATCGCGCTGGGGTCGTTCGGCGCCATCGCGATCTATCACCTGATGCGGGTCATCTCCCGGGCCAGGGGGACCGGGGTGGAGGCGGCCACACCCGCATCCGCGCCGGCCGGGGCGGAGTTGCGGCCAGGAGAGCTGCGGCGGACCCCGGAGGAGTGAGGAGTCGGGCTGGGGCCCCAGGGCCCTGGGGCATATCGACGGGAGCCACGGAGCCCTGCGAGACAGCGGCCACACCCGGTATCAGACGCGGCACGTCGACATGCCGCGTCTGATACCGGGTGTGGCCGCTGTTGCACGGGAGCCGCTGAGCAGCTGAGCCCGGTCGTGCCCACTCGTCCGCGCATGTAGTGGCTACGGCGCGTCCTGCACGACGTCGGTCGTGACGGCTGTCTGGCTCCGGACAGTCCCGGGCGGGAAGATGTCCTCGGATCCGGCCTCCACGACGACATCTCGGCTGCCGAGGTAGGCGTCCGTATCGGGGTCGAGGATGACCTCGTGGACAACTCCGGAGTCGTCCACCGCGGAGGAGACGGCGATGCCGGTGCTGCCATCGAGGGTGACCCGGTCAGGTCTGATGGTCACTCCGTCGAGCCGGGTCATCGCGCGGAAGACGGCAGCCCGCAGGTCGGCCGGCACCCTGCCGGTCGCCAGCAGCGAAGCTCCGGAATCGAAGGCCATCACATCGAGTGGGTGGTCATTGCGCGTCGCGACGCATCCTCCTGACCAGGGCATCGGGATCGCGCGGTAGTTCGGCCATCCAGGCGTCGGTGGGGACGTACCAGTCCGGTCCGACGTCCGGGTTGTGCGCGCAGAACTCGCCGTCCTTGCCACGCACGGTCTCGGGCATCGGTGGCGGTGCCATCGCGACGGCGAGCCTGCCGTTCTCGCTGAAGGCCCCCTCGGCGACGCGGCCCGAACGGGTCAGCACCCAGTCCCGTGAGGTGTTCTGCGGCTTGTAGACAGTGACGGTCTCGGTTTCCCAGAAACACCCCGGTGCGGTGTCATAGGCCGCCTCGGACCAGCACCCAATGCCTCGGAAGGTGGTGGCGATCCTCAGATACTCGTCGGGGCCGACCACCGGCTCGCTGGATTGCAGCGTCCCCTCGGCGGCTTGGTTGAGGACATCGGCCGCGGCCGGTTCGGCACCATGCCGGGTGAAGGCCGGCACGCCGAATCCGACGACCAGTGCCAGGGCGGCTGCGACAGCCAGCATGCCCGCCCGGCGCGCCCTCCGGTGGCCGGGAAGGGAACGTACGGGCGTCGACGTCACGTGGCTCCGAACGCGGGTGAGAACCGGGGGGTCCAGCGGAAGATTGCTGCCCAAAGTGCGGAGGGTGTCGAGATCGGTCGTGTCCGTGCAGCAGTCCCTTGCTCGATTGGCGAGCCGTCACGGGAGATAGCAGTCACTCCACCGGAGTCCGACGGAGACCCCCCGACGACCGCTGCCGACGCCGGGGGCACCGGGTTGTGACGACTTGACCGCACCTGTGTGACCTCGGCGGTGCACTGTCCACGGGTTCGGTCCGTCGCGCCATCAGTCGAATCCTGGCCAAGCCCGACCTGCATCGTCGGACCCAGATCGCCGACAACCGGTACGAGGCCGGGCGGTCCCCGATGCCCCCGATCGCGTTTTCGTTTGGATCCCCGCGGGGTCCCGTACCTACCCTCGAGGTGACGATTCCGTACGAGGACAGGAGCCACAGATGAGTGAGACCAAGCGAATCCTGCTGGTGCTGACCAGCCATGACGATCTGGGCGGGGTACGCCCGACCGGCTACTACGTGGGCGAGGCCGCCCACCCGTGGAAGGTCTTCACCGACGCCGGCTATCAGGTGGAGGTCGCCTCCATCGACGGCGGTGTTCCCCCGGAGGACGGCCGCGACGAATCCGACCCGGTGCAGCAGGAGTTTGTGGCCGATCCGTCGATCGCCGCGCAGCTGCATGCGACGCCGAAGCTGGCCGATGTGGACCCCGGCCGGTACGACGCGGTGCTGTTCGTCGGCGGGCACGGCGCGATGTGGGATTTCCCGTCCAGCCCTGCCGTGGATCAGGTCGGGCGCGCGATCTGGGACCGGGGCGGAGTCGTGTCGGCCGTCTGCCACGGCCCGGCCGCGCTGGTCAACGTCACCCTCGACGACGGGACGCCGCTCATCGCCGGCAAGCACGTCACCGGGTTCACCAACGGCGAGGAGACCGCCGTCGGGTTGACGAAGGCCGTGCCGTTCCTGCTGGCCGATGCGCTCGCGGCCAAGGGGGCCACGTACGAGCCGGCGGCGAACTGGTCCGATCACGTCGTGGTCGACGGGCGGCTGGTCACCGGGCAGAACCCGCAGTCGGCCGCGAGTGTCGGACGCGCGGTCGTCGAGGCGCTGTCGGTCGTCACACCGCAGTAGGCCGAGCCTCCGCAGGTGCCCATGACCCACGCCCCGCTGGATGCCCTGGAGATCTTCGTCACGGTAGCCCGCGCCGGGTCGGTCACCGCCGGCGCGAACGAGGCCGGGCTGACCCAGTCCACCGTCTCCTCCCGGCTCGCGTCCCTGGAGAAACACCTCGGTTATCGGCTGTTCGAGCGCACCTCGCACGGGGTACGCCTGACGGCCCGCGGGCGGGACCTGCTGGCCCGGGTCGGGCCGGCGATCGATGCGGCGGTGAGTGCCGCGGCCGCTCTGCCCGCCGAGCCGGCGCACCCGGTGCTCCTGGGTGGGCCGGCGGAGTTCCTGTCGGCCGTCGTGCTGCCGAGGCTGTATTCCGGCTCCGACCCGGTGGAGGTGCGCGTCCGGTTCGGCCTGGCCGACGACCTGCTCGCCGACCTGCGCGCCGGAGGCCTCGACATCGTGGTCAGTTCGATCCCGGCGCGGCTGCCGGGCATCGAGTCGCATCCGGTCGTCGACGAGGAGTTCGTCCTCGTCATGGCGCCCGGCCTCGTCGGCGCGTTCGGGGAGGATCCCGGCGCCGTGCCGGTGCTCAGCTACGCGGACGACCTACCGATCATCCGCCGCTACTGGCGCAGCGTGTTCGGCCGGCCCCCGTCCGGCCTGCGCCTCGCGGCCACGGTGCCGGATCTGCGAGTCCTGGCGGAGCTGGCCACGTACGGAGCCGGGATGACCGTGCTGCCGGCCTACCTCGCAGCGCCGTACCTGGCGGATGGCCGGCTCGTCGATCCGGTGCATCCCGAGGTGGCCCCACTGAACACGCTGTATCTGGCGCGTCGCCGGCAGCGCGCCGGGGCAGATCCCGCAGTCGATACGCTGATGGCTCGGCTGCGTTCGGTGATCGAGGGCACCTGAGCGGTCCGCTCAGGCCGACAGCGCCTCGACGACCGCGCCCCCTTCGGTGTCGCGGCAGGGTCGGGGTCGAGCTTGCCCAAGTCCTCGGCCGCGAGGCCCTCCAGGGCACTGATCGTGCGGGAAAGAACCGACTGGTCCACGAACAGCAGTTCGGTGATGACTTCCTGGGTGATGCTGTTCTTGGAAGGGACCTTCGCCACCATGACGGCTTGGTGCCGGGTCAGCGCCGGCCCGGCCGATTCCCGTGTCCCAGGTGGCTCTCCAGACGGCATGACAACGCCCTCCTCGACGCGATCAATAGCGTCGGTGACCTGATCGGGGATCAATCCAATGGCAAGATTCTGACCGACCGGTCTCACCGGTTCAGAAAATTCTTGGGAAGAAACTCTTCACGTGTCCCGGAAAGGCCGTCGCCTCTCAGTGACGAAATGTCGACGCTCTCATCTATTCTCGAAGGCCGGCCAGGCGTCGATATCACCTCCGAATTTCTGGCCCTCCCCTGCGGCTCGTCTTCTCGCCCAGTGTGGGCTCGGCCGGGCATCGAGTCTGTAGTGCGGCGGATCCCGTCAGCCGAGTCGATCTGTGTATGCGGACTTGTCCGGTTCGCCGGCCACCCTTAGGACATCGATCATCCAGGCGTGAGAAAGCGTGTTCTCTTGGTGTGCGACTGCGGTTGACCCTGCTGCGAGGTGACCGCCGGGGACGATGCGTTGGATGACGTGCCCGGGATTGCGTGACATCGAGGCGTCACGGTAGTGTCGGCTGAAACGCTTGATGGCCTCGTTGTCGGCTCGCGCGTCGTGCTCGGCCGCGCGAATCCAGGCACGTGGAAGTGGGCAGCGCCCGGGAGGAAGCTCTTGGATACATGCCATCGGTGAGAGCCGGTGTAGGAGATCCCGAATACCAAGGTCATACCGGGGGTCGCCGTACTCGGCCCGGTCGGTTGACGCCAGATTCGATGCCGAGTTCGTCAGTGTTGCGAGTGGGTCAATGAACGGATGTACAAGGTGCAGACCCTGCAGCCACGTTGGTTGACGTAGGCATGCGGCGGCGGCGGTAAGTCCGCCCGCACTGGCGGCAGTCACAAGGATCCGGTCGGCCGCGATCGCGGGTAGGGTCCGGAGTCTGGCCAAACAGGCGAGTAAGTCACCGACGGCGCGGTATCGGTACTCGCCCATCGCCTGCCGGTGCCACTGCGGGCCTAGCTCGCCCCCGCCACGAACATGACAGAAGGCGACCGCCACTTCTCGAGCCAGAAGGTCGTCAGTGAAAGGATCGAAAGGCCCTTCCAGGCTGATCCCGTAGGCTCCGTATACGTGGACGACCAGGGGGTGGGTCTGCTCTCCAGGCGGGAGGAAGAGCGTGATCGGGATCATTGTGCCGTCTTCGCTGTCAGCATAAAGACACAGGGTTGTGGCACGCCCGGAGGACTCAAGGGAGAGGCTCTTTCCCACTTCCGCCAGAACCACCTGAGGTTGATGTACGGGTGACGAGGCGAGGAGCATCAGTTGCTCCTTGGCCGAATCAAAGGCCGGGAGCATCGTGCCAGCGGGGGGCGCTGTCCATATGGCTTTCGGTCCATGCGCTGGCAACCAGATGGCTTGCCGCCCGTTGGCCCTTCCTATGACGAGGAGCGAACCGTCTGATGGTTGGAGGTGCTCAGCGGAAAATCCGGGAGGGGTCGAGGCCAAGAGGTGCCCGCGGCCATGATCCCAGACGACTCCGTTCGTTCGATCAAGGACGACCACCGTCTGTTGCCAGATGACGACGTCCGCGTCAGAAGTGCGCAGGGTCAGGGGGTGGCAGGTCGGGATCGCGTCGGCCTGCCCGGAGAAGATCCAATGCCGGGTGGTGCCTGAATCGCGGGAGGCAAGGATCGCCCTGCCGTCGACGACGCTGCGAAGTTCGAGGCGGCGCCTGGAATCCGGTTCTTCCGACAAGACGGTCGGCTGGGAGCTCTCCGGATGCCACCAGAGCAGCTGGTGCGGTCTGAGGGATCGGTCTCGACGTATCCAGAGAATCCCGCTTCCGAAGGCGCGCACACGAGGTGAGACGGGGGCTTCGTCATACGCGAGCTCGACGCCGTTCGCGGTGGCGATGTAGACGCGGATGCGGTAATGCTCGTCACCATCGGTGTCACCAATGACGGCGAACATGCTGTGACCTGCCGCTGGGACCAATGACTCTCCGGGGCGGAGCGTGATCGTCTCGGTGATCTCGGCACCAAGAGGAGCCTTAAGACGAATGGTGTGGACGCACTCTTGCGACGTAGGCGGTGGCTCCTGTGCTTGAGGCCGGAGTGTTTCGAGTGCGCGCAGGTGGTCGGCGAGAACACGGATGTATGGCTCTATGACGCCGACGGCAGTGCCACCCATCAGGTTCCCTGCTCTCGTAGCTGTGCGCCTGGTCCGTCGCGGAGGGGCACGATCGTCGGGATGAGCAGGATGATGAACAGCAGGAGCCACGAGGCGAGCAACCCGAGCAGCATGCCCGGGAGCGGCCACACCACGACGGAGGACCCGTCGAGAGCAGCTGCTGAGACGAAGGCGCAGACCAGTCCGCTGGTGACCAAGGGAATGACTGCCGTGAGTGCGGCGGCTACGGACATCGCGAAGCTTTCCGCAGCGATGAGGGTGCGGACCTGACCTGCGTGCATGCCGGCTGCCTGGAGCAGGGCGATCTCGCGTCCGCGTCCGCGGGTAGACAATGCGACCACCGCTGCGCTCGTCGCGAGCATCGACACGGCGACGACGGCCACGATCGTCCACACGTCGGTCAGGTTCGTCGGGATGCCGGGCTGAAGGATCTGGGTCATGGCGGCCACCGATTTCACAGCGCAGAGCAACAGGCCGATCCCCCCAAGGCCTGCAGCCAGTGGGGCGATCGTGGGGTTGCCCGCAAGTTTCGGACGGTTGGATTGATTGGTCAGGCCGCGGCGTCC
>CAZGWN010000021.1:0-45116 GCA_964528755.1 uncultured Propionibacteriaceae bacterium
ATCTGGTCGTGCGGGGCCGCGGCGGGGGCCCGGCCGACGGCGGGTGAGGCGCCGTACAGCCGCAGGTCGCCGCCCCGGACGCAGATCGTCCGGCGCAGTTCCAGCAGCCCGGCGATGCCGGAGGCAACGGCCCGGGTGACATCGCTGATCTCCACCAGGACGATGACCGGTCCGTCGGCGAGCGAGGGGACCAGGCTCTCCCGCAGCCGCAGGACCGAGTCGGCATCGAGCCGGCCGGTGATCCGCAGGTCGACGGCGGGCACCTGCCCGGCGCGTGCGTGCCCGGCGGGCCCCTGCCCGGCGGGCACCGGGCCCACGCCCTGGGTGGGGGTCGCCGGGGGCGCGACCACCGGGCGGGTGAGCGCGCCGAAGTCCGCTTGGGGGGACAGGTGGCTATCGGTGACGGGCATGTCGGTCTCCTTCTCGTAGGGTGCTCATCGGGGGCGGGCGACGGTGCTCCGTGGGGGGTGGTGCTCAGGATCGGACCGGGACGGTCGACCGCGGGGGGACGAGAACGTCCGTCGCGATCGGGCCCGGAGTGAGGGAAGCGGCGCGGGCCGCCGCCAGGGCGTCGGCGAGTTCGCGAGGATCGTGGTGCAGCGGCTCGGTGATGTCCGGTCCGGGGCCGCGGTATCGGGCCGCGCCGATGACCACGTTGAGCAGGAGCAGGTCGACGAGCACCCAGCCGAGCGTGATCACGGTGGCCCACAGCGGGGCGATGTCGCTGACCACCCGCAGGATCCCGATGACGCTGGCGACCAGCAACAGCGCCACCACGAGCAACTGGGTGCGAACGTAGCGGTAGCCGGGGCCGGCGGCTTCCTTCGTCTTCGAGGTGACCTTGAACGACAGCCGGATCCCGAACCAGGTTGCGGCGGCACCGGCGACGGTGGCGGAGATCCAGGTCGGGAAGAGGGCGAAGGACATCTGCTGCCCGCGCCACAGTCCCCCGGAGCCCTTGCCGGCCACCTGGAAGAGGAGCTGGCAGGAGGCGAAGAACGGCAGGAACAGCGTGAAGAACGCGATCGGGTCGGCGGTCAGCGGGAAGATCCCGAACATCAGGAAGACCACGGGTGCGGCGATGTAGGCCAGTGCGGCGAAACCGTTGAGATAGCTGGTCATCGTGGCCAGGTACATCAGCCGCTGCGGCAGGGACAGGCCCGGCACGAAGAGCGGATTGTCCTTGAAGAAGACCTGCATCGACCCGGACGCCCACCGCTGTCGCTGGGACAACATGGTGGCCAGGTCCTCCGGCGCCAGACCACGCACCAGCACCTCGTGGTGATAGACGCTCCGCCACCCCATCGCGTGCAGGTGCATGGCCGTGGCCATGTCCTCGGTGATGCTGGTGGTGTCCATCGGCTGGATGGCCACCGCCTGGTCCGTACGGCTCACGTCGACCTGTTCGATGATCGCGTCGACCTCGGTGACCAGGGCCCGACCTTGTCCGGGCGCCTGGGTGGCGATGGCCTGCAGCGAGGTGCGCAGGTCGTACGTGAGGTCGGACAGGATGGCACCGTGTCGCAGGTGGTAGTCGGCCTGACGGAGCGCTTCGATGGCGGACTCGACCGCCGGCAACGCCGCGGGCTCCCGGCTGGACATCTGGTCGCGCAGGTCCTGCAGCCTCGACACCCCGCGGCGCAGCGCGCCCCTCGTCCGCTCGGCGGCCGTCCGCGAGTAGCGGGACAGCCCCAGCGACATCAGCGCCTCGCGGCGCAGCACCGCATTCGATCCGCAGAAGAAGGCGGCGTCCCAGCCGTCCTTGCCCTGCTGGATGGGCCCATAGAAGAGCTCCGCCTGGCTGCCCAGGGGGTCGGCCCGGGGTACGTTCCAGAAGTACTGCGGGGTCTGGACGAGCGCGACCTCCGGGTCGTCGAAGTAGCCGAGCACCCGGTCGAGGAAGCGCGGCTCGGGGACCTGGTCGGCGTCGAGGATCATCACGAAGTCCCCGGAGGTCCGCGACAGCGCATTGTTGAGGTTGCCGGCCTTCGCGTGCCGCGGGCGCCCCTCCCATTCGGGCCCGCGGACGATGTAGCCGACGCCGATCCGTCGGGCGGCGGCGCGGAACTCCGCCCGGTCGCCGTCATCGAGGATCCAGGTCTTGTGGGGGTACGTCATGTCGCGGGCGGCCAGCGCCGTCTTCAACACCAGGTCGAGGGGCTCGTTGTACGTCGTGATGAACACGTCGACCGTCTGGCCCGGCGCCGGGCGGGGCGGGGCCGGACGCTGCCGGGCATTCCACATGGTGAAGCTGTAGAGGACCGACTCGCTCAGACTGTACGTTTCCGCGAGGACCAGCGGGACGGAGACCCACCAGTGGTCCCAGGCGATCGTGTGGGTCCAGCGCCAGTAGATGTAGATCAGCCCGAACGAGACGACCATGACTGCGAGCACGCGAACCAGGAAGAGGCGGCGGTCGCTCATGGCGTGCCCTTGCGTACGGTCGTGACCCCGTCGAAGACGTGGGCCACGTCCGTGAAGACGGGCATGCGAAATGTTCTGCTGTGCGGCACGGATCCCCCCTGGGACTGCGGCGGTACTCGTATCCAATGCCGGAGGTCCCGGTCGCGCCCCGCCACCGTGGGATGGTGGTTGATCGCTTCCGGAGGTCCGGCATCGTCAGTCGGTGCCCCCGCTCCCTCGCGAGGTTCGTGACAGCCCTCTGTGGGGCTGGTCATAGCGTAGGGGGCCAGGGGTCTTTTGTGAATCAGATAGGCGTTCGAATGTTCCGCGTGGCGTCCGTCACCGCTTCGGACGAGCGCCGGACAGCCCTCCGACTAGTACGGACAGCCGGCGGGGAAGACCCGGGCCCGCGTGCATCGCCGGGACGGTTATCGAATGGTCATGTGGTCGTCATCTTCTTGTCGTCTCGCGTGCCGCTCCCGGGCTGGACGGCGGGCCTCACACGCGATAAGCAAGACCCATGCGCGCGAAACTCCCTGCGCTCGTCGCCGCACTGGTCCTCGTGGTCGGTGCCGCGGTGGCGGGGGCGGTCTACGTGAACCACCGATCGGCCGCCCCGGAACCGGGGGCGGTCGTCTGGGCCGACGAGTTCGACGGGAGTGCCGGGTCGGCGGCCGACCCGTCCCGCTGGCGCCACGATGTCGGGGGCAGCGGCTGGGGCAACGAGGAGCTTCAGTACTACACCGACGGGGCGGCGAACGCCGCCCTCGACGGGTCCGGTCACCTGGTGATCACGGCTCGGCCAGAGGCCCCGGCGGGCTCGTCATGCTGGTACGGGACGTGCCGGTACTCGTCGGCACGGCTGCTCACCGCCGGCGCGTTCAGCCACCAGTACGGGCGCTTCGAAGCACGGATGAAGGTGCCGGCCGGTACGGGCACGTGGCCCGCCTTCTGGATGCTCGGGGACAACATCGCCGTCAACCCGTGGCCGGCCAGCGGCGAGATCGACGTGATGGAACATGTCGGCACCGAGCCCGCCGTGGTCAAGGGCAGCATGCACGGGCCGGGATTCTCGGCGACGGACTCGCTCAACCGCGATGTCCGGCTGCGCGGGGGCGGCGACTTCGCCGACGACTTCCACACCTTTGCCGTCGACTGGACCCCGGATTCGGTGACCTGGTATCTGGACGGGCGGCGGTATTCGCAGTTCACCCGCGACGACGTCCCGCAGGGCGGTTGGGTTTTCGACCGCCCGTTCTTCCTGCTGGTCAACCTGGCCATCGGCGGGATCTGGCCCGGCGAGCCGGACCCGTCGACCCCCTTCCCCGCGGAGCTGGTTGTCGATTATGTTCGGGTCTACGAGTTGCCAGGTGTGCAAAGCGTTTCCGGTGCTCCGCCGGTGACGCAGGGTGGGGCTCCGGGGCCGGGAGACTCCGGTCGTGTCGTCGGATACGCCGGGAAATGTCTGGACGTCGAGGGTGGAAGCGCCGTCGCGGGTGCCGCACTGCACATGTGGGATTGCCACGACGGGGTGGCCACGCAGACCTGGACGGTCGGCGACGACGGCACCTTGCGTAACGGCGGTCTGTGCATGAGCGTCCCGGACGGGGGCACGGACGGGGTCGGCCTCGTCCTGGATGTCTGCGACAACCGTGCCACCGAGAAGTTCGCCGTCAACGATGCGGGCGATCTGACGCTGTCGGGCACCCCACGCTGCGGGGACGTGTCAGGTTGGTCGACCCAGAACGGCACTGCGGTGCAGCTGTGGGAGTGCGCCGGCAGCCCCAACCAGAAGTGGGTCTTCCGGGCTTGAACGCCCTGACCCCGACCGCCTCGACCCCGACTGCGACTGCCTCGAACCGACGCCTGTGCCGCCGACCCGGATGGGAAGTGCCCGATGAGATCTCCTGTGCCCCTGACGCGGGCGTACGCAACCCTGCTCGCCCTGATCACGATGGCGGTGACTGCCATGGCAATGTCGTCGGTGACGCCGGCCCAGGCGGCCGGCCCGGTCTGGGCCGACGAGTTCGACGGCGGCGCCGGGACGGCGCCGTCGGCCCAGCGGTGGCGCCATGACATCGGCGGGAACGGGTGGGGCAACAACGAGCGCCAGTACTACACCGACAGCACCGGCAATGCGGCACTGGACGGGCAGGGCAACCTCGTCATCACCGCCCGCCGGGAGAACCCGGCCGACTACCAGTGTCACTACGGGCGGTGCGAATACACCTCGGCGCGGTTGCTGACGCTGGGCACGTTCGCCCAGCAGTACGGACGGTTCGAGGCGCGGATCAAGATTCCCCGCGGTCAGGGCCTGTGGCCGGCGTTCTGGATGCTCGGCGCCGACATCCACAGCGGCAGCCCGTGGCCGGCCAGCGGCGAGATCGACATCATGGAGAACGTCGGCAAGGAGCCCTCGACCGTCTGGGGCAGCCTGCACGGCCCCGACCGGTTCGCCGGCAACTCCCGTACGGCTCCGTTCATCCTGCCCGGCGGACAGGCCTTCGCCGACGACTTCCATGTCTTCGCCGTCGACTGGTCGGCCGACCGGATCGTCTGGTCGGTCGACGGACAGACGTACCAGACCATCACCCGGGCCCAGGTCGGGGAAGGCAACTGGGTCTTCGACAAGCCCTTCTTCCTGCTGCTGAACGTCGCCGTCGGCGGGGTCTGGCCCGGCGCACCCGACGCGAGCACGAGCTTCCCCCAGCAGATGCTGGTCGACTACGTACGGGTGTACGGGCAGCCCGGCGTGCCGCCGACCTCCACGCCGAGCGCGGTTCCGAGTGCCACTCCTACCCCGAGCGTCACCCCGACCCCGAGTGCGGCGCCGTCGGTCCCGGTCCGGGGTTCGGCGGGTGCGGTGCGTGGTCTGGGTGGGAAGTGTCTGGATGTTGCGGAGGGTCGGGCGCAGCCGGGTGCGGCGGTGCACGTGTGGGACTGTTATGGGTCGTTGGCGTCGCAGCAGTGGACGTGGGCGTCGGATGGTTCGGTGCGGTCGTTGGGTCTGTGTCTGGATACGGGCGGGCAGACCGGTGATGGGGCCGGGTTGGGGTTGGCGGCGTGTAGGGGGTCGTCGACGCAGCAGTGGCGGTTGACCGGGGCTGCGGATCTGGTGAATGTCGGTTCGGGCCGGTGTGCGGATGTTCGGGACGCGAACCGTTCGAATGGTGCCCTGGTGCAGTTGTGGACGTGCGCGGGCAGCGAAAACCAGAAGTGGTGGACCGACGGTGCGGCGAGTGTGCCGAACGAAACCTCCACGCCGACCTCCACGCCGAGTCCGTCGGTCACGCCGAGCGCCTCCCCGACCTCGAGTGCGAGTGCGGCGCCGTCGGTGCCGGTCGGGGGTTCGGCGGGTGCGGTGCGTGGTCTGGGTGGGAAGTGTCTGGATGTTGCGGAGGGTCGGGCGCAGCCGGGTGCGGCGGTGCACGTGTGGGACTGTTATGGGTCGTTGGCGTCGCAGCAGTGGACGTGGGCGTCGGATGGTTCGGTGCGGTCGTTGGGTCTGTGTCTGGATACGGGCGGGCAGACCGGTGATGGGGCCGGGTTGGGGTTGGCGGCGTGTAGGGGGTCGTCGACGCAGCAGTGGCGGTTGACCGGGGCTGCGGATCTGGTGAATGTCGGTTCGGGCCGGTGTGCGGATGTTCGGGACGCGAACCGTTCGAATGGTGCCCTGGTGCAGTTGTGGACGTGCGCCGGCAGCGAAAACCAGAAGTGGTGGACGGCCCCCTGAACCCCACCCTCAGGGCAGGATCGGGATCTCTCCCCATCACGACCACACGGGGTTGCCAACTAGCCTGAGTTCGGGAGCGTCACGCCGCCCGGGCGGGGCCTTCCATGCCCACTGGCCCGTCCGACGGGGAGAAAGATGACCACCATCCTTGTGACCTTCGCCACCAAGGCAGCGACCACGCAGTCGATCGCCGAACGGATCGGCGCCCGGCTCACCGAGCAGGGCCACGAGGTTGCGGTGGTTTCCGTGCAGGACGATCCCGACCCGGCCGCGTACGGGGCGGTGGTCGTGGGGTCGGGCATCCTGGCCGGTTCGGTCTATTCCCCGGCCAAGGCGTGGGTGACCAAGCACGCGCAGGCACTCGCCGCCCGACCGTACGCGGCGTTCATCGTCTGTCTGAGCATCTCCTCGGACAAGCCCGAGGAGCACACGGCAGCGGAGAAGTACCCCGAGCAACTGACCGGCCCCGTCGGGGCGGAGCCGGTCGCCTCCGAGGTCTTCGCCGGTTCCCTGGTGCTGTCCCGGCGCACCTGGTGGGAGCGCGCCCTGGCCCGGATCGTGAAGGCGCCGACCGGCGACTTCCGCGACTGGACCGCGGTCGACGACTGGGCCGGGAAGGTCGCCGGCCTCGTCTGACGGCATGCGGACCGTCCGACCCCGACAACCCGCGGACCCACGGAGCCGCCCGCCGGAGGAGACCTAGGATCAACCCTGTGTCTGCCACCAGCCTGCGCCTGTTCACCTCCGAGTCGGTGACCGAGGGTCATCCCGACAAGGTCTGTGACCGCATCTCCGACGCCATCCTCGACGCCATGTTGGAGCAGGACCCGGAGGCCCGGGTCGCGGTGGAGACCCTGACGACCACCGGGCTGGTCCACGTGGTCGGCGAGGTCACCACCGACGCGTACGTGGAGATCCCCCAGATCATCCGGCACGAGTTGCAGTCGATCGGCTACACCTCGTCGCGGGTCGGCTTCGACGGCGCCTCCTGCGGGGTGATCGTCTCCATCGGCCAGCAGTCGCCCGACATCGCGCAGGGTGTCGACAAGTCGCTGGAGTACCGCGTCGACTCCGGTGACCTCGACCCGTACGACGCGCAGGGCGCCGGCGACCAGGGGCTGATGTTCGGCTATGCGACCGACGAGACGCCGGCGTTGATGCCGTTGCCGATCTACCTGGCGCACCGGCTGGCCGAGCGGCTCGCCCGGGTCCGCAAGGAGGGCATGGTCACCGGGCTTCGTCCCGACGGCAAGACCCAGGTGACGGTCGGCTACGACGGTGACCGGCCCGTGTCCCTGGACACCGTGCTCGTCTCCACCCAGCACGACGAGGCCGTCTCGCACCGGGAGTTGGAGGAGATCATCCGCGACCTCGTCCTCGCGCCGGTGCTGGACCGGGCCGGTGTCGACCTGGCCACCGACGACCTGACGCTGCTGGTCAACCCCACCGGACGTTTCGTCGTCGGCGGTCCGATGGGCGACGCCGGCCTCACCGGCCGCAAGGTCATCGTCGACACGTACGGGGGGATGGCCCGCCACGGCGGCGGCGCATTCTCCGGAAAGGACCCCTCGAAGGTCGACCGCTCCGCCGCGTACGCCCTGCGGTGGGTGGCCAAGAACATCGTCGCCGCCGGGCTGGCCCGCCGCTGCGAGGTCCAGGCGTCGTACGCGATCGGGCGGGCCCGCCCGGTCGGGCTGTACGTGGAGACGTTCGGCACCGGGGCGGTCTCCGACGACGCGATCCTCGGGGCGATCCGGACCGTGTTCGATCTGCGGCCGGCCGCGATCGTCGAGCAGCTCAACCTCAAGCGGCCGATCTACAAGCAGACGTCGGCGTACGGGCACTTCGGCCGGGAGCTGCCGGACTTCACCTGGGAACGCACCGACCGGACCGACCAGTTGACGGCAGCCGTCGGCCGATAGCATCGTGGCGGGTGCACCCCGGCCAGGCCGGTGGTGGGGGGAGTTCCGGGGTCCCCTATCCTGGTGCATCGGATCGCGTGATCGGGGGAGCGGATGGATCCGCGCGTAGAGGGGGCGGTGCGGCACCGACGCCGCCCGATCGAGGACTTCCGTGGCTGAACTCGTGGTGATGCTCGCGTCGGCCGGGCGGCGGCCCTACCTGGCCCGCTGGTTTCGCCGGGCACTGGAGGTGAACGGGATCGCGGGTCGCGTCATCGTGGCGGACGCGGACGGGCTTGCGCCGGCGCGGTCGGTCGCCGACGAGTTCGTGGACGCGCCCCGGGTGACCGATCCCGGGTACGCGGATTGGCTTCGTCGCGTACTGATCGGCCGGCGCGTCGACATCGCGCTGAGCGTCAACGACTTCGAACTGTCGGCCTGGTCCCGCCTGGACGCGGACGATCCGGACTTTGCCCGCCTGATCCGGCTTGATCCCTCGGTGCAGGACCTGGTCGAGGACAAACTTGCCATGGCGTCGGTCTTCGCCTCGGCCGGGATCCCGGTCCCGGCAACCGTCTGCGCCTCGGAGTTCACGGGTCGGTCGGACACGGAGATCGTCGTCAAGGGCCGGTACGGCAGCGGATCCCGCGGCCTCGCCCTGGTGCGGGCGGGGGACCTCGATCGGGTCCTGGAGCGGGTGAAGGCGGAGGTGACGGAGAGGGACGGGACACTGCCGGCGGACGGGACGGTCCTGGACGCCATTGCCGTCCAGCCGCGGGTGCGGGGCGAGGAGTTCGGCCTCGACGTGGTCTGTGACCTCGACGGCCGGTTCGCCACTGTGCTGGCCCGGCGCAAGGTGGCGATGCGATACGGCGAGACGGATCGGGCGGTCACGGTCGATCCGACGCCGTTCCTCGAGCTGGGGCGCCGAATTGCCGGATTGATGCGCCATCGTGGGACCATCGACGTGGACGTGATCCGGGCCGAGGACGGCGGGCTCTGGGTGATCGACGTCAATCCGCGGTTCGGCGGTGGATACCCGTTCTCCCATCTGGCCGGGGCGGACATTCCCGCGGCCTATGTGGCGTGGGCGTCCGGTCGGCCGATGAATACCGACTGGTTGTCGGCGCGCGAGGGCGTCACGGCGGCAAAATATGTGGACACGGCGATCGTGCCTGTCGGCCCCGCCGACACGCCGAGCGGAAGCGCCGACAACTTGTGGACAGTCGCCGGACGAAACTAGGCTTCGGTCGGAGCTGACGGGGGGAAGCGGATGGAGTTGCAGGACTATTTGGTCGTCCTGCGCAAGTACTGGCGCAGTCTCGTGGCGGTGACCCTGATCGGTGTGATCGCGACGGCGGTCTACTGCGTAGCCGCGACGCCGAAGTTCACCGCCAAGGCCAGCCTGTTCTTCTCGGTGGATGGGGCAACGTCGGCGAGCGATCTTGCGCAAGGCACCAGTTTCGCCCAGGCCCAGGTCGCCTCCTACATGAGGGTGGCAACATCGCCGATAGTGCTCGATCCGGTGATCGCCACCCTCCATCTCGAGACCACCTCCGCTGAGCTGGCCAAGAACCAGGTGAGGGCCTCCGTCCCCACGGACACCTCGATTGTCGACATCGAGGTCATCGACCCGAACCCGACAACGGCCGCCGTGATCGCCAATGCGATCGGCGCGCAACTGGTGGATGCCGCGAGCAGTCTCTCGCCAGATACCATCAACGGTCAGAAGGCAGTGGTGGCCACTGTGATTGCGCCGGCGACGGCGCCGACGGAACCGACCTCCCCGAAGGTCCTGCAGAATCTGGTCCTCGGGCTGCTGCTCGGACTGTCCGTGGGAATCGCCCAGGCGATCGCGCGCAACACACTGGACACCCGGATCCGTACGGCAGCCGACGTGGCCAAGGTGACCGAAGCGCCCGTTGTCGCACAGATAAGCTACGACAAGGTGCTGAACGTCAATTCGGTGCTTGATATGGGTGAGACTGCTCCGCGGCGGGTGGAAGCCTTCCGACGGCTGCGAACCAATCTGCAATACCTGGATGCCGGTCGGGGCAGCCGGTCGTTCGTGGTCACCTCCTCGATTCCCGACGAGGGCAAGACCTACACGTCCGTCAACACCGCGATCGCTCTGGCTGCCTCCGGGCTGAGGGTGCTGCTGATCGATGCGGACATGCGGAATCCCAGCGTGGGCCGATCCCTCGGCCTGGATGAGGCGGCGGGCCTCAGCACGTTGCTGATCGGGCGTGCCGAACTACGGCAGGTGGTGCAGTCGGCGGGCAACCCGCCGATCGAGGTGTTGACGGCCGGTCCCATCCCGCCGAATCCGCCCGAACTGCTGGGATCTCCGGCCATGACCGATTTGCTGGACACCGCCACGAGGGTATTCGACACCGTCGTGATCGATGCCCCGCCGCTGCTGGCGGTGACAGATGCGGCGATTCTGTCCCGTATGACCAGTGGCGCCCTGGTGGTGATCAGCAGCGGTGGGGTCAGAATCCCGCAGGTCGAGGAGGCGCTGTCGAGCCTGGCATCCGTGAACGGCAGGGTTCTGGGGATCGTGTTGAACAAGGTCCGTGGTGAAAGTGCAAAATACTACGGCTACTACAACTATCGACAGGGGACGTCCGGGCCTGCGCCCAAGGGCGGTGCGGTGGCGCGGTCGGGAGCGATTGCGGAGCGGCAGATGGGATGGGGGGCAGCTACTTCATCGTGGGAACAGACAACATCGGAGTATCCGCGAGTCGATGGGGGAAAATGACTCAGAAATCACTTGTCGACGTCGGCCGGGCCCGACCATGTTGATGTCATCAATCCGTGAGCAGGCCGCTCGACTGCTCACCCGGGGGAAAATCGACGGGGTTGCCGCCGAGGTTTACCAGGCGCTGGCCGACCCGGACAGCACCGATTCGGCGGCCCGCGCGGAGGAAATCGCCGCGTACGCGATCGCAACGGTGCCGTTCTACCGGCAATTTGCCGGACTCGGCTTGGCCGACCTCCCGGTCGTGAGCAAGGCGACCATGCAGCCACGGGTGGACGACTTCCTGGCCGCCGGCCGGGACAAGAGGAGGCTGCCGTCGACGCTGACCTCGGGCTCGACAGGTATCCCTTTCCGGGCCTACCGCGATGCCGAGAAGTTGCTCCGGCACCGAGGCGGTCTGGTGGGCACGGATCGCTCCATCGGGGTGAACCCGTACGGACCGACCGTGCACGCCCGCGGCTGGGGATCGTTGTCGTTCGGGCAACGGCAGTGGCTCGCGCTCAAGGGCCAGCTGCCGTATCGCGGCGAGCGTGAGCCGGCCGTGATTCGGCGGGTGGCGAGGTGGTTGACGCAACGGCCGGGAGCATCGATCCTGGGCTACTCGTCCTACGTGGAAGACCTGTTCCGGGGATTCGAACGCGAGGGCCTGTCCTTCCGGCCCGGCACGGTGCGGTCGGTCGTGTGCAGTTCCGAACCGCAGACGCCCTATCTCGACGCCTCCGCCCGGCGGCTGTTCGGCCTTCCCGCGCACATGCGCTACGCCAACATGGAGCAGGGCATCATGGCGGTCACCGGGGACTCGATCGACGAGTACCGCGTGGACACCAGTTCCTTCCACATCGAGATCTTGAAGGAGAACGGTGACTCGCCCGCCGAGCCCGGTGAGGTCGGCCGGATCGTGGTCACGGATCTGTTCAATCGGGCCATGCCGTTCATCCGCTACGACACCGGGGATCTGGCCCGGTTCGCCCTCGATGCGGCGGGCAGGCCCCGCCGCCACCTGCTGGTGGGCCTGGCGGGGCGGCGAGCGGATGTGCTGATCGCCGGCACCCCGAAGTCGCCCACACGTGCGAGCTGGATGGTGATCCCTGACAAGGTGTTGGTCACAGCGGGGAGTATCCGGCAGTTCCAGTTGCGCCAGAAGGCCATCGGAGAGTTCACCTGGGTGCTCAACGCCGAGCGGTCCGAGTCGATGGAGAAGGCGCTCTGTGGTGTCCTCGATGAGCACATCGGCAACATTCGCGAGTGCCGGTTCATCTACACGCATGACATCCCCACCATGGCGTCCGGCAAGCGGAAGATCTTCGTCCAGGAGATTCCGGACGCCGCGGCGCTCCTGGCGCGGATGGAGGAAGACCCGGTGGGTGGAACAGGAGGAGCCGAATGAGTGCCGGTGAGTCGCCGAGGTCATCGGCGGTCCGCGGCGCACACCGCTATGACGTGGTGAAGCGGGCCCTGGATCTGGTGGCCGGGTGTTCCGGACTGGTGCTCACCGCGCCGCTGCAACTGGGCATCGCCGCCGTGCTGCTCGTCGTTCAGGGTCGGCCGGTGTTCTTCCGGCAGCCCCGGCCCGGCCGCGACGGAGCGGTGTTCGAGATCGTGAAGTTCCGGACCATGCGGGGGTCGGAAGGGACGGACCTGACCGGCGAGCAGCGCATCACCCGGGTGGGGGGCTTCCTGCGGGCGACCAGTCTTGACGAGCTACCGACCCTGTGGAACGTGGTTCGCGGGGACATGAGTCTGGTGGGGCCGAGGCCTTTGCGCGTCGAGTATCTCCCGCTCTACTCTCCGCAGCAGGCACGCCGACACGAGGTGCGACCCGGAATCACGGGCCTGGCCCAGGTCAGCGGACGCAATCTGCTGTCCTGGGAGGAGAGGTTCGCGCTCGATGTGGAGTACGTCGACCACCGCAGCCCGGCTCTCGACGCCCGCATCCTCGCCCTGACCATCCCCAAGGTGTTCGCCCGGGAGGGGATTTCGCCGGAGGGATCGGCCATCGCCGAGTCCTTCCGGGGAACGCCGACGTCCGATGGATGACGACCGGCGCTCCGTCCCCGACCACCTGCCGGCCGGGACGACGGCGGCGCCGAGAGACGTGCGGGCATGAGCCGCCGCCGGCTGGAGCTCGTGCGTCATGGTGTCAATGCCGTGGCGGCAGTGGCGCCGCAACTGTTCGCGTTGCTGTTGCTGGAGACCGACCAGTACGGTGCTTTCTCGCTGGTGTACTTGGTCTACGCACTCGGGAACTCGGTGGTGTGCTCCTCGGTCGCCGAGGCGTCGTCGCGAACGAGCCGGCGGGAGGGCGAGGACGACACGTGGGCCGACTACTCCGCGGTGTTGGCGTACGTCTCCTTGGCAGTGGGGCTCCTGGCGGGTGCCGCGGCCATCGTGGTGAACATGCCGATCGTGGGGGCGTTGGTGTCGGTGCTGGCGGTGGGTGCCGGTGCGTGGCGCTTCGGGTCCCGCTACTGGCAGGTCCGCAGACGCGAGATCGGTCGGGCCCTGCTGGGCGACGTCCTGTGCCTGATCGGCATTTCCGCCTCGTGGCTCGTCGTCCTCCTGTCCGGGGGAGCGAGGACCGCGACGACAGCGGCGGCCTGTTGGGCAATCGGGTTGGTGCTGGCCAGTGCCGTGTCCCGCCGACCCACCATTCGGGGTTGGCGGATCCTCAGGGCCTGGTGGGCAACACACACGGAGTCCATCAAAGCCCTTCAGGGCGAGTCCGCACTCATGGACCTGGGGTCGATCGGGACGCCGTTGGTCACGGCGCTCTTCCTGCCGATCGATCAGTTCGGCATCTATCGGGCGATGACGAGCGTCGGCGCACCTGTCGGGCTGATCCTGGATCCGCTGAGACCCGTTCTGGCGCGGGTCCGGAGCGAGGCGTTGCTCGGTCCCCGGCTACGGATCGCGGTCGGGGTGACCGGTATCGGGTTGGGAGTCGCGGTGGCCGCCGCTTTGGCCGCGGCCGGACGGTGGGAGTTGCCGGTGGCGACCATCGTGGCCCTGTCGGGCTACTTCCTCGCCGCCGGCGTCTATGTTGCCGGCAGCATGATCGGTCATTACTACTATCTGGTCGTCCGGCTCGTGGCCTCCGGCTCGTGGTTGATGCGGATGCGGATCATCCAGACGACTCTCGTCGGGGTGTTGCCGATAGCCGGGGCCGCGATCGCGGGATTGGTGGGCGCCGTGTGGGGGCTTGCGGTGGCGGTGTTGGTCTCGGGTAGCGGATGGGCCGTGGTCGGTCTGCTGGCCGGGCGCCGGGTCCGGGTGGCCGGCCAGGACCCGGCGGAGATCCGGTGAGTGGGCGGCGGGGACCCGCGGCAGCCTCCGCGAGGACCCGGAGCGAGAAGAAGGCGAGTGAGCGAGCAGTGGACATCTTCACGTCGTACTCCCCGCAGACGGCCGCGCCGAGGGTTCGGGTGGGCGATTGGCTGAGACATCTGGGGATTCCAGGGGTGTGGCATTCCTACGCCGGCCTACCGAATGCGCGGGCGCGTACTCTCCTCGCCAACCCCTGGGACGTCATGGCGGCGGAGGTCCACCTGCGGCGGACCAGCACGCGGTCGAAGCGGATCATCGTCTCGCGTGAGGCCACTCCGCTGGGCATCGGGGAAGTGGAGAAGAGGTTGTTGGCCGACGCCGCGTACGCCGCGTTCGACTTCGATGACGCGATCTTCATCAGAAACTCCGTCGGACGCCGGATCTTCGATTGTGCGAAGAAGTTCAGGAGGATGATCCCGGCGGCCGATGTCGTTATCGCGGGCAATGACAACCTGGCCGAGGTGGCGGGTCGTTACTCGCAGCGGGTCCGGGTGATACCGTCCTGTGTCGAACCGGCACAGTATGTCCCCAAGTCGGATTGGGGGTTTCGAGGTGAGCCGGTGGTTGTGTGGCTCGGCTCGCCCTGGACAGAGGAGTATCTTCTGCCGATCCTGCCGGCGATGGCGGAGGTCAACAAGCGTACCGGGGCGGTTCTGCACGTGATCAGCGCTCCCCGCGGAGTCGATGAGGTGGACGCGTGGCCGTTCGTCAAACGGATCCCTTGGTCGCCCGACAGGGTGGCCGCCGATCTTCTGTCGGCGGATCTGGCCATTGCCCCGCTGACCGACACCCCCTATGCGCGGGGCAAGTGTGCCTACAAGCTGCTCGAGTACGCGGCCACGGGCCTGCCGATCGTGGGTTCGCCGGTCGGCGCCAATGCTGCGGCGCTCGAGCGGTTCGACGGGATCGCCGTGGGGCAACCCGACGACTGGGCCGATGCGCTGCTCATGGTCATCGGGGAATCGAGCTCTCGGCGCGCCGAGCGAGGAGCCCGCGGGCTCAGAATGGTGCAGCAGCACTACTCGTTCGACGCATGGGAGGACGCATGGCGTCAGGCGGCACTGGGGGAGTCATGAGCTTCGATGAGGTACGCCGTCCCGGACCGGGAGGTGGATGATGGGACGACTGCCCTTGGTGGCCGCCGGTGCCCGCCTTCCGGCAGACGCGCCGACACCAGGTCCGGCGAGCCGCGGTGACCACCCGGTCCCGGACAGCCGGACGGTGGACGTGGGGTGGTCCCTTGGTGCGGTCCTGGGACTGGTCTGTCTGGCCTACGTGGTGTGGCTGCCCGTGTCGAACGGACAAGTGCTCTATCCGGTGCTGGCGCTCCTGGCGGCGGTGTCGCTGATCGGCGCGAAGACGCCGTCGGACTGGTTCCTCCGGTCGGGCGGGAGCTGCCTACTGGTGGTTGTCCTGATGGCCTTCGTGGGCAGCCTGAACGCGAATCCGGGGCTGCTACAGCAGCTTCTGCTGTGGGGCGGCGGCCTCTTGCTCTGGGGCTCCTGGGCGAATGGGATCACCACGGCCGGCATTCGACGGATACTCACGGTGGTCGTGTGCGTGAGCGGCATGCTGTCCGCCACGATAGTGCTGTACGTGGCCGGTCAGATGGGTGTCGTTCCGGCCATCGTCCCCTCGTCGGTGGTTGAGATGCAGGGCGCCGGCTTCGACCTGCCCGGTGGAAGTCCGGCTGTTCGCTTCTACGGTCTTTCCACGCTGGCCGCGGCGGGTCCGCTTCTCGCGGCCGGCGCCGTGGCCCGTCAGGACACGTTGCTGCCCTCCCGTCGCCTGGTGGTGCCGGCGGCCATCCTGGGTGTGTTGGCCGCCGTGCTGGCGGGACGGCGGGCGGTCCTGGTGGTCACGGTTCTGGCGCCGGCTCTCTCCCTGCTGCTCACCTCTGTCCTTCGGGGTGGGCCGCGGAGGCTGCGGGTCAGTGCCGGGTGGGTCCTGGCGGTACCGACCCTGGCGATGGCAACCATCCTGACCTGGCACACCGGGCCGGTGCTTCGGGCACGCGAGGCGGTCGGCGATGCGATCTTCGTGTACACCGGCATCGGGGCCAGTTCGGGGACGAAAGCGGACGGGGACATCCTGCGTGCAGAGCAGACCAGTGAACTCTTGGGCGCATGGGCGAACCACCCTGTGCTCGGGACGGGTTTGGGGAGCATTATTCCGGGCTACGAGCGCAGCGCGGAGAATCCGTGGATGTTCGAGCTGCAGTATCACCAGTTGCTTTTCAACGGTGGTGTGCTGGCCGTGCTGATCCTCGGGTTCACGGCCGCGATGTTCGTGCGCACTGTGGTGAGGGTGGCCCGGAAAGTCCCGGAGCATATTCCGGTGATCGCCGTGACGGGGATCGGGGCGCTCGGAATGCTCTTCGCGAACGCGTCGAACCCCTATCTTCAGGCGGTGGCGCACTGGTGGGCGATCGCCTTGTTCATCGGAGTTGTCAATGCGCTGGATCGAGACTCGGAGACCGATCGGTCGGACAGCCGGTCTGCCCGGCCATGATCCGATCATTCGGGCCGGGGCGCGATTCATGGCTAGGGTGGGGCACAGACCGTGGCGCGTACGCGGTGCCGGCTGGATGTGGGGGAATCATGGGAAACGGGCCGCGCGCGACAGCACCTCTCGCGGAGACTCCCCTGGAGCACTCCCCCGACCGGCTCCGGATCGGCCTGCTGGCCAACATCCCTGGGTTCTTCGAGGCGTTCTTCACCGAGATCGTCGAGCGATGGCGGGCCGGTGGCCACGAGGTGTTCCTCGCGGCCGGCCCGTCGAGCGATGGCTCCTCCACCGAGGGCATCCGGACCGTGCCCGGGATCACCCGGCGTCCCCGTCCGGTCAACCGCACCGTCCCGGCGCAGTTGCGTGATTGGGTGAGGACGAACGACCTGGACGTCGTCCTGACCAATACCGCGATTCCGTCTGCTCTCGTGCGACTTGCCCGGGTCCGGGTTCCCGTGGTCTACCTGTGCCACGGGCTGCACTGGGACCGGCCGGGACCCGCCGACCTTCCGTACCTGGTCATGGAGCGGATGCTCCTGGGGGCCACCGCGGGAGTCGTCACCATGAACGGGGACGATGCGGCCTGGTTTGCCGGGCGTGCCCCCGAGCTGCCCCAGATCCGACTCGGCGGCGGCATCGGGCTTGACACCGACAGGTACGCACCGCACCCGTTCCCGGCGGGTCCGACCCTGCGACTGGCCTGGATCGGTGAGTTCAGCGCCCGGAAGAACCCGCTGGCCGCCGTCGAGGTGGCCCGGCTGCTGCGGGCCAGGGGCATCGCCTTCCACCTGACGATGATGGGTGACGGTGGGCTCCGTGAGGCGACCGCGCGACGGATCTCGACCCTCGGTCTGGACGGTGTGGTCGAACTCCCGGGATACGGTGACGCGGCCACTCTGCTGATCGGCTCCCACGCCATCGTGCACACCTCCGCCTGGGAGGGGTTGCCCCGGGTGCTGCTGGAGGCGTACGCCATCGGACGCAGGACCTTCGCCTTCGACACCAAGGGTGTCCGGGATGTGCCGGGGGTGCACCTGGTCAGGAACGGCGATGTGTGGGCCCTCGCCTCGGCCGTTGCGTGCGAGGGGATGACCCCACCGGTGGATGCCCCCCGTGACCTGTCCTACCGGCAGGTGGCCGACGAGTTGCTGGCGTTCCTGTCGCGCATCGTCCGGGACTGCAGGCGGTAGCTGAGACCCACCCGGACGGGCGCACGGTGGCAGAACTCTGGGCGCGAGGCCGGTCGGGGTGGCGATACGAGTACGTATCTGGCTTGATAGGGTGTGCGGGTCGAGTGCTTGAGGGGGAGCTCGCGTGAGCAAAGTGTCGATCTTCTGGCGTCGCGCGTCGATGGCCGGCTGGGATGCTACGTCCTGGATGCTTGCCCTGGGTGCGGTGGTCGTCGTCCGCTACGACTTCCAGTTGGCTCAAGCCCAGTGGCTGGCGTCCCTGGCGTACACGGTCGCCGGCTTGGCCTTGACCATCGTCGGCTGTTATGCGTTCCATCTCTACCTCGGACGATCCCGGGTCGGCAGCTTCGCCGAAGCGACGGCTCTGGGCTTCCTGATGCTGGTGGTCGGGGTCGTGCTCGGTGGCATCTTCATGCTGGTGCCGAGCTTCGCTCGCGGTGTGGCACTGGTCCTGCCGGTCCTGGCGCTGACCTTCATGGGGTTCGGTCGCTGGGCGTTCCGGAACATGTTCCGGCGGCATCGTCGGCGTCCGGCACCCGATGAGGCGGTATCCCCGCCCGCGGCGCTCGTGTACGGCGCCGGGGACGCCGGTCACGACGTTGCCCGGCTGATCGACACCTCGACGCCGGCGCCCTACCGCCTGGTCGGCTTCATCGATGACGACCCGAACAAGAAGTACCGCCGGATCCGGTCCTATCGGGTGCTCGGCCGGGGCTCGGACCTGGGCGCCGTCGTCCGTGACCATGACGTCAGGGTGGTCATCCTCGCGATCGGGACGGCGTCGCGCCGTCTCACCGATCGGCTGGCCGAGGAATGCCGCGAGGCCGGGGTGAAACTTCTCACCGTCCCGCCGGTGCGCGAGCGGATCGGCATGCCCGTACGTCTCCACGACCTGAGAGAGTTCAACGTGGCGGACCTGCTCGGGCGTCGTCCGATCCACACGGACGTGGCCGAGATCGCCGGGTACGTCAAGGACAAGGTCGTCCTGGTCACCGGGGCCGGGGGATCGATCGGGTCCGAGCTGTCCCGGCAGGTCAGTCGGCTGGGCCCGCGGCGGCTGATCCTGCTCGACCGGGACGAGTCCGCGCTCCATGCGCTGCAGCTCTCGCTGTACGGGGTGGGCCTGCTCAACACCGACGACATGGTGCTGTGCGACATCCGAGATCAGGCAGCGCTCCGGGAGGCGCTTCACCACCACCGGCCGGAGGTCGTCTTTCACGCGGCTGCGCTGAAGCACCTGCCGATGCTGGAGATGTACCCCCTCGAGGGGTGGAAGACCAATGTGGTGGGCACGTTGAATGTGCTGGAAGCGGCCCATGAGGTCGGTGTCACCACCCTGGTCAACATTTCCACGGACAAGGCCGCCGACCCCACCAATGTGCTCGGTCGGTCGAAACGCTGTGCGGAGCGACTGACCTCGTGGTACTCCGAGGAGTTGGGCCTGCGCTACCTGTCGGTGCGGTTCGGCAATGTTCTCGGCTCGCGCGGGTCCGTGCTCGACACGTTCCGGTCCCAGATCGAACACGGCGGCCCGATCACCGTCACCGACCCCGAGGTCACCCGCTACTTCATGACCATCCCCGAGGCGTGCGAGCTGGTGCTGCAGGCCGGTGCCATCGGGGGGCCGACGGATGTGATGGTCCTGGACATGGGCGAGCCGATCCGCATCCTCGACATCGCCCGGCGCCTCCTCGACGAGGCCCACCGGGGTGACATCGACATCACCGTCGTCGGGCTGCGTCCGGGCGAGAAGCTGCACGAGGCGCTGTTCAGCGCGCGTGAGCACGGTCAACCGAGCGCCCACCCGCTGATCACCCGGGTGGCCGTGCCGCCGTTGGCGCCCACGAAGGTCCGTGGCGTCGATCCCCACAGCCACGAGGATGTCGGCCGGGCGCTGACCGGCCAGGCGGCCGTCGTGGCGGCCCAGCCGAGCACGGCGTCGGCCCCGTCGAGCCCGGCGTCGGCCCCGTCGAGCCCGGCGTCGACCCAGGTGACGAGCGTTCAGGAGGTGCTGACCCGGTGAGCGACCGCATCTTCCTGTCTTCACCCGACGTCACCGATGTGGAGGAGGCAGCGCTGGTCCGAGCGATCCGTGGCGGCTGGGTGGCGCCCCTGGGACCCGAGGTGGACGGCTTCGAGGCCGAACTCGCCGCCTACACCCATCGACGGCACGCGGTCGCCCTGTCGTCCGGGACGGCGGCACTGCACTTGGCGCTGTTG
Organism: uncultured Propionibacteriaceae bacterium; assembly: GCA_964528755.1. Lineage (GTDB taxonomy): Bacteria > Actinomycetota > Actinomycetes > Propionibacteriales > Propionibacteriaceae > Raineyella. The sequence continues at coordinate 20,041 of CAZGWN010000021.1, forward strand.
ACCCTGGGTGTGGGTGCCGGCGACGTGGTGCTGACCTCGACGATGACCTTCGCCGCGACCGCGAACTCCATCGTCTATACCGGGGCGGAGCCGTACTTCGTCGACAGCGACGAGACCGGCAACATGGCGCCGGATCTGCTGGAGGAGGCGTTCGCCCGGGTGGCGGCGGCCGGCGGGCGGGTTGCCGCCGTGGTGCCCGTCGACCTGCTCGGCAAGGTCGCGGATCACGGCAGGATCGACGCGATCGCCTCCGCCCACGGCGTACCCGTCCTGTCGGACGCCACCGAATCGCTCGGCGCGATCCGGCAAGGCCGGCCGGCCGGGTCGTACGGGGTGGCGGCCGCCCTCTCGTTCAACGGGAACAAGATCATCACCACGTCCGGCGGTGGCGCGCTGCTCACCGACGACGCCGAGTTCGCCGCCCACGTACGCTACCTGGCCACGCAGGCCCGTCAGCCGGTGGTGCACTACGAGCACACCGACATCGGCTACAACTACCGGCTCTCCAATCTGCTGGCCGCGCTCGGCCGGGCCCAGCTCGGACGGCTGGACGCGATGATCGAACGGCGGCGCCGCATCCGGAGGCGCTATCGGGACCTGTTCGCAGGCGTCCCCGGTGTCACGCCGTTCGGTGAGCCGTCGGGGGTCGACGGTGGCAGCACCCGGGACAACTGCTGGCTCTCGGCCGTGCTGATCGATCCCGATGTGGCGGGCTTCTCGGCCGAGGACCTGCGAGGGGCGCTGGCCGACGAGGACATCGAATCGCGGCCGTTGTGGAAGCCGATGCATCTGCAGCCGGTCTTCGCCGGTGCGCGAGGCGTCATCGACGGGACCTCCGAGCGGTTGTTCCGTCAGGGACTGTCGCTGCCGAGTGGGTCGGTGCTGAGCGACGAACGGGTGGAACGGGTCGCGGACACCGTGACCGCGTTCCTCGGTCTCACCCCGCGGGCATCAGCTCGGTGAGCAGGATCGTCGCGGCGGCCTTGTCCAGGACCTGGTTGGCGTTGCCGCACTTGGGGGATTGGATGCACGAGGGGCAGCCGCCGTCGCACGGGCAGGTGACCAGCCGCTCGAGCGTCGCCCGCCACCACGGCCCGGCCACCTCGAACCCGCGGCTCGCATAGCCCGAGCCGCCCGCCTGGCCGTCGTGGACGAAGATCGTCGCGTGCCCGGTGTCGGGGTGCATGATCGTCGACACCCCGCCGATGTCCCATCGGTCGCAGGTGGCGAAGAGCGGCAGCAGCCCGATCGCGGTGTGCTCGGCGGCGTGCACCGCGCCGGCCAACCGCGGCGCGCTGAGCCCGGTCGCGGCGACCACCTCGTCGGGCACGGTCAACCACACGGCCCGGGTGCGCAGCCGGTGCTCGGGCATCGGCATCGGCGTCTGGTCCCAGACCTCACCGGTGATCGCGTCGCGGCGCAGATAGGCGGTGACCTGCCCGGTGAGCTCGACCGTGCCGGTGGAGACCAGTCCCGCCCCGAACGGGCGTGACGCGTCCGTGCCGAGGATCCGGATGTCGGTCGTCCCGATCGGCTGGGTGGTCCAGCCCGGCGCCTCGCGGTGGACGAGCGCCTCGCAGGCCTCGGTGTCGAGGCTGTCGACCATCCAGGTGTCGCCCTGGTGCAGGTAGACCGCCTCGGGATGCACCGTACGGTCGGCGGTCTCGGCATCGGCGACGCCGATCACCCGGCCGGTGTCCCGATCGACGATGTCGATCGGCCGGGCGCCCGTCCCGCGCAGGTCCACGAGGGCGGCCGCCCGCGTCGGATGGGTCCAGTACCAGCCGGTACGGCGCCGCCGCAGCACGCCCTGGCGGGCCAGCCGGTCGGCGATCCGGGGCATCTCGGGTCCGAACCACTCGGTGTCGGCCGGGGTCAGCGGCGCTTCCTGGGCGGCCGCGGCGAGGTGCGGGCCCAGCACGTACGGGTTGGCGGGGTCGAGGATCGTACGCTCCGGGCCGGCGTGCACCAGCTCGTCGGGATGGGCGAGGAAGTACGCGTCGAGGGGATTCTGCCGCGCCACCAGCACGACCAGCGCCTCGGCGCCACGCCGGCCGGCCCGGCCGGCCTGCTGCCACAGGGCCGCGCGGGTGCCGGGAAAACCGGAGATGACCACCGCGTCGAGCCCGGCGATGTCGACGCCCAGCTCCAGCGCATTGGTGGCCGCCACGCCGTCGAGGGCGCCGGACTGCAGGTCCGCCTCGAGCCGACGCCGGTCGCTCGCCAGATATCCCGCCCGGTACGCATCGACGCGGCCGGCCGGGCCGATCACCTCCTGCGCGCGGACGGCGACCTTCTCCGCCATCGCCCGCGAGGCGATGAACGCGACGGTCCGGCGGCCCTCCAGCACGCAGTCGGCGAGCAGGTCGGCGGCCTCGGTGTCGTGGTGGGCGTCTGGCTGCCACAGCACGAGATCGACCGAGCCGTGCGGCGAGCTGTCCTCCGACACCCCGACGACCTCGGCCGGGTCGACGCCGGCGAGCCGGCCGAGCACCTCGGGACCGTCGGCCACCGTGGCGGAGGCAGCGATGACCGTGGGCCGGGCCCCGTACATGGCGGCGAGCCGGCGCAGCCGCCGGACCACCGCGGAGACCTGCGCCCCGAACACGCCGCGGTAGCGGTGGCACTCGTCGAGCACGACGTAGCGCAGCGAACCCAGCAGCCGCGCCCACCGGGCGTGATCGGGCAGCACGGCGTGGTGGAGCATGTCCGGGTTGGTCAGCACGTAGCCGGCGTGGTCGCGGGCCCAGCGCCGCTCCGCCTCGTCGGAGTCGCCATCGAGGGTGGTGACGCGCCAGTCGTCCAGGCCCAGTGCGGTGCAGGCGCGCAGTTGGTCGTGGGCGAGCGCCTTGGTCGGGGCGAGATAGATCGCACTGCCGGCCCGGGAGTCGCCGGTGCGGTGGGCGGCCAACTGGTGGTGGAGCTCGGCGGCGGTCAGCGGGCGGGTGCCGGACGGGGACGCGGGAGAGCCGACCCGGGCCAGCGCCGATGCCGGGTGCCGGGCGCCGTCCCGGGTGGCGCAGATCACCGGCAGCAGGTAGCCCAGCGACTTGCCCGACGCTGTCCCCGTAGTGAGGATGACATGCCGGCCGGCATGGGCGGCCTCCATCGCCGCGACCTGGTGGAGCCACGGATCCGTCACGCCGCGGGCGGCCAGCGCCGCGACCGCCTCCGGGGGCACCCAGGCCGGCCACGTGCCACGCCGTCCCGGGCGGGCCGGGACATGGTGGACGTGACGCACCCGGGGGTCGGAGGATTCGAACACGCGTCCAGTGTACGGTCGGCGGCCCACGCCGGCCGGCAAGTGGGCTCGGGCGGACGGGAGGCGTGCCACGATGGTCGCATGTCCGAGACCGCCCGAGACTCCCACCAACCGCCGACCGATCTGCTGCCCGGCGACGATCTGCGCTCCCTGGCCGACGCCTTCCGGGCGGCCGACTTCACCGTGGATGCCGTCGCCGAGCGGCTCGGACCCCAGGCGATGGCCGCGCTGGGACGCAACACCACGGTCGCGGCCGTACGGGCGCTGGGCCGCCAGGATGATCCCCAGGCGAGTCTGCTGCGGCTGTTCGTGCTGCAGCGGGCCTGTCGGGAGGATGCGGTTCGCCGGGCGTTGGGGGACTGGGTCGACCGGTTGCGGACAGCCGGATTGATCGACGTGGCGTCGGGCCGGGTCCGCGCGGCGGTCGACATCCGTCCGTACGGCTCGGACGAGAGCGTCGGGTTGCCGGTGGACGGCTGGCTGGTGTCCGACCATGTCCCCGGCCTGGACGGGGTGGTCACCCCCACCCGTCCGGACTTCGTGCTGGGGGCCAGCTCGGCGTCGGTCACCCTGGCCCGGATGACCATCCGGGAACCGGTCGGCCGGGCCCTCGACCTCGGCGCGGGCTGCGGGGTGCAGTCGCTGCATCTGGCCGGGCATGCCGACCGGGTGGTCGCCACCGACCTCAACTCGCGGGCGCTGGCCCTGGCCGGGCTGACCCTGCGCCTCAACGGGATCGCCGACCGGGTGGAACGCCGGTACGGCAGCCTGTGGGAGCCGGTTGCCGGCGAGCGCTTCGACCTCATCGTGTCCAACCCTCCGTACGTCATCTCCCCGCCCGAACCGGCTTCCCGACGTCTCGTCTACCGGGCCGGTACGCTGCCGGCGGATCGGCTCGTCGCGGAGGTCGTCGGCGGCGCCGTCGACCACCTCGCCCCCGGCGGCACCCTGCAGATCCTCGGGAACTGGGCACACACCGCCGGCTGCGACTGGACCGAGCGGCTGGCCGAGTGGATCCGGCCGACCGGCTGCGATGCGCTGGTGCTCCAGCGGGAGGTCCTCGACCCGCACGAGTACATCGAGCTCTGGCTCACCGACGCGGGGCTGGCCGGGTCGCCGGCGTGGCTCGGGCGCTACGCCGACTGGCTGGACTACTTCGACCGGCTGGGGATCGAGGCGGTGGGGATGGGCTGGATCATCCTGCACCGCGCCGGCCATACCGAGCCGACCGTACGGATGGAGGACTGGCCACACACCGTACCGGGACCGGTCGGCCCGGCCCTGGTGGTCGAGCGCCGGGGCGTGGCCGCCGCCCGCCGCGCGGACGCGGACCTGCTGGAGGCGCGCTGGCGGCTGGTGGACTGCCTCCAGGAGACGTACGGGGCGCCGGGGGCGGCCGACCCGGAGCGGATCGTGATCCGGCAGCGGTCCGGGTTCGGCCGGGCGGTCGCGGTGGGCACCGAGCTGGCCGCCGTCCTGGGCGCCTGCGACGGGGAACTGCCGCTGGGGATCATCATCGCGGCGGTGGCCGACCTTCTCGACGTGCCGGCGGAACGGCGCGAGGAGCTGCGGGACGGGCTGCTGGCGCGGTTCCGCGGGCTGCTGGTCGACGGGTTTGCGGAGGTAGTCGACTGAGGGCCCCGCGCCCCTGGCGTGGCGTCGGAGACAAGCGGTTGGCGCGGTCCCGTCCACCGATGCCCTGGACGGCGGAGACAGATACACTTCGTGTCAGTACGAGCGGCGTGCGGGGGGCACTCCACCCGTCGCGCCGGCCGGGGGAGGACGATTGTGTCGATTCGTGCCACATTGGGGGATCTTCGGGGGCGGCGGGTGTTGCTGGTTGCCTCGGGAGGTGGACATCTCATCCAGTTGAGCCGGCTGGTCCCGCAGTTGGGGGTCGCGCCGGACAGTGAGTGGGTGACCTTCGACAACCCGCAGGCCCGCGAGCTATTGGACGGCCATACGGTGCACTGGGTGCCGTACGTCGCCTCCCGTGACCTCGCCGGGGTCGTGCGCTCGATGCGTCTCAGCCGTCCGTGGCGGCGCGGGGCCGAGGGTGCGGTGTCGACCGGCGCCGGGCTCGCGTTGGCGGTGCTGCCGGAGATGGCTGCCGCCGGACGTCCGGCGGTGTATGTCGAGTCGGTCTCGCGGGTGCTGAGTCCGTCGGTGACCGGGCGGGTGCTGGCCCGGACCCGGCGGGTGGGGATGTACGCCCAGCACGCCGGCGGCTGGGGCCGTCCGTGGCGGAAGGGCCCGTCGGTGCTGGCTGCCTACCGTGCGGTGCCGGGGATTCCGGTGACGCCTCGGCGGGTCTTTGTCACCTTGGGATCGTTGACACCCCACCGATTCGACCGGCTGGTCGACGCCGTCCTGGCGTATCTGGGGCAGCATCCCGGGGTGGAGGTGTCCTGGCAGTTGGGCAGCACCGTCCGCGTCGACCTGCCGGGGCGGGTGGAGCGCTATCTGTCCCAGGAGGACTACCGGGCCGAGTTGGCTCGGGCCGACGTGGTGATCACCCACGCCGGGGTCGGGACGGCAATGGCCATCCTGGACAGCGGTCGGATGCCGGTGCTGCTGGCCCGCCACGCCGATGAGCTCGAGCACGTGGACAACCACCAGTTCGAGGTGAAGGCGTTCCTGACGGAGCGGGGGCTGGCCGCCGATGCCGGGGCCGTGCTCGCCGACGACGCGGCGTTGGCGGGGGTCGCCGGGACCAGGGTGGAGTTGTGGGAGACGCTTCGGGCGTCGCCGACCGACTCCGTCGTGGTGTGACGGGGGTGTCGGGTCGAGGACGCCCTCAGTACGCCCCGTCCGACCTCAGCACGGCCCGGACGGTCTTCGTCAGGATGGTGGCGTCCTGCAGGAAGCTCCAGTTGTCGACGTAGTAGAGGTCGAGTCGGACCGTCTCCTCCCACGACAGGTCGCTGCGGCCCGACACCTGCCACAGGCCGGTGATCCCGGGGCGGACGTCCAGCCGCCGGCGGACGTCGGCCTCGTACTGGGCGACCTCGCTGGGGAGGGCGGGACGCGGCCCGACGAGACTCATCTCGCCGCGCAGCACGTTGAAGAACTGGGGGAACTCGTCGAGCGAGTAGCGGCGGATGACCCGGCCCACCCGGGTGATCCGCGGGTCGTCGGCCTGTTTGAACATCGGGCCGCGGTCGGTTCCGTCGTGGTTGGTCAACTGGTCCCGCAGCCGTTCGGCGTCGACCACCATCGAGCGGAACTTCAGGCAACTGAAAGGCCGGCCCTTGCGGCCGACCCGGACCTGGCGGAACAGCACCGGGCCGCCGTCGTCGAGCCGGATCGCCAGGGCGACGGTCGCCATCACCGGCGCGGTCAGCACGATGAGCAGCAGCGAGCCGGCGATGTCGAAGGCCCGCTTCGCCCAGCGGGAAGCGGCCTCGCTCTGCGGCTGCTCGACGTGCACCAGCGGCAGGCCGGCTAGTGGGCGGACCTGGAGCCGTTCGGCGGAGACGTCGGTCATGGTCGGGACGACGATCATCTGGGTGTGCTCGTTTTCCAGGTCCCAGGCGAGCCGGCGGAAGTCGCGGGCACGGTCGAAGGTGCCATCGGTGCAGATCACCGCTTCGACCGGGCACTCTTTGACGGTCCGCCCGATGTCGTCGGTGTGGCCGACGACGGGGATCCCGCTCGGGGTGGAGGGGAGTCGGAGGGCGGGCGGGATGACGGCCCCGATGATGCGGTAGCCGAGCCAGGTTTCCCGGTCCAGGACAGTCGCCAACTCTTCGATGTGGCGGAGATCTCCCGAAAGGATGACCCGCCGCTGCAGGAAGCCCCGCTCCCGGGCACGGTGGATGGCGTGCCGCAGCGCGTATCGTCCGGCGAGCAGGAGCACGGCCCCGATGGTGAACTCCAGCACGAAGAAGCCACGCGACAGGGTGATCTTTCCCAGATACAGCACGGCGGCGGACGTGCCGGCCGCGATCGCGGTCGCGGACAGGACGGCCTGATATTCCAGGGTGCCGGCGCCGAGGTTCTTGCGCTGATAGACACCGGCCAGGGCCAGCGCGACGACCCAGCCAAGGATGAGCCAGACGGCGACGTCGGTCACGGTCTCGGTGACGTCGTTGGCGGCGGAGAAGAACGGCAGACGGGTGCGCCCGGCCAGCGCGATCCCGGTGGTGATGACGATGCCGATCAGGTCGGCGGTCACGGTGGCGACTTGGGTGAGCCGGGCGTTGGCGAGATGCGGGAGGGGAAGGGCCGTCCGGTGAGGGTTGGCCCGATCCCGCGAGATCGCCGGGTACACCGCAGTGGTGCGCCCGGGTGCTGTCACCGGTTTCGCCTGCACAGTCATGGATCCCCCGCCATCCCCCCGAATGTGTGTCCTGGCGTGGACCGTATCGCGCCCGACGGGCACTATTCTTAGCCGACTCTCAGGCCCGAAGCCAATCGTGTGTCATGAGGACGCCCGGGATTGTGGTATACGGGGTTCGTTGCCCTAGAGTCGGGGGGAGACCGCCGAGCCGGTAGATTCGGCGCGATGAGGTTGGTGCCGCCGCCGGCGGCGGAGATCCCGGGCTACTGCAAGGGGAGATGTGACCGTACTGGATGTGGTGCGCTTCATGCGCGCCAACGTGAGGATGCTGCTCGCCGCCCTGGGCATCGGGTTGCTGCTGGCGGTCGGCTGGACCGCCCTGCAACCCGTACGCTACACGGCGTCGGCGACCGGCTACGTGGTGGCCGGCGGGTCGGCGACGGTCTCCGAGGCGATGCAGGGCGGTTCGCTGGCGGCGTCCAAGGCGGCCTCGTACGCCAGCCTGGCGACCTCGCGCGGGGTGGCCGAACGGGTCCAGGCGGCGACCGGCACTTCCGGGTCCTACACGGGCTCGGCCGACTCCAGCAGCGGCATCATGACCTTCACTGCCACCGCGCCGAGTCGTGAGGAGGCGCAGACCTTGGCGAACGCGCTGGTCCGGGCCACGGCCGATGAGGCACTGGCGCTGGAGACACTGACGTCGGACCCGGACGCCGGCGGGGAGATCGACCGCTCGGCCGAACCGACGGGAACCTCGGCGGTCCGGCTCGTTCCGCTCGACGACGCCACCCTGCCGGGATCGCCGAGCTCGCCCGACTGGCGCCTCAACCTGGCACTCGGCGCCCTGGTCGGCATCGTCGGCGGGGTCGCCGTCGCGCTGCTGCGGCGGGCGCTGGACGTCCGGGTCCGCGCGGTGACCGACCTGGAGGAGATCACCGGCGTGAGCAACCTCGGCACGATCCCGAAGACCGACGAACTGGCCGGCAAGACGGCGTCCAGCGCGGGCGGGCCGGCCGCCGAGGCGCTCCGGCATCTGCGGACGAACCTGCGCTTCGTCGACGTCGATCATCCGCCGCGGGCGATCGTCTTCACCTCGGCCAATGCCCAGGAGGGCAAGTCGACGGTCTCGGCCAACGTGGCTCGTACGCTCGCCGCGGCCGGCCAGCCGACGGTGATCATCGACGCGGACCTGCGCCGCCCCACCCTGGCGAAGCGGTTCGGGATCGACGGGCACGTGGGCCTGACCCAGGTGCTGGCCGGCGATCTGCCGGTCGCAGATGCGCTGGTCGAGAGCGGGACCTCGGGGTTGTCGCTGCTGCCCGCCGGCCGGATCCCGCCCAACCCCTCCGAACTCGTCGGGTCGAAGCGGATGCGTGATCTCATCGGCGAGCTGGCCCACGACCACATGGTCATCGTCGACGCCCCGCCGCTGCTGCCGGTGACCGACGCCGGCCTGCTCGGCGTCGCCTCGGACGGGGTGATCGTCGTGGCCCGCTACGGCGGCACGATGAAGGAGCAGGCGCGGCTCACCGCGAAGCTGCTCAAGCAGGTCGACGCGCGACTGCTCGGCACCGTGCTCAACCTGGTGCCGACCAACCGGATCGGGTCGGCCATGTACGGGTACGGCTATGGGTACGGCTATTCCCCGGAGTACTACTACTCCGGGGACGAGAAGAAGCGTGGGCGCGGGCGAAAGAGAGTGGCGGCGCCGGAGAATCCGGTGGACAACGTGATGCTCGAACCCGCTGCCGTCCGGTCCGCGCCTGCGCCGGCAGCTCCCGGTCCTGTGAGCCCTGCGTCGGCGGGTCCCGGTCCCGTGGGCCGTGCGTCGGCGGCTCCGGCGCCCGTGGGCCGTGCGTCGGCGGCTCCTGCGCCCGTGGGCCCCGCTTCCGTGCCTACCCCGGCGCCCGCTCGTCTGGCCGCCGATGCCCAGACTCCCACCGCTTCGGCCGGCCCGGACCGGGTGGCCGACCCCCCGACCGAGACGATGCCGGCCGTGGCGGGCGTCGATGGTGCCGGGCGGGGACAGGCTGTCGGCATCAACGGCGCCTCCCGCGGTCCGAACGGCCATGGTGCGAACGGGGCGGCGCACGGCGTGGCACCGGTCGACCCGTTCGGGGCGCCGTCGGCCTTCGACGCCCCGGCGCCGGACGCATGGCGCCCTGTTGCCCCCGCGGCACCGGGAACCCCGGCAGCACCGGCCCGGGGTGCCGAGGACGCGGCCGGCGCGGTGGAGTCACCCTGGCGCCGGCGGGCCGAGTCCGCCGACCCACAGCGACACTGAGGTTTTCGGGGCCCGTCGCTTCGGAGGGTCTCCGCGAGCCCCTCTTGCGAGCCACCCCCCTTGCGAGACAAGCGGATTGAACGGTGTCTACGCCGGGTGATCCGCTTGTCTCGGTTCAGGCGTGGGGCCACGGAAGCGGATTGAACGTTGTCTACCCCGGGTGATCCGCTTGTCTCGGTTCAGGCATGGACAGAGCCCTTGCCGTCTTTCGGATATTTCGAGTAGGCTTGATGCTCAAGCTCGCCTCGTGGGTGGGTCGCTGGCACGATGGGCATGGTGAGGAGGCTGTGATGCAGGGAGCGGCGGTCACGGAACAGGCACGCACGTACGTTCCAGACGACATCGGCCGAGCAGAGGCGGCCGGAGTGTTTGCCGAACTCGAGCGTCAGTTCCGATCGGGAGGGACGATGGCGTTGGTGTCCGCCGAGGGAGAACGGATCGAGCTCCCGGGTCGCATGTTCGTCATCCTTCGACAGATCGCCGAGACGCTGGCCGCAGGACGGGGAGTAACCGTGGTGCCGCGGGACACGCAGCTCACGACGCAGGAGGCCGCAGATTTCCTGGGGATCTCACGCCCGACCTTGGTCAAGCTGTTGACGGAGGACAAGATCCCGTTCACGACCGTCGGGAGGCATCGGCGAGTGACACTGGAGGACCTGCTGGACTACCAGGCACGCTCACAGGCGGAGCGGAGGGCTGTGTTGCGTCAGATGGCCCGTGGCGGCCAGGAAGCCGGCATGCTCGACGTGGTGTACGAGCCGGGTGACGAGGGCTAGATTATCCGACACGTTCCGGACTCTTCGTCCAGCCCGTGGTCGATCGAGGTACGCCACCCGGATGACTTTCTCCTCGACCAGCTCGACCTGTACGAAGACGCGACAATGGGCGCGCTCCTGTCAATCGTGTCGGTCTACGAACACCCGCCGTTGACGTCCGGCGAGTACCTGGACAAGATTCGCCGAGCGGGAGTCCCGCGGTTCGCCGACCAAGCGAGCCGACTCCTGTAGCGCCTCCGCGCCCGCAGACGTCACTTTCACCGCCCCGAGGCTACAGGTGATCCCTCATGGTGGAAGGCCGGGCCCCGGTCCAGGTCCGGCGCGACCGGGGGGACACCCGAATGCCGTCTATAGGCCAGCCCTATGCCGCAGCCAGTATTTGCCAGGGGCACCATAGGGCAGCCCTATGACCAGGTGTCCTGCCCCTCCCCCCGCCGCACCGCGGCATCACCCCCGAGGACGATCCCCGAGGCCGCGCCTCTGCGCGGGGAGGCTGCTAGAGCCACTCCTCCAGCAGGTTCAGCGCATGCCAGAATCCCTGGCCGTTGTTGACGTGGCCCATCCAGATCTCCGGGATGAACGACTTGCCGGGCGCCAACTCATCCATCGCCGCCGCCAGGGCCGCGAAGTCGACCTCGCCCTCGCCGATCTGGACGCCCTCCCCGTCGACCCCGCGGGCGTCGACCACGTGGAAGTGCTCGGCCAGTGGCGTCAGCCGCGACACGTACGCCGACCACGGCGTGCCGGTGTGGTTGGAGGCCAGCTTGGAGTGGGAGATGTCGAAGGTGAGCCGGTAGCCGTACGTCTCGGCGAAGGCGACCGTGTCGTCCAGGTGCAGGAAGAGGTTGTGGTACTGCTGGCCGCCCATCAGCCACGGGTACGGCGGCAGCGTCTGCGGGCACAGCCGTACGCCGGCGAGGTCGACCCGGGCCAGCCCGTCGGCGATGCGTTCGTACATCGCCGGGACGCGGTCGCGCTCGACGAACCCGTCGCGGGTGAACCCGCCGAGGGTGGCGATGAAGATCGGGTCGGCGTCCTGGGAGAAGTACGGGCGCAGTTGGCGGGTCCGGTCGATGGAGCGCTGCATCTCGGCGATCGACCGTTCCCAGATGTCGTCGTCGAAGGAGGCCAGGTCGAGGATGAAGTCGCCGGCGAACAGGTCGGGCAGATGACAGGTGTAGCCGATCGGCAGCCGGTCGGAGAACACGTCGGCCGGCTCGACGTCGAGATCCTTGTAGGAGAAGTGGAACTCGACGAAGTCGGGGTTCGACCCGGCCTCCAGGATCGGCCGGACGTCGTGGTAGCGCACCGGCACGCCCCACGGCCGGTGGAAGGCGTAGGGCCGGGGGCGGGCTGCGGCGTCGTCGACGTCACCGGAGTAGAAGAAGTCACCCGGCTCGATCACCCGGACGCTCTGCCGGCCGATCAGCTCGCCGCGTCGGTTGGGCTGCAGGCCACGGCCGGGACTCTTGACGGTGATGTCGGGGGCGGCGATCCGGTCACCGACCTCGATCCGGCGGGTGGCGACCAGGCTCTTGGCCAGGTTGGCCCGGGTCATCACCTCCCCGGCCGACACCTCGCGCGGGGTGTCCTCGCCCAGGGAGGCCTCGATGTCGCGGATCTGGTCGACCATGGTGCGGAACTCGTCGGGCAGCAGGGAGACGACGTGGTCGTTGCCCTCCATCGTCCGGTCCACGGTGAAGTGCTTCTCGATGATCCGGGCGCCGCGGGCGACGGCCGCCAGCGGCACGTGCCAGCCGCGTTCGTGTCCCGAGTAGCCGACCGGGCAGCCGCCGAGGCGGGCCAGCCGGTTCATGTACGTGAGGTTGATCGACCCGTACGGTGCCGGGTAGGTCGACTGGCACTGGAGCAGCGCGTACGCGGCGCCGGCGTCCTGCAGCAGGCGGATGGTCTGGAGGATCTCCGACTCGGTGGACATGCCCGTGGACAGCACCATCGGCAGGCTGTGGCGGGTCGCGGCCCGCAGCAGGTCGTGGTTGGTCAGGTCGGCGGAGGCGATCTTCAACGCCGGAATGCCGTACGCGACGAGGTCCTCCAGGCTGGGGATGTCCCAGGGGGTGCACATGACGTCGATGTCGTGGGCCCGGGCGTGGTCGAAGACCTCGAACATCTGCTCGGTGGACAGCGAGAACTTCGCCAGCAGATCAAGGGTGTACTGCGCGCCGAGGTCCTCCCCGCGGGCCCGGTTGGCGCCGGTGTGGCGGTAGAGCTCGTCCATGTGCCGGTGCTGGAACTTGACGATGTCGGCGCCGGCGGCGACGGCCAGGTCGACCAGTTCCTTGGCCAGTGCGACCGAGCCGTTGTGGTTGTTGCCGATCTCGGCGATGACGACCGTGGGCGCGTCGGTCGCGACGAGGTGGCGGCCGAGGCGCAACTCGCGGGGCTGGGCGATGGCGATGCCGACGACGCGCTCCAGCTCGTCGATGACGGGGATATGGGAGATCCCGGGCCGGAACAGCGCCTCGGCCTCCCTCGCCGGGGTGGCCTCGGTGATGCTGGTCACCTTCGGGTTCGCGACGGTCGAGCAGGACACCGACAGGTCGACGGTCGGCTGGTCGACCATCCAGCGGCGTACGTCACCGTCGGACAGCGCCCCCTCCAAGTGACCGTGCTCGTTGACGCAGAAGATCTGGCGGGCCTTATTGGCGGTGATCTTCTGCAGGGCAGCGAGCAGCGGGTCCTCCCCGAACACGACGTACGGGGTGATGTGGCGCTCGATGATCATGCCGTGATCCATTCCGGGTGGGAGAGATAGCTGTCGGCCAGGCGGAGGTCGGCGTACGTGTCGACGTCGATGCCCTCGACGTCGGACATGACGAACAGCCCGACCCTGCCGCCGATCCGGTTGTGGTGGGTGCGATAGATCGCGGTCCGGGTGAGGTAGAGCGAGCCGTTCTCGTAGTAGCGCATCTGCGGCGGGGTGAGTTCCTGGCGGCGGGGCCGGTGGTCGACGTCGTAGTCGGCCCTCGGCGGATCGGAGGCCCACCAGTAGAACGGGCTCTTGGGGATCACCCCGACCAGCGAGTCGACACGCGAGTCGGTGAACTGGGCGACGGCCCGGTCCAGGGTCCCGGGCAACCGGATGGGGGAGGTCGCCTGGAGCAGCAGGACCGCGTCGGGCGCCCGGCCGGCCTCGGTGACCTGGGCGATCGCATGTTCCACGGTCGGTTCGGTGGCGGCGGTGTCGACGGCCAGCTCGGCCGGCCGCAACCACGGCACGTCGGCCCCGGCCTCGCGGGCCACCTGCGCGATCTCCTCGTCGTCGGTGGAGACGACCACGTGCAGGTCGGCCTCGGCGGCGAGCGCCTGCTCGATGGTCCAGGTGATCAGCGGGCGACCGCCGACCGACCGCAGGTTCTTTCGCGGGATCCCCTTCGAGCCCCCCCGGGCCGGAATCAGGCACAGAATATCCACGTCTCCCCCTTCACGTGTGCATCTGGACTCTATGGCCTGGGCGGATACGGGGCGAACCGTGGTCCGGGATGTGCGATCCGCGGGTGGAGCCGGTACAGTGCGGTGCGATCGCTGCCTCGGCGCAGGCAGGTGACAGCAGGGGGCTGCATGAGCGTCACGACCGACACCGCACGAAGTGCGGGCTGGGCGACGTTGCTGCGGTCCGATGTCGTCGAGAATGTCGGATCCGTCCGGGTCCTGGAGTTTCTGGCCGGGTTGCTGCTTTTCACCGCCAACCAGTCGACGCCGTTCGTCTCGACCCCGTTGCCGATCAGCTATCTGGCGGTCGTGGGATTGGTGGGGGTGGCGGCCTTCCGCCGCCCCCAGATCGATCTCCGTCCGATCGGGTGGATGCCATGGGCGTTCGGGCTGCTGCTGGTCTATCTGGCGGTGGTGTCGGCGCTGGCCGACCCGACGGAGTATGCGGGCGACTGGAAGCGCCGGCTCATTCGGTTGGCGCTGGTCACGCTGCTCGTCTTCTGCCTGGCGACCAATCGAGTCGACCTGGCGTCGCTGCTCAAGGGCATCGGGGCCGGCCTGATGGCCAACGTCGTGCTGTACTACGCCGGCTTGGCACCGGACAACTACCCCGGGTTCCTCACCGGCTTCCTCAACGACAAGAACCAGGCCGGTCTGGCGTACGCGGTTTACGGGCTGCTGATGCTGTCGTTGGTCCGGCGGTCGTGGACCCGAGTTGTAGTCCTGGTGGTCTTCGCCGTCCTCCTCTTCCTGACCGGGTCACGAACGTCCATGGCCGGATTCGCCGTCGGGGTGATCTGGCTGGTCGCGTCGCCCCGGCTGAGCAATCCGTTCCGGTGGGGACTCGCCGGTGTGTTGGCGTATGCGGTGTGGTTCGTCGAGAGTCATTTCGCCCGGATCGGCATCTTCGCCAACCGGGACGAGACCGACTGGTTCCGGGCGCAGCTCGAAGCCCTCACCCAGGCCAAACTCGCCCAGGCCCCCTGGCAGGGCATGGGGCTGGGCGAGGCGTACGTGCTGTACGGCGAGGGTCCGGCCGCCTGGCTTCAGCCCTTCTATTTCCACAGCGCGTACGCCTCACTGCAGGTCGAGGGAGGTTGGATCTATCTCTTCGTGGTGGTGGGAATCACCGTGCTCTATGCCCTGCGTCCGGCACGTCGCGGGTTGATGGACAGCCGGTCGGCCTACGTGGAAGCGGCCACGGTGGCTCTCCTGGTGTGCGGATGGAAACTGGGGGAGGTCTTCTACACCGTGGTGTGGGGGATCGTGATGGCCTGTGCCCTCCAAGTGTGGCTGGCCGAGCGATCTGCGGGACCGCAGCCGATCCGACTGCCCCAAAGCCGGAGGGCGATTCCGCGAGGCACAGACGAGCACGCCGATGCCCACCCGGTTCCGCGAGCTTGACGGTCTGCGCGGTTTGGCCGCGCTGGCGGTCGTGCTGCACCACGTCACCGGGGGCTACCAGTCCCGGTATCCAGATTCACCGCAGCCTCTGGCCGATGCCGCGTGGGGCGCCTACGGCGTCCAGCTGTTCTTCCTCATCAGCGGCTTCGTGATTCTCCTCACGGCGCAACGCGCCCAGCGGCCGAGCGACTTCGTGATCTCCCGCGTGTCGCGGCTCTATCCCGTCTATTGGGCCGCGGTGACGCTGTCGATCGCCTTGGCGGCGGCTTTCCACATCGCAGCGGTTCCGCAGGGAACGATCGTCCATCTGTTGAACTACACGATGATTCAGCGCTGGTTGCTCGTGCCGAATGTCGATGACGTCTACTGGACCCTGGCGATCGAGATGCAGTTCTACGCCCTGATCTTCTGCCTCCTGCTCCTGACGCGTTGCCGGCTGACGGGGCGAACGGTCACGATCGTCGCCGGTGTCTGGATGTCCATCGCCCTGGGCGTGGCGATCTGGGCCGGGCCGATGACCCGCGGGCTCGACCCCCAGGCAGTCGCTGGGCCGGTGAAGATCGTGCTCAACCTGGTCTTGGCGGAGTGGGCCCCCTTGTTCAGCGTAGGCATGTTCGCCTGCCTCGCCCGATCGCGGCCGGACCGACGCGTCGGCTTCGGTGTGTTGGCCGGGATCAGCGCCGTCCTCGGTGCGGCGGTGGCGGCGATCCTTCATTCTGCGGCGCAGGGCTGGATCGTTCTGGGGCTCGCCGCGTTCTTCCTCACGGTCGTGGCGCGGAAGTCGACGTCGCCGCTGCTGTTCAGGCCCGTTCAGTGGTATGGCAAGGTCAGTTATTCGATGTATATCGGGCACAACCTTGCGGCCGTCGTCATCATCACGCTCGTGCTCCCGTATGTCGGTCGGAACTGGGCCATGCTGGTGGCCATGGTCGGGGTGACTCTGGTGGCATGGGGGCTGCACACGATTGGCGAGGTGCACGGCACGAGTCTCTTGAAGGCCGCGTTGCGCTCGGCCCGGACGAAGCTGGAAGCGAGACTGCCGAGTCGGGCGATGCCGTCCTAGTGTGACGGTGACAGGCGCCCGACAGTCATCACGCCCGGTCGGTCGGCAACGTCCGCGATCGCGTGCTCATCGGCATGTCGAAGAGCCACGGAAATCCCAGGGCAACACCGGTATGCCACAGGAACAGCGGACCGAGGACACCGATGAGGATTCCCGACCCGACCAGAAGACCGGGGTGGTCGATGCCGACTGCGAGCAGGACGGTTCGCGTTCCTGCCGTGGCAATGATGTGGGCCAGGAAGATGGCCAGCGACAGCTTTCCGCAGTGGGCCAGGAAGCGGCCCAACCCTGGTATCCGGGCCA
Organism: uncultured Propionibacteriaceae bacterium; assembly: GCA_964528755.1. Lineage (GTDB taxonomy): Bacteria > Actinomycetota > Actinomycetes > Propionibacteriales > Propionibacteriaceae > Raineyella. The sequence goes on from CAZGWN010000021.1 coordinate 36,868, forward strand.
GCGGGTGGGACAGGAGGAGGATGGCTCCTGTGCAGACGACGGAGACCGCGACTCCCATGGCGACGCTTCCCGGCGTTCGGCCCTGCCCGTAGTCGGTCGGTGGGGTGACAGGAAGGATGGCGACGACGGCCACGGCTGCCCCGAGCGCGATGGCTCCCGCGAGTGCCGCCCAGGATCGGCTTGTCCCTCGGAGCGCCTGCTGATAGCGAACTGCGCCGAGAGTTGCTCCGGTCGCGTAGAACACGAGCAGCCCCCACCCCTGAGTGCCCGCGATCGATCCTTGCCAACCCCAGGAGGCCAAGCTCACCGATGTCACCACCGGGGCCGCGACCCATAGGCGCCACCGGGCCGGCAAGTTCACCAGGACTGTCCCGACGAGCGACATGGCGGCGATCCACGGCAGGAACCACAGCTGCCCGTCCGGACGCCACAGCGACACGAGATCGACCCAGGTGGTGGGGGTGTTGATGTTGCCTGCGGCCATGAGCTTGACCGAGCCCTGGAGCATGGACCAGAGGAGGTACAGATAGCCAAAGAGGAGCAGCCTCCGGGTCAGGTATCGACGCGACCCGGACCCGCGGACAGATCGAGCCACAAAGAGGCCCGAGGTGAGGGCGAAGACCGGCAGGTGCCAGGAGTACAGCCAGATGTCAGCGGTGACGTAGGTGTGCGTCGGAGCGAGGATGTCGGCAGCGGCGAACCCCCGGAGTACATGCCCGGCGACGACGGCGATGATCGCGATGCCCTTGGCCACATCGATGGAACGGTCCCTGCCAGCGAGCACTCCCGGCGGAGAGGCTCCCTCAGAAGTCGGCACGCGCCTGCCGGGCATGCCCGTAACCCGAGACGGCTGCTGCCTCCACGACCAGCGAGACGAGCTTGCGGGCGATCGGGTCGGGGAGACGGGCCAGCCGGGAGTCGAGGCTGTCGGCGACCTTCAGCATCGGCTCCCGGTCCAGTCGAGCCAGGTCCCTGACGAGGGTGTTCCACGGGCTGTGGTCGGTCGGGACTGCCGGCGGAAGATTCCCGACTCCGTGCTTGGCCTCGAAAGTCCGGCGTGCGGCTCCTGAATGGAAGGCCCGTTTGACTCTGACGGCGCTCGATTGGGCTGCCGCATGGTGCGGAGTCTCGAGTTCGGGCGCCAGGACGACGGGAATCCCCGCCTGGTGGGCCCGGAATCCCCAGTCCACGTCCTCCCAGCCGTACGCCCGATAGTCGGGGTCGTACGGTCCGACCACCTCGTACGTTTCGCGGCTGACCGAGACGTTCCCCGCCCAGTAGCGCCACGTCATCGACGGGTCGGAACGGTAGGCCTCGGCACGGAAGAGGGCGTCCGACGGGCGCCCGTAGATCCGGGCGTAGGCCGACTCCGGGAAGGTGTTGCGGTAGAGCCCCACCACCCCCACCGGTCCCCGGCGATGCCGGGCCATCAGCCGGGCAATGTAGCGGGGACCCGGTTCGAGGTCATCGTCGCAGCGGGCGAGGATGCGGCCGCGCGCCGCCTCGAAGCCGGCGTTCAGAGCACTGACCCGCCCGCGGTTCTCGGGGAAGACGATGGTCCGCAGCGGCAGGTCCGGGTAGCCGGCGAGGACCTCCTCGGATCCGTCGATGTCGCCGTCGAGGACGACGATGACCTCCCACGAGGCAACCGTCTGGCGCCGCAGAGCCCGGAGGAGCACGGGCAGACGCTGAGCCCCGGCGCGCGACGGGACAACGATGGAGACGTCGGGCTCGGTCATGACTTCGGGTCCTCGGGCAGAACGTCCAGCTCTCGGAACAGGGATCGCAGCCGCCGACGGGCTGATGTCGGCGAGAAGTGCTCCTCCCAACGCCGACGCGCGACGGCCACGGCGCTGGTCGGATCGGAGGCGAGGGCGCGCTCGATGGTGTCGGCCAGGTCGGTCGGGTCCAGCGGGCGGGCGATCCAGGGGTGGTCGGCGCCGGCGACCTCGGGTAACGCGCCGTCGTCGGTGATGACGAACGGTGTGCCGGCCGCCATCGACTCGGCCGCCACCAGTCCGAACGGTTCACCCCACACGGAGGGGAAGACGGCGAGGTCGACCCGGGAGAAGAAGTCCTCGCGTCTCATCCAGCCCGGCCGCTCGGTCAGCGGGGCGATCGGGGCGAGAGCAGCCTCGACCCGTCGACGGTCACGATCGGGAACGAAGCGCGTCTCACCGGCCAGGAACAGCCGATACGCGCCCGGGCGCCGATGCTGGAGGATGGCCAGGGCCTGGGCAAGGTCGACGATCCCCTTGGTCGGCGACAGCCGGCCGATGAAGCCGATCACCCGGGGGCCGCCGGTGCGGGTCCTCCGGGCAACGGCAGCGATGTCCTCGGTCCAGTTGGACACGACGGTGGTGCCGGGCAGGCGGGATCGCATGTGTTCGGAAGGCACCACCACTCGGGGTCGCCCGGCGCGAGCCGCCAGCGCCGCGAGGCGGGCCGCGCCGGTCGGCTGCTGATGCAACTCGACGACTCGGCGGCGGTGGCCTGCGGTGGCCAGCCCCGGGACGAGCCCGTGGCACCACAGCAGTCCGGTCCGCTCGCGGGCGTCCCATGCCCGCAGGCCGCGCAGGTACGCCGGCCGCCCGCGTCCGCCGATGCCGGTGCCGGAGAATCCCAGGTGTCGGGCACGGTCCAGCACGGCCGAGGCGTCCGGCGCCACCACGTGGACGCTCAGCCCCAGGTCCCGGGACAGTTGGGCCATCTGCAGCAACATCACCTCGCCGCCGCCGATGTCGCCGTTGTTCGCGGCCAGGGTCAGGTCAGCCACGTCGGTCCCCTCTTCGCTGGATGGCCTCGGCGTAGACCGCGGCTATGCCGGCGGTCATCTCCCGTACCGACGGCCAGTCGGTCGGGAGGCAAGGACGCTCCCCGATGTGCATTCCCTGCGAGACGACCGCCGCGGCGACGGCATCGGGGTCGTCGGCCTCGGCCAGGCACCGCGCCGGCAGGATCTCGGGATTGCCGCCCACCGGTGTGGCCACCACGCCGACCCCAGACGTGACGGCGTCCAGCAGGCTGTAGGAGCAGTTCTCCCAGACCGAGAGCTGGGCCAGCACGTCGGTTCGCCGCAGCAGGTCCGCGGCGTCGACGTATCCGGGGAAGTCGACCGCGTCCGCGATGCCCAGGACGTTCGATCGGCGGACCAGATCGTCGCGGAGGGGGCCGTCGCCGGCGATCGTGAGCCGCGCCCGCGGATGGTCGGCCAGGACCACGGCGAATGCGTTGAGAAGTTGCGCCAGGCCCTTCTCCGGCGCAAGCCGTGCCAGCGACGCCATGCGCAGTCCAGGCGACCTGCCCGAGGCTCCTCCCGCGGAGACGTTCGTGTGGTCGATGCCGTTGCGCAGCACGGTGATCGGTTGGCGTGGCTGCCACTTGGCCCGCATGGCGCGGGCCGTCGCCTCGGACACGGCAATGAGCGCATCGAACCGGGTCAGGCGGACGCGGTGGACCAGGGCCGCCCGGGCCGCCACCCGGCGCGATCCGTGGTAGACGCGGTCGTTCGCCGCAATGCCGTGTTCGGTGGAGACCAACGCGGACCGGCCCCGATCGACGGTGGCGGCCACGATGTCCGCGTACGCCAGATGGCTGTGTACGACGTCGGGGCGCAGGCGCGTCACCGCATGGTGCAGCGCGTTGCGGGAGGCGCGAACCCCGGCGCCCGGACCGAACGACTCCGTCAGGGTGGGCACGTCACGGCGCTGCAACTCCTCGGCGAGCGCCCCGGGCGGGGTGAGAACGACCAATCGCCAGTCGGGGATGCCGGTGCGGGCGACGTCGAGGACGTGGCGGGCCACACCGCCGAGGTCACCGACGGGGACCACCCACAAGGCCGTCCTGCTCACCGGTCCCCCTCGTTCGTGACGCCTGCCGCACGCAGGAGCCACCTCGCCACCGCCGCCGAGGGCTCGCCGACGCTCGTTGCCGGTGGCGCGGTCGGTTGGCCGCCGAGGCGGCTCATGCCGTATCGCTCCCAGAACTCGCCGAGCCACGCCGGGGGTCGGTCGAAGTCGACCCATGCGGGCAGGCCGCGCGCCGCCGCCTCCAGGATGCCGGTGGAGAAGACCCCGATGACGGGAGCCTCCAGCCGGGGCAGGGGCAGGCCTGAACGGTCGAAGGTGATCCCCTGTCGAGTCCACCACCGGTGGACGAGCCGGGACAGCAGGTCGGTCTCCTGGGGGTGCGGCCGGTAGCGGGCGTTCGTCCGGCGGATCGTGCGCTCCGCGGCCCGTACCATCCGCCGGCGCCCGATTTCGGCCCCGTGCAACTGACCCAGGTAGATCGGGCGACGGGCGGCCCACTCGATCATCCGGTCACGGGCCAGCCGCTCGGCATCGGCAACCGTGGCTTCCCGGAGCAGTTGGGACCCGACCACCTCCACGGTGACGTCCGTACGTCCCGAGGTCCAGAACTCGCCGTCGGCACGACTCCAGGACAGCAGGTGGGCGGCGGGCGGCAAGGGAGGGGCCATCGGGACGAGGAGTCCGTGTTGGATGACTCCGAACGGCAGCCGGCGTGCCCGGGCGAGGTCGTGCGCCGCGGCCCCGGCAGGCAGGAAGTGGCCGACGGCCAGGACGGCGGAGACATCGCCCAGCGCGGGGTCGTGGACCAGGTCGGTGACGGGCGCCGTACGCCACGGGTGTTCGGGCAGCGGCACGGTCAGCGACTCGGGGAGGAGCACGGCCACGTCCTCCAGGGGAAGGTGGCGCAGCGGTGCGAGCAGGGCCGCCTGCTGGCTGGGGGAGGCGGACTCGACCGCGATGAGGATGGCGGGATGGTCACCGCCGCGGGCGAGGCGAAGGCCGGTGGCCTCCGGGTGTCGCCGGGCGCGGACGACGCCGATCATGCCACGGACACCTCTCCGCCGGGTCTGCCAACGCCGCCACGCAGTGAGATCGGAGGGATGGATCAGCCCCACCATTGCTCCACCTCGCGGAATCGGTGGTCGAAGGTGTGCTCGGCCAGGGTCCGTGCCCGGGCGTGGATCCGCATCCTCGCGGCCCACGCCGTGTCCGTCGCCGCCCTCCGGGCGAGATCGACGGCCTCGTCGGGGGAGGTGAAGACGGCGACCTCGGTGCCGGGGTCGTAGAACTCCGAGACGTCGGGGCGATCGAGCAATTGCACGCCGCCGACGCCGCACGCCTCGAAGGTGCGCATGGTGAACCCGTCCTGGTCGTGGTGCATGTTCACCGTCGCGGTGCTGCCGGCCATGATTCCCCAGGCCTCCGCGAGCGGTACGTCGCGGCCCGCCTGGATGGGCGGGCGGTGCCACTGCCAGGTGCGCAGACGGTCCAGGGGATGGTGTGACCAGTCGCGCCCGAAGGCCTGCACCGGGATGCCGGCAGAGCCCAGTGCGGTGAGCAGCGCCTCACGGTTGGGATAGCGGGCGCCGACGAAGGTGACCGCCGGGACGGGGTGCGGAATCAATGGCTGAGCAGGGTCGTACGCATTCGCCAGGAAGTGGGCGGTGAAGCCCTTCGCGCGGAGCGCGGCGACGTCGTGATGGCTGTACGAGGCGATGGGCCCGACCGACCGCAGTCGTTCGTCGGTCCAGGCGGTCCGTCGATACTCGTCGTAGAGCCACAGGAGTGAGCGGGCGCCGACGGAGGCGATGGTCTCCCAGTAGGAATCCGCCAGCGTGTCCCCCCTGATCGTCAGGACGACGTCAGGGCGGGCGCTCCGGACCACGCCGACGGCTCGCTCCGTCCGACGTGCCGACAGGGCCAGGTCGTCCAGCCCGATCCGCGCCGGTAGCTCGTGGCGCAGCTTGTGGTGGACCTTCATGCCAGGGGTGGTGAGCTCGTCGTACCGGTACGTCGTCACGTCATGGCCCCGACGGGCCAGCGCGCCGGCGATCGACTGCCAGTAGCCGTGGAAGGTGGGCGTGACCAGCAGCAGTCGCGTCACGATCAGTTCTCCCCCCGGAGTAGTGACAGTTCATATCGAAACGTATCCCATGGGGTGACTTCCCGGCCAAGCAGGCGACGTCCCACGTTCCAGACCAGATTGGCGCCCGAGGCGGTTGCCAGGGCAGCCTGCAGAGATCGACGGCCGCCGGGATAGCCATCGCGTGCCCACTTGTCAGCGTAGCGCAGGCGAGAGGACACCAGCCATCGGCGGCGCCGATCCGGGTCGGAGGAACCGCCGCCCTCGTGCTCGGCGCTGACGGTGCCGAGGTACACGGACGGGATCCCGAGGTCCCTGAGCCGGCGCTGGAGATCCACTTCCTCGGCGTTCATGTGGAAGCCCTCATCGAAGCCGCCGGCTCGCCGGAAGACCTCGGTGGGGATCAGCAGCGCCGCGCCGACGACCCAGTCGACGACCTGGACCGCGCTGCCGGTGGCGCGGGTGTCATGCCCGACCGCCTCGTGGAGCGTGCGGAGCTGTCGCCATCGGGCGATCGGGACCAGCCATTCGACAACCTGGTGACCGATCGTCGGGAAGTGCCGCCCCGACCACGACTCGTGCCCGCCGGGGTCCACGATGCGGGGGGCGGTGACGGCGTCACCCCAGGGTCGGGCGGTGGCCAGCCAGTCCGCGACAAAGGTGTCGGGGATGGTCAGGTCGCTGTTGAGGATCATCAGCCACTCACCGGTGGCGCGGGCGGCACCGGAGTTGACGGCGGTGCCGAAACCACCGTTGACGGAGCGGCGGACCACCTCGATGCCCGGATTGTCGGGATAGGGGACGGGTGAGGCGTCATCGACCATGATGATCTGAGCCGGTGGAGCCGGCACCTGGGCCCGCAGGGACTCGGTCAGATCCTGAGCCGGCCGCGGATCGCCGTAGTGGGGGATGACTACCGTGAGAACCGGCTGGGGCATCTCGTCTCCTGTACGTGTGCATCACTTGTCGTTGCCGATCCGCCGACCCGGAATGTGCGAGCATGATCCGCCGGTCGCACGATCGGCAGAGTTCGAGTCCGGTGACCCGCGGGCGTCATGCCGGGGTTTTCGCTCCAGGGGTACGGCGGAAGCGGGCCTGATCTCAGGTAAGGACACATGTGCTCATGAGTCGGTCAGTCCGGCATCCGACGCCAGTTCTCCGACGATCCGGCGCATCCGTCGACCGAACTGTGCCTCGGAGAAATGATCGGCATGCGTCAAGATCGGGTCTCGGTCCCAGCAGCGACCTTCGCTGGACAGCACCGAAGTTCGGATGTCGTCCCCGGTCGCACTTTCGAAGAACGCCCCATTGACGGCGGGATCGATCGTGTCGAGATACCCGCCCGCGTGCAGAGCGAGCGTGGGTGTCCCAAAGCTGGCCGCCTCTAGGGGCGTGAGACCGAAGTCCTCCAAGGATGGTGCGATCAACGCCGAGGCATGGGCGTACGCCCAGCGAAGCTGGGCGTCGCTGACGCCGGAGGCAAGGACCACGTTGTGGGGCGCGTCGCGGAGGAGGCGTTCGCGCATCGGGCCGTGTCCGATGACGAGCAACTGGCGATCGATCGTCCGGAAGGCATCGACGACCTTGTCCACGTTCTTGTAGGGGAGAAGCCTCGAGACCACCAGATAGAACCCGCCGGCTGGATCGACGCCCGGCACGGGCTCTTGTGGTCCGGTCACATCGACGGAATGCGGGGGGAATACGATCTCGGCGTCCCGGCCGTAGGTCCGCCGGATCCGGTCCCGGACGACGGTGGAGTTGGCCACGTAGCGATCAGCCCCGGCCGCGGCTCTGCGATCCCACCGCCGCAGGAACGGACGCAGCGGTGCCGTCGCCAGTCCGCGGAGGCGCCCGGCCCGACTCGACCCCACATACTCGTCGGTCTGATAGAGCCAGCGGGCCGGATTGTGGCAGTAGACGAGCCTGCGTCCCGTGGTGGGGAACCCATGTGCCCATCCGCTGGAGGAGGCGACGACCACGTCCGCGTCGATCCTGAACCGATCGGACGCCGGGGCCAGGATCGGCAGGGCAGCTCGATGATGCTTGCGGAGCGGAGGGATGCGGTTGAGCGGCGAGGTGATGATCCTGGCCTCGCCGAACTCGGGATAGGTACCGGCAGGGTCGAACAATGTCGTGTAGACCGGTGCGCCGGGAAAGGCTCGCATCAAGGACAGGACGACACGTTCGGCCCCGCCCCGCTGCGTGAGGTAGTCATGGGCGATGGCGATGCGCAGCCCCGACAGGTCGACATCCCCACGGTCCGTGGCCGGGTCGCCGTCGCTCATGTCTGGTCGGCTGGTGTGGGGAGGTGGTTGAGGTAGGTGGTGAGGAGGTGGTCGGGGGTGGGTGGGGTGTAG
>CAZGWN010000022.1:0-34974 GCA_964528755.1 uncultured Propionibacteriaceae bacterium
CCCCGTATCGAAAGATCACGAAACGGATACACCACTACCAGGGACTTGACCTCGGCATCCCGTACGACCGGGAGGTGACCCGGGCCGATCTCCTGGTCGCCGCCCAGCGTGAACAGGCCAGGGCGACCGCCGAGCGACTGCCGGCGGCGGAGGACCTGCCCGCCGCCGACCTGATCTCCGGCCCGCTGGCCGACCTGCTTGACGGCCCGGCGCGGCCGGTCCTGGAGCGCCATGCGCCGTTCCTCCTGGACGCCGAGTTGGTCGCGGTCGGCCCTGCCTTGTCGCTCTATGACCTGGCCCGGAGTGCCCATCTGACCACCGACCAGCTGACCGCCATCGGCCGTGACCTCGAGGGGACGTGGACAGACCGGTCGGGGTCGGACGAGGAACCTCGGGGCTGAGACGAGACGGCCGGCTTGGAGGCCGTGCTGGCTTGGGCCCGCGCGGGACCCGGGGCCCGCGCGCCCTGGGGCCCCGCGCGCACCGGTACCTCACCGGTACCCCGGTGCAACTCAGGCAAGCGGATTGCTCGGGATAGACAACATGCAATCCGCTTGTCTGGGCCCACGGCGCTTCTCAGACAAGCGGATCGCTCGGCATAGACAACGTGCAATCCGCTTGTCTGGGCCTTGAGTGCGGCTGCCCCGGGCCTTGGGTGCCGCTGCCCCGGGTGCGGCTGGTCTGAGCCCCGGGTGCGGCTGGCCCGGGCCCCTCAGGCGACCCGCTTCCCGGTGCGCCACACCCCGCATACCACCGGGACGCGATCGCTGAGCCGCACCCGCACGAGGTCGGCCCGCAACCCGGGCGCCAGCGCGCCGCGATCGGTGAGGCCCACTGCCCGGGCCGGCACCCCGGACACCATCCGCACCGCATCCGGCAGCTTCGTCCTGCGCGCCGCCAGCCAGAACACCGCCTGCAGCGGGCTGGCCGGCACGTAGTCCGACGACAGGATGTCGAGTTGCCCGTCCGCCAGGACCTCCTCGGCGGCGACGTTGCCCGACTGGGAGCCGCCGCAGACGAGGTTCGGGGCGCCCATCACCACCAGCAGGCCGGCGGCATGGGCGGCCCGGGCCGCCTCCAGGGTGGTCGGGAACTCCGCGATGGACGTGCCGTACGTGATCGACTCGGTGACGTGCTCGCGGGTGGCGTCGTCGTGGCTGGCGATCGGGACATCGTGGCGGCGGGCGAAGTCGGCGACGAGGGCGCGGTTGGGGCCGGCGTACTGGTGGGAGCGCTCGACCAGCACCCGGGCGAACTCGTCGATCCGTTCCGGCGCCACCGCGTGGGTGCCGAGGTGGTAGGTCCGGAACACCTCCGGGTCCGCGTACTGCCGTTGCCCGGGCGCATGATCCATCAGAGAGACCAGCCGGACCAGGGGGTCCCCCTCGAAGGGGGCGAGGTAGCGCCCGCACCCCGGGTCGGAGACCTCGCAGCGCAGGTGCAGGTGGTGGTCGGCGCGCAGCCGTCCGGCCCGCTGCGATCGGTCGATCGCGTCGGCGGTGCCGCGAGCCGCGCGAACGAGGGGCGAGTCGTCGTGGCTGCCGATCCGGAGTGCGTCGAGGACCGTGGTGATCCCGGCCGTGGCGACCTGGGCGTCGTGAGCGAGGACCGCGGCGTCGGTGTCCCAGCGGACTCCGGGGCGCGGGGCCAGGTGCTTCTCCAGGTGGTCCGTGTGGGTCTCCACCAGGCCGGGCAGCAGGAAGTCGCCGTCGAGGTCGAGGCCGCTCACTGCGGTGCGACCCTCGTCAAGGTCGGCGATGCGCCCGTCGCGGACGAGCAATGATCCCGCCGCCACCCGGTCGGGCAGGACGAGCCTGGCGCGGCTGAACACGTTCTCGGTCATCGGGACTCCTCATTCTCGACGCCGGACGGCACGGGCCCGGACCGTCCGGCGCCGGACGGCACGCGCCCGGACCGTACGGCGCCGGACGGTACGAAGACGCCGACGTCGATCAGCCGGTCGGCCACCTCGGCCCGCACCCGGGGGTCGTGGAAGATCGCCAGGATCGCCGCGCCGGCGGCCTTCTGGTCCTCGATCAGATCGACGACCTCGGCCCGGTTGGCGGCATCGAGGGAGGCGGTCGGCTCGTCGAGCAGCAGCACCGGGTGATCGCTGACGAATCCGCGGGCGATGTTCACCCGCTGCTTCTCCCCGCCGGAGAACGTCGCCGGCGGCAGCATCCACAGCCCGGTCGGGACCCGCAGCCGTTCCAGCAGGTGCCCGGCCCGGCGCCGCGCGTCCTCCGGGGGCACCCGGGCGGACAGCAGAGGCTCGGCGACGACGTCGAGGGTGGGTACCCGCGGCACGCAGCGCAGGAACTGGCTGACGTACCCGAGAGTGGTCCGGCGCAGCCGCAGCATCGTCCGGTCGTCGGCGCGGGCGAGGTCGGTCACGGCCCCGTCCGGGCCGCGCAGCAGCAGTGCCCCCGAATCGATCCCGTACGTGCCGTGGATCATCTTGAGGATCGTCGACTTGCCGATCCCCGAGGGCCCGTCGAGGACCGCACATTCGCCCGGGTACAAGGTGAAACGTACGCCGGACAGGACCGGGAGACGGACCCCGCCCTGCAGGTGCATGGTGAAGGTCTTGGCCAGGTCGAGCGCCTCCAGGACGGGCAACGCCGTCGTCGGGTCGAGTGGTGAAGGGTCGGTCAGACGTGTCGTGGTCATGTCACACCTGCAGGATCGAGGAGACGAGCAACTGGGTGTACGGGGCATGCGGGTCCTCCAGCACGCGGTCGGTCAGCCCGGACTCGACGACCCGCCCGTGGCGCATCACCACGGTCCGGTCCGACAGCACCCGGGCGACCGCGAGGTCATGGGTGACGATGAGCACCGACAGGCCGAGGTCGGCGACGAGGCCACGGATGAGGTCGAGCAGCCGCGCCTGCACCGACACGTCCAGGCCGCTGGTGGGTTCGTCCATGAACACCAGTCGGGGTGAGATCGCCAGCGTCCGGGCGATCTGCAGCCGCTGCCGCATCCCACCGGAGAAGGTCGTCGGAGGCTCGTCGATCCGGTCGGCGGGGATCTCCACCCGGGCGAGCCAGGTCGCGGCGCTCTCCCGGATCCGGCCGTAGTGGCGGGCGCCGATCGACATCAGCCGCTCCCCGACGTTGCCGCCGGCGGAGACGTTCATCAGCAGCCCGGCCGCGGGATCCTGGTGGACGAAGCCCCATTCGGTCCGGTGCAGTGCCCGGATCGAGACCTCGTCGAGGGAGTCCAGCGCGACCTCACGGCCGTCCCTGGTCCGGTAGCGGGCGCTGCCGTGCGAGGCCGTCAGGCGCGCGGCGACGGTGTTGAGCAGGGTGGTCTTGCCCGACCCGGACTCGCCGACGATGGCCAGCACCTCCCCGGGCCACAGGTCGACGTCGACGTCCGCGCAGCCGATCCTGGTCCGGCCGGACCGGTCGGCGTACGTGTGGCCGAGGCCCCGGACCTGCAGCAGTGGTTCGTCGTCGGTGCTCACCATCGTTCCTCCTCGCCTGCGTCCTGCGTACCGACGCTCGCCGGAGGCGCCCCGGTTTGCGCGCCGACGCCCGCCGGAGGCGCCCCGGTTTGCGCGCCGACGCCTGCCGGAGGCGCCCCGGTTTGCGCGCCGACGTGCCCCGCGGCGCGGCGGCCCTCGCAGTAGTCGGTGTCGGAGCAGACGAACATGGCATGTCCGGCGTCGTCGAGGACGATCTCGTCCAGGTACACCCCGGTCGCCCCGCACAGCGCGCACGGCTGGTCGAACTCCTGCACCTCGAAGGGGTGGTCCTCGAAGTCGAGACTCTCCACCCGGGTGTACGGCGGCACGGCGTACACCCTCTTCTCCCGGCCGGCCCCGAAAAGCTGCAGGGCCGGGTTGCGATCCATCTTGGGATTGTCGAACTTCGGGATCGGGGAGGGCGCCATGATGTAGCGCCCGTTGACCCGCACCGGGTAGTCGAAGGTGGTCGCGACATGGCCGTAGCGGGCGATGTCTTCGTAAAGCTTGACGAACATCACGCCGTACTCGCCCAGCGCGTGCAGGCGGCGGGTCTCGGCCTCGCGGGGCACGAGGAAGCGCAGCGGTTCGGGAAGCGGCACCTGGTAGACGATGATCTGGCCGGCCACCAGGGGGGTCTCGGGGATCCGGTGGCGGGTCTGGATGATCGTCGCGTCGGTGGTGTGGGTGGTTGTCGCGACCCCGGCCGTACGGGCGAAGAAGGACCGGATCGACACCGCGTTGGTGGTGTCGTCGGCACCCTGGTCGATGACCTTGAGGACGTCGTCGGGACCGATCACCGAGGCGGTCACCTGGACGCCTCCGGTGCCCCAGCCGTACGGCATGGGCATCTCGCGGGAGGCGAACGGGACCTGATAGCCCGGGATGGCGATCGCCTTGAGCAGCGCCCGGCGGATCGAGCGTTTGGTCTGCTCGTCGAGGTAGGCGAAGGAGTAGTCGGCGCTCATGCGGGATCCCCCTCGGTCGTGACCGGCTCGGGGCCGGACCGCTCCCGCTCGGCACGCATCCGGCGCAGCAGCTCCAGCTCCCCCTGGAAGTCGACGTGGTGGGGGAGCTTGAGGTGCTCCACAAATCCGGTCGACTGGACGTTGTCGCAGTGGCTGATGACGAACTCCTCGTCCTGGGCGGGCGCGGTGACCGGCTCGCCGAACTCCTCGGCCCGCAGCGCCCGGTCGCACAGGGCCATCGCCATCGCCTTGCGCTCGTTGTGTCCGAAGACCAGCCCGTACCCGCGGGTGAACTGCGGCGGCCGGTCACCGGCACCGGCGAACTGGCCGACCATCTGGCATTCGGTCACCTCCAGCTCGCCCAGCGGCACCGGGAAGTCGACCTCGGGCGCGGCGAACTCGACCTCGACCGTGCCGAGCCGGATCTCGCCGGCGAAGGGGTGGCGGCCCTGTCCGTAGCCGCGCTGGGTCGAATAGCCCAGTCCGAGTACGAACCCCTCGTCGGCGCGGGCCAGGGCCTGCAGGCGCATCGGACGCGGCATCGGGAACACGGCCGGGTCGCGGGTGAGGTCGCCGGGTTCGGGGTCGTCGGACGGGTCGGGGTCGGACTCCACCAGGGCCTGCGAGCCGAGGATGTCGATCACCCGCGGCATGCCCCGGGGCGGCGCGTCGACGCCGGCCGCTTCGACGGGCTCGGTGTCGGCGTCGTCGAGCAGCCGGTGGGTGTAGTCGAAGGTCGGCCCGAGTAACTGGCCCCCGGGCAGGTCCTTGAACACGGCCGACACCCGCCGGTCGGGCCGTTCCAGTCGGGCGGTGTCCAGCGGCTCGGTGAACCCGAACCGGGGCAGCGTGGTCCGCAGTGCGCGGACCAGGAAGACCGCCTCGACGATGTCCCCGCGGGCCTGGGCCAGGGCCCGGGCGGCGAGGTCGCGGTCGGCCAGTGAACCCTCGGCCATCACCCGGTTCACCGCCAGGGCGAGCTGGTCGGCGATCTGGTCGGGCGTCAGCGCCGGCACCGTACGGTCGCCGCGACGGCGGTCCGCGAGCAGCCGGTGGGCGCGGTCGATGGCCTGCTGACCACCCTTCACCGCAACGTACATGCCGGGTCCTCCTGGGTGATCGGGCCCGTGGCGGCCTGTGCGGTGGAGTCGCGCGCCGTGGTGGTCCGCGGCAGGGCGGCGACGTACGCCCCCGCGACCAGGATGAGATCGACGCCCAGCGGGAATCCCGCGACATTGGCAGCCCACTGGTCGGCGAACCGAGGCGGCAGGGCGCCTACGGTCAGGGTGGCCGAGCCGTCGATGCCCGGACCCGTCAGGTCGAGGCGACGACCGCCCCCCGGGTGGCCGGCACCCGTGAGCGCGTCGGCCAGGGTGCCGACGTCGACGATCACGGTGGCCGAGCGATCGGGATAGGCCGGCAGCCCCCGGCGCAGACCGGCCAGCGGCGGGACCGCGGCGGCGTGCGACACGAGGAGGAAGTCCGCCTCGGCCGGGTCGGTGACGAGCGGCGCGCCGGTCCGGAACCGCAGCCAGCCCTCGACCTCGGGAGTGCGCAGCGGGTGGTCGCACCACAGCGCGGTGTCGGCGTCGAGCAGCGTGAGGGCGACCGCGGCGGACCCGGCGCCCAGCGGACCGGGAGCGGTCGCGGCCGGGAGGACCTGCCGCGTGCCGGGCCGTGCCATCGCATCCATCAACGCCCGGAAGGCCGCCTGGGTGTCGCGGACCGGGTCGGCGAAGCCGGCGGCGTACGCATCGGGCGCGGGAGGGGTGCAGGTCATCGGGGTGCCCCCGATTGCCCGGCCCCCGCAGTCGTGGCCCCCGACTCGCGTGACATCGTGAAGAAGTTGACCTCGGTGGCGGCCGTCTGTCGCCAGCGGTGCTGCGCATCGGCCTCCTGGGCGGCCCGCAGCGGTGCGATCACCCGCGCCTCGACCGCTGCCCGGGACCGGGGGTCGCACCACAACGCGTCGAATACGGCCGCCAGTCGCGCCTTCCGGTCGTCGCGCCCGAGGGTGTACGCGTGACCGACCGCGCCGGACCCGACACGTACGCTGGCGCGGGTGACGGTGGCCTCGCCGAGGTTGAAGCGGTGACCGGCACCACCGATCCGGCCGCGGACCATCACCAACCCGGTCTCGGGCGGGCGGAGCTCCTCCACGGGAGGTTTGGGGGCCCAGACCTGCCAGAGGGCGTCGAGATCGGCCGCATCGGCCCGCGCCAGCACGGCCATCGCGGCGCGACGGCCGTCGACAGGTCGCCGGGAGGTCTGCTCGTCGGCTTCGCGGGTTGGTTCGTGGGCTTCGCGGGTTGCTTCGTGGGTTTCGCTGGTTGCTTCGTGGGTGTCGCCGGGGGGCACAGCGTCCTCCTGTCCCCGGGGCGGGCCGCCCCGGATAGCTGCTTGTCTAGTACACTAGACAAGAGGGACCATAGAAGCCACCGGTGAACGGAGTGTCGGAGATGGATGAACACCACGTGACGGTCGCGGAGGGGTCGGGACCGTCCGAGACGGCGTCCGCGGGGGACCTCGACCGGACCGGCGGGGTGACGCTGTGGAAGCAGATCGCCGACCGGATCCGACTCGACATCGCCGCCGGACGGCTCCGGGCGGGTGACCCGCTTCCCTCGGCCGCCGCTCTGGGGGCGCGCTTCGACGTCAACCGTCTGACCGTACGGACCGCCCTGTCCTCCCTGGAACGCGACGGCCTGGTGGTCACCCGCCGCGGCGTCGGCAGTTTCGTCGGCAACGTCGGCCGGCTGCGCTACGGCATCAGTCCTCGGACCCGGATCTCCACCGAGCTGGCCGGCCAGACCGGCGAGAACCACGGCGAACTGCTGTCCACCCGGCGCGAGGTCCCCGACGCGTCGGTCGCCACCCGGCTCGGCCTGGGGGGCCGACCGGGGATCTGCCTGGAGACGATCCACGTCGCCGACGGACGCCCGCTGACCCGCAGCACCCGGTGGTTCGATCCGGACCGCTTCCCGCGGATTTCCGAGGACTACCGCCGCAGCGGCTCGGTCACCGCGGCCCTCGCCGCAGCCGACGTCACCGACTACGTACGGGTGCGTACGGCGATCCGTGGCGTCCCCGCCGGCGCGACCGACGCCCGCGACCTGGGGATCTCGCCCGGGGACATCGTGCTGGAGGTCGACGCGGTCAACGCCGACCTCGCCGGACTGGTGGTCGAGGTCGCCCGGACGAGATTCGTGGCCGACCGGGTGGAGCTCGTCGTCGACGGAGAGATGTCACCCGGGGCGGCTACGGTGGGCCCATGAGTACCTCGACCCCCGCCCCGATCAGTCCCGCCCCGACCGCCGCGGTGGCCCGGCTGCGCAACGCCGCCGCGATCGCCTCCCTCATCGTTGTCGTCCAACTCGTGCTGGCGGTGATCATGCTGTCCGGCAACGGCAGCCGCGCGATCGCCGAGAGCCACGGTGGCCTGGGCTACCTGTTCACCATCGTGTCCGCCGTCGCGGCGTACTTCGCCTGGCAGGCCACCCGCACCGGGTCGAAGGGCCTGTTCTTCCACGCGGTGTCGGTGCCCGTGCTGGCGGTGATCCAGATCATCCTGGCCGCGGTCGACCTGCGCTGGGTGCACGTCGCGCTCGGGGTGGCCCTCGTCGCGGCGATCATCGCGCTGTTCGCCCTGGCCGCTCGCGCCACCGGCGCGCCCCGGCCGGCCGACCCCTCGGGGGAGTCTCAGTCGGCCAGGCCGTAGAGCCGGTCGCCGGCATCGCCGAGCCCGGGCACGATGTAGCCGCGCTCGTTGAGGCGCTCGTCGACGGCGGCGAGCACCAGGTGGAACGGCACCTGCAGATCCTCGGTGACCATCCGGACGTGATCGATCCCCTCGGGTGCGGCGAGGATGCAGATCGCGGTGATGTGATCGGCACCGCGATCAACCAGGAAGCGGATCGTGCCGCCCAGTGAGCCTCCGGTCGCCAGCATCGGGTCCAGCACGTAGCACTGGCGGCCCGACAGGTCGGCCGGCAGCCGCTCGGCGTACGTCACGGGCTGCAGGGTCTCCTCGTTGCGGGCCATCCCGACGAAACCGACCTCGGCGGTCGGCAGCAGCCGCGTCATCCCCCCGAGCATGCCCAGGCCGGCCCGCAGGATGGGTACGACCATGGGGCGCGGGGTGGTCAGCCGTACGCCGATCGCCCGCCCGATCGGGGTGTCCACTTCGTGTGGCTCGACGCGTACGGTGCGGGTGGCCTCGTACGCCAGGAGGGTCACCAACTCGTCGGCGAGCTCGCGGAAGAGAGGCGACTTGGTGGTGCGGTCGCGCAGCAGGGTGAGCTTGTGCGCGACGAGGGGATGATCGACGACATGCAGTTCCACGCCCCTCAGCGTGTCACATCCGAGGGCGCGGGACCCGCTCCTCCCCCGACTGTTCCTCCGGGTGTTCTTCTGAGAGCATAGGCTTCGCATGTGCGATCAGGAGGTTGGCGTGTCTGACTACGACGACGAGGAACTCGACGACCTCGACCTCGACAGTGACGAGGATGTCGACGACGGGGTCGACGAGGACGACTATGACGATGACTTCGACGACGAGGACATCGAGGACGCCACCGACGAGGACCTGGACTTCATCGTCGCCGCGTACCGCGAGGACGGCAATCCCGTCGTCGTGGCGCTCGACCTCGCGATGGCCAACGACCTCGACGAACTGATCAACCACCTGCGCCGACTGCCCGGGGACGCCGGGGCGATCGGCATGCTCTCCCTGGTCGACGAGGTGTTCGTCCTCGTCCGGGTCCGCGGCGCGGTCGTCCAGGTCTTCCTGTCCGACGTCACCGCCGGCCTGGACTGGCCGATTGCCCGCGACATCCTCGACTACCTCGGGGTGGACGAGGTGCCCGAGTCCGACGACGAGGAGGAGGTCGAACCGGCCGGCGACTCCGAGATCCTGCGGGACCTGGGAGTCGGCGACTTCGATCTCGAACAACTCGCCGAGGACTTCGACATCCCCTCCAGCGAGGCGCTGCTCCAGGTCGCCGACCGCATCGGTTTCGGGCCCCACGTACGGGCCTGCGTCGAGGAGGAGTTCGGAGACTGACCACTCCCGCTCCCGGGACCGACCGGCCGCCTGTACCCCCGGGCGGCTGGCGGGCGCCGATGCTCGCGGCCCTCGGCGAGGCGCGGCTGGCACCGGCCCACGGGGACGTACCGATCGGGGCGGTGGTCCTCGCGCCCGACGGGCGGGTGATCGGCGCCGCCCACAACGAGCGGGAACTGACCGGCGACCCGACCGCACACGCCGAGATCCTGGCGATTCGTCGAGCGGCGCAAGCGCCGGGCCGTCGAGCGGCGCAGGCACCGGGCCGCCGCCCGGCGCAGGCGCCGGAGGACTGGCGGCTGACCGGCTGCACCCTCGTCGTCACCCTTGAGCCCTGCACGATGTGTGCGGGGGCGGTCGTCGCGTCCCGGCTCGCGCGCCTGGTCTTCGGGGCCTTCGACGTGAAGGCCGGCGCCGTGGCGTCTCTGTGGGACGTGGTCCGCGACCCGCGGCTCAACCACCGGCCCGACGTCGTCGGGGGCTATCTCGCCGAGGAGTGTGCGGACCTGATCCGACAGTTCTTCGGCGAGCGTCGCTGAGGGACGCCCGACCGGGCCCCGGATCGGCCGGACCTGTGCGGTCGTAGGCTGATTTTGCACATGGCGTGTGGTTGGACGATCGAGGAGTGTCAGAGTTGAGCAACCCCAAGGTGTCCCTCGTGACCGGTGCCGGTCAGGGAATCGGACGCAGCATAGCGCTGCAGTTGGCCAGAGACGGCTTCGATGTCGCCGTCGCTGACCTTGGCTTCCAGAAGGAAAAGGCGGAGGGCGTCGTCGCGGAGATCGAGGAGCTCGGCCGCAGGGCCGTGTTCGTGACCGCCGACGTGTCTCAGCGGGACCAGGTGTTCGCGGCCGTCGACGCGGCGGCCGAGCAACTGGGCGGGTTCGACGTGATGGTCAACAACGCCGGCATCGCCCAGGTCAAGCCGATCAGCGACATCACGTCTGCTGACCTGGAGAAGATCTTCAACATCAACCTGTTCGGCGTCATCTACGGCATCCAGGCGGCGGAGAAGAAGTTCGCCGAGTTGGGCAAGGCCAAAGGCAAGATCATCTCCGCCAGCTCGATCGCCGGGATCAAGGGGTTCCCCATCCTGGGTGCGTACTCCGCGACGAAGTTCGCCGTCCGTGGCATCACCCAGGTGGCGGCCCAGGAACTGGCCCCACGCAACATCACCGTCAACGCCTGGGCGCCCGGGATCGTCGGCACCGGGATGTGGGAACTGATCGACGAGGAGCTGGGCAAGCTCAACGGCAAGGGCAAGGGCGAGAACCTCGCCGACAACATCAACAGCATCGCCCTGCGCCGGATCGAGACGCCCGAGGACGTCGCGGGCGTCGTGTCCTTCTTCGCCAGCGACAAGGCCGACTACGTCACCGGCCAGACCCTCCTCGTCGACGGCGGGATCCTCTTCAACTAGCCGGCGGGATGCACCCGGAGGAGTCCGGCTCGCATCCTCGGTCCACCGATCAGCCTGTCCATGCCCCGCAGCGATTGGCGAAGTCAGGTGAACAACAGGTACTCTTTTGGGCGGTGACGTGTCTGAGCGGCCGAAAGAGCTCGCCTCGAAAGCGAGTGTAGGGAAACCTACCGAGGGTTCAAATCCCTCCGTCACCGCGGTTGGTGGAGGGCCTTCGATCCCGTGACAGTACGGGGTCGGAGGCCTTCTCGCATCCCCCGGACGGCAATCCGACAAGAGTTCCTGGGTCCCACCCGTCGCTGCTGGGCAGGGCTCGAAGCCGCCGACGTGTCGCAGCCGACGGATCCTTCCGCCGCGGCGGTCACCGGTGCACCCAGAGCCAGCCGGCCAGCCCGACCCCCGCCGCCGACACGGTGATCCGCAACACCCGCTCGGGGATCAGCCGCTGAACCGCCGGCCCCAGCCAGCCGCCCACCACGCAGCCGATACCGAGGGCGAGCGCCGCTCCCCAGTGCACCGGCGCGGTCAGCATGAAGAGCACGGCGGCGGAGAGGTTGGACACGGCCAGCAGGATCGATTTCACCAGCACGGATGAGGTGAAGTCCATCCCCGACAGCAGCACCGCGATGGCCAGGTAGATGACCCCGGCGCCGGCCCCGAAATAACCCCCGTAGACGCAGGTGAGCAGCAACGCCCCGTAGTACACGGGACGGGGAACGGGCCCCAGCGCCCCGGCGTGCTGGAGCCGCGGGCTGACCGCCAGCAGCACGGCGGCGGCCAGCACCAGCCAGGGGACAACCGAGGAGAAGCTCGACTCCCCCGTCGCGAGGAGGAGCCAGGCTCCGAGCAGGCCGCCGACCAGCGCCACGGACACCTCGACGAGCGTCGTCCTTGGGCCTCGCGCGAGGAACTGCCGGCCCGCCCGGGCAGCCGTACCGACTCCTGCACCGACCAGGGCGAGGGTGTTGGTCACGTTCGCCGCCACCGGGGGCAGGCCCGCCGCCAGCAGGGCCGGATAGCTGACCAGAGAGGCCAGACCCACCAGATATCCCACCAGCCCCGCACCCACCCCGGCGACGGCGAGAAGGAGGAACAGGACTGGACTCACCGGCCCAACCTAGCGCCCGACCCCGCTTCCCGCGCACCGGCGCCCGCCTCCCGCGCTCCCGAACCCCGCGCTCCTGAACCCCGCGCTCCTGAACCCCGCACTCCCGCACCTCGCGTTGCGTACGCTCCCGCGTACGATCCTTTCCGAGGACCGGACGCAGCGAAGGGACAACCGATGAGACGACGCCGCCGACTCCTCGCGGCCGCCTGCGCGGTGGCCCTCGCCCTGACCCTCGCAGGTCCGGGGGAGATGCGGGCCGCCGCAGACCCCACCGTCCCGCCGCTGGACGTCCCCGACGACATCGACCTGGAGGAACTCAGCCTCACCCACTGGGAGGGGGCTCAGACCAGTGACCGCTACGGGCGCATCGTCGCGATCCTCGACACCGACGCGGAGGCACCGGTCGACGTCTTCATGAAGTTCCAGGTGCTCGACGCGTCGGGCGCCGTCCTCGCCGACGGCGGCAGTTCCGCCGACATCCGGGTGATGGGTGAGTCCCACCTCGTGGTGAATTTCACGGCCGAGGTGGCGGAGAACGCCTCGCCGACGCGATTCGTCATCTGGGTGGACAGCGTCGGTGCCGCCCCCTCACCGGACACCCGGTTGACCCTCGGGACGCCCAGCCTGCGCAGCGAGGACGGTCGCCCGGTACTCACCGGTAGCTACTCCTACACGGGTGACGGCGTGTGGATCCCCGGGCTGAAGGCCGCCTGTGTCGACGGCGACGACATCGTCGCCCAGGGCGGCATGCCGCTCGGCGCCGATGCCGCCCGCGAGGGGACCTACGAGATCCGACTGACCGACGCCCCGGCCGGGCTGGTCGACGACCCCGGCGTCATCTGCCGCGTGTCGGCCTGACCCCGCCGTGGGACCCGCCCCTCACCGGGAGGGGAACATCAGCGCGGTGATCGCGTCGGTGACCCGGGTCGGCAGCAGCCGGTTCGCCGTGAGCAATGCCCGGGCACCGCGTCCGACCACGTACCGGGGCCGTGGATCACGCTCGGTCGCGGCGGTGACGATGACGTCGGCGACCGCCTCGGGCCGCACCGCGACCACGGGGGAGTTCATCACCCGTAGGGCGCGGCGGGTGGCCCGCGCCGGCTTCTCGTACGCCGTGCCGCGCGAGGCGTTCTCCAGCGAGGCGGCGGCAATCGGGTTCCAGTCGGTCTGCACCGGCCCCGGCTCGACCAGGACGACCTCCACCCCGAAGCCGCGCACCTCCTGACGCAGGCAGTCGGTCAGGCCCTCGACGGCGTGCTTGGACGCGTGGTACCAGCCCCCGAAGGGCTCCGACACCTGCCCGGCGATCGAGGAGACGTTGATGATCCGCCCGCGCCGGAATCGACGCATCTGCGGCAACACGAGTTGGGTCATCCGGGCCAGGCCGAACACGTTCACCTCGAACTGTGCCCGCGCGTCGGCCATGGGCACGGTCTCCACCGCCCCGAACGCCCCGTAGCCGGCGTTGTTGACCAGCAGGTCGATCCGTCCCTGCTCGGCGACCACCAGGTCCACCAGCGCGGTCATCGACGCGTCGTCGGTGACGTCGAGGGCCGCAGGCCGGATCCCGACCTCGGCCAGGGGGGCCATCCGGTCGACCCGCCGTGCTGCCGCATACACCTCCCAGCCGCGGGCACGCAGGTCCCGTGCGGTGAGCTCGCCGATGCCCGAGGACCCGCCGGTGACGATGGCCACGGGGTGGCGGTGCGGGTCGGCGTGGGGACGCGGGGTCATCGACGTCGGCAACGGGTCGATGGGAGCACGCATGGGTTTCCCTTTCTCGGGACGGATCAATGGACGCTGTCATCGTGCCAGGCGACCTCGATCAGGTCCGCCAGGGCGGTCCGGTCGACGTCGTCGAGACGGCGCAGGTAGATGCAGCCGACGCCGGTGCTGTGTCGACCGAGCCGGGCCAGGATCGGCTCCACCCGGTGCGCGTCACAAGTCAGGTAGAGGGAGATCTTCCCCTTGCGCGGGCTGAACGAGATCCGCGCGGTGTCGCCCTCACGCCCCGACGCGTACCGGTAGTGATGGGTGCCGAAGCCGATGATGCTCGGCCCCCACAGCACCGGCTGTTCACCGGAAACCCGGCTCATCAGGGCGATCAACTCGGCGCTGTCGGCCCGTTGCCGCTCGTCGGCGAGGCCGGCCACGAAGGCATCGACGCTCGCCGCGGTCGGTCGGGTGCGGGTCTGGTCCCGCCTCGTCCGGGTGGGGTCCTGTTCCGCCGTCATGATCCGATCGTACGGGAGCGGCCGACACTCGGAAGCGGTCCGCGTCTCTGGCCCCCGGGGGCCGGGACGTCGATACTGGTCGGGTGAGTGCCGTCACAGCGTACGCGGCGGGACGCCGACGGATCCTCGCCGGCCTCGTGTGGGTGCTGTCGATCGTCGTCGCGGTCGCGGTCTACCTCGTCACCCTCGACGTCGTCGTCCTGGTGGGCGGGGGAGAGCGGCCGGCCGGCGCCGTGGCCGCCGGGGTGCTGGCCCTGATCATCGTTCCGGTCCGGCACCTGCTGGGGCGCCTCGTCAGCCGCCTCGACGACCCGTCGCCGGACCCGCGGTCGGTGTTGCCGGGGCTGGGCGATCGGCTGGCCGATCCCGAAGGGCCCGGGGGGCCGCTGGGTGGGCTGGCGGACGGTCTGCGCAGCGGATGGCAGGTCGATTCGGTCGCTTTCGCGCCGGTCTCCGACGCGCCGACGGTCGTGGCCGGCCGCCCCGGTCCGTTCATGTTCCGTACGACGCTCCATGCCGGCGGGCGCGACGTCGGCACGGTGGAGGTGACCGCGGCGCGCGCCGATCTGGCCGAGGTCCTGCGGCCCGTGGTGACCCGGATCGCGGGGCTCCTGGCCGTGGCCGTCGCCCTGGCCGAGACCAACCAGGAAGTCGCCCGGACCCGGCGGCGGATGATCGAGGTCCGCCGGGAGGAACGCCGCCTCCTCCACCGGGAACTGCATGACTCCCTCGCCCCCGCCCTGGCCTCGATCGCCACCGACCTGGCGGGAGCAGCCGAGGCCCGACGGCCCGACCGGGGCCGGGTGGCGACCGCGCGGGCCGCGCTCGTGCGGCGCGCCGAGGACGTTCGTCGTCTGGCCCGGGCGGTCCTGCCGACGGCGCTGGATGCCGGCGATCTCGACGCCGCCCTCAGCGACCTGGCCGATCGGTTCGGTGAACCCGGCCGGGACATCGTCGTCCGGGCCAGGGGAGGCGACCGGCTCGCCGACCGGACCCAGTTGGCCGTGTACTTCCTGGTGACCGAGGCCGTGCTGGACCATCGGCACCACGGGCGGGGAACCCTCGACATCGGCATGGACATCCGATCGGACGACGTCCGGGTGATCCTCACCGCTGCCGAGGGAGGCCTGGCCTCCCGTACGGCCGACCCACAGGCCCCCACCCGAGACCTGGAGACGCGCGCCCGGGACCTGGAGACGCGCGCCCGGGACCTGGAGACGCGCGCCCGCGATCTGGGGGCCGAGGTCCGCACGGTGGGCGGATCGCTCGTCCTCCTGGTGCCGCGATGACGAGGAGGATCGTGGCGGGCCTCGTATGGGTGCTGGCCTGGGCGATGGCGCTCGGCTCCGTCGTCCTCGCCGTCCGGTACCGGCTGCCGACCGAGCCGCTCGACGGCGTCTTCCTGTCCCAGGCGCCTCGGACCATGCAGGCGCGATTCGACGACATCGGGCTGACTGTCGCCCTGGTGTACGGGCCGGTGGCCGCGCTCATCCTCGCCCGCCGACCCCATCCGGTCGGCGTCATCCTGGCGGTGCATGCCGTCGGCTCGGGCCTGGCCGCGCTGGGCGTCCAGTACGGCATCCTCGGCGCCGAGCGGCCCGGGCTGCCCGGCTGGGGTCTGTTGGCCTTCGCGGGCGGTTGGGGGTTCGTGCCCGGCACCTTCCTCACCGTCACCCTGCCGCTGCTGGTGACCCGCACGCCGGTCCCGCGGGCCCATCGGGTGCTGTTCGGGGCTAATCTGGTCCTGGCCGGTGGCGCGACCTTCGCTAGCCTCACCCAGCAGTCGGTCCCCGAGCCGGTCAACCCGCTCGCCGTGCCCGTCGCGGCGTACCAGGCGATCCTGCCCGATCTCTACAACCGGCTTTCCTTCATCGGGGTCGGGATGTCGCTGGTGACGGTCGCCATCCTCGTCCTTCGGTGGGTGCGCGCGGCGCCGGAAGAACGTCCCGGTCTCGGGTGGCTCACCCTGGGCCACTTCTTCCTCACCACGTCCTACCTCTCCCTGGTCATGCCGGCCGGGGTCGCGCTGCCCGGGTGGGTGGTCGCCTTCGGCATGGTGGCCCCGCTCCTGGGCCAGATCCTCTATCCGGCGGCCATCCTCGTGGTGGTGCTGGGGCAACGGTTGTGGGGCGTGGAACTCGTCGTCTCCCGGCTCACCCTGTGGGCCCTGCTGACGGTGGGCGGGGTCGCGGTGCAGTTCGCCGCGGTCGCGCTGGTCCCGGTCGTCCTGCCCGGGGCCGACCCGCGCGGGTCCGGGTTGGTGGCGGCGGTGGTGATCGCTCTCGCGGCGCTGCCCGCCCGCGGCTGGCTGCAGCGCCGGATCGACGCGCTCGTGTACGGGGAGGGCGCCGACCCCGAGGCGCTGCTGGCCGGGCTCGGCGACCGGATCGGGGATCCGCAGACCGGACAACTCGGCCTGGCGGACCTGTGCGACGCTCTGTGCCGATCATTGCGGCTGGGCGCGGTCTCGGTCCGCTCGACGGACGGCACGCTTCAGGCGTCGGCAGGCAGGTCGGACGCGCCCGCGCTGGTCCTTCCCCTGCGTGCGGGACCCGACGCGATCGGTGAGTGGCAGGTCCGCCCACCGGAGGGCCAACGACTCGACCGGCGCACCCTCGCGGTCCTGCGCGAGATCACCGGGCTCGTCACGACGGCCGTCCAGCTCGCCGCGGCGTACCGGGGCCTCGATGCGGCCCGCGCCGAGGTGGTGGCGCGGCGGGCCGACGAGCGGCGCCGGCTGCGCCGTGATCTGCACGACGGACTCGGCCCCTCCCTCACCGGCATCGGGTTCGGACTCGCGGCGGTGGAGAACCTGCTCCCGACCGACCCGGCCCGGGCCCGTACGCTGCTCGCCGAGCTGGCCGACGACCTCGCGCGGCGGGCCGGGGAGGTGCGCGCTCTGGCCCAAGCGGTGGCGGTGCCGGCCCTGGCCGGGACCGACCTGCGGGCGGCCGTGGAGGAACTCGCCGAGCGCGTCGCCTCACCCCGGTTGCGGGTCGAGACCACGATCGACGCCGGCGACGCGGACGGCGCGCGTGCCGAGGCGGCCTGGATGATCGTCGCCGAGGCCCTGTCCAACGCGGCCCGACACGCGGCGGCCGGCCGGATCGAGGTGGACATCGGGGGCGCCGACCCGTTGCTGGTGCGGGTCGCCGACGACGGGATCGGGATCGGACCGGAGGCACCGGCAGGCGTCGGGCTGCGGTCGATGCGCGAACATGCCGAGGCGGTGGGAGGGTGGTTGCGTATCGAGCCCGGCCTTCCGGGCACGGTCGTCACCGCGGCGATCCCCGCGACCCGGGACGCCCGTCCCTCCCCGCCGGGACACCCGGGCGGTCAGAATGGGCCGGGACAGACTCCGCACGGACCGTCACCCCACCCCGAGGAGAGCCGGTGGACGCCGAGCCTATGACCCCCGAACCGGTGAGTCCCGGGCCGACCGGCCCTGCACCGGCGAGCCCCGGGCCGACCTGCGTCGCGGTGGTCGACGACCACCCGCTCTTCCGGCGGGGTATCACGTCGCTGCTGGAGACCCTGGAGGGCATCCGGGTGGTCGGCGACGCCGGTTCATTGGAGTCGGCGCTCGCGCTGGTCGAGGCGACCCGGCCGGACGTGGTGCTGATGGACCTGGACCTCGGCGGGGACTCCGGCATCGACGCCACCCGGGCCATCACCCGGGCCCGCCCCGAGGTCGCCGTCCTGGTGCTGACCATGCTCGGCGACGACCACTCGCTGTTCGCCGCGATGCGGGCGGGGGCCCGCGGGTACCTGCTCAAGGTCGCCTCCCCGCAGGAGGTCGAGCGGGCGGTGCGGGCGGTCGCCGCCGGCGAGGTGCTCTTCGGTGCCGATATCGCCGCCCGCGCGATCCGGGCGCTGAGCGGACAGGCCGATGCCCCGCGGCCCTTCCCGGAGCTGACCGGCCGAGAGGCGGAAGTGCTCGACCTCGTCTCCCGCGGCCTGGACAACGCGGCGATCGCGCGGATGCTGGTGCTCACGCCGAAGACCGTCCGCAACTACGTACACGCCATCATCGCCAAGCTCGGGGTGGCGGACCGCTCGGCACTCATCGTCGCGGGCCGGGAGGCCGGCTTCGGGGCGAGCGGGCGCTGAGTCGCCGGTCGGGCGTCCCGGCACCGATCCGGGCAGGTCGGGGACGCCCGACCCTGGGGGCCGGGCCGCCGGGCGGGGAAGAGTCGTGGGGTGCCGTACGGAACGGCATCACGTCACCTCGATTTCCCAGGAGGACATCATGTCCCTGACCTCATCATCACGGCCGGCGCCGGACCGGGCGGGCGACCCCGGCGGAGCGCCCGAGGCCGCCCGCGCTGCCGCCCGCGCGTCCCATCCGTCCAGCACCCCGCGGAGGGCGGCCTGGCCGCTGTGGGGGGCGGTGGCCGGGCTGACCGGGTTCGTCGGCACCGTCGTCACCGATCTACGCCCCCCGGCCGAGATGGCAGCCTCCGACGCGGGGGTTCCCTACACGGCAACCCCGGCCGACATGCTCACCCTCGACGTGGCCACCGGTCGCATCGGTTGGAGCGCCGGTGTGGTGTGTGTGATCGCGCTGCTTGTCCTCCAGGCCGCCTGGCGGGCACGGGTGGAGCCACGGACCGGCACCATCGCCGCCCGGCTGGTGTCGGGTGGCCTGCTCGCCACGGCTGCCGGGGCCACCCTCGGCTACGGCTGGCGAGGTGCACTGGCCAACTACCTCGGCCCGGAGGCGGGGATGTACGACGAACAGGGGTTGTGGGTCTACTACCTCCTGACCGACTTCGGGGCGTACCTGCCGTGGCTCGGTGTGCTGGTGTCGGCCCTGGCCGTGGCCTGGTCGGGCCTGGTCGACCGGACGATGTCACGGGCTCTGGGCGTCGTCAGCGCCATGATCGGGCTGGGGCTGCTGGTCGCGATGTTCGTCACCGGCGTGCCGGGACTGCCGGGGACCCTCGGCCAACTGTGGCTGTTCCTCGCCGGCGTGTGGTGGGCGGTGACGGGGGGACCTCTCACCCGCCGGTGAGGAGCCGTCCCCGAGGTGCCTAGGCGCCCGCGGAAGGCGAGGGGGAGGCGGTGGGCGGAGCCGGCAGGCAGACGCTCGCCGCCTCCACCTTCAGGTCTTTCGGTGCGTCCTTCTTGGTGCCGGGGTAGTCGTCGCCGAGCAGCACCTTGACCCGATGGTCGCTCTGGTTCTCGTCGGCGCGCACCTCGGCGTTGGGAAACTGCGCGGCCACCAACTGCACCTCCGGGGCGTCGGCGGAGAAACCGACGACCACCACGGTCTTCACGCTGACGTCCTCGGCGTTGCCGACTCCGTCGACGATGAACTTCTGCTTCTCCAGGCTGGTGGCGACCTGGCCGGCGAGGCCCCGCTTGGTGCCGGCGTTCTCGATGTCGACCGTGACCTGCGAGGATCGCAGCTTGCCGTCCTTGATCGGTTGGGCGACACACGGATCGGGCTGGGTGGCGGGTGGCGGGGTGAGCACCTCGCGCCAGGCCCAGGCGGCGCCGGCCACCACCAGGCCGAGCAGGACGAGGAGGATCAGCGGCGTCCGAACGGCTCGTACGACGGTCTGCGCGTCCACGTCACCATCCTCCCCGGGTACGGCTCCCCTTTCCTCGGCGATCCGTGCGTGTCTGGAATCCTACTTGAGCTCCAGCACGCGGGCGTGCATCGTCTGACGTTGTTGCAGCGCGGCGCGCAGGGCCCGGTGAAGACCGTCCTCCAGATACAGCTCCCCGTGCCAGGACACGACGTGGGCGAAAAGGTCCCCATAGAACGTGGAATCCTCCTCCAGAAGAGCCTCCAGGTCCAGGGTCCGCTTGGTCGTCACCAACTGGTCCAGGCGCACCTGGTGCGGGGGAATGGCCGCCCACTGTTTCTGGACATACCCATGATCCGGGTAGGGCCGTCCGTCGCCCACGCGCTTGAAAATCACAGGTCGAGACTACGTGTCCTCTGTCAGGATCGGCGCGCTGACCCCATGGCGGCCGGGACCTGTTAGGAAGATGTGACACTCTGAGCCCATGGAGCAGAGCGACGTCCTGGCCGAGATCCGTACCGCCTACACCTTCGATGTCCCCACCGTCGTGATCGGTGTCGCCGGCGACGACGGCGTTCCGCATCCTGACGTGGTCGTCCGCATTCCGGTCGGTATGCTCAACCGTCACGGCCTCATCGCCGGCGCGACCGGCACCGGCAAGACCGTCACCCTGCAACTGCTCGCCGAGCAGATCTCGCGGGCCGGGGTCCCGGTGTTCACCGCCGACGTCAAGGGCGACCTGTCGGGCATGGCCACCGCCGGGATCGGCTCGGACAAGCTCACGGCGCGGACCGCCACCAACGGACAGACGTGGCAGCCGCGGGCCTGCCCGGTGGAATTCCTGGCCCTCGGCGGGGTCGGCGGGGGTGTCCCGCTGCGGACCACCGTCTCCTCATTCGGGCCGATCCTGCTGGCGAAGGTGCTGGGGCTGAACGAGACCCAGGAGTCCTCGCTCCAACTGATCTTCCACTACGCCGACCAGCGCGGACTGCCGCTGCTCGACCTGGCCGACCTGCGGGCCGTGCTCGGCTGGATCGCCTCGCCGGAGGGCAAGGGCGACCTCAAGGACATCGGCGGGATCGCCACCTCGACCCTCGGTGTCATCCAGCGGGAGCTGGCCGCGTTCGCCGCCGAGGGCGGTGAGACGTTCTTCGGGGAGCCGGAGTTCGACACCGCCGACCTGTTGCGGACCACCGCCGACGGCCAGGGGGTGGTGTCCATGGTGGAGTTGTCGGAACTGCAGGACCGTCCGCAACTGTTCTCCACCTTCCTGATGTGGCTGGTGGCCGACCTCTTCCAGGACCTGCCCGAGGTCGGCGACGCCGAGAAGCCGAAGCTGGTGTTCTTCCTCGACGAGGCGCACCTGCTCTTCGCCGGGGCGTCGAAGGCCTTCCTGAACTCGATCACCCAGACCGTACGACTGATCCGCTCGAAGGGCGTCGGGATCATTTTCGTCACCCAGACGCCCAAGGATCTGCCCGACGACGTGCTGGCCCAGCTCGGCTCGCGGGTGCAGCACCAGCTTCGGGCACACACCCCCAACGACGCCAAGTCGCTCAAGGCGACCGTGTCAACCTACCCGATCTCCCACTACGACCTGGAGCACACCCTCACCGAGCTCGGGACCGGCCAGGCGATCGTCACCGTGATGGACCCCGACGGCGCGCCGACCCCGGTGGTGTGGACCCGGGTCTTCGCACCGGAGTCGAAGATGGGTCCGACGGATGCCGCCGCGATCTCCGCCGCGGTGGCCGGGTCCGCGCTGCAGGCCAAGTACGGAGCCGCCGTCGACCGGGACTCGGCCCGCGAGATGCTCGCCCGCAAGCTGGAACAGGGCGCCGCCAGCGCCGCTGCGGAGGCCGGCGGGCAGGCCGCCGCGGCCGAGCAGCCCGGCGTGCCGGCACCGGAACGTACGGCTGAGCGGCCCTCCCGGCCCGCGGGACGGACCGCGGGTCGCGGCAAGGACAAGACGGTGGTCGAGCAGGTGCTCGCGTCCGGGGTGGTCCAGCAGTTCGCCCGGACCGCCGCCCGGGAGATCGCTCGCGGGATCTTCGGCACCGGACGTCGGCGGTAGCAGCAACGCCGACGCGGGATGCCGACGACCCTCAAGCCCGGGCCCATCTCGACTCCTACCCGCCCCGAAATCGCGGGTGTGCCGAGGTGGGGTCGCTGGAGTCCTGTGCGTCACGACCCTTGGCGGGTCGAGAGGCGGATCGGGATTCCTTGCCCCCGCGCAAGCGGCTCACCCCCCGGCAATGACCCCACGCACGCCCGACCGTCGGCCGACTCGGAAGCCGGAGCCGTGCGGCGGTCGGTTCGACGGCGCCGCGCCGGGGTCGCAGAGGGGCAAGCCGTGCTGCCACCGGAGGAATCCTGGCTGGAGCGGGGATGGCTGATGCGCAAGATCGAGGTGATCATCGCGGGGCTGTCCGATCGGGCCCGCACGGACGACACCCCGGCCTAGAATTGCACCCAGGAATCCGTGGTCCACAAGGGCGGACAGGGTCGTCCGCCAGCGGGAGGAATGATCATGTCCGAACTGCGGGTCGCCGGGGAGCACCGTCCGATCGCGGGCCGGTTCGAGGGGCGCAGCATCATTGTCACGGGCGCCGGGTCGGGGATCGGGCTCGCCACGACCCTCCGGCTGGCGACGGAGGGCGCGAGCGTGGTGGCGGTGGACGTCTCGGCGAAGCGGCTGGAAGCACTTGTCGAGCAGCGCCCCGGGCTGGATCTGGTCCCGGTTGTCGCCGACGTCACCCGGCAGAACGACATCGTCCGCATCGTCGACGCGGCGGCCGGCCGGGTCGACGGGCTGGCCAACGTGGCCGGCATCATGGACGCCTTCCTGCCGCCGGCCGAGGTCGACGACTCCACCTGGGACCGGGTCCTCGCGGTGAATGTGACCGGGCCGATGCAGCTCACCCGGGCGGTGTTGCCGATCATGGAGGCCGTCGGGCATGGGGCGATCGTCAACGTCTCCTCCGAGGCGACCCTGCGTGCGTCGGTCTCCGGTGTGGCGTACGCCACGTCGAAGCACGCCCTCAACGGTCTGACGCGGAGCACAGCGATGTTCGGCAAGGACCGCGGAGTCCGGGCGAATGCGGTGGCCGTGGGTGCGGTCCGCACCAACATCGTGGCGCCGATGCCGTCGGAGACCTCGCGGCAGGTGCTCGGGGCCCTGATGCCGGCGATCGTCCCCGAACCGGTGGATCCGGCCGAACCGGCGGCGGCGATCTGCTGGCTGCTGAGCGACGACGCGTCGTACGTCAACGGGGCGATCATCCCGGTGGACGGGGGATGGTCGGTGGTGTGAGAGGGCGCGGGGGGTCGATGGGGTTCGGACGTGAGCACCAGTTCACGCATACCTCCGCCGATCCCACCTCTTCCGACGAAAGCACTGGGTAAGCCGGTTGGATGAGTGACCTGGTGCTCACACCGAACCTCACCGCGAGTCCGTGACGGCGGAACGGTGCCCGTTGCCGCGTTCGGGGTGCCATCATCAAGCCCATGACCGATCCCGGGACGCCCCGAACTGATGCCGGCGTGACGAGCCGATCGACGTCGGTGACGAGCCGATCGACGTCGGTGACGGTCCGATCGGCGACCACGGCCGACGCCCCCGCCTGTGCGGCGATCTATGCGCCGTACGTCATCGGCACGACGATCACCTTCGAGACCGTGCCCCCGACGCCGGAGCAGATGGCGGTTCGGATCGAGGAATCCCTGAACGGGTACGCCTGGCTGGTGCTGGAACGCTCCGGGCAGGTCGTCGGCTACGCCTGCGCGCACCGGTTCGCGGAGCGGGCGGCGTACGCCTGGTCATGCGAGACGAGCATCTACGTGCATCCGGAGGTGCGGGGGAGGGGTGCCGGGCGTGCGCTCTACACGACGCTGCTGCCGATCCTCGCCGAGCGGGGCTACCGGCGGGCGTACGCGGGGATCACCCAGCCCAACGAGCCGAGCATGGCGATCCATGCGCGGTTCGGCTTCGAGACGGTCGGGGTGTTTCGACAGGTGGGATGGAAGGACGGGCGCTGGCTCGACGTGGCCTGGCTGCAACGCGACCTCGTGGCCGGGGACCGGGGGGAGCCACCGGCGGAGCTGCGTTGATCCGGGGACGGCCTCCCGCGGTCGCCCCGACCGGCGATGTCCGACGGGCCGCGGGTTCGTCGCAAGTTGCCACTCGCTTGCTGCTCACGCGTTGTCGTCCGCTGTCAAATGTCCCGAGAATAAGGACATTGAGACATGCTGGGCCCGCTGGGCAACGTGCCGGGTCGCAGACCCGATCATGGCTCGATACGTTGCACTCCGCTGAACCGATCGAAATCGCGATCGAACGAGACGACCGGCGCCTGGTGCTCCCGTGCCAGCGCAGCGATGTGGGCGTCGGTGACGAGATTCCCGCCGACGCCTACATCGTCGATCACGTTCCGGAGCATCTCGGCGTGTCGCTGAGTCGGGACGAGCAGTCGGGCGTTCGCCGAACTCAGCCAGACATCCATCGCGTCGAAGGCGGCGTCGACAGTCAGCGGACTCGGGAAGATGGACGGGTGTGTGGCGATGCGGAGGAAGGCCAGCAGAACCACCCAGTCGAACCCCACCATCTCGCCGCCCGACAGGGCGCCGTCCAGCCATCGGCGGGCCGGCTCGTGTTGGGGGCTGTCGGCGTTCACCGCGTAGAGCAGGACATTGGCGTCCACGATTTTCATGCGCCGCGGGCCAGTTTCCGGGAGATCTCGTCGTCCTCAAGCCCCGCGGCAAGGGCCAGCGCCTTGTCCAGATCCACGTAGGGCCGGCCCATGTGGTGGGTCGGGGTGATGACCGCCTCCGGCTCACCGGTGCGCCGGAGCCCGTCGCGAATCGTCTCGTTCAGTGCGCGCTTGAACGAGATTCCCTCGCGCTGCATCCGAGCGCGAATGGCCAACTCGGTGTCGGGATCGAGGGTGACCGTCGTTCTCATACGGGCATCATAGCATCAGATGATTGATCATCATGCTGTCAATGCTGGTGAGAGGAGACGGCGTCGAGGAAAACAGGCCAAGTTTGCGGTGTATAAGATATCTGGACTACTGTCTTAAGAAGATGTGAACCCGCTGGTCGTGTCGCAGGTTCTTCACCCTCCCTCATCATCAGAAAGCCACTCCATGAAAGCCTCACGCCTCCTCCCGCTCGTCGCCGGGATCCTTGCTGCCTCTCTCGGACTGGCCGCCTGCTCGGGCGGAGGGACGGACGCAGGCTCGTCGGTGAGCCCGGCCGCGAGCGGGACTGCCACCAATGCCGCCCTCGCCGACCTGCAGAAGTCCGGCGTGCTGAGGGTCGGCACCGAGGGCACCTATTCCCCGTTCACCTTCCACGACCCGGCGACCAATGAACTCACCGGCTACGACATCGAGGTGATCACCGCGGTCGCCGGCAAGCTCGGCGTCAAGCCCGAGTTCTCCGAGACCAAGTGGGACGCCATCTTCGCCGGCCTGGAGGCCAAGCGGTACGACGTGATCGCCAACGAGGTCTCGATCAACGACGAGCGCCGGGCGAAGTACGACCTGACCGACTCCTACTCGGTCTCCTACCCGGTCGCCATCGTCAAGAGCGACAACACCGACATCACGTCGATCGACAGTCTCAAGGGCCGTACGGCCGCCCAGACCGCCACCTCCAACTGGGGTCAGTTCGCCACCGACGCCGGGGCCACCCTGGAGCCGGTCGAGGGGTTCACCGAAGCTGTGGCCGCAGTGAAGGACGGTCGGGTGGACCTGACCGTCAACGACAACCTGGCCGCCCTGGAGTACTTCGCCTCCACCAAGGACACGGACGTGAAGATCGGCTTCGAGGAACCCGACCAGAAGGTCGTCCAGGCCTTCGCCCTGCGCAAGGACTCCGGTCTCGTCGAACCGATCAACGACGCCCTGGCGGAGCTGTCCGCCGACGGCACTCTGGCCTCCATCGGTCAGAAGTGGTTCGGCGAGGACATCTCGAAGTAGTGGCCGAGGTGTTCGCGCCGGTGAGGCGCTCCGGCCCGCCATCCCCGGAGAAGGAGTGACGTGGATCCCGACATCTGGGCCCTGGTGCTCAACTCGGTCGGTCCGCTGCTCGTCGGGGCCGCTGTGGGGACCATCCCGCTGACGCTGGTGTCGTTCGCGCTCGGCCTGGTGATTGCGCTCGTGGTCGCCCTCGCCCGACTGTCGTCGGTGGCGATCCTGCGCTGGGTGGCCGCCGCGTACGTGTCCGTCATCCGCGGCACCCCCCTGCTCGTGCAACTGTTCATCATCTTCTACGCCCTGCCGATGCTGGGAGTGGTGATCGACCCGTTCCCGTCGGCGGTGATCGCCTTCTCCCTCAATGTCGGAGGATATGCGGCAGAGACGATCCGCGGGGCCATCCTGGCGGTCCCGCGCGGGCAGTGGGAGGCGGCGACCACCATCGGGATGGGCTACCCCCTGACGCTGCGGCGCGTGGTTCTGCCGCAGGCGTTGCGGGTAGCGGTCCCGCCGCTGTCCAACACCTTCATCTCGCTGGTCAAGGACACCTCGCTGGCCTCCACCGTGATGGTCACCGAGCTGCTGCGGCGGGCCCAGGAGATCGCCGCCCCGTCCTACCAGTTCCTGGCGCTGTACTGCCTGGCGGCCGTCATCTACTGGGTGATCTGCTCGGTGTTGTCCTTCGGCCAGCAGCGGTTGGAGCATTATCTCGGCCGCTACTCGACGATCTAGGGGGAACCGATGAGTCTGATCGAGGTACGAGGGCTGCGGAAGTCCTTCGGGGGCCACGAGGTGCTGCGGGGGGTGGACCTGGCGATCGCCGAAGGGGAGGTCACCGTCCTCATCGGTCCCTCCGGCTCCGGCAAGACGACGTTGCTGCGTTGTCTCAACGGTCTGGAGAGCCCCGAGGAGGGGCAGGTGACGATCAACGGAGCCTCGGTCGACTGGGCGGCTCACCCGTCCAGGGCGCAGGTGCGGGCGCTGCGCGTCCAGTCCGGGATGGTCTTCCAGGCCCATCACCTCTTCCCGCACCGGACCGCACTGGAGAACATCACCGAGGGCCCGATCCACGTCCAGGGCAGGCCACCGGAGGAGGCCCGGCGACGGGGGAGGGCCCTGCTCGCCCAGGTGGGTCTGGCCGACAAGGCCGACGCCTACCCGTACGCCCTGTCCGGCGGGCAGCAGCAGCGGGTCGGGATCGCCCGGGCGCTGGCGCTGCAGCCCAAGGTCATCCTGTTCGACGAACCCACCTCCGCGCTCGACCCCGAGACTGTCGGGGACGTCCTGGTGGTGATGCGCGACCTGGCCGCCGAGGGGTGGACGATGGTCGTGGTCACCCACGAGATCCGGTTCGCCGAGCAGGTCGCCGACCATGTCGCCTTCCTCGACGGTGGGGTGATCGTCGAGGAGGGTGCCCCCGGTCAGGTGCTGCGAGCCCCGCGGGAGCCGCGCACGCGCCAGTTCCTCCGGCGGGTGCTCGATCCGCTCGCTTCGGGGGGTTCCGCCACGGACGCCGGCTGAGCGGTCAGCCGCGCTGTGTCGGCGCCTCCCAGTCCACGGCGAAGCCGACCGGGATGATCCGGGTCGGGTTGATGTGTGGATGCGTCGTGAAGTAGTGCCGCTTGATCTGGTCGAACTTCGTGGTCTCGTGGAACGCGGGCTTCGCGTACAGGAAGCGGGCGTAGTCCCACAGGTTCGGGTAGTCGACCAGCCGCCGCAGGTTCGTCTTGAAGTGGGTGACGTACACGGCATCGAACCGGGCCAGCGTGGGATACAGCCGGATGTCGGCCTCGGTGAGCCGATCTCCCAGCAGGTACGTACGGTCCGCCAGCCGCTGCTCCAGCGCGTCCAACGTCTCGAACAGATCGCCCACCGCCCGGTCGTACGCCCGTTGGGAGCGTGCAAAGCCGGCCCGGTAGACCCCGTGGTTGACGGTCGTGTAGATCCGGTCGTTGAGCTCGTCGATCTCGGGGCGAAGCGCCTCCGGATAGAGGTCCAGGTCGGGATCGGCCGCCCACCGGTTGAACCGGCCGCCCAGGTCGAGGGAGATGTCGGGGAAGTTGTTGGACACGATCCGGTGCGACACGGTGTCCCACAGCACCGGCACCGAGATGTGGCCCGGGTAGCCGGGCTCGGTTGCCTCGTACGCTTCACGCAACAAGGTGAAGTGGTTGTACGGGTCCAGGGTCAGATCGGGACCGGGACGGAACGCCCAGCCGCGGCCGTCGCGCACCGGGTCGACCACCGCCAGCCCGATCACCTCCTGCAGCCCCTTGAGATGGCGGACGATCGCCTGCCGGTGAGCCCAGGGGCACGCCCACGAGATGTAGAGCACATAGCGGCCGGGCGCTGCGGGGAACTCCCCGTCCTCGGTGATCCGCCCGGTGAAGGGATAGGCGGCGCGGACGAAGCTGCCGTCGTCGGTCTTCGGGCTGCGCGCCCAACCGGCAGACTCGCTGAAGGTCTCGAAGTCGACCGGGCTCGCCTGAGGCAGGTCGGTGGAGGGGAGTACGGGGGACGTCATGGTGCCTCCTGGAATCTGGACATCATCTTCCCTTATCCTATAGATAAGTTCGACGGGTGCGACTCTCGGTCCTGCGCCGCCATTGACGCGTGTGGCGCGGGTCACATAGAATGATGCCGAGATTCTTCGCGGACGTCGGAATCTCCGTTGCCCCAGGTTTTCCGGAAACCTCAGTTGCTCCGCAACCGTCGGACGTGCTGCGGACCCTCGTATCGAACTCTCGAGTCGAGCGACGACACTCCCGTGCCCACCATTTCCCTTCGAGGAGCCTGGCATGGTATCAGAGGCATTTCTTTCCCTCCTTCGCGGCCCGCTG
This sequence comes from uncultured Propionibacteriaceae bacterium, assembly GCA_964528755.1. Taxonomy (GTDB): domain Bacteria; phylum Actinomycetota; class Actinomycetes; order Propionibacteriales; family Propionibacteriaceae; genus Raineyella. Next base: position 28,614 of record CAZGWN010000022.1, read on the forward strand.
CGGGTCGTATTCCGGCACGCCGGTACGTTTCCCGGAGATTCGTCCGCGGAGGGCGACGACCGTCCCTCCTCGGGTCGGATCGGCCGCGACCGCGCCACCGAACCGGATGACGGCACCGCGCCGTCTGCGGCCACGGAATTCGTGGTCCGTGATCCCCTCGTCCCCGACCCGACCGAGGTGCAGAGTCGCGTGGACGACCTCCGATCGGTTCTTGATCGGGCATCCCACCAAGGCAAACCCGTGACGGCGAAAGACCTCGATGCCATCATCTCGGAATGGGGTCAGCTCGAACCGGTTCTCTCCGATGCCGAGCGCGATGAACTGTCGCCGCTGGTCGACACCGTACTGTCGGCGGGCGACCCGCCGCGGATCCCGCCCAGTCGTGGGCTCGGCTCCGCCGGGGGCCGCTTCCCGGAGACCTCCGGTCGAACCCGGGAGGAGGAGACGTCATGACCGCCACCACCACCCTCTGGCAGGACCGCGACTTCCGCGGTTCGAGCCAGACGCGGAACTCCGGCGGGCACCGCTATCTCGGCACCCGTTGGCATGCGCACAACGACCAGTTCTCGTCGATGAAGACGTGGTCACACGGCACCCGGGCGAACGCCTATGCCTTCGAGCACATCAACTACGACGGACGTTTTTCCTCGCTCAATGTCGATCCGGGCGAGATTTCCTGGTGGTCCTACTTCGGGAGCGCATTCAACGATCGGGTCTCGAGTTCCCTGATCGTGGAACGGGCGCCCGCTGCCCGTGAATCTCCGGTGGAGGTGGGCCGTCTCGTGGCGACTCAGTTCCGCACCCTCTTCGATGAGCAGGCAGCCGGGACCGGGCTTTCGCGCGTGGGCAACCCACGAACGTACGTCACGTTCTTCCCGAGTTATGACTCGTCCCGGGTTTTCGGGACGATCGACCAGATGTTGAACGTCGACGTCCCGAATTGGTGGGACTATTCCGCGCGGGTGCGCTACGACATCCGATTCCGGGTTCTGGCCGACGGCTCGGTCGACGCGTACGCCGCTTGGTCCCATGTCTGGGTCGAGGGCGGCCTCATCTCCGGGCAGGTGTTCGATCGGATCGCCCCCCGGCTGCATGGCGCGAAGACGGCGATCACGGAGGCCGTCCGGGGCTTCCTCAAGCTCCTGGGCCGCGGCCGATACGCCGACGTCTACCTGCTGCCCGGGTTCGTACCCGACATGAACAGCTTCGGCCGATTCGGAACGTACGACGAGGAGGTCACCCTGGTCCTCGTCCGGGCCTGACCACCCGGAGCCTTCCGCTGGCACGCGACCCCTACGACCAGCCGTAGGAGTCGCGTGCCACAATGATGGTGCGACGAAGTGCCGAGGAACTCCGGTGAGCCCATCCGGGCGAGTCCGGGACGGTCCCGCCACTGTGACCGGAGCAATCCGGGAGTCAGGAACTCGCCTCGTCGCCGAGCAACGACATCGGGCGTGGATACCTGAGGAGGCTCCCCCTTGACCCCATCCGTCCCATCGACCCCCGTCCCGGCAACCCCCGTCCCGCCGATCCCCGTCCCGCCGATCCTCGTCGGCGTCGGCGTCGGCCCCGGGGACCCGGAGTTGGTCACCGTCAAGGCGGTCCGGATTCTCCGTACGGCCGATGTCATTCTCGTGCCGAGCACGGAGACCAGCGGTGACGACCCCGGGCGCGCCGAACAGATCGTCGCCACCGCCTGCCCCGAGGCGGCCGAGCGGATCCGCCGGATCCCGTTCCGGATGGGTCGGCGCCACGGCGTCGGCCCCGAACGCCGTGATGCCTGGGAAACGTCGGCGCGTGCCGCCGAAGAGGCGTACGCCGCCGGGGCCACCACGGTCGCCTTCGCCACGGTCGGGGACCCGAGCGTCTACTCGACGTTCTCCTACCTCGCCGCCCACATCCGGGCCACGGTGCCCGGGCTGGTCGTGCAGGTCATCCCCGGCATCACCGCGATGCAGGCCCTGGCGGCGACCAGTCTCACCCCGCTGGTCGAGGGCCGCGAGCGCCTCACCCTGCTGTCGGTCACCGACGGGCTCGACACGGTGGCGGAGGCCCTCGACCACGCCGACACCGTCGTCGCGTACAAGGGCGGACGCCGGCTCGCCGACCTGCTCGGCCTGATCCGGGAGCAGGGCGGGACCGGTGTGCTGGGCATCGATGTCGGGCTGCCCGCCGAGACGGTCATCCCGCTGGAGCAGGTGGACGCCGACCGCGCGCCGTACTTCTCTACGGTGATCGTGACGCCCCGCCGGGGCGAGACCGGGGGCCGGCTGTGAGCACACCCACTTCCCACCCCGGCGGCGAGGTCGTCTTCGTCGGTGCCGGGCCCGGGGCGGCCGACCTGATCACCCTGCGCGGCGCGCAGGTGATCGCCACCGCCGACATCGTCATCTGGGCCTCCAGCCTGGTCGACGCCGGCATTGTCGCGAACACCAGGCCCGGTGCGCTGGTCATCGACTCGGCGACCGCCTCCCTGGAGGACATCACGCCCCTCTACCAACGGGCCCACGACGAGGGACTGCTGGTGGCACGGGTGCACAGTGGTGACCCGTCGATCTACGGCGCCACCGCCGAACAGCGCCGGATCTGCGAGCGGATCGGGATCGCCTACCGGACCGTCCCGGGCGTCTCGGCCTTCTCCGCCGCGGCGGCCGCCGCTGAAGCAGAGATCACCATCCCCGAGGTCTCCCAGACGCTCATCCTGACCCGGCTCGAAGGCGGCCGGACGCCGATGCCGGACCGGGACACCGTCCGCGGGTACGCCGCCCACCGGGTGACGATGGCGCTCTACCTGTCCGCGGCCCGCAACAAGGTGCTGCAGGACGAACTGCTGGCCGGCGGCTACCCGCCCGAGACCCCGTGCATCGTCGGCTACCGGGTGAGCCGGCCCGACGAACTCCTGCTGCGCTGCCGGCTGGACGACCTGTCGGCCACCATGAAGGCGCACCGGCTGTGGAAGCACACCGTCGTCCTCGTCGGGCCCGCACTGGCCGAGGAGAACGTGACCCGGTCCCACCTCTACCACCCCGGTTTCCGCCACCAGTACCGCGACGCGGACGGCACCCCGCTGATCACCCGGGAGACGTCGTGATCGGCCAGGTGCTCGGCGCGGCGAGCGCGGCCCGGGCCGACCGGGTCGAGGAGATCCTCGGGGTGCCGACCCGGCGGTTCGCCGACGGTGCGGTTGCCGGGCTGCCCCGGGCCTGGGCCACCTGCGACCTCATCGTCAGCCACCTCGCGCTCGGCGCGACCACCCGGATCATCGCGCCGCTGCTGGCGTCGAAGACCTCCGACCCCGGGGTCGTCGTCATCGACGCCGCCGGCCGGTTCGTCATCCCGCTGGTCGGCGGACACGCCGGCGGTGCGAATCAACTGGCCCGCCGACTCGCCGACGGTCTGGGTGCGACCGCCGTCCTCACGACGGCCACCGACGCGCTCGGCATCCCCGCCCTCGACACCCTCGGCTGGCCGTACGCCGGCGACGTCGCCACGGTCACCCGGGCCATGCTCGACGGGCGGCCGGTGGCCGTCGTGAGGACCCGCCGGTGGCCGCTGCCGCCGCTGCCCGCGACGGTCATGGTCATCGACGACGCGGCCCCCGGGACGCCCCTGCCGGCGGGAACGTCCGCCCGGGTGGTGGTGACCGACGAGGCGTACGTGCCGGACGTCTCGTTGCCGACCGTCGTCCTGCACCCGCCGTCCCTGATCGCCGGCATGGGCTGCAACCGCGGTACGTCCGCGACGGCCATGCGGGAGCTGCTCATCCGGACCCTCGCCGACGCCGGACTGACAATCGAGTCGTTGGCCACGATCGCCTCGGTCGATGCGAAGGCCGACGAGCCCGGGCTGGTCGAGCTGGCCGCCGGCCTGGCGGTGCCCCTGGTCACGTACCCCGCCGACGTGCTGGCCGGTCACGACGTGCCCCACCCGAGCCCGGCCGCCCAGGAGGCGGTCGGGACACCGAGCGTGGCCGAAGCGTCGGTGCTGGCCCGAGGCGCAGACCTGATCGTGCCCAAGCAGCGCACCTCCGAGGCGACCTGCGCGATCGGCCGGGTCAGGCCGCGCGGCCGGCTCGCCGTCGTCGGGCTCGGGCCGGGTGCCCGCGATCTGACGACGCCACGGGCGCGCGACGCGGTCCGGCGCGCCTCGGTCGTCGTCGGCTACCGGCCCTACCTCGCCCAGATCTCGGACCTCGTGGCGCCCGGTGCGACGGTGGCGGCGACCCCGATGGGCCGCGAACAGGAGCGGACCGCCACCGCGATCGCGTACGCCCGCGAGGGCCGCAACGTCGCGCTGGTCTGCTCGGGCGACCCGGCCATCTATGCGATGGCCTCGCCGGTGCTGGAACAGGGCACCGACGGCATCGACATCGAGGTGGTGCCCGGGGTGACGGCCGAACTCGCCGCCTCGGCGATCCTCGGCGCGCCGCTCGGGCACGATCACGCCACGATCTCGCTGTCGGACCTGCACACCGACTGGGACCAGATCCTCAACCGGGTCCGCGCCGCCGCCCAGGCCGACCTCGTCACGGTGTTCTACAACCCGCGCAGCCGGACCCGGCGTCACCACCTGCCCGATGCGCTGGCCGTCCTCGCCGGGCACCGTCCGCCGGACACCCCGGTGGCGGTGGTCGAGGAGGCCGAACGTCCCGGGCAGCGGATCACCCGGACCACCCTGGCGGAGATCGACCCGGAGGTCGTGACGATGAACTGCCTGGTGATCGTGGGATCGTCCACGACCCGGTACCTGCCCGCGGGGGTCGGGGGAACCGCAATGGTCACCCCGCGGGACTACCACTGGATGCAGCGATGAGTGAGCGTCGCTCGGCGGCTCCCGGGCCGGAGGTCCGGCCTCCGGTTCCCGGGCCGGAGGCCCCGGGGTCGGCGGCTCCGGCGCTCGTCATCGCCGGGCATGGCACCCGGGTGGATGCCGGTGTGGAGTTGTGCCTGGCCATGGTCGACCGGATCCGCGGGATGCTGCCCGGCGTACGGGTGGAGCCCGGTTTCGTCGAGCTCACCCCGCCGACGATCGATCACGCCCTGGCCGGCGTCCTTGCCGATGGGGCCTCCAGCGCCGTCGTGGTACCGCTGATGATCGGCACCGGCGGGCACGTACGCGAGGACATCCCCGAGGCCATCCGGGCCGGGCGACGCGCCTATCAGGGAGCGACGGTGGTCTACACCCGCCACCTCGCGTCACCCCCACCGATGGTGTCGGCCGTGTGCCAGCGGATCGACGCCGCGCGCGCCGACTGGGCGGCCGAGGACATCACCGTGGTCCTGACGGGCCGTGGCTGCAGCGTGCCGGAGGCGAACGCGAACCACGTCCGTCTCACCCGGGTCATCCAGGACGCCGGCGGGTATGCCCGGGTGTTGCCGGCGTTCATCCAGGTGACCCACCCGACCGTCGCCGAGGCGCTGGAGACGGCCCGGCTCACCGGGGCGCGTCGGGTCGTCGTCATGCCGCACTATCTGTGGCCGGGCCGGCTCAGTGCCTGGGTCGCGGAGGCGGCCGGCGGCTGGGCGGCCGCGCACCCCGAGGTCGAGGTCCGGGTCAGCGACGTCATCGGTGACTGCCCCGAGCTTGCCGACGTCGTGGTCCGCCGTTACCGCGAGGGTGCGCTGCGGGCCCGTACCGACCTGGGCTCGCCGGCGTACCTGGCGGGGCTGCTGCTCGCCGGTCGGCGGGTCGTCGCCGTCGGCGGAGGGTGCGTCAACCGACGGCGGGTGCCCGTGCTGCTGGCCGCCGGCGCCCGGGTGACCGTCGTGGCACCGGACCTGCACCCGGCACTGGCCGAGTTGGTGCGATCCGGTCGGATCTCCTGGACCCCCCGGGACTTCCGGGACGACGACCTCGACGGAGCGTGGTACGCGTTGGCGGGGACCGATTCTCCCGAGGTCAACGCGCGGGTGGTCGCCGCGGCCGAGGCCCGGCACACCTTCTGCGTACGGGCCGACCGCGGCGATGCGGGTTCGGCCTGGACCCCGTGCACCGGGGAGGTCTCGGGTGCCCGCGTGGCCGTGGTGGCGGACCACGACCCGCGCCGGTCCAAGGAGTTGCGGGACCGGATCGTGGAGGTGCTGGAGGTCGAGGGGCTCGGCTGAGGTCGGACTGTGCGCCGGACGCTGCTGTGCCCTCGGTCCTGCTGTGCCCTCTGCCCTGCTGTGCCCCGATCGCCAAACGCGGCACGAGATATCAAACGCGGCGTGTCGACATGCCGCGTTTGATACTTCGTGCCGCGTTTGGGCTCCAGGCGCTCCAGGCGCTCCGGGCCCCTCGGGCGCTCCGGGCCCTCCAGGCCCTCCAGGCCCTCCAGGCCTCCGGGCCCTCCAGGCCTCCGGGCCCTCCAGGCCTCCGGGCC
>CAZGWN010000022.1:35074-44441 GCA_964528755.1 uncultured Propionibacteriaceae bacterium
GGCCCTCCAGGCCTCCGGGCCCTCCAGGCCTCCGGGCCCTCCAGGCCTCCGGGCCTCCGCGCGCATGCGTCGCCCGATGCTCCTCTGGCCGCGTCCGGGTGTCGCCACGCCGTCGCGAGCCACTTGCAAAAACTTGCACAGCGCGCAAAACTTCATCCGCTGCACGAATTGAGCCCGGCGTTGTGCCCGTCGGCAGCTTCCTCTGCCTCTCCAGCACACCAGGAGCATGAGTGTCCGCCACCCTCGAATCCGGATCGGCCGAAGCTGATCCGAGCGCCCTGTCGGCGCCCGCCGGCGCGTCCGGTGCTCGGCAGGCCGCGCCGAGCGCACCCTCGACCCTCACCAAGCCGGTGATGAGCCACCAGCAGATCCTGCTGGTCATCTACGGGCTGATGGCCGGGATGTTCCTCTCCTCCCTCGACCAGACCATCGTCGGCACGGCGATCCGTACCATCGGGGATGATCTGCACGGACTCGACCAGCAGGCATGGGTGACCACCGCGTACCTGATCACCTCCACGATCGCCACGCCGATCTACGGCAAGTTGTCGGACGTGTTCGGCCGACGGCCGCTCTACATCTTCGCCATCACCGCCTTCATCATCGGGTCGCTGCTGTCGACGTTCTCCACCTCGATGTACATGCTGGCCGCCTTCCGCGCCTTTCAGGGCATCGGTGCCGGAGGCCTGATGTCGCTGCCGCTGGCCATCATGGGGGACATCCTCGCTCCCCGGGATCGGGCGAAGTACCAGGGCTACTTCCTGGCCGTGTTCGGCGTCTCCTCGGTGATCGGCCCGCTGATCGGAGGCCTGTTCGCCGGGGCCGATTCCATCCTGACGATCGCCGGCTGGCGCTGGGTCTTCCTCGTCAACGTCCCGATCGGCGTCGGCGCGCTGGCGATGGTCATGGCGTTCCTGCACCTGCCGAGGTTCACCCACGAGCGGCCGCGCATCGACTGGTGGGGCGCGACGGCCGTGATCGTCGCCCTGGTCCCCCTCCTGCTGGTGGCCGAACAGGGTCGTACGTGGGGCTGGGACTCGACGCTGTCGATCGTCTGCTACGTGGTCGGGGTCGTCGGCATCGCCGCGTTCCTGGTGATCGAGTCGATCATGGGGCAGGACGCCATCATCCCGCTGCGGCTCTTCCGCTCCCGGGTGTTCTCGATGGCGACGGTCCTCGGCGCGCTGGTCGGATTCGGCATGTTCGGCGCGATGATGACCCTGCCGCTCTATCTGCAGATCGTGCTCGGCATGTCCCCGACCGAGTCGGGGTTCGCCACGCTGCCGATGATCGGCGGCCTGATGATCGCCGCGATCGTGTCCGGCCAGCTCATCGGCCGGACCGGCAGGTACCGGATCTACCCCGTTACCGGGACGGCGGTCACCGCGGCCGGCTTCCTCTACCTGACCTTCGTCGACGTCGACAGCAGCTACTGGTTCGTCGCGGGCGGAATGTTCCTCATCGGCCTCGGCCTCGGCCAGCTCATGCAGACCCTCGTCCTCGCCAGCCAGAACTCCGTGCCCTCCCGGGACATGGGTGTCGCGACCTCGTCGGCGACGTTCTTCCGGCAGATCGGTGGCACCCTGGGCACCGCGGTCCTGCTGTCGGTGCTGTTCTCCACCATGCCGACGAACATCCAGTCGGCCATGCGCAACCCGGACGACCTCACCGCCGCCCTCGACGCCGCGATGACCCCGGCGGTCGCCACTGCGCCGGAGAACGCCGCCATCATGGACAAGATCTGGACCCCTCTCGTCACCCCGATCGAGGACCAGGTGCAGGCCAACCTCGACCGGGCGGCCGAGCAGGCCACCGCCCAGGCACCCGACGAGCAGGCCGAGCAGGTGATCCTCCAGCAGGTCGCCGCGCAGGCGGGCGCGTCGGTCGTGGACGGGCGCGTCGTGGTCGACTACGCCGACGAAACCCAACGGCGGGCAGTCGTCGACGCGGTCGTCCCGACCATCGAGGATCACCTGGCGGCGGGGGACTCGTCGGCCGATTCGGCCGCCGCCGACAGCACCGCCGACACGTCCTTCCTCACCGGCGCCGATCCGCGGCTGAGCCGACCGTTCCTTGCCGGATTCACCCGCTCGGCGGTCGGGATCTACTGGGTGGGGTTGGGTGTGCTGCTGGTGGCCTTCGTCCTCACCTGGTTCTTCAGGGTGCCCGAACTGCGTCAGCACTCCGCGCTCCAGGAGCAGGCCAACCGGGCGGCCGCGCAGTCGGCCGGTGAACCGGCGGGTGGATCCGGCGGCCGTACCGGAGAATAGGATCATGACCGCCGTCGAGTCGGAGGCGCCGTTCCCGCCCGAGCGCCGGGGAGCCCCTGCGGAGCACCGAGGACCTCTGCGCGAACGCAAGAAGCAGTACACCGCGCAGCGCATCCACCAGGTGGCGCTCGACTTCACCCTTGAGCGCGGCGCCGCCGATGTCACGGTCAAGGAGATCTGCGACGAGGCGCTGGTGTCGACCCGGACCTTCTTCAACTACTACGGGTCGAAGGCGGCGGCGATCCTCGGCATCTCCGCGACCGGGATCACCGATGAACAGCGGGAGCGGTTTGTCACCGGGACGGGTTCGCTGCTGGCCGATACCTGTGACCTGGTGGCCGACTTCGCCGAGTCCAGCGGGCTGACCCGCGAGGACCGCCTGCGGGTGAAGTCTGCGCTGAAGGCCAACCCGGAACTGGGTTACGAGATGTTCTCGATGATGCACTCCTTCCGCTGTGCACTGCGAGAGGTGCTGGCCCAGCGGGGGGAGCCGCGGGAGGTCGGTCTTGTGCTCGGTCTGGTCTTTGCCGCGGTGCCGCTCGCGTACACCCACGAGGGGGGCGTCGACGACCCGGCAGGTCAACTGCGGGAGACGGTCGCCGAACTCGGTGAGGTGGCCCGAGGGGTGTGAACCCCCGGCTCACTTCATCAGCAGCCGGTCGGTCACCCGCCCGCCGGGATTGACCCATTCGGCGAAATCGACCTCCCGCTCGCCGAGCCGGAATCGGTGCCTCCCGACCTGGGCCACCCGACATTCGCTTCGGAAGAACTCGGTCATCGCGGCTCGTTCGGACGCGTCGAGGGCGGAGATCCGGTCCGAGGTCGAGCGGAACCCGAGCGCGATGGCCAGGTCGACGAGCGCGGCCCGGGCGGGCGCGTCGAGCAGATTCTGCCGGCTGCGGAAGTACACCGCGTCGGGGTCGGTGTTCACCACGGAGCCGAGCCAGGCCCGGTGGACGGAGCAGACCAGGGCGTTGTACGCGGCGGCGCCGCTGGGATCGCGGTCGCGTTCGGTGTTGTCCCAGTACGGCGCCACATCCGGCCCGACCCGCATGCCGTCGAGAATCCCGAGCGAGGCCAGCACCGGCACCCCGGAGCCGAGCAGGTAGACATCGTCGCCGGCCGCCTCCCGGATCAGGTGCAGCGCGTCGCGGTAGGCCTCCTCCCGCGGCTGGTCGACCGACCGTACGCCGCGCAACGCCCCGGCGTACATGAAGTCGAGTTTGAGGTAGTCGAATCCCCACCCGACGACCCGCTCGATGGTCCGGCGCAGATGGTCCCGGACGTCCGTACGGGTGGTGTCGAGGGCGTGGTAGGCGGTGCCCCAGTTGTATCCGGCGACCAGCGGCGCACCGGCGGCATCACGCAGCAGCCAGTCGGGGTGGTCGCGGGCGACCTCGGAGTCGGGCATGGCGATGAGGGGAGAAAGCCACAGCCCGGCGCGCAGGTCGTGGCCGTGGATGTCGTCGGCCACCGCCGCCATCCCGTCGGGGAAACGTACGTTGGGTGTCCAGTCGCCGACGGTGCGCTCCCACCCGTCGTCGACCTGGAAGACGTCGAGGGGGTACGGGGCGACCTCCTCCACGGCTTGGCGCACCGCCGCGGCATCGATGTCCTCGTAGAACGAGTACCACGTGCTCCACACGCGGGGTGCGCGGCCGGCCCGCCGGCCGAGTGCGGCAGCCAACTGCTCGGCGTAGCGGGAGAAGACCTCCAGCTCGTCGCCGTACGCCAGGAACCAGGGGGCCGACGGGTCCTCGGCCCAACCGGTGAGGGCGAACCGGTCGGCTTCGACGATCGGCGTGCCGGTGCCGAGGGCGCCGAGCAGCAGGGCCCGCCCGTCGGCGGCCAGCGCACCGACCCCGCTGCCGCGGTGCCGGGCGGGGTTGTCGTTGGCGGCGTCGTCGGCGGTGAGCCGGCGTTCGGGGCCGCTGTAGATCCGCAGCGGTTCGTCGGACAGCCGCCGCCAGCCGGTGGGTGACCAACTGTTCCACCCGTGGCGGTAGAACTCGGCGTCGCCGAACGGGTGCAGCAGGGCGACGTCGCCGGGCGGCAGGAGGTAGCCGCCGTCGACCGGTCGGGGTTCGCCGGACAGCCGGGCGGGAAGGTGGAGGTCGTCGATCGACAGCACGTGGTGCACAGTGTTCCTCACTGGGATCAGGGGTGTGGGGCGCCGGACGGTGCCGGCGACCCCACACCGCGGGTGGTCGGGAACGCGTCCTACTGGCTGCCGAGTACTCTATTGACCTGTTCGGCCAACGGCGGCATCGCGTCCGCGGGCTTGACCTTCAGTTGCTGGATGTCGTCGATCGTGGCCTGGGCGAGGGTGTTGATCTCGTTGGCGTGCAGGGTGATCGGGTAGTAGTCGAGACTGGCCGGATCCTGCGCCTCCTCCAGGAAGGCCGACACATCGTGGCCCGCGGCCTGGTGGGTGGCGGCGGCCTTCTCGGCAGCGGCCGGGATCGCCGGGAAGACGACGGCCTTTTCGGCGACGAGGTTCTGGCAGTCGGGTGAGCCGATGAACTTGACCCACTGCCACGCCTCGTCGGGGTGCTTGCTCGCCGCGGTGATCGACGGCGCCAGACCGTTGATGATCGTCTTGCGGCCCTCGGGTCCGGTGGGCAGCTTGGCGTACGCGAACGTCTGCTCGGTGGCGTCCGACCACGTGTTGATCCGCCAGGAGCCGTCGGACACCATCGACGCCTTGTGCTGTTTGAGCTGGGGCTCGAGGCCGAGCTGGCCGGCCTCGGCGAACGGCACCACGTAGCCCTGCTCGATCTGCTGCTGCCACCAGTCCAGGGTGGCGATCAGTCGGGGGTCGTCGAGGTTGTAGTGGGTACCGAACGGGTTGGTGTCGAGATAGGTGAAGCCGGTCGACAGGGCCGTCCACGACCACTGGGTCTGGCCGACCACGCCGCCGCCCTGCTCGAGCGCCCAGGCGTACGTCTCGACGTTCTTCTTGTCGAAGCCGTCCTCGTCGCCGCGCTTGCCGTTCTTGTCGATGGTGAGGTGGGCGAGGAGTTTGCCGAAGGTGCCTCCGTCGTCGGGATTCCAGGTCAGCTCGTCCAGTGAAGCCGCGTCGACCTCGGCGGCCTTGAGGTCGTCCACGTTGTAGACCAGCGCGATGGTGTCCCAGTCCTGCGGAAGGCCGTAGCGCTTGCCGTCCTTGACCCACAGGTCGGCCAGGTTTCCGGTGTACTGCCCGGTGTCGAAGCCGTCCTTGTCGACGTACGGCTGCAGGTCGAGGAGCTGCCCGTTCTCGGCGAGCTCGGGGTAGTACTGCACGTGATTGGTGATGACGTCGGGAGCGGTCCCCGACACCAGCGCGGTGGTGAGGCCGCTCCAGTAGTCGGTCCAGCCCTGCTGTTGGATGGTGACACCGATTCCGGTCTGGGCGGTGAAGGCGTCGGCGCATGCCTGGTAGGCGGGCTGCTGGTTGGCGTCCCACAGCGAATAGGTCAGGGTGACGTCACTGTCACCGGCCGGTACCGAGCCGGGGGAACTGCATCCGGCCAGTGCGAGGGCGGCGACACCGACGGCCGCCACCAATGAGCGGCGAATCCTGGTGGTGTTCATGATCTTTTCTGTTCCTTTGCTGACTACTTGACTCCGGTGAAACCGATGGAGTTGACGATCCGTCGCCCGAAGATGAGCAGCAGGATCACCATGGGGATGACCTGGAGGGTGGCGGCGGCCATCAGGCCGGCCCAGTCCGGGGAGGTCGTCGGGGACGATTGGGCGAAACTTGCGATGGCGACATTGAGGAGGCGGACATCGTCCTGCTTACCGACCAGTTGGGGCCAGAGGAACTCATTCCAGGCGGCGACCGCGGTGATGATGGCGAGGGTGCTCAGCGGGGCGGCCGACATGGGCATGACGATGCCGGTGAAGATGCGGAAATGGCCGGCCCCGTCGACGATCGCGGCTTCCTCGACCTCGCGAGGAATGGCCAGGAAGAACTGGCGGAGGAAAAAGATCGCGAACGGGGTCATCAGGAGATACGGGGCGAGAAGACCGGCGAAGGTGTCGATCCAGCCGAGGCTTCGGATGAGAACGAAGTTCGGCAGCGTGGCGAAGATGGGCGGAACCATCAGGCCCGCCAGGAAGATGGTGAACAGGGTTTCGCGACCACGGAATCGGAGCCGGGCGAAGGCGTACGCGGCCGCGGCGCTGAACCCCACCTGGGCGACGACCAGCGCCGCGGTGAAGATCAACGAGTTGCGCAGGTAGAGGAAGAAATGGAGTTGGGCGCCGGATCCACCGGCGGCGAGGGACTCTTCGACCGTGGCGAAGCCGAGCACCCGGCGGAAGTTCACCAGGGTGGGGTGGTCCGGCCACAGGGAGAAGTCGGTGAAGACCTCCTGGTTGGTGATGAAGGCTGTCCGCACCATCCAGATGAAGGGGAAGAGGGTGAGAACGAGCAGGATGATCAGGCAGACCCAGGCCAGCCACCAGCCGACGCGGTGCCGGCTCCGGCGGGTGGGGCGGGGGCGACGGCGCGTGGGCGGTCCGGGTCGGGTGGTCACGGCGGGTACGGCCGGTACGGTCATCGTGGTTCCCTTCAGTCCAGGTCGGATTGGGACGACCGGAGGAGCCGCAACTGGGCGATGCTCAGGGCGAGGATGAGCAGGAACAGGGCCACTGCCATGGCCGAGGCATACCCCATGTTGAACTCGGCAAAGGCCTTCTGGTAGATGTAGTAATAGATGACTCTGGTGGCGTTTCCCGGTCCTCCTCGGGTGGTCACGGCGACCGTGTCGAAAATCTGGAACGATCCGATGATGGAGACCACCAGCACCATCACCGTGACCGGACGTAGCAGCGGCAGGGTGATCCGGCGGAACGTGTTCCACGCCGATGCACCGTCGAGGGCGGCGGCCTCGTAGAGACCCCCCGGGATGGTCTGCATGCCCGCATAGAAGAGGAGGGCGGTGTATCCCATGTTCCGCCAGGTGTTGACCAGCGCAATGGTGATGATGGACAGGTCGCCATTGCCGTAGAAGTTCTGCGTACGACCCCCCAGGAAATCGATGACATAGTTCACGAACCCGACATTGGGGTCCAGCATGAACAGCGTGACGATCGCCACGGTGACATTCGGGACGAGCCACGGGACGAGGATCGCGCTGCGATTTCCGACGCCGAGGTTCAGATACTGCATGAGTGACGCGATGGCGAGGGCGAGGACGGTCTGGGTGGAGATGTTCACCACCACGTAGATGGCGGTGACGCGCAGGGCGTTCCAGAACAGGGGATCGGCGAACATGTCGGCGTAGTTCTCGAACCCGACGAAACGGGCCGAGGACAGCAGGTTCCAGTCGGTGAAGCTGGTCACCGTGCCCCGGAAGAAGGGCCACAGATAGAACACCGCGAAGCCGATGGTGGACGGCAGGAGGAACCAGACGGCAGCCCCCAGGTCGCCGCGCCGTCCCGCACGGCCGTGGGTCGACGGTGCGCGGTGGGCCCCCGGACGCCGGGCGCCCACCAGCTCGGCACGCCTTGCCCGGGAGGTCCGTCGGGCGAGCGGCGCGGAGATGGATCGAGTCGCGGATGGGGCATCCCTCGGGGAGATGCCGGTCTCGCCAGGTAGCTTCGCCATTGAAACATCCTGTCGTCGCCTGGTTCGTCGTTGAGCCTGGCGGGTTGGTTCGGTTGCTGTCACACTAGTTATGCAACTTGCAGTTATAAATGTAGAAGCGGCGCGGCCGCGTGTCAAGGAGGTTGGCGGATGCCCAGGGAGGCTTTGGTCCGGTCACAGGTCCCGACGACGGGCAACCGGTCGTTGCTGCGGAGGATCAACGCCCTGGGGATCCTGGACCGGCTCCGGGACGGGCCACGTACCCTCGGCCGGCTCGCCGGTGAAACGGGCCTGTCGCGGACCGCAACCGAGGCGGTCGTCACCGATCTCATGCAGGCCGGCTGGACCGTGGCGGCACCCCGCGACCCCGAGGAGGCCACCGGCCAGGGACGGCCTGCGGTCCGATACGCCTTCGCGGCCGACGCCGGACACGTGGCCTCGATCGACATCGGGGCGCACCACATCGCGGTCGTCATCGCCGATCTGGTCGGCGAGGTGGCCCAGCGGCTGTCCCAACCCGTCGCCGAAGACCTGCCCGCCGCCGATCGGGTCGCGTCCGCAAAGGACCTCCTGATGACCGCCCTCGACCGGGCGCAGCTCGGCGCCGGCGAGCTGTGGGCGGTGGGAATCGGGTCTCCGGGTGCCATCACGGACGGACGGGTGGTGCACTTCGGCGGCCGTGGCATGCCCGACTGGGCAGGCACGGATCTCGGCGCCGCGTTCCGTACGGATGTCGACTGCCCCGTCCTCGTCGAGGGTGACTGTGCTCTTGGTGCGGTGGCCGAGCGCTGGCTGGGAGCGGCCCAGGAGGCCGCTGATGTCGTCTACGTGTTGTGCGGCAATCGGACCAGCGCGGCGGTGATCGCCGGGGGAAGACTGCACCGCGGTGCCCACGGCAGCGCGGGACGGGTCGGCGAACTGGCGGAGTTGCGCTGGCGGGAGCTGGAACTGGAACAGTACGGCGCCTCCGCGTACGGTCCCGACCGTCCGTCGCGGCAGGAGATCTTCGATCAGGCGAGGGCGGGGCACCCGGCTGCGCTGCGCGCGGTGGCGGACTTCGCCGAGGTGCTCGGATTGGGGACCGCGGCGATGGTGCTGGCGGTGGATCCTGAGCTCGTCGTCATCGGCGGGACGAGTGCCGCCGACGGCGACGTCTTCCTCGATCACGTGGGGGAGGTGCTCGCCCGGCGCTGTCCGACGGTGCCGGCGATCGTCACGTCCTCCCTCGGTGGCGACGCCGTCGGACTGGGCGGGGTGCGGCTGTGTCTCGACCGGATCGACGCCAGTCTGGCGGCCGCCGTCCGGTCCGCCGAGGCCTTCCCCGCGGCGACCCCGGCGGCGGCGCGGTTCGGTGCGGTGGCGGGGTGAGTAGGTTCGACGGCGGCAAAATCGGAACTCCCCTGGGGCGCCATCTCGCGAAGAGGCGCGGCCGTGAACTGGTCACGGCCGCGGCTCTTCGGCTGCTGGCGGAGGATACGAGATTCGAACTCGTGAGGGCGTGAACCCAACCCGCTTTCCA
>CAZGWN010000023.1:0-43449 GCA_964528755.1 uncultured Propionibacteriaceae bacterium
GCGGTTCAAGGACTACATCGCGATGCCGAAGTACAACATGTACCAGTCGCTGCATACGACGGTCCGCGGGCCGGAGGGGACCCCCGTCGAGTTCCAGATCCGGACCGCGGAGATGCACCGGCGGGCCGACTACGGCGTCGCCGCGCACTGGAAGTACAAGGAGGGCAAGGGGGACCGGACCGACCCCAACGAGCTCACCTGGGTCCGCGCGCTGAACCAGTGGCAGCGGGAGACCGAGGATCCCGAGGAGTTCCTCGATTCGCTGCTGTTCTCCATCAATGCCGACGAGGTGATCGTCTACACCCCCAAGGGCGACATGATCACCCTGCCGGCGGGCGCCACCCCGGTCGACTTCGCCTACCAGGTGCACACCGAGGTCGGGCACCGCTGCATCGGCGCCCGGGTCAACGGGCGGCTGGTCCCCCTGGAGTCGACCCTGCACACCGGTGACCGGGTGGAGATCCTCACCACGAAGGCCGAGGGCGCCGGGCCGTCGAGGGACTGGCTGGAGTTCGTCGCCTCACCGCGGTCGCGGGCGAAGATCCGCCAGTACTTCAGCCGGGAACGCCGCGACGAGGCGATCGAGTCCGGCAAGGAGTTGCTCGCCCGCCAGATGCGCCGGATGGACATGCCGATGCAGCGGCTGCTGACCATCGAGCACCTGACCGCAGTCGCCGCCTACTTCCGGGTCGCCGACGTCAACGCCCTCTACAAGGTCGTGGGGGAGGGATCGATTTCCCCACAGGCGGTGTGTCAACGGCTGGTCGAGATCGCCGGTGGCCCCGAGGAGGTCGCCGAGGAGACCACCGAGGACTCGGTGGTGCTGCGCCGGCCCCGTGCCGTCCCGTCGAGCTCGGAGACCGGCGTCACCGTCCATGGTGTGTCCGACGTGTGGGTGAAGCTGGCCCGCTGCTGTACGCCGGTGCCGGGCGACGACATCATCGGTTTCGTCACCCGCGGGTCGGGGGTGTCGGTGCACCGCGCCGACTGCACCAACGCCCGCAACCTGCGGGAGAACGCCCCGGAGCGGATCGTCGACGTGTCCTGGGCGCCGACGTCGGAGAGTTCCTTCCTGGTGACGGTGCAGGTGTTGTCCCTGGACCGCAACGGACTGATCTCGGACGTCACCCGGTCGATCTCCGAGCAGCACATCTCCATCGTCGCCGCGTCGGTGACGACCAGCCGCGACCGCACGGCCCGGATCACGCTGAGCTTCGAGACCCCCGACCCGACCCATCTGGATCATGTGCTCAATGCGATCCGGCGGGTGCCGGGGGTCTACGACGTGAACCGGGTGCAGGCCTGAGCCGAGTCCGTCGCCTCAGGCGCCGAAGTCCCGGGCCGCCTTCTCCGCCTGCTCCAGCCAGGCCTGGTACGTTGCGATGGCGTCGCGGTGCTCCCTGGCCTTCTTCGCATCGCCACGCGCCTCGGCCCGCTGCGCCTTCGCCTCCAGGTCGTCGATCTGGCTCTGGATCTTGCGGGCGGTGTCGGTGGCCAGCTCCCGCGCCTGCGGGTCGGTCCGCTTCCACTCCGCTTCCTCGCGCTGACGGATGGACTGTTCCAGCTTGTGCACCCGGTTGTCGAGGCCGCGCATGGCATCGCGCGGCACCTTGCCCAGGTCGACCCACTTGTCGAGGAAATCCCGGTACGCCCGCTTGGCCGCGGACAGGTTCTGCTCGTCGACGATCCGCGGCTCGTACTCGTCGAGCAGCGCCTCCTTGGCCACCTGATTCCCGCGGAACTCCTCGTCCTGGGCATTCATCGCCGCCGAGCGCGCGTCGAAGAACTGGTCCTGCAGAGCGCGGAACTTCTTCCACAGTTTCTCGTCGACGTCACGCGGCGCCTTGCCGGCTTCCTTCCACCGCGTCATCAGGTCGCGGAACTCCCGCGCCGTTTCCCCCCAGTCCGTCGAGGTGGCCAGCGGGGTGGCCTCGGCGATGATCTGCTCCTTGACGCCCCGGGCCTCCTCGCGCTGGGCATTCTCGGCGGCGTACTGATGCTTGCGACGCCGGGTGTAGGTGGTCCGAGCGGTCGAGAACCGGTGCCACAGTGCGTCGTCGGTGGCCCGGTCGATCCGCGGCAGCGCCTTCCACTCCTCCAACAGCGTGTGGAACCGCTTGACCCCGCCACGCCAGTCGTTGCCCTCGGCGATCTTCTCGGCCTCCTCGACCATGGACTCCTTGGCGGCCCGGGTCTTGGCATTCTGTTCGGCGCGGGCGGCACGGCGGTCCTGGGACTTGGCCTCGATCAGCGGCATCATCCCGTCCAGCCGCGCCTCGAGCGCAGCGAGATCACCGACCGCGGCGGCATTGTGCACACTGTCCTTGACCTGGCCGACACGCTTGCGGGCCTCGTCGGGGGAGAGCGATCCTGCCTGCAGCCGGCTCGCCAGCAGATCAACCTCCACCTGGAGGTTCTCGAAGCGGCGGACGTAGAAGGCGAGAGCTTCGGTCGGCTCGACGTCGGGCACCTGCCCCACGGCACGTTCCCCTTCGGGGGTTCGTACGAACACGGTACCGTCGGTGTCGACGCGACCAAAGGATGCTGGCCCTGTCATCTCGCTCATAGGGTCCATCTTGCCGGATATGGTGGCCGTTGTGTTCATCGCCTCATTTACGGTCGGACCCTGGCAGACCACCTGCTACCTCGTCGGCCCGGCCCCGGGCGGCCCGTGCGTGGTGATCGACCCGGGGGTCGGTGCCTCCGGGCCACTGGCTGATGTCGTCGCGGAGCACCACTTGGAGCCCGCCGGGGTGCTGCTGACCCACGGCCATGTCGACCACATGTTCACGGCCGCCGAGGCGTGCGAACGGTGGGACATCGGCTGCTGGATCGACGACGCCGACCGGCACTGGCTGACCGACCCGTACCTTCTGCCGGGCGCCCGCGAGCTTGTCGCCGCGGCCCTCGGCGAGGCCCCCGACTTCACCGACCGGGAGCCGGCCGAGGTCCACGGCGTCGTCGCCGGCGAGCCGATCACCCTGGCCGATCTCACCTTCACCCCGTACGGGGCACCCGGCCACACGCCCGGGTCGACGATGTTCGCACTCGACCACCCGGAGGATCCGTCCCTGTCACCGCTGGTGTTCTGCGGGGATGTCGTCTTCGCCGGCTCCGTGGGTCGTACGGACCTGCCCGGAGGCGACCCGCAGGTGATGGCAGCGACGTTGCGCGACGTGGTGCTGGCGCTGCCCGACACGGCGGTGCTGTTACCCGGTCACGGGCCGCAGACGCTGATGTCCCGGGAGCGGGCCACCAACCCGTACCTGCGCGACGTCGGGCTACTCTCGTCCTGATCCGAACCCCGAAAGGACCTGCGCATGAGCCGCCCCAAGCCGATGTCCGGCTTCCCCGAGTACCTGCCCGCCGCTCGGATGGTCGAGGTGCATGCGCTGCGGATCCTGTCGGAGGCCTTCGAGTTGCACGGTTTCGCACCGATCGAGACCCGGGCGGTCGAGCCGATGGACCAGCTCGCCCGCAAGGGCGAGATCGACAAGGAGATCTACGTCGTCCGGCGACTGCACGCCGCCGACGGCGACACCGACGAGCTGGGCCTGCACTTCGACCTCACCGTCCCGTTCGCCCGCTATGTGCTGGAGAACGCCGGCCACCTCACCTTCCCCTTCCGCCGCTACCAGATCCAGAAGGCGTGGCGGGGTGAACGGCCCCAGGAGGGCCGCTACCGGGAGTTCTGCCAGGCCGACATCGACATCGTCGGGCAGGACACGCTGGCCGATCACCACGACGTCGAGATTCCACTGGTCGCGCTCGACGCGTTCGAGAAGCTGCACCGCGACCTCGGCATCCCGCCGGTGCGCCTGCACGTCAACAACCGCAAGCTCTCGGAGGGGTTCTACCGGGGCCTGGGCATCGACGATCCGCTCGCGGTGCTGCAGCGGGTCGACAAGTACGACAAGATCGGGCCCGACGGGGTCACCGACCTCCTCACCGACGACCTCGGGCTGAGTCCCGCCCAGGCCCGCAGGTGTGTGGCACTGGCCGACATCTCGGCCGCCGACGAGTCCTTCGTCGGCCGGGTCCGGGCCCTGGGGGTCGAGCACCCGCTGCTCGACGAGGGACTGGCCGCGCTGGCCGCCGTGGTCCGGATCGCCGAGCGGCACGTCCCGGGTCGGGTGCTTGCCGACCTGCGCATCGCGCGCGGGCTGGACTACTACACCGGCACCGTGTACGAGACGCTGCTGGAGGGCTCGGAGAAGCTCGGCTCGGTGGGCTCCGGCGGACGCTACGACTCGCTGGCCTCCGACGGCAGGTCGGTCTTTCCCGGAGTCGGATACTCCTTCGGCGTCACCCGCCTGCTCGCGCCGATCCTCGGCCGCGGCGAGTTGACGTCCTCGCGGCCGGTGCCGACCTGTGTGCTGGTCGCTGTCGACAACGAGGACACCCGGGAACTGGCCCTGACCACCGCCGGCCGGCTCCGCCGCCGCGGCATCCCGGTCGAGGTGGCGCCGAAGGCCGACAAGTTCGGCAAGCAGATCCGCTACGCCGACCGGCGAGGCATCCCGTACGTGTGGTTCGGCGCCGGCCACGACGACCAGGTCAAGGACATCCGCTCCGGAGACCAGGTGCCGGCCGACCCCGACAGTTGGAGGCCGCCGGCCGAGGATCTGCGGCCCCGGACCGTACGGGTCAGTTCTTCCTCGGATTGAACCGGTCGACGGCGAGGTTCTCGAACCAGCGGGCGCCCTCGTTCCACGCCAGCCGCAGTGGCCGCCCGAGCCACGACCCGAGCGCGATCCCGAACGCCAGGCCGAGCCCGACCCCCGCGGCGCCGAGCAGCTCGCCGACGGCGCCGGAGAGGGTGGTCAGGTCCTGCGCATCGAACAGTCCGGTGAGTCCCCGGTAGACCATCGACCCGGGCACCAGGGACACCACCGCGGGGATGGCGATCGCCTGGTCGGGGATCGCGGACCGGCCGGCGACCAGCTGGGCGACAAAGGCCACCACCACCGCGGCGACCCCACAGGCCGCGCCGTACCCGATGCCGAGACCCTGCTCGGCCACGGTCTTGACACCCCACGCGCCCGCACCCGCCCCGAAGCAGATCCCGACAGCGCGCGGCGTCGCCTGGTTGGAGACCGCGTTGGAGGCCGCCGAGACGGCCGCGCCCAGCAACTGGACCGGGACGAACGCCCCGACCAGATTCTGGTGGGAGATGTAGCCGGGGATGCCCACTTCCCGCCCCACCCACAACGTCCCCGACACCCCCAGAACGATGCCGAGCGTGGCGGACATCACGTCGAAGGAGCGTGCGCCGGCGGTGACGTAGAACCCGTCGATGAGGTCGCGGGCCGCGCCCATGGTGGAGATCCCGGCGACGAGGACGACGATGCCGGCCGCGACGATGCGCGACGGCGAGATCCCCAGGCCGGCCACCGGCTCCCAGCCGCCCAGGGCGACGATGACGAGGGCGAGCGCCGTGGGAATCGCGGCACCGATCACCTGGGTGAAGAACGAGGGCATGCCGTGGCGACCCAGCACATGCGGCAGCCGGAAGCTCAACATCGTGCTCAGCGTGGCGAGCACGATCTCGGCCGCCTGGGCCCCGAGCATGAGGGAGATGCCCAAACCGGTGCCACCGTGGGAGAGGGTGAGCACCCAGTCGTCATAGCGGCGGGGGAGCCGGGCGATCGCCGCGAACCGGCGGTGGGCCTCCGAGACGGGCACCGGGTCGGAGGCGAGGGACGCCACCAACGCCTGCACCAGGCCGAGCCGGTGATAGTCGCGGCCGGCCGACCGTACGGTCCGCATCGCGGTCAGCGGGTCCTCGTCCGGCCCGCGCGGGGTGGAGATGATGATCGAGGTGTATGTCACGTCGACGTGGGCATGCTCCAGGCCGTACGTGTGGGTGAGCCGGAGCATCGCGGCGGTGGTCTCCGCAGCCGACCCGCCGGCGCCGAGCATGAGCGCGCCGAGTCGCAGGGTCAGGTCGGCAACCCGCCGGGCATGCTTCTCGTCGGTGCCGTCCGCCAGCGCGCTGAGGTCCATCGCCCAGGTCGGCGCCTGTCGGGCTGCGAACGCCCGCGCCGCGCGTTCTCGCCACGGTTTTCTCTTCGTACGTCGTCGCACGGGAGGGCTACCTCACCAGCATCGGCGTCTGCCGATCGGTCGATCGCGGCAACGACACCTCGACGACCCAGTCGCTGCCCTGCCGACCGGCGGTCATCCGTCCGCCGAGCAGAGCCACCCGTTCCCGGATCCCGCGCAGACCCCAGCCGGCCGGGCCCTCGCGCCGGGCGGGATGGGGAGCGCCGCCGGTCAGACTGTTGCGCAGCCGCACCTCCACGTCGTCCGTGGTGCAGGTGACCTCGGTGGAGCAGCGGCACCCGGATGGGGCGTGCCGCATGATGTTGGTCGCGCCCTCCTGCAGAATCCGGATGACGGTCCGCGACATGGCGGCGGGCAGGTCGTCGACGTCCCCTGACAGCCTGGCCGTGGCGTGGTAGCCGAGGACGTTGAGTTCACGGGTGACCCGCTCGGCCATCGACCGTACGGAGGTGTCGGCCGACAGCCGTCCGATGTCTTCGGGGTCCGGCTGGCCGTCCCGGCCCTCCGGGCCGTCCTCGTCGCGGAGCAGGCCGATCACCAGTCGCATCTCGCGGAGGGCCGAGTGGACCGATCGATCGACGGTATCGAGGATGCGGTTGAGATCGTCGGGGTTCCTCGTCCGGTGGCGACTGATCGTCTGCAGGGAGATGATCGACAGCTCGTGGGCGACCACGTCGTGCAGCTCCCGCGCCAGCGCCTTGCGCTCGTCCTCGCGGATCCGGGCATTCTCCAACTCGAGGGCGCGGATCCGTTCACGGTCGCGGGCCTGCTGGGCCTGGAACAGCCGGATCCCGATGCCGAGCAGTGCCGTGACGACGTACAGGGCCGAACCCGTCCAGAAGAACCCGTCCCAGTCGTCCTCCGCGATCGACACCGGAACGAGCCAGGCCACCTGAAGTGCCCAGATCGTCAGGGTGAGCTGCCAGCCTGCTGTCATCGGCAGCAGCACGAAGAGCAACGACGACGCCAGCACTGCGCCCAGCGCGTTGATGCCGGTCACCAGGGTGAGCGCCAGTTGTACGAGGTTGGCGTAGGCACCGAGCACCGGTCGCCAGGCGATGAGGTACATCACCGCATAGCCGAGAACAAGCCCGCCGACCTCGCGCGTCCACGACATCGGCACCGGTCCGTCCGGCCACCCCATGACGGTGCGAGCCACGTCGTCGACCAGGTTCATGGTCAGGACGGCAATGATGACCCACCGCACCCAGGACGGCACCGGAAACCGCTCCGCCCTCGAGGCATGCCGAATGCGGCCCACCCAGCCCAGCAAGCGGCGGCGCAGCCCAACCCCCACCGGGTGCCCGACGAGGGCCGTCCGCGGGTTCGTCGGCCTCACCTGTCACCACCCCGTCACTTCCGGCGGCGACGCTGCCCGGCGCCGCCGCCTCATCGTGACACGGCGGCGCCGTCCGACACAAAGGACCCGGGAGGGACCCTCACCTACACAGGGCCGGCCACCAGCGGCAGAAGGACCGCAGTCCCGCCGGCGTGTCGTCCGTCCGCCCATTCACACCGATAGCCAACACCAGTACCACCACGACCACCGCGACAACCACCGCGGTGCTCCAGACCCGCCTACCCTGTCCGTTCATGTGAGTCCACCCCTCTGCGACGGGTCCCGGACCTCCCCGGGACACAACCGGGACCATCGTGACCCCTGAGGGGGTCACGGACCATGACCTTTCGGTCAGCCCATCGTGACGGGATAGTGTGAGCCCGTGGCCACCCCCGTCCGACTCCTGATCGTCGACGACGAATCGATCGTGCGGGAGTCCTTCGCGCGGTTCTTCGACCTCGAGCCCGGCTTCGAGGTGGTCGGCGAGGCCTCCGATGGTCGCGAGGCGATCACCGCGTACGAACGTGAGCTTCCCGACGTGGTGCTGATGGATCTCAAGATGCCCGGGATGTCCGGCGTCGAGGCGATGGCAGAGATCACCGGCACCCACCCGGAGGCCCGGCTGATCGCGGTGACGACCTTCACGACCATGGACTTCGTCGTGCCTGCGCTGCGCGCCGGGGCGTCGGGCTATCTGGTCAAGGACTGCACCGCCGACGAGCTGCTGGCGGGGATCCACCAGGTCCTCGCCGACGAGATGCCGCTCTCGCCGGCGATCACCAAGGCACTCGCCCGCAGTGTGATCGAACAGGCTCCCGGCCCGGACGCGCCCGCCGGCATCCCGGCCGCCGGGTCACCGGCCCCCGCCCGGGCGCCACGCCGTCACATCCCGTCCCTGACGCCCCGCGAGCACGACGTCCTCGAACTCCTCTCCCGAGGACTGTCCAACAAGGCGATGGCCGATGAGCTGTGCATCTCCACCGCCGCGGTCAAGGCCCACCTGCGCCATGTGGGGGAGAAGCTCGGCGTCCGGTCCCGGACCCAGATCCTCGTCCTGGCCTGCCAACTGGGGATGGTCTCCCTGCCGTCCCCGGAGGAGGACGCCGACGGGCGGTAGGCTGTTCGCCCGTACGTCCCCCTGAGATTTTCGGAAGGATCCCCTGTGATTCGCACCCACGACGCCGGCACCCTGCGTGCCGAGCATGCCGGTCAGACCGTCACCCTTGCCGGGTGGGTGGCGCGGCGCCGAGATCACGGCGGGGTGGCGTTCATCGATCTGCGCGATGCCAGTGGGATCGCCCAGGTGGTGGTCCGCGACGAGGTGCTCGCCTCCTCCGGCGCGCACGACCTGCGCAACGAGTACTGCATCGCTGTCACCGGCGTCGTCGAGTTGCGCCCGGAGGGCAATGCGAACCCCGAGCTGCCCAGCGGCGAGATCGAGGTGGCGATCAGCGAGTTGGAGGTGCTCAACCCCGCCGCACCGCTGCCGTTCCAGATCGACGAACACGTCACGGTCGGCGAGGAGGCGCGGCTGCGCTACCGCTACCTGGACCTGCGCCGGCCGCGTCAGGCCGCCGCGCTGCGCCTGCGCTCGCAGGTGTCCCAGGCCGCCCGGACGGTGCTGGCCGACCACGACTTCGTCGAGATCGAGACCCCGACGCTGACCCGGTCCACTCCCGAGGGGGCCCGCGACTTCCTCGTCCCGGCCCGGCTGTCCCCGGGCAATTGGTACGCCCTGCCGCAGTCCCCGCAGCTGTTCAAGCAGTTGCTCATGGTGGCCGGGATGGAGCGCTACTACCAGATCGCCCGCTGCTACCGCGACGAGGACTTCCGCGCCGATCGCCAACCCGAGTTCACCCAGCTCGACGTCGAGATGAGCTTCGTGGACCAGGACGACGTCATCGCGCTGGCCGAGCAGATCCTTGTGGCAGTGTGGCGCACCATCGGCGTCGAGCTCACCCCGCCGTTCCCGCGGATGACGTACGCCGAGGCGATGTCCTCCTACGGGTCCGACAAGCCCGACCTGCGGTTCGGTCTGACGCTGACCGAGATGACCGACTACTTCGCCGACACCACGTTCCGGGTGTTCCAGGCACCGTACGTCGGTGCGGTCGTCATGCCCGGCGGCGCCTCCCAGCCGCGGCGGCAGTTCGACGCCTGGCAGGACTGGGCCAAGCAGCGCGGCGCCAAGGGTCTGGCGTACGTGACGGTGGCCGACGACGGCACCCTGGGCGGGCCGGTCGCCAAGAACATCACCGAGTCCGAACGGGCCGGACTGGCCGACGCGACCGGGGCACGCCCGGGCGATGCGATCTTCTTCGCGGCCGGGCCGCGCAAGTCCGCCCAGGAGCTGCTCGGCGCCGCCCGGCTGGAGATCGGTCGGCGTACGGGGCTGGTCGACGAGGCCGCGTGGAGCCTGCTGTGGGTCGTCGACGCGCCGCTGTTCGAGCCGACCAGCGAGGCCGAGGCCGCCGGTGACGTCGCCGTCGGCGCGGGAGCCTGGACCGCCGTGCACCACGCCTTCACCTCACCCAAGCCCGAGTCGATGGACACCTTCGACACCGACCCGGGCTCGGCGCTGGCGTACGCGTACGACATCGTCTGCAACGGCAACGAGATCGGCGGTGGCTCGATCCGTATCCACCGGCGCGACGTGCAGGAGCGGGTCTTCAAGGTGATGGGAATCACCGAGGACCAGGCCCGGGCGAAGTTCGGCTTCCTGCTCGATGCCTTCACCTTCGGTGCGCCGCCGCACGGGGGGATCGCCTTCGGGTGGGACCGGATCGTGGCGCTGCTGGCGCACATGGACTCGATCCGAGACGTGATCGCCTTCCCCAAGACGGGCAACGGCTACGACCCGCTGACCGGGGCGCCGGCCCCGATCACCGTCCAGCAGCGCCGCGAGGCCGGGGTCGATGCGAGGCCCAAGAAGGCCGATCAGTCGTCAGGACCGAAGAAGGCGGTCCAGGCCTGACCCGATGTCCGCGGGCTAGGCTGGCCGGTGATGTCTGAGGATCTGTTCGGTCACGTCACGCCCGACCCCGCCACGCACCGGGCTGCCCCCGGCGGCTCGCTGGCCGGGCGGACGTACGGCCAGGAGCCCCTGGCGGTGCGGATGCGGCCGCGGACGATCGACGAGATCGTCGGCCAGGACCACCTGCTCACGCCCGGTTCCCCGCTGCGCCGACTGGCCGCGGGGGAGCCGGGCTCGGTGTTCCTGTGGGGGCCGCCGGGGGTCGGCAAGACGACGATCGCGGCCGTCGTCTCCCACGCCACCAACCGGCGGTTCGTGGAGCTGTCGGCGGTGACGGCCGGGGTCAAGGAGGTCCGCGCCGAACTCGACACGGCCCGCACCGAGCTGGCCCACGGACGCCCGACGGTGCTCTTCGTCGACGAGGTGCACCGCTTCTCCCGCGCCCAGCAGGACGTGCTCCTGCCGGCGGTGGAGAACCGACTGGTCACCCTCATCGCCGCCACCACCGAGAACCCCTCGTTCTCGGTGATCTCCCCGCTGCTGTCGCGCTCCCTGCTGCTCACCCTGCGGCCGCTGACCGACGAGGCGATCGGATTGCTGATCGACCGGGCACTGACCGACGAGCGCGGGCTGCGCACCCCCGACGGCGGGACCTACGGGCTGGCCGACGATGCCCGAGTGGCGTTGCTGAGAATGGCCGGCGGCGACGCGCGCCGGGCGCTCACCTATCTGGAGGAGGCGGCCGCCGGCGCCTCGGCCCGGGGCGATACCCTCATCGACGCGACTGCCCTGGCCCAGGCGGTCGACACCGCCACCGTGCGCTACGACCGCTCCGGCGACCAGCACTACGACGTCATCAGCGCTTTCATCAAGTCGATCCGCGGCTCCGACGTGCAGGCCTCGCTGCACTGGCTGGCCCGGATGCTGCAGGCGGGGGAGGATCCCCGGTTCATCGCCCGGCGGCTGATGATCTCGGCCGCCGAGGACATCGGCATGGCCCAGACCTCGGTGCTGTCGACCTGCGTGGCCGCGGCCCAGGCCGTCGCACTGATCGGGATGCCGGAGGCCCGGATCATCCTCGCCGAGGCCACCGTGGCGTGCGCCCTGGCACCGAAGTCGAACGCCGCCTATCTGGGCCTGGACGCTGCGCTGGCCGACGTACGGGCCGGGAAGGGCGGTCCCGTGCCGGCGCACCTGCGTGACGCCCACTACCCGGGCGCGGCCGCGCTCGGCCACGGCGTCGGGTACGTGTACGCCCATGACGCCCCGCACAGCGTGGCCCGTCAGCAGTACCTGCCCGACGACCTGGTCGCGGCCCGCTACTACCGTCCCACCCGCAACGGGGCCGAGTCGGGCCTGGCGGATCGGCTCAGCGTCCTGGAGGACCTGCTCGGCCGCACCGCCGAGGGCTGAGTGTCGCCGAGGGCTGCGTGTCACGCCTGCCCGGGTGCCGCGAGCGCGACGGCGGCATCGGTCGAGCGGCGGAACCAGTCCCGCTCGTCGGCGATCACCTCCGGATCCGACATCTCCAGGAATCGATCGAGCACCACCTCGGTGTCCGACCACGGCACGACGTACAGCTCCTCGACCGGGGGGCCCACCGGGACGTCACCGAGCAGCCGTTTCAGCCCGTGCGCGGTCCGGGTGAACTCCGCCAGCCACGCCTGCGGGGTGAAGTCGGCCGTCTCGCCGAGTGGGTCGATCGTCAGCCGGATCCGCCGACTGCCGAGTTGGCGGGTCACCATCGTCACCCCGTCGAGGTTCTCGACGGCCCATCCGGCGGCGGTGAACCGCTCGGTCCACTCGGGGGGGACCCGGGTGGGGGGGATCCCGCCGCCCTCCAGCAGTCCGGTCCACTCGAAGCCGGGGAGGTCGGCCGTGCGGGCCTCCATGCCGGTCCGTTGGTGCAGGTCGATCAGCAGGGCTCCGACGGTGACCGACTCGATGGCCAGGACCCTGGCGAGCATCTCCGCGGTCGGTCCGCTCACCTGGTAGCTCTCCGAGTCGCGGGCCCTCCAGAAGGACAGCAGCCAGGCGCCGTCGGCCGGGCCGGCCAGCACCCGGATGTTCAGTCCGTCGGCGCGACGACGGTAGACCCCGGAATATCCTCGATAGGCGCCGTGTTCCCATCCAGGAAAAGCATCGATCCACGTCGGCTGCGGCATGAGGCCACTCTAGGGGCTCCTATCGGCGGCTGGTCCGGGGACGCCGGATACCGGGGCCGGGCGGTAGGGTCGTCCCTGTTGATCTCGCACCACCTGACGCCGCACCGGGGGTGCCGGACGCCGCGCGAGATGCAGAACTGCCTGAGGAGAAGGACGCATGAAGACAGCCGACATCCGGCGCACGTACCTCGATTTCTTCGAGAAGCGAGGTCACACCGTGGTGCCGTCGGCCCCGCTGGTCTACAACGACCCGACGCTGTTGTTCGTCAACGCCGGCATGGTGCCCTTCAAGCCGTACTTCATCGGTGACGAGAAGTCGCCCTACCACCGGGCAGTCAGCGCACAGAAGTGCGTCCGTACCCTCGACATCGAGGACGTCGGCAAGACCACCCGACACGGCACGTTCTTCCAGATGCTGGGGAACTTCTCCTTCGGGGACTACTTCAAGCAGGGCGCGATCGAGTTCGCCTGGGAGCTGATCACCTCCTCGCGGGAGCAGGGTGGTTTCGGCTTCGACCCCGACACCGTGTGGACCACGGTGCTCACCGACGACGACGAGGCCTCCGAGCTGTGGCGCGGCGTCGGGGTGCCGGCCGAGCACATCCAGCGCCGTGGCCTGAAGGACAACTACTGGCACATGGGCGTGCCGGGGCCGGGCGGGCCGTGTTCGGAGATCTACATCGACCGGGGCCCCCAGTACGGTCCCGACGGCGGGCCGGAGGCCGACGAGGACCGGTTCCTGGAGATCTGGAATCTCGTCTTCCAGACCGACGATCTGTCGGCGGTCCGCTCCAAGACGGACTTCGACATCGCCGGTGAACTGCCCCGCAAGAACATCGACACCGGCGCCGGCCTGGAACGGATCGCGTATCTGCTGCAGGGCAAGCAGAACATGTACGAGATCGACGAGGTCTGGCCCGTGATCGCCCGCGCCGCGGAGATGGCCGAGGCGACGTACGGCGCCGACCACACCGACGACGTGCGGCTGCGGGTGGTCGGCGACCACGTACGCTCGGCGCTGATGCTGATGGCCGACGGCGTGTCACCGGGCAACGAGGCACGGGGTTATGTGCTGCGCCGCCTGCTGCGCCGGGCGATCCGCGCGATGCGGCTGCTCGGGGTGCAGCAGGAGGTGCTGCCCGAGTTGCTGCCGATCAGCCGGGACCTGATGTGCGTCTCCTGGCCCGAGGTGTCGGCGCACTGGGAGCGGATCGCCGAGGTCGCCTACCGGGAGGAGGACGCGTTCCGGCGGACCCTGTCCTCCGGAACGCACATCTTCGACCTGGCCGCGACCCGCGCCCACGAGCAGGGGGTGACCACCCTGTCGGGCGAGGCGGCGTTCCAACTGCACGACACGTACGGCTTCCCGATCGACCTCACCTTGGAGATGGCCGAGGAGCAGGGCCTGAAGGTGGACCGGGACGCCTTCGGCAAGCTCATGCAGGAGCAGCGCGACCGGGCCAAGGCCGACGCGCGCGCCAAGAAGGGCGGCATGGTCTCCACCGAGGCGTACCGCGAGCTGCGGACCCCGGGAGAGACCCCCTTCACCGGCTACACCGAGCTGGCCACCGACTCGACCGTGCGCGGGATCGTCCGCGACGGACAGGTGGTGGCCGGCGCGCAGGCCGGTGACACGGTCGAGTTGGTGCTGGACCGGACCCCGTTCTATGCCGAGTCCGGCGGCCAGGATGCCGACCGGGGCCTCATCACCGGCGACGGGCTGCACGCAGAGGTGCTCGACGTGCAACGGCCGGTGTCGGGCCTGATCGTGCACACCGTCCGGATCGCCGAGGGCGAGTTGCGCGCCGGCCAGCAGATCGACGCGCATGTCGACGAGGACTACCGGTTCGGCGCCGAGCAGGCGCACTCGGCCACCCACCTCGTGCACGCCTCGCTGCGCGAGCTCGTCGGACCCACCGCGGTGCAGGCCGGCTCGTACAACCGGCCCGGCTACCTGCGGTTCGACTTCAACGCCGGCCATGCCCTGTCGCGTGACCTGCAGCAGTCGATCGAGGGCCGCACCATGGAGGCGATCCACGACGACCTGGCCGTGTCCACCTCGGTGATGGATCTGGCCCGGGCGAAGGCGATGGGCGCGATGTCGCTGTTCGGCGAGAAGTACCCCGACCGGGTCCGTGTCGTCGAGATGGGCGGCCCGTGGTCACGCGAGCTGTGCGGCGGCACCCATGTCGCGCACTCCTCCCAGATTGGGCTCGTCGCGATGACCGGCGAGTCGTCGGTGGGGTCGGGCATCCGGCGGGTCGAGTTCCTCGTCGGTACCGACGCGTTCCGCCACTTCGCCGCGGAACGGCAGTTGATGCTGTCCATCGCCGAGTCACTGAAGACGCCGCCGGACCAGTTGGGTGACCGGATCGCGCGGATGGCCGAGCAGCTCAAGGCGGCCGAGAAGGAGATCACCGCGCTGCGCACCAGGCAGTTGCTCGCCGACGTCGGCGGCTTCGTCGAGCGCGCCGAGACGATCGGAGACCTCACGCTGGTCGCCGAAACGGCCGAGGGGGTGGCTCCCGGCGACCTGCGGACGCTGGCGACCGAGATCCGCTCCCGGCTCGGCGAGCGGCCGGCGGTGGTCGCGCTCGTCGGTGGACCCTCCGACAAGCCGGCCGCGGTGGTGGCGACCACGGCCGGGGCCCGCTCCCGCGGCCTGTCGGCCGGCGACCTCATCCGTACCGCCTGTTCGGTGCTGGGTGGCAGGGGTGGCGGCAGACCCGATCTCGCCCAGGGTGGTGGCACCGACGCCGCGAAGTCCGGCGCGGCGCTGTCATCCGTACGTGACGCGGTGACGGCGGCGAGCCGAGCCTGATGGCGATGCGACCGGGCGTACGGCTGGGGATCGACTGGGGCGACGCCCGGATCGGGGTGGCCGCATGTGACTATGCGGCCACGCTGAGCTACCCGATCCGCACCATCCAGGTGCGCGGGGACGACCAGGCCGCGATCACCGAGATCCTCACGATCGCCGAGGAGTACGGCCCGGTGCACGAGGTCATCCTCGGGCTGCCCCGCAACCTGCGCGGCAAGGAGGGCCCGGCGGCGCAACGGATGCGCCGGCATGCCGCCGCGCTGCGGGCCCGCCTGCCCGGCCACATCGGCCTGCGGCTGGTCGACGAACGGATGACCACCGCGGCCGCGGCCCGCGGGCTGCGGGCCGCCGGGCGCAACTCACGTCAGCAGCGGGCCGTGATCGACCAGGCGGCCGCGGTTGCCATTCTCGAGTACGCCCTGTCCATCGAGCGGACCACCGGTCGGCCGCCGGGCGAGGGCATCGACGCACCCGACCACGGAGATCAGTCATGAGCCACTTCTTCGAGTCCGAGGTGCCCCCGGCACCGACACCGCGCCGGCGCCACCGCTACAAGGGTGTCCTCGCGGTGCTGATCGCCCTCGTCGTCCTCGGCGGGGGCGGCTGGTTCGCCATCCGGGGGGTGAGCAGCGCGCTGGCCGCCCCCGACTACGCGCCGTCGACCGCCGCGGACCCGGTCACCGTCAAGGTCCCGGAAGGATCCACCCTTACCGACATCGGCACGATCCTCGCCGACGCCGGCGTGGTCGAATCCGACAAGGCCTTCGTCCGCGCCGCCAAGGCCAACTCCGACGCGACCAGCATCCAGGCCGGCAGCTACCAGCTACCCACCCACATCCCGGGTGCCGAGGCCGTGACCACCATGCTCGACCCGGCCAGCCGCGTGCAGCGCCGGGTCACCTTGCGGGAGGGCCTGACCCTGGAGAAGCAACTCGACGCGATCGCCGAGCAGAGCGGCCTGCCGCGGGCCGACTTCGAGAAGCTGGCCGAGAAGCCCGACGGCCTGGGCCTGCCCAAGTACGCCAAGGGGCTGGAGGGATACCTCTTCCCCGACACCTACGACTTCGAGGACGATGCCACCGCCAAGGACATCCTCACCACGATGGTCAAGCAGTACGCCAAGGTCGCCGACGAGGTCGGGCTGGAGAAGGCCGCCAGGACGCTGGACCGGTCCCCGGCCGACCTCGTCACCGTCGCCTCCATCATCGAGGCGGAGGTCTTCAACGACGCCGACCGGCCCAAGGTCGCCCGGGTCCTCTACAACCGGCTCGACCAGGGCATGAAGCTGCAGCTCGACACCACCGTCAAGTACGCCAACGGCCTGGACGGCAAGGTCACCACCACCGACCAGGAACGCGCCAAGGACAGCCCCTACAACACGTACCTCCACGAGGGTCTGCCGCCCGGCCCGATCGGGGCGCCCGGCAAGGCCGCCCTGGACGCCGCCGCCCACCCCGCCGACGGCGACTGGTTGTACTTCGTGGCGGTGAACCTGGAGACCGGGGAGACGAAGTTCGCCAGCACGTTCGAGGAACACCAGCAGTACGTCGCCGAGTTCCAGGCCTGGTGCCAGGCGAACAAGGACAAGGGCCTGTGCTGAGTCCGGCCACCCATCGGTGCGCGGTGCTCGGATCGCCGGTCGCCCACTCGCTGTCCCCGGTGCTGCACCGGGCGGCATACGCCGCGCTGGGGCTGACCGACTGGGCATACGACGCGCACGAGATCGACGCGGCCGCGCTGCCCGGCTTCCTGGCCGGCTGCGGGCCGGAATGGGTCGGCCTGTCCCTGACCATGCCGCTGAAGGCGGCCGCCCTGGCCGCGGGGGAGCCCAGCCCCACTGCCCGGCTGGTCGGCGCCGCGAACACCCTCCTCTTCGACCACGCCACGGGTCGGCACCGGGTCGACAACACCGACGTCGGCGGGATGAGCGCCGCGCTGCGCGCCGCCGGGATCGAGCGGGCCGGGACCGCGCTCGTGCTGGGCAGCGGGGCGACCGCCCGGTCGGCCCTGGCCGCGCTGGCCCCGTTGGGGGTGGGCCGGGTCACCGTCGTCGCCCGGTCCCTCGACCGCGCCCACGCCGGGCTCGACCGGCTCGCCGACGCGCTGGAGCAGCGGCTGGAGGTGCAGACCTGGGACGCCCCCGTCGTGGCGCCGGCGGACGTGACCGTCTCGACCGTGCCGGCCGACCTCGACGTGGCGACCGCAGCGCGGATCGCGGCCGTCAGCGGGGCCGTCTTCGACATCCTGTACGACCCGTGGCCGACCCGGCTCGCCGCGGCCGCCACGGCGGCCGGGGTGCGGGTGCTGGACGGGATGGACCAGCTGGTCCACCAGGCGGTCGGACAGGTGCGGCTGATGACCGGCCGCCGGATCGACCCGGCCGTCCTGATGTCTGCCGGTCGGGCGGCGCTCGCGGCCCGACGCGGACAATGAGAGAGTGACCGGCATGGTGCGTTGGCTGACGGCAGGCGAATCCCACGGACAGGGGCTGGTGGCGATCCTGGAGGGGATCCCCTCCCACGTGGCGGTGACCACTGGGGACATCTCGGCGGCCCTGGCCCGCCGGCGGCTCGGCTACGGGCGTGGCGCGCGGATGAGCTTCGAGGCCGACCGGGTGACCCTGATCGGCGGCGTACGTCACGGGGAGACGCTCGGCTCCCCGGTCGCCGTGGAGATCGCCAACACCGAGTGGCCCAAGTGGACCACCGTCATGTCACCCGACCCCGTCGACGCCGACGAACTGGCGGGATCGGCCCGGGGCGCCAAGCTCACCCGTCCCCGGCCGGGCCACGCGGACCTTGCCGGCATGCAGAAGTACGACTGGGACGAGGCCCGGCCGCTGCTGGAGCGTGCCTCGGCCCGCGAGACGGCTGCCCGGGTGGCGCTGGGCCGGGTCGCGGCGAACTTCCTCGAGCAGGCGTACGGGATCACCGTGCTGTCCCACGTCGTCGGACTCGGCACGATCGGCGCACCGGAGGGCATCTTCCCGACGATCGACGACCTGGCCCGGATCGACGCGGACCCGGTCCGTTGCGCCGACCCGGACACCTCGGCGGCGATGGTCGCCGAGATCGACGCCTGCCACGACGCCGGCGACACCCTCGGCGGGGTGGTCGAGGTGATCGCCCGGGGGGTGCCGGCCGGGGTCGGTTCCCACATCCAGTGGGACCGGCGGCTGGATGCCCGGCTGGCGGCGGCCCTGATGAGCATCCAGGCGATCAAGGGGGTGGAGGTCGGGGACGGATTCGACCTGGCCCGCCGTCGGGGGTCGGCCGCGCACGACGAGATCATCCCCGGCCCGGGGGGGATCCACCGGGCCACCCAGCACGCCGGCGGTACCGAGGCCGGCATGTCGACCGGTGAGATGCTCCGGGTCCGGGCCGCGATGAAGCCGATCGCGACCGTGCCGCGGGCGTTGCGAACCCTCGATACGTCGACCGGCGAACCGGCCGCGGCGCACCACCAGCGTTCCGACGTGTGTGCAGTCCCGGCGGCCGGGGTCGTCGCCGAGGCGATGGTGGCGCTCGTGCTGGCAGACGCGTGCCTGGAGAAGTTCGGCGGGGACTCGCTCGCCGAGACCCGCCGCAACCACCGGGCCTACCTGGCCGATCTGGCCGCTCGCGGGCTGGCGATCGACGCATGAACGGGTCGGGCATGACCGGCCCGATCGTCCTGATCGGGGCGCCCGGGGCCGGCAAGTCGACCGTCGGCGAGGCACTGGCCGCGGCGATCGGGCGGGAGTTCGTCGATGTCGACCGGGTGATCGAGGCCCGTGCCGGGCGCAGCATCCGGGAGATCTTCGTCGTGGACGGCGAACCCGCCTTCCGGGAACAGGAGTTCGTCACGACCCTGGAGTTCCTCGGCCGGCCGGTGGTGCTCGGCCTGGGCGGGGGGGCGCCGATGTCGGAGCCGATCCGCGAGGCCCTGGCCGGGCACACCGTGGTGTGGTTGGAGGTCAGCGCCAAACACGCCGCCCACCGCGTCGGTCTGGACGTGGCCCGCCCCCTCCTGCTCGGCAACGTGCACGGCCAGTTGCGTAAGCTGTTGGCCGAGCGGCTGCCGGTGTACGAGTCGGTGGCCACCCACCGGGTGTCCACCGACGACGCCACCCCCGACCAGGTGGTTGCCGCCGTCCTGGCAGCACTCGGACTCACCCCCTCCCGGGAGGACGGACCTGCCGATGAGCACGAACAGCGTTGACCTCATCCCCGTCGACGCCGAGCAGTCCTACAACGTACGGGTCGGGCCTGGCGTCCTCGGCGACCTGGACGACCTGCTGGCCGGGGTGACCCGGGTGGCGATCATCCACCCGCCGGTCCTCGCCGAGCGGGCCACCCGGCTGGCCGATTCGCTGCCGAACCGCACCTACCTGCTGGAGGTCCCCGACGGCGAGGAGGCCAAGTCCGTCAGCACCCTGTCGGACTGCTGGGACGAGCTCGCCTCGATCGGGCTCACCCGCAGCGACGTGATCGTCGGGTACGGCGGCGGGTCGACGACCGACCTCGCCGGATTCGTTGCGGCGACCTGGCTGCGCGGCGTGCGGTTCGTGACCGTGCCGACCACCGTCCTGGCGATGGTGGACGCCGCGGTCGGCGGCAAGACCGGAATCAACATCTCGGCCGGCAAGAACCTCGTCGGCGCTTTCCACGAACCGATCGGCGTGCTGTGCGACCCCGCCGAACTCACCACCCTCGACATCGGTGAGATCCGCTCCGGGCTGGCCGAGGTGATCAAGTGCGGGTTCATCGCCGACCCCCCGATCCTCGACCTGGTCACCTCCGACACGGTGGCTGCGGTGACGGCCGCCGGCCCCCGGCAGACCGAACTCATCCGCCGCGCCATCACGGTCAAGGCGAGGGTCGTCAGCGGCGACCTGCGCGAGACCGACGCCGGTGCGGCCATCGGCCGCGCCCAGCTCAACTACGGTCACACGCTGGGCCATGCGATCGAGCAGCACGAGCACTTCCAGTGGCGGCACGGGGAGGCGATCAGCGTCGGAATGGTCTTCGCCGCCGAGGTCGCCCGGCGGCTGGGCACCATCGACGACGACCTCGCCGACCGGCACCGCGAGGTGTTGGAGTCGGTCGGCCTGCCCACTCGCTACGACCCGGACGTGTGGCCGCAGCTGCGCGAGACCATGGCGCTGGACAAGAAGAACCGTGGCACCAAGCTGCGACTGGTGGTGCTCCAGGGGCCGGCCCGTCCGGCGCTCGTCTCCGGCATCGACGAGGCCCTGCTGGCGGAGGCCTACGCGGCCACCTGCGCCTGAGGGGGGCGGCCGGTCACTTCGCCCGCGGGGTTCGACCGTCGGTTTCGCCCGCGTAAAGGTGTTCGACATCGAACAGTTTCCTTCGGGCGAACCGCTCCACCAGTGGTGGGCCGGAAGTCCGTACCGGATCAACCCGGGACTGCCAGGCTGGTGGCCATGGCAGCGGATTCCGACCCGCCGCGAGACGGCGGATGCTCCCTGCTCACAGAAACATCCTCGGGCCGGTGGTGTGTGGTCGGCGCTCTGGTGACCGTCGTGAGTGGGGGTCTCTTCCTCCTGCTGCCCGTATACACCTCGGTTGAGACTTCCGACGGTGCGGCCTCAGTGGACGTCATCCGAGGCCGCGCAATGGATGTCCCGAGGATCAGGCCGCTTCTCGTCGGCCTCGTCCCGATTGCCATCTCGATCACACCCGTCCTGGCCACTCAGCGACACCTGCGCACCGTGCTGGCCGTCTCGGCCACGCTGTTGTCGCTCTATGCCGTCCTCGGTGGCGCCTCGCTGGGCCTGTTCGTTGCGCCGGCCGCCATTCTGCAGTGGATGGGCCTCGGGTTGAAACTAACGTTCGTTAGTGGTCCGCGGGGATCGGCCGGGATCTGCACAGTCCAGCCCCTAAAGTGATGTGAACAACGAATGGTGTTCGGGGGAACTACTGCGAACGAGAACGTTGCAGGACCACGGTCGGACGACCCCTTGGGCGAGTTCTTGGTGATCGTCAAGCGGTCCTCGTCGTTCTCGTCGCGGGAATCACGGCGACGACTATCACGGATCGAACACTGCGGAGACGGTCGCCTCGATGGAGAATTTCACCTGTTCGACAGGACATCTGAGGCCTGAGTGAGGATCGGAGGGAAAATGCGAAGAATCGCGAAGTATTGGTCAGTGGCGCTGTTGCTCCTGTTGACGGCGTGGACCTCGGGCGCCGGGAGCGCGGTAGGTGCTCCAGTGGCGATCGGGAGCACTGTCTCCCTTGGTGGCAGGACCTTCGGGCCAGAGGACGGCGTCGTCGTGGAAATCCAGCAAGTCGAGTTGCGTCCCGGAGGCGAGCCGGTCGTAATTGAGTGGCCGTCGGGGTCCGGACTCATCACTCCCCAGGCCACGTGGGGCTCGAGCTACGCCACGAGCACTGAGACTGCGCAGTTGTACTACACAGGGCGCGCCAAGGCAGCGGCCAACGTGTACTCCGGCAAGCGCATAGTCTCGGTATGCTTCTGGTACTCGCGTGGCGGGACTCGTCTCATTCCGAACCAGTGCTCGAACGCCCGCACCTCCGGCTCACGTTGGGTCGCGGGACCAGAAGTAAGCAAGGGTGTCTGGGACACTCTGGATCCCGACGCACCGCGCACCATCTTCAATATCAGCACCACGAGAATCGGTCCCGGCGTTCTGTGAGCGGACAAGCCATCGATTCCAGGCGGAGTGCCGTTGGTCTTGTGGCCTTCGCCACGGTCGTTGCCTTGGCCGCCATCCTATTGAGCCAGGCTGAGGCCGCACCGCGCCGGACCGTCGAGTCGCTGGGGTATCCAGGCGAGACCGTCCGGTTGGCGGTGTCATCCGGCAGCCCGGAGCGTGCCGACGTCGGACCGGTGCGGCTCTCGGCCGACGTGGCAACCTTCATCGCCGATCGAGGGCTGTCACTCGCATGGACGGCGTCCGGTGCGTCACACCGGGTGACCCTGCTCGACCCAGGCCGGCGGTTCGGAGGGCTTGACCCCGATCTGCGCGGCTACTTCGACACGCCGGGCGGATCGGGAGTGGCTGTGGTTTCCACTGCCGTACAAGGCGCGGGTCAGGACTTGGTGACGCCGCTCCCTGCCGATACTCGGATGGTGGGGACGTTCTCCTCGCAGGTTGCCTTCGACGCTGTCTATCCGGCGACGATCGTCAACGTGGCGGCCGCCCCGTTCGATGCGGGCTATTACCTCCTCGCCGGGGCCGACCCGGCCGATCGTGACGACCTCATCGGGCTGCTGGAAGTCGACGGGATGACGGTGTGGGACGTCTCCACACGCTCGCCCCCGACCTGGCGACGGCTGGCAGTCAGCCCGTACGGCGTCGTCGTCCTCGGCTCGCTGACGGTCCTGGCGACGATCGGGCTTGTGGTCACGAGCATCGCCGCGTCCTCGGTGCGAGACCGCCTCCTGGTCACGGCCGGCTGGGGCGCGACCCGACCGGAACTTCGGCGGTTGGTCCTGATCCGTCTCGCCCCCGCGGTCGTGGCCGGCGTCGCCGCCGGAGTTGCCGTGTCCGCCGCCGTCCTCCTCGGGTTGCACAGGCTCCTGCTGGCGTCTACGCTGACCCTGGCTACGCAGGTGGCGCTGGCGACCGGTACGGCAACCGTCCTATGGGGGTTGATCATGCTGCTCGTGACCGACAATGAACTACGGTGGTGCCGACATGTGGTCCCATGCTGAGCGCTTCCTGATCGACCTCCGGCAGGCCCGCAGCTGGGTCACCGGAATCGCCGTCGTCGCCTTCGCCACCTCGGCCATCGCCACGTATATGACGTGGTTCTTCGTGGCTACGGCCCGCCAGGGAGCGCTGTCCGCAGTTGCGCCCCGCGACCCGCTCGGATTCATCCGGGTGATCGATCCGCAGGCCTCGGTGGAGGCGGGCGGCGCCGAGGGTTCGGCCCTGGACCAACCCGGCATGCGGGTCCTCAGGGATCGTCTGGCCGCCGATCCCCGCCTGTTCGTCTCGGTGCCCCTCCAGGCGCTCACCACTGATCGGGCGCGATTCCCCGAGACGGTGCAGGATGGTGTGGCCGTGATCGGGATACGGCCGCCATTTCTCCCTGACTCGATCGAGATGTCCACGGGAGCGATGCTGTGGGGGAGCATCGCCGGGCAGATCCCAGAGGTCGACGATGCCCATCTCGCCGATGTACCGATTCGTCAGGTCAGCGCCCATAGGCTGCGGGCGACGTTCGTGTCGGGTGGCGGACGCCTCACTCACACCGAGGA
The DNA here is from genome assembly GCA_964528755.1 of uncultured Propionibacteriaceae bacterium. Taxonomy (GTDB): domain Bacteria; phylum Actinomycetota; class Actinomycetes; order Propionibacteriales; family Propionibacteriaceae; genus Raineyella. Next base: position 23,598 of record CAZGWN010000023.1, read on the forward strand.
TGCCGCGCTGGTCGTTCTCGACCCGGGGACGGCTCACCATCTCGGGATCCATTTCCCGTATACCGTGGCCGATATCGCCGAGAATGTCACCTGCTACTGCTCCCCGGCCGACCTCACGTCTCTCACCGTCGAGATGACGACCGCTGAACGCCGAGCCGGCACCGGCCGTAGCTACTGGGCCACGGGCTATGCCGGCGTGATGGGTCCGGCAGAACGTTCCTGGGCCGCCGCACAACTGCTCGAGACCGGGATTCCGCTGGCGATACTGCTGGCCGCCGCCGCCCTCGCGATTGCTGCGAGTCGGGTGATGTGGGCGCGACGGGTCGGTGCCTATCGGGTCGAGTGGCTGTGCGGTGCCGAGGAGGTCGGCCTGCAGATCCGCCAGCAACTTCTCTTGGCGCTGAGTCTGACCGTCCCGGCGGTGCTGGGTTTCGTCTCCCTGGACGCCCTGTTGCGCCTCACCGATGCGGTAATTCCGTGGCCTCTCGCCGGCGGACCGCTGCTGGTCGTTGGTGCCCTTCTCGGTCAAGCAGCCATCGGTGCCGTCGCAGCCCGCCGCGTCCGCCGGCTCTATGCCGCGGCCCACAATGGCGGCTCCCGATGAGTGGGGCGGTCGTCGTGGGGGAGGATCTGGTCAAGACCTATCCCGACGGTCGCGGCTGTCGGACGGTTCTCCCGGGGGTCAGCGTTTCGGTTTCCCCTGGGCAGGTCCTCGGGATCCGGGGCCCGTCCGGGTGCGGCAAGTCGACGCTCCTCAACATCCTGGCCGGGCTGCTGCGCCCCGATGCCGGTCTCGTGACGCTGGCCGGCCAACGGCTCGACTTCCGCCGACCGCAGGATGTCGCCGGGCTTCGACGCCACTTCGTCGGCCTGATTGCCCAGGCGTACGGCCTCGTCGATACCGAGACTGTGGCGGAGAACGTCGAGCTACCTCTGCTTTTCTCCCGTCCGCGGCCCAACCGCCGCGAACGGGCGCGTCGGGTCCGGCAGGTGCTGGATTCCGTCGGCCTGGACATCGCACCCGAGATGCCGGTCTCGGCCCTGTCCGGCGGTGAGAAGCAGCGGGTGGCCATCGCGAGAGCCCTGGTTCGGCGCCCGGTGCTTCTCGTCGCCGACGAGCCCACATCCGCGCTGGATGCCGCCACGGCTTCTGGCATCGTCTCTCTGCTGCAGAATGTCGCGCGATCGGGCGCCGGCGTGGTGGTGGCCAGCCATGACCCCCGGGTCATCGGGGTCTGCGACGACGTGGTGGGCCTCGACCGACTCGCCGGGTAAAGCCAGGTCCGTCCGCCCGCCGGCCTCACCCCTCCAGCGCAAACCGTTCCACCACCTCGTACGTCGCCTGCCCCGGCCCGCGGTGGCTGGCCACCAGGGTCACCTCGTCGGCGGTCCAGGAGACGCTCAGCTCACGCTCCGGCAAGGGCACCTGCACCCCGCGGCGGAGCCGGCCCACCGTGACATGCCCGCTGAACGCGGTCGCGGCCGGCCCGACGCCCGCGAAAGCGGCCCGCAGCGCCGTGCCTACCGCATCGGCGCCGGTCACCGGCAGGACCAGTGCCGTCGGATTGAGCATCGTCGCGGGGGAGCCGACGGTCAGGGACCGCGGCCCGAACCCCCGCAGCACCTGCGCGGCGCGCTCGGCGACCGGGCCCGGCTCGGCCTCCCCGACGAAGCAGAGGGTGAGGTGACGCAACTCCGGGTCGGTCCAGCTCACCTTGCCCGCCGAGGCCGTGACCTCCGTCCGGTAGGTCGCGTCGTAGGCGGCGTCGATCGCCGCATTGACGTGGTCGGGCAAGAAACATCCGAGGAAGAGGCGCACGCGCCATCGTATCGCGGTCAGGGCACCCGGAGTTCGGCGAGCGGGTCGCGTCGAGCGGCGGCGAGAGCCGGGATCAGCACCCGGGGGAGCTGCGACGGTTGCGCCGTCACCAGGCCCTGCAGGTTCGCGAGCTCCTCGGAGGTAGAGATCGACGCCCCGGGGATCGGTTCCGCTGGTGGGCCGGCCCGGGTCGCCTCAGCTCCGCGCCGGCAACCCACTCAGCCGCTCCGCCGCCTCCCGTAGCACCTCCGGGCGCTTGCAGAACGCGAACCGCACCAACGAACCGACCCCGGCCGGGTCCTCGTAGAACACCGCATTGGGGATCGCCACCACACCGACGAGCGCGGGCAGTCGCCGGCAGAACTCCCGCGCATCGGTCCACCCCAAGGGCGCCGGGTCGACCACCACGTAGTACGTACCCTCGCTGGGATGGACGGTCAGCCCGGCGGCCTCCAGACCCGGCAGGAGGAGGTCCCGCCGGGTCTGCATCCGCTCGCCGATCTCGACGAACCGCTCCCGCGGCAGACCCAGGCCGGTGGTGATCGCCCACTGGAACGGCGCACCGTTGACGAAGGTGAGGAACTGCTTCACCGTCGTGATCGCGTCGATCAGCTCCGGCGTCGAGCAGGCCCACCCGATCTTCCACCCGGTGGCCGAGAACGTCTTGCCCGCCGAGGAGATCAGCACCGTACGGTCCCGCATCCCGGGCAGCGCGGCGAGCGGGTGATGAGCCCGCCCGTCGAAGACCAGGTGCTCGTAGACCTCGTCGGTGACGACGATCAGGTCGTGCTCGACCGCGACGCGCGCGACTGCGGCCAGCTCGTCCTCGCCGAGCACGTGGCCGGTCGGGTTGTGCGGGGTGTTGAGCAGGATCAACCGGGTCCGCTCGGTCACCGCAGCGGCCAGATCCCCGGCATCCAACCGGTACGCCGGCTCGCCGGGCCCGGGATGGCGCAGCCGCACCGGCCGGGGGACCGCGTGGGCCAGCGCGATGGAGGCGGTGTAGGAGTCGTACGTCGGCTCCAGCACGACGACCTCGTCGCCGCTCTCGCACAGCGCCAGGATGGTCGCGGCGATGGCCTCGGTCGCCCCTGCCGTGACGAGGATCTCGGTGCCGGGGTCGTACGACAGCCCGTACCAATCGTCCTGGTGTGCCGCGATCGCCTCACGCAGAGGAGCGATGCCCCGCCCCGGCGGATACTGGTTGTGCCCGGCGCGGATCGCTGCGACCGCGGCATCCAGCACCTCGGCCGGTCCGTCGGTGTCGGGGAATCCCTGGCCGAGGTTGATCGCCCCGGTCCGATTCGCCAGGGCCGACATCTCGGCGAAGATCGTCGTGCCGAAGCTGCGCATCCGCTGGACCAGGGGCCGATTCATGGGACCACCGTAGTGCCAGCCCGGCCCGGGGTGGACGTGGTCAGCATGCTGGCGGTTTCTCGGTGACGATGCCGGAGTTTCGTCTCATCCCCCCGGGATGGTCACGGCGGCAAGGTGTGTTGTCACACGACTGTGGGACGGTCGGTTCTCATCACCCCTCGGCGCTCGGGGGTCCGGCGGGCGGGTCGTCTGGGTCGCCGGGAGTGCCGGTCGAGGAACCCGGGGTGTCAGTGGAGGTTCGGGGCCGATCGGGTACCGGGATCGTGGACTGGCTACCGGGTTTGTCGAGTGGCCGGTCGACAAACCCGGTACCCAGTCCACAATGGGGGGACGTCATCGCCCGCCAGGCCGGTTGACGTACCGGGTTTGTCGACCTCGGCCCCGCCGACGCCGACATCTCGGGTCGGGCGGGCGTGCCCGGGGGTCGGGTGGCGGAGGTTCGGGGGGAGCGGGGCAAGGGATGTGCCGTCTCACCCGAGCGGAATCGGGTCGCTGGGCCCGATTCTCTGGTCTGACCAGAAAATCGGACCCAGCGAACCAAGATCTCTCCGGTGAAGGGCCCGCCGGCGGACCTCGCCCCCCTCGACCATCCGCCGCAGGACGCCCGACCGATCGACTCCGCTCGCCCCGGAGGGACCGTCAGGACCCGCGACGGCACCCGCCTCGACGATCCTGGTCCATCACCTCCGATGAGGTGAACCGCACTCGTCGGGATACCTCCTGCACCAAGGTGTCGTGCCGGGCAACAGGTGGCGATGCCCGGCGACCCACCGATAGGCCCGATCCTGCCCCCACCGGATCCCCGGCAGGTGATAGACCGCGGAGAACAGGGTGGTGCCGAGTGCGGCGTCGAGCGCGAGGTTGACCGCCCCGGCGCCGCCGGCCCGGCGACCTCCGGCGAACGCCCACGCGGCGGACCCGGCCTCGTCCTCTGTCAACCCGAACCGCGTCAACACTCCGGCCTGCTGGTACGGGTGGAACCGGACGCGACCTGCTCGGTCGAGCCGTCGAAGCCAGTCGACCGAGCGGGTGCAGAAGCCGCATCGACCGTCGAAGACGAGGTCGACCCTGCTCTCGGACATGGTTCCTCCTCCCGTTTCTCCCCGACGTCCGGGCGTCAAATCGCCCGGGGATCTCGACCCTACGTGCGGAGCTGCCCGCATCCCAGCCGATTTCGTCGAATGTGGGACCGCCCGACTAGACTGTTGCGACGGTCGGCCGACCGGGCCGATGAAGACGGCGTGCACGGCGGCGAAAGGCAGAAGCGTGGCTTCCACCAACGACATCAAGAACGGCATGATCCTCGACCTGGACGGACAGCTGTGGCAGGTCCTGTGGTTCCAGCATCACAAGCCGGGCAAGGGCAACACCGTCGTGCGGACCAAGATCAAGAACATCATGACCGGCAAGATCGTCGACAAGACCTTCAACTCCGACACGAAGGTCGACACCGCCGTCGTCGACCGCCGCGACATGCAGTACCTCTACAACGACGGCACGAACTACGTCTTCATGGACACCACCAGCTTCGAGCAGCTCGAGCTGCCCCCCGAGGTCGTCGGCGACGCCAAGGACTTCCTCCTGGAGGAGAACACCGCGACCGTCGCGATCCACGAGGGCACGCCGCTCTACATCGAGTTGCCCGCCTCGGTCGAGCTGGAGATCACCTACACCGAGCCCGGCCTTCAGGGCGATCGTTCCACCGGTGGCACCAAGCCGGCGACGCTGCAGACCGGCCGGCAGATCCAGGTCCCGCTGTTCCTCAACACCGGTGACCGGGTCAAGGTGGACACCCGCACCGGCGAGTATCTCGGCCGGCTGTGACCGCCACCCACCCGCGTTATCCGTCGTCGACGCGCCACAAGGCCCGCAAGCGGGCCCTCGACATCCTCTTCGAGTCCGAGATCCGGGATCGGCCGTGGCTGGTCACCCTCGCCGAACGTACCGACGCCGCCGAGCCGCCGGTCCGCTCCTACACCGCCGACATCGTGCGTGCCTACGCCGCCCACGCCGATGAGGTGGATCGGCGGATCGCCGCGACGCTCGACGAGGACTGGTCGCTGGACCGGATGCCGGGGGTGGATCGCACCGCCTGCCGCATCGCGGTGACCGAGATGGCCTACCTCGACCTGCCCCGCCCGATCGCCATCACCGAGGCGGTCGCCCTGGCGGAGGAGCTCTCCACCGACGAATCGCCGACCTTCGTGGCCGGTGTACTCAACAACGTCAGCCTCGACTGATCCACGAAAGGACCGTCCTCCCATGTCCGGTGCACTGCTCGTCCTGGAGGACGGCCGGCATTTCGTCGGCACCTCCTTCGGCGCCGACGGCGAGACCTTCGGCGAGGCCGTCTTCACCACCGGGATGACCGGCTACCAGGAGACCCTCACCGATCCCTCCTACGACCGCCAGATCGTCGTCGCTACCGCCCCCCACATCGGCATCACCGGGTGGAACGACGAGGACGACGAGTCCTCCCGGATCTGGGTCGCCGGGCTGGTGGTCCGCGACCTCGCCCGGGTCCCGTCCAACTGGCGCGCCCGCCGCAGCCTGCCCGAGGAGATGGCGGCCCAGGGCGTCGTCGGCATCACCGGCATCGACACCCGCGCGCTGACCCGCCACCTGCGCGAACGCGGCTCGATGCGGGTGGCGATCTCCACGGTCGAGACCGACCCCGACCAACTGCTCGCCCGGGTCCGCCAGGTGCCGCCGATGGCCGGGTCGAATCTCATCGACGAGGTCGCCGCCACCGTCCCCTACGTCGTCGACCCCGCCGGGGATCACCGCCTCACCGTCGCGGCGCTCGACCTGGGCATCAAGTCGATGACGCCCTACCGGCTGGCCGAGCGGGGGGTGAGGACCGTCGTCCTGCCCGCCGATGCCGACCTCGCGCAGGTGCTCGACCTGGCCCCGGACGGGGTGTTCTACTCCAACGGGCCGGGGGATCCGGCCACGGCCGACGCCCAGGTCGAGCTGCTGCGCCGGGTGCTCGCCGAACGGATCCCGTTCTTCGGGATCTGCCTGGGCAACCAGATCTTCGGCCGGGCCTTGGGCTTCGACACGTACAAGCTGAAGTACGGCCACCGCGGTATCAACCAGCCGGTGATGGACCTGTCCACGGGAAAGGTCGAGATCACCGCGCACAACCACGGGTTCGCCGTCGACGCCCCGCGGGAGGCGGTCGCCACCCCGTACGGCTTGGCGAAGGTGAGCCACATCAATCTCAACGACGACGTGGTCGAGGGGCTGGAGCTGCGCGACGAGACCGGACGGCTGAGGGCCTTCTCGGTGCAGTACCACCCGGAGGCGGCCGCCGGCCCGCACGACGCCGGCTACCTGTTCGACCGGTTCGTCGATCTGATGGAGGGCTGAGATGGGACGGCGTACGGACATCTCCTCGATCCTGGTGATCGGGTCGGGACCGATCGTCATCGGCCAGGCGTGCGAGTTCGACTACTCGGGCACGCAGGCCTGCCGGGTGCTGCGCGAGGAGGGCTACCGGGTCATCCTGGTGAACTCCAACCCGGCGACGATCATGACCGACCCCGAGTTCGCCGATGCGACCTATCTGGAGCCGATCACCCCCGACTTCGTCGAGAAGGTGATCGCCAAGGAGCGTCCCGACGCGCTGTTGCCGACGCTGGGCGGGCAGACCGCGCTGAACACGGCCGTCGCGCTCTACCGCGGCGGGGTGCTGGAGAGGTACGGGGTCGAGCTCATCGGCGCCTCCATCGAGGCGATCCAGCGTGGTGAGGACCGCGAGCAGTTCAAGGAGATCGTCGAGGCCCTCGACGTGCCCGGCCGCAAGGCCGAGGTGGCACGGTCGCGGATCTGCCACACGATGGCCGAGTGTCTGGCCGCCGCCGAGGCGCTGTCCTATCCGGTGGTGGTGCGGCCGAGCTTCACCATGGGCGGGCTCGGCTCCGGATTCGCGTACACCCCCGACGACCTGCGCCGGATCGCCGGCGCCGGCCTGGACGCCAGCCCGACCACCGAGGTGCTGATCGAGGAGTCGATCAGCGGGTGGAAGGAGTACGAGCTGGAGGTGATGCGCGACCACGCCGACAACGTCGTCGTCGTCTGCTCCATCGAGAACCTCGACCCGGTCGGCGTGCACACCGGCGACTCGATCACGGTCGCCCCGGCGCTGACCCTGACCGACCGCGAGTACCAGCACATGCGCGACGTCGGGATCGCCATCATCCGCGCGGTCGGGGTCGACACCGGCGGCTGCAACATCCAGTTCGCCATCAACCCGGCCGACGGGCGGATGGTCGTCATCGAGATGAACCCGCGGGTGTCGCGCTCCTCGGCGCTGGCGTCCAAGGCGACCGGCTTCCCGATCGCCAAGATCGCCGCGAAGGTCGCCGTCGGCTACACCCTCGACGAGATTCCCAACGACATCACCGCCGAGACCCCGGCCTCCTTCGAGCCGACCCTGGACTACATCGTCGTCAAGGTGCCGCGGTTCGCCTTCGAGAAGTTCCCCGCCGCCGATGACACGCTGACCACCCACATGAAGGCGGTCGGTGAGGTGATGGCGCTGGGGCGCAACTTCACCGAGGCCCTGGGCAAGGCGCTGCGCTCCCTGGAGGACCCCAAGGCCCCGCTGGACTTCGCCTCCCCGATCGCGGACTCGGTCGACGACCTGCTCACCCGCGCCGCCCGCCCCCACGACGGACGGATCAACGACGTCTTCCTGGCACTGCGCGCCGGCGCCACCCCCGAGCAAGTCTTCGAGGCGACGAAGATCGACCCGTGGTTCATCGACCAACTGGTGCTGCTCACCGAGATCGGCCAGCAGCTCCGCACCGCCGACACCCTCACCCCTGGGCTGATCCGACTGGCCAAGCACCACGGCTTGTCCGACGAACAGATCGGCGCGATCCGCGGGCTGCGCACCGACGTCGTCACCGGGGTCCGGTCCGCCCTGGGCATCCGGCCGGCCTACAAGACGGTCGACACCTGCGCCGCCGAGTTCGCCGCCCGGACGCCGTACCACTACTCCACCTACGAGCTGGAGGGATCCGAGACCGAGGTCGCCCCCCGGGAGAAGCCCGCGGTGATCATCCTCGGATCCGGCCCCAACCGGATCGGGCAGGGCATCGAGTTCGACTACTCGTGCGTGCACGCGTCGATGACCCTGCGCGAGGCGGGGTACGACACGATCATGCTCAACTGCAACCCGGAGACGGTCTCCACCGACTACGACACCTCAGACCGGCTGTACTTCGAGCCGCTGACCCTGGAGGACGTGCTGGAGGTCTACCACGCCGAGGCTGCCGCCGGGCCGGTCGCCGGGGTCATCGTCCAACTCGGCGGCCAGACCCCGCTGAAGCTCGCCGCGGCGCTGAAGGCGGCCAAGGTGCCGATCGTGGGCACCAGCCCGGAGGCCATCGACCTGGCCGAGGAGAGGGGCGCATTCGGCGCGGTGCTGGACGAGGCCGGGCTGCGGGCGCCGACGTACGGCACCGCCTACTCCTTCGAGGAGGCGGCCAAGGTCGCCGACGAGATCGGCTACCCGGTGATGGTCCGCCCCTCGTACGTGTTGGGTGGCCGTGGCATGGAGATCGTCGACAACCGCGACGCGCTGCACGCCTACATCGGGCGGGCCGCGGCGATCTCGCCGCAGCACCCCGTGCTCATCGACCGGTTCCTCGACGACGCGACCGAGATCGACGTGGACGCGCTCTACGACGGCACCGAGCTCTACCTCGGGGGCGTGATGGAACACATCGAGGCCGCCGGGGTGCACTCGGGCGACTCGGCCTGTTCGCTGCCACCGGCCACCCTGGGCGAGGAGGTGCTCGACGAGATCCGTACCTCCACCGAGGCGATCGCCGCCGGCGTGGGCGTCCGCGGCCTGATCAACATCCAGTTCGCGCTGCGCGGCTCGACCCTGTACGTGTTGGAGGCCAATCCGCGCGCCTCGCGGACCGTCCCGTTCGTGTCCAAGGCGACCGGCACCCAGCTCGCCAAGGCCGCCGCCCGGATCATGCTCGGCGCCTCGATCGCCGACCTGCGCGCCTCCGGGATGTTGCGGTCCGGCTGCGACGGCGCAGCGATCGTGCCCGGGCTGCCGATCGCGCTGAAGGAGGCCGTGCTGCCCTTCAACCGGTTCCGGACCGCGGCGGGCACCTTCGTCGACACGATCCTGGGACCCGAGATGCGCTCGACGGGGGAGGTGATGGGCCTGGACGACGACTTCGGCACCGCCTTCGCCAAGGGCCAGGTCGGGGCGTACGGAGCGCTGCCGACCTCGGGAGCGGTCTTCGTGTCCGTCGCCAACCGGGACAAGCGCACGATGGTCTTCCCGGTCAAGCACCTGGCCGACATGGGCTTCGCCATCTACGCCACCGAGGGGACCGCGTCGGTGTTGCGCCGCCACGGGGTGGAGGTGACCTCCGTCCGCAAGAACCACCAGGGCCGCGGCCCCCACGGCGAGCCGACCGTCGGTGACCTGATCAATGCCGGCCGGATCGACCTCATCTTCAACACCCCCGACGGGTCGGTGCAGGCCGGCGACCGGATGCGCAAGGACGGCTGGGAGATCCGTACCGCGGCCGTGCTGCACAACGTCCCGTCCGTGACGACCTCGGCCGGCCTGTCCGCCGCCGTCCTGGGGATCGAGGCGATGCGCGCCGGTGGGATCACCGTCCGCTCCCTGCAGGAGTGGGAGGCCATCACCGAGGAACTGATCCAGAAATATGCCCGGTCGGGAGCGTACGCCGGGAGTCCGGCGTGATCGACCGGCTCTACCCGGCGCTGGGCCGCCCGCTGCTGTTCCGCCTCGGCGGAGGCGACCCCGAGATCGCCCATGAGACGACCCTGGACTGGCTCGCCTGGTGGGGCTGCACACCGGCCCGCCGGGCCGTGTTGCGGGCCGTGTTCGGCAGCCGGGGCACACCGGTCCAGGTGGCCGGGATCCGCTTCCCGGGTCGGGTCGGGTTGGCCGCCGGGATGGACAAGGATGCCCGGGCGCTGCGGTCCTGGGCCGCCCTCGGTTTCTCCCACGCCGAGTTCGGCACCGTCACCGGCCAGCCCCAGCCGGGCAACCCGAAGCCGCGGATGTACCGGCTGAAGGCCTCCCACGCGGTGATCAACCGGATGGGCTTCAACAACGCGGGCTCCGAGGCGCTGGCCGCCCGCCTGGAGCTCGCCGGGGTCCGCCGCGGCAACGGTGCCGCCGGGATCCCCGTCGGCGTGTCGATCGGCAAGACCAAACGGGTCCCGCTGGCCGAGGCCACCGACGACTATCTGGCGTCACTGCGTCGGCTCGCCGGGCTGGCCGACTATCTGGCCGTCAACGTCTCCAGCCCGAACACGCCCGGCCTGCGGACCCTGCAGGACGCCGACCCGCTGGAGAGGCTGCTGCGCATCCTCGTCGCCGAGGCCGCCGCGTTGGCCGAGGCGTCCCCGCAGTCCGTGCTCGGGCCGGTGCCGATCTTCGTCAAGCTCGCCCCCGATCTCGATCCCGCGGGGCTGGACGCCGCGCTGGCCGCCGCGACCGATGCGGGGGCGGCCGGGATCATCGCCACCAACACCACCCTGGGCCGGGACGGGCTCGATCCCGCCGATGCCCGTCTCGCCGCGCAGCCCGGCGGGCTGTCCGGGGCGCCGCTGACCGCCCGCGCCCGCGAGGTCGTCTCGTACGTCTCCGCCCACACCGACCTGCCGGTGATCGGGGTCGGCGGGATCATGTCGGCCGACGACGCGGCCGCGATGCTGGACGCAGGCGCGTCCCTGGTGCAGATTCTCACCGGCTTCATCTGGGCCGGCCCCGCCCTGATCCGCGACATCAACAGGAGCCCCCGATGACCCGTGCCCCGTACGCCACCCGGCTGGTGGCCGTAACCACCGCCCGCGGCCGGCTGTGTGTCGGTATCGACCCGCACCCCGCGATGCTGCAACGTTGGGAACTGCCCGTCTCGGTGGCGGGCCTGGAGACCTGCGCCCGCAGCATGGTCGAGACGCTGGGGGCGGAGGTCGCGGTGTTCAAGCCGCAGTCGGCCCTGTTCGAGGAGTACGGATCGGCCGGGATCTCGGTCCTGGAGCGCACTCTCGCCGACATCGCCGCCGCCGGGGCCCTCTCGATCCTCGACGTCAAGCGCGGCGACATCGGCTCGACGATGGCCGGCTACGCGCGGGCATACCTGGCCGACGGTTCCCCCCTGGTGGCCGACGCGATCACGGTGAGCCCGTACCTGGGCTACGGATCACTCGCCCCGGCCATCGATGCCGCGGCCGCGGCCGGCCGGGGCGTGTATGTGCTGGCGCGCACCTCCAACCCGGAGGGTGATCCGGTCCAACTGGCCCGGACCCCCGGCGGGCGTCCGGTGGCACAGGCGATCGTCGACTCCGCCCGGGCCGACAACGAACGCGTCGGGGGAGCGGTGGGACTGGTCGTCGGCGCGACCCGAACCGACACCGGGATCGACCTGTCCGGCTTCACCGGTTCCATCCTGGCCCCGGGAATCGGCGCCCAAGGCGGCAAGATCACCGATCTGCCCGCGATATTCGGCACCTCACTAGGGAATGTGCTCCCGACCACAAGTCGTGGTGTGATGGGAGTAGGGCCGAATCCACAGCGTCTGCGGGAGGCGGCCCGCAGCCATGTCATATCTGTGAGCTAAGGTATCCCCGCCCGGCCGGGACGCGAACTGAGAAGGGGGCCACCACGGTGCCGATCCCACCGTTGAGTGAGGAACAGTTGCAGGCGGCCCGCGCCGCCGCGTCCGAGGCACGTCGGCGACGCGCGGCCGTCAAGGCCGCGGTCCGTACGGGGCAACTGTCCGTGTCCGATGTCCTCGATCGGGCGGCCGGGGACGATATCATCGCCCATATCCGTGTGGTCGACCTGCTGAAGGCCGTTCCGCGGGTCGGCCCCAAACGCGCCGAGACACTCATGGAACGTTTCGAGATCGCTCCGGGGAGGAGGTTGCGCGGTCTGGGTCGACACCAGATCTCCGCGCTCAAGAAGGAGTTTTCGTGACCTCAGGTCCCGGCCGAGTCGTTGTCGTGTCCGGACCCACTGCGGTGGGCAAGGGAACCGTGGTCGCGCGATTGCACGCTGTGCACCCCGAGACATACATATCTGTGTCGGTGACCACCCGTCCACCCCGTCCGGGCGAGATCGACGGGGTTCATTACCGGTTCGTGGACGACCGCACCTTCGACGAGTTGATCGCCTCGGACGGCCTGCTGGAGTGGGCCGAGGTGCACGGGTCGGCCCGCTACGGCACCCCGCGCGGTCCGGTCGAGGAGGCCGTCGCCGCCGGACGGACGGTCATCCTGGAGATCGACCTTGCCGGGGCCCGGCAGGTGCGTCATACCTGTCCGCACGCGTACTTCGTCTTCCTCGCCCCGCCGAGCCGGGCCGAACTCGTCCGCCGCCTGCGTGGCCGGGGCACCGAGACCCCCGCCCAGCAGGAGCGCCGGCTGCGCACTGCGCGCGAGGAGATGGCGGCCCGCAGCGAGTTCGACGCCGTGGTCGTCAACGACGACATCGCGACCACGGTCGATGAGCTGGTAGCATTGTTGAGTCTGTGACACCGACGGGTGTCACCCCCCGAGATGGCAGAAGGCTGATCTTGACGAACGAATCCACCCCTCCGGGCATCACCAATCCGCCGATCGACGAGTTGCTGACCCGGGTCGACTCCAAGTACCGCCTGGTGCTGTTCGCGGCCAAGCGGGCCCGCCAGATCAACGCGTACTACGCGCAGCTCGGCGGGGGGCTGCTGGAGAACGTCGGCCCCCTGGTCGAGACCCAGATCCAGGAGAAGCCGCTCTCCATCGCGTTGCGCGAGATCAACGAGGGTCTGCTGGAGTTCACCGAGATCGATCCCGAGGCCGAGGCCGCTGCCCAGCAGGCCGCCTTCGGCGACGACTTCCTCGCCGGTGACTTCAACCCGTACGACTTCGGCGACAGCCTCGAGACGGGTGACGAGTCCGGCCCCGCCCCCGAGTCGCCCGCGAACCCCGACGCCTGACCGCCGGACATGGCCCGTGTCGTCCTCGGCGTCGCCGGAGGGATCGCCGCCTACAAGGCCTGTGAGGTCCTCCGCCGGCTGAGGGACGCGGGCCACGACGTCCGCGCGGTGCCCACCGCGAACGCGCTGCGGTTCGTCGGCGCGACGACCTGGGAGGCCCTGTCCGGGCATCCCGTGAGCACCGAGGTGTGGGATGCCACCTCCGAGGTCGCCCACGTCCGCATCGGCCAGACCGCCGATCTCGTCGTGGTCGCCCCTGCGACGGCCGACCTGCTCGCCCGCGCCGCCGGCGGGCGCGCCGACGACCTGCTCACCAGCGTCCTGCTGACGGCCCACTGTCCGGTGGTGATGTTCCCGGCGATGCACACCGAGATGTGGCGACACGCCGCCACCCGGGCGAACGTGGCCACCCTGCGCGAACGTGGCGTGGTCGTCGTCGATCCGGACTCGGGCCGACTCACCGGCCCCGACAGCGGACCCGGCCGACTGCCCGACCCGGTCGACATCCGGGCCGTCGCGGCGATGGTCCTCGACGAGCCGCGCGTGGCGATCTCGGCCGCCACCCAGGACATGGCGGGCCTGCGGGTGGTCGTGTCCGCCGGCGGGACCCGCGAACCGATCGATCCGGTCCGCTTCATCGGGAACGCCTCCTCGGGCCTGATGGGGATCGGGGTCGCCCGCGCCGCTCGGCTGCGCGGCGCCGACGTCACGCTGGTCGCCGCTCACATGGACCACCCGGCCCCGGCCTCCGTACCCGTCCATCGGGTGTCGAGCACCGGCGACCTGTCGGCGGTGATGGCCCAGCAGGCCGCCCGCGCCGACATCGTCGTGATGGCCGCCGCGCCGGCCGACTTCACCGTGCCGCACGCCGCCGCCCACAAGGTCAAGAAGGACGGTTCCGACGGCCTGGAACTCTCCCTGGTACAGACCACCGACGTGCTCGCCTCACTCGGTCGGCACCGGCAGCCCGGCCAGACGATCGTGGGGTTCGCCGCCGAGACCGCCGGCTCGCGTGACGAGTTGGTGGCACTGGGACGGGCAAAGTTGGCGCGCAAGGGGGCGGACCTGCTGGTCTGCAACGACGTCAGCGGGGGACGGGTCTTCGGCGCCGCCGACAACACGGTGGTGATCGTCGATCGGGACGGGATCGTCGCCGAACCGTCCGGCACCAAGGACATCGTCGGCGACCACATCTGCACGGCTCTGCTCGCTGCTCGGGCGGGTTCCGCGGCCCCCGCCTGACCCACCCCGGACACGTACGGGCGTTCGAAAAAGTGTCGGTCGGGGTCCCTAGGGTGGACGTCATGCGAACCCCGATGATCGACCCACCGCCGGAGGACCCACCCCCCGGCGACCGCCCGTCCGCGCTGCCGTCCGATGCGTCCGCCACCTGCGCCGAGATCGGCCGCATGCACCGGCTGCGGGCGAGCCTGGAGGCGCAGGAGCTGCTGCTCGTCGCCCACCTGTGTGACACGGCACCACCGCCGCCCCCGCAGCAGGGCCTGCCCGGCCGCACCGAGATGGTGCCCGGCGGCGGGGACGGCACCCCGAGGATCCCCGAGTTCCTCCACCTCGAGCTCGGCCCCGTCCTGGGCACCACACCCTTCGCGGCGCGGCGCCTCATCGCCGACGTGCTCGACCTGCGCCACCGGTTGCCGCAGTTGTGGCGGGCGGTCCTCGACTGCCGGATCCCGGTCGCGCTGGGCCGCCGGATCGCTGCCCTGTGCGGAGCCGCCCACCTGAGCCGCGACGGCGCCCGAGGCGTCGACGACGCGCTCGCCGGGCGCCTGGAGGGGCTGGGCTTCGGGCGTGCCGTCGCACTGGCGGAGGCCGAGATCGTCCGCGCCGACCCCGTCGGACACCGGGCCCGCGAGGATGCGGCCCGCCGGGAACGCTGCGTCCGGTTGGGCCGGCCCGACGACTCGGGCACCCGCTCCCTGTTCGCCCGGCTCAACACCGCCGACGCGGTGCACGTCAAGGCGATGGTCGAGCGGCTGTCCGGCGTGCTCGAGGCGCGCGGCGACGGGAGTCCGGCAGGGGAGCGGAACGCCCGCGCCCTCGGCATCCTCGCGTCCCCGGCACGGGCGGTCCTGGTGCTGGCCGGCGCGTCGGAGGCCACCACCGAGGAGGCCACGATCGCCCGCGCCCTGGACGGGATCGACCCCGACCGGCTGATCCCGCCGGTGCGGCTGTATGTGCACGCCCACCTGGATGCCCTGGACCCCCACGACGTCGCCCGGGTCGAGGACGGCCCGGCCGTCCTCGTCGAGCGGCTGCCCGAGCTGCTCGGCACCAGCCGGGTCCGCGTCACCCAGGTGCTCGACACCCGCGACTCCACGGCGACCGACGCCTACGAGGTGCCGGCGGCGATGCGGGAGCGGCTCACCTGCGCCCAGCCCTACGAGGTTTTCCCCTGGTCCACCCGCCGGTCCCGCCGCCTCGACCTCGACCACACCCGGCCCTTCCGGCCCGGCCGCCGGGGCCAGACCCGCCCCGACAACCTCGGCCCGCTGGGTCGCACGGTGCACCGGGCCCGAACCCACGGCGGTTTCCGGGTCGAACAGCCGGTTCCGGGCCTGTGGATCTGGCAGACGCCACTGGGCGGGACCTATTCGGTGACCAACCGCGGCGCCACCGCCTGGGGACCGAACGACAGCATGGTGGAGATCGTCGCCCACCACCGCATCCGATCAGCCCACCCGTAGCAGCGCCAGGAACATCGCATCGGTCCCGTGCCGGTGCGGCCACAACTGCACCACCCGTCGTCCACCCCACGGATCGGGGCGGGCGCAGTCGATCGCGCCCACGACCGCGGGAGCGTCGAGAACCTCCACGTCCGACGCGGCGACGACATCGGCGACCACGTCGACGGTCTCGGCCGGGTGCGGCGAACAGGTGACGTACGCCACCACGCCGCCGGGCAGAGTCGCGCCGATCGCCGCGGTCAACAACTCCCGCTGCAGCCGGGCCAGGATCGGCACGTCCTCGGCGCGGTGGCGCCAGCGTGCCTCCGGGCGGCGCCGCAGCGCACCCAGCCCCGTGCACGGCGCGTCGACCATCACCCGCGCGAACGCCCGCCGCCACGCGGGCCGGGTCCCGTCGGCGCACACCACCGGCACCGGCGGGACGTACGCCCGCACGGCCCGGGAAACCAGTTCGGCCCGGTGCGGCGCGACCTCGGACGCCAGCAACCACGTCCCCGCCTGCCGCGCCAGACCGGCCAGCAACGCGGACTTGCCGCCGGGGCCGGCACAGGTGTCCAGCCAGGGACCGGCCGGCCCCGACACCCGGGCCAGCGCAGCTGCCACCAACTGCGAACCCTCGTCCTGCACGCCGGCCCGCCCCTCGCGGACCGCGGCGACCGCGCCCGGATTGCCGTCCAGCACCGCCCCGTACGGCGACAGCGGCGTGGGGACAGCACCGGCCTCGACCAGTTCGGCGACCTCAGCCAGCCCCGGCCGCACCGCCAGCGTCGGCCGAGGAGCGACGTTGTCGGCCGCCAGCGCGACAGCGGCCTCGCCGGGACCGAGCACGTCCACCCATGCCTGCGCGATCCAGGCCGGATGGTGGGTCCGCACCGCCAACGCCGCGACTCCGGTCAGCCCCTCGGCGAGTGTGTCGAGCCACCCGTCCAGGGAACGCGCCGCGACCTTGCGCAGCACGGCGTTGACCAGACCGGTGACCCGCTCGCCGACGGTGGCGCGGGCCAGGTCCACGGTCGCGTCGACGGCGGCTCGGGTGGGGATCCGCATCGCCAGGACCTGGTGAGCGCCCAACCGCAGCAGATCGACCACCGCGGGCTGCAGGCTGTCCGTCGGACGCCCGGCCGCGCGGGCGATGATCGCGTCGTAGGTTCCCTCCATCCGGCAGGTTCCGGCCACGAGTTCGGTGGCCAGCGCGGCATCCCGTGCGGGCAGCCTGCGCCGATCGAGCAGGTCGGCCAGCGCCAGGTTCGCGTACGCCCCGTCGGCGTGCACCGCCCGCAGCGCGTCGAAGGCGGTGCGTCGGGCCCGATCGGTGCGGCCCTTGCCCCGGCTCACCCGTCGATCCTCACCCGTCGAACCTCACCTGGTCGGCGTGCCGCCCCCGCGCCCAGTCCAGCGCGGCCATCGCCCGCTTGCCGGCCGGCTGCACCCGGATCAGCCGCAGCTGCCCCCGGCCGGTATCCACGTGCACGCTGCCCCGGTCGACCCGAATCAGGCCTGGCGCGGTCGCCGGACGGTCGTCGGGTTCGACCTCCAGCAGCCGGAATCGCTGCCCGGCCAGTGTGGTCCAGGCTCCCGGCGCCGGGGTGCAGGCGCGGATCCTCCGGTCGATGGTGTCGGCATCGAGGGTCCAGTCGACCCGGGCGTCGTCGACGCCGATCTTGCCGGCGTACGACCCGCCCGGCGCCTGCGGGCGGAACTGTGCCGTGCCGTCCTCGATCGCGTCGATGGTGTCGACGAGCAGTCGCGCGCCCTCGACGGCGAGCCGGTCGAGCAGTTGGCCGGAGGTCTCCCGGGGTCCGATCGGCGTGCGCAACGAGGCACAGATGGGACCGGCGTCCAGCGCGGCGACGATCCGGAAGGTGCAGGCGCCGGTGTCGGCCTCCCCATTCCAGATCGCCGCCTGCACCGGCGCCGCGCCGCGGTAGGCGGGCAGCAGGGAGAAATGCAGGTTGATCCACCCGTGCGGCGGCACGGCCAGTGCCTCGTCGGGCAGCAGGGCGCCGTACGCCACCACGGGGCAACAGTCCGGTTCCAGGGCGCGCAGCGCGGCGAGGAAGTCGGCGTCGCGCGGGTGGGACGTCTTCAGCGCGGGGATGCCGAGCTCCTCGGCCCGGGCCCCGACCGGGCTGGGAGCCAGCCCGTGACCCCGCCCGCGCCTGGCATCGGGTCGGGTCACCACCCCGACCACCTGGTGCCGGGAGGCGACCAGGGCATCCAGACTCGGAACTGCCACCTCAGGGGTACCCGCGAACACCAGACGCACCCGGCGAGTCTAGCCTCACCCGATCGCCGCCGGGTCGACCCGGATCCGGACCGCACCGGGCTCCTTGCGGGCGGTGCGCTCGGCCTGCGCGGCGCGGACCGCAGCCACGGTCGCCGCGCCGGCCGGCAGCGGGGCGCGGATGGTCAGCCGCCAGGTCTCACCGAGCGACCCGTCCGGCTCCAGCACGGGCGCCGGCCCCCAGGTGGCCACCTCCGCGGGCAGGGTGAGCCGGTGGGCGACCCCGTCCACGCCGGACCGGTCACCCTCGACGACCACCAGCCGAACTGCGGGCGGGAACCCGGCGGACTGCCGCTCCTCCAGCTCGCGCGCCGCCAGGCCGGCAGGGTCGAGGCGGACCAGCGCCTGGACAGCAGAGGCATCGAGCGGGCCGACGATCATGATCGACCCGCCGTCCTCGCCGGGCCGGACCAGCGCGGCGACGTGCAGCCAGCGGCGCAGGGCCTCCTCGGGGGCGCGCAGGTCGGCGCGCAGCAGCAGCCGCTCGGCGTCGAGGATGACCGCGGCCGCGTACCCGCCCGCAGCGGGCGGTTCAGCGCCGGGGGTGGCTATGACCAGCGCGGCCTCCTCGCCGACCGTCTCGATGATGTGCCCGGCCCGCGACTGCCGCACCGGCACCTGGGGGAAGGCCCGGCCGAGCTCCTCGGCGGTCCGCTCGGCACCGACGACCGGGGCACGCCAGGCGGTCGAGCCGCACTCGGGGCATGCCCAGTCGGTGGGCCGGTGTCCGCACACCCCGCAGACCAGGCCGCCGTCGCGGCCGTGCAGCGGCCCGCCGCAATCCGGACACCGGGCCGGCGCCCGGCAGGAGGAGCACACGACCACGACCTGGTAGCCCCCCCGCGGCACCTGGATCAGCACCGGGCCCGACGCCAGTCCGGCCCGGATGGTGGAGAACGCGTCGTGGGGGAGCCGCTGCCCGGCATCGGGGAGGTCACGGGGGGTCCGCACCACCGGGCTGATCTCCCGCTGGGCGTGCCCGGGCAGCGCGATGGGCCGCAGCCAGTCGCGGGCCATGAGCGCCTGCGCCTCGGTGGAGCGCCCGTACCCGGCCAGCATCAGCGCGGCGCCGGACCGCTGGGCGCGCAGGGCGGCGACCTCGCGGATGTGGGGGTACGGGGCGCGGGGCTCGGCCAGGGTGTCGTTGCCCTCGTCCCACACGCCGATGAAGCCGACCTCGTCGACCGGCGCCCACACCGCGCCGCGGGTGCCGATGACCACCCGCACCTGGCCCCGGACCGCCGCCAGGAACGCCCGATAGCGCGATGCCGGACCCTGCTCGGCGGTGAGGGTGACGAACCCGGGGTCGGCGAAGGCGACCCGGCAGGCCTGCGCCAGCCGCTCGACGTCGCGGGCGTCGGGCACGACCAGGACCGCACCACGCCCCGACGCGACCGCCGCGGCGGCGCCGGCGACCAGCCCGGCCGCCCAGTCGGCCGCCGGATGCCAACTCGGCGCCACCTGCCAGAACGCCCGCGGGGAGCCACCGGTCCGGATCGCATCGAGGTACGCCTGCCCGGAGGGATAGCCGCCCAGCGGGTGTGGCGCGGCCAGCGCCCGGCGGGCATCCAGGGGCGGTCGGTGGGGCGCCTCCGCGCTCTCGGCGGCGGCGTGGCGGGGTGGCACCGCGAGCCGGACCACGTCGGCGAACGAGCCGCCCCAGTGGTCGGCCACC
>CAZGWN010000024.1:0-11181 GCA_964528755.1 uncultured Propionibacteriaceae bacterium
CGGCCGCCGCCTCAGGAACCTTCCCCGCCCACGGCGGGGACCGGCCCCGCCTGACGATCCTCATCCACGCCGACCAGCTGGCCGCCCGCACCGGGACAGCGTCGATCCTGGAGACCGGCCGGCGGGTCTCGCCGGGCTGGTGGCTGCAGGCCGCCTGCGACGCCGACCTGCTCCCGACGGTTGTCGACACCACCGGGGTGCCGCTGGACGTGGGACGGACCAGGCGCCTGGTCGGCGCCGACCTGCGCCAGGCCCTCGCGTTGCGCGACGGCGGCTGCGCGTTCCCCGGCTGCGACCGGCCCGCCCGCGCCTGCGAAGCCCACCACATTGTTCCCTGGGCCGCCGGCGGGCCCACCAGCCTGGCCAACACCGTCCTGTTGTGCCGCCACCACCACGGCCTGGTCGAACCCGACCCCCGCTCGACCCCCCACACCCGCTGGCAGGCCCGCATGGGTGCTGACCAGATCCCCGAATTCCTGCCCCCCGACACCCCCCACGGGCCCCACGGCCCCCAACGCCACACCCGCTACCACACCCGCACCCGGGCCCAGGCCCGCAACAACGACGCCCACAACCCAGAACAGACCGGCGAACCCGGCCCCGACACCGCCGGCCCCGACCCACCCTGACCCACCGGTGTCCGTACGGGCCCTCCGTCCCAACGGCCGTGCAGCGCAGCGTCAGTTCGCGGGCTCCAGCCGGAGCTCCAGTGCGATCTGTTCGGCATCCACCGCACGCAGGACGGCACTGAGCACGTCCGCGTCGGTTGTGCCGCGGTCGCGTTCGTCGAGCAGGGCGTTGCGCTGGGCGATGAGCACGGCCAGTCGATGGTGGTCGTCGTCCGTCCCGGCCGCGCGTGGCACACCATCGGCCGTACGGGACAGTACGTCGGCCACCCGGGTCCGATCGGATTGCTGTTCCGGCTCGGCGCCTTCCTCGGCCGGCTTCTCCGCCCCGCGGTAGAGCAGGTTGGCCACGGGCTGGATGGTGGTGCCCTGAAGCAGCAGGGACAACACGGCCACTGTGAAGGCCACGAACACCAGGAGTGGCCGGTGCGGCGCCTCTGCCGGAAGAGTCTGCACCGCGGCCACGGTGACCGCCCCCCGCATTCCGGCCCAGACCACCATGGCGCCCTCCCGTGGGCCCAGCGGATGCGCGACGAAGTAGTCGACGTCGGCCAGCATGACGCGCCACCGTTCGCGGACACGCTTCTCCCACCCAGGCCGGATCGAGCGCCGCGATATCCGAACGAACGCGCCGGCGGCAGGCATGTCGCCGTTGCTTGCCCGCTCTCGTACGGCGGCGACCCTGCTCTGGACGGCCTGGCCACGTCGGGCCCGACGTGCCACGGACCACAACAGCGGCACTGTGTAGGCCACGCGCACCAGCAGAACGGCGAGGAGGGCAACGACGGCGATCCCGGTTGCCGGCCCCAGGCCGATGGTCTCGACATGAACGCGATTGAGGATGTCGGCGATCTGGAGGCCCATGGTGAGGAAGACCACTCCCTCCAGGACGACGTTGACCGTGGCCCAGTTGCCGGCGTCGGAGAGTCGATGGCGCGGGGGCAGCACCCGCGGTGCCATGAATCCGGTGACCAGACCGGCCACCACAGCAGCGACAAGTCCCGACCCCCCGAGGAGTTCGGTGGGGACGGCCGCCAGGAACGGCACGGTGAACGACACGATGGTGTTGACGGTCGGTCCGGGGATCCGGCGCCACACCCGGAGGGCCGCCCACCCGACGAACGCGCCGATCCCCGCGGCGACCGCGACCGAGTAGAGGAAAGTGCCGACCGAGCCCCAGAAGGAGAACCCGACGACGGAGGCGGCGACGGCCGTCCGGAGCAGGACCAGGGCTGTGGCGTCGTTGAGCAGACTCTCCCCCTCCAGGATCCGCACCACCCGGCGCGGCACCCTCCCGCCGCGGATCAGCGAGGTCGCCACCGCATCGGTCGGGCTGATGATCGCACCGAGTGCAACGGCCCAGGAGAAGCCCAGGTCCGGGATCAGGGCCGCCAACACCAGCCCCGACACCAGCGCCGTGACGACCACCAGCGGCACGGCCAGACTCGCGATCGGACCGACTTCACGGCGGAAGGTCATCGCCGGCATGGCCACCGCAGATGCGTACAGCAAGGGCGGCAGGAGACCGTCGAGGATGATCTCCGGGTCGATCACGACGGTCGGAGTGAAGGGCAGCAGACTCACCACCACGCCCAGCGTCACCAGCAGGATCGGGGCGGCCAGCCGGATCCGGGGGCCGACGACGTCTGCCGCGGCGATCGCCAGCAGCACGCACACGACTATTGCGACGGTCTCGATCATCACGCGCCGGCCTCATGAAAACGGCCGGTCGGCCGGACCCTGACCGGCGCAACCGCGACCGACGTCACTTTCCAGGGTTGTGGGGCCCTCATGACACGATGCTATCGTTGCCGGTTCACGCGAGCGCGCCCGGTATCGGCACAGTCGCTCGTCTCGCGACATTCTTTGTTCGAGAGTTGAATATTCTCCACCAATTATGTGCAGGACGAGAAACAAGTAGGTTACAGGTCGATCTTTTTGCACCATTTTCCTCTGGCATCAACTGCATCAAGATCCGATGACGAACGTCGGAGACGAATGACGTCGCAGTCGTGCGACCTGTCGAGAGGTACAGGATGCAAACCAGAAGGATCGCCTTCACGGCAGCGCTGGCGGCCGCGGCGCTCACGCTTTCCGCCTGCGCACAGGGTAGCGACGGAAGCGAGGCGAACGACGGCCCGACCACGATCACCCGGACCATGTGAGCCGGTTCCGCGGGGGATGAGCAGAAGCTGCGGAGCCAGATGGCGGTGGCTCAGCAGATCGTCGGCGCCGACGTCGCCATCGAGCTGCAGACCGCCCCGTGGGCCGACGACGTCACCAAACTCAATGCCAACATGGCTTCGGGTAACGTCGCCTGTGTCACCGCCATGAACGGACAGCGCATGTCGGGGTACGCGGAGGCCTGCATCGACGCCCCGACGAATGACTGGACCACCGACGATTTCGCTGCGGCCGCCAAGACCACCACCGAAGAAACGGGCGTGAAGGGATTTGCCGGATCCCTCCACGAGTTCCAGTGGCCCTCCCTGCCGATCTCCCGGTCCGGCGTCCGGCCCGTCAATGACGCCGGGGAACTCGACCTGACCAATCCGGCCTTCGACGGTGGCATGGTGAGGATTCCGCAGAGCCCGGCCGGCCCATAGACAATCGTGCTAGGATCGGGCTACGGCGTCTCGGCGACGTGTCCGGACCGCGAAGCTGCCCTGACGGTGCCGGTCGCCCTCACCGGCCCTGAGGCCCTGAGGGTGATCGCTGACAACGGCGGATACCCGGCCCGCCTGGACAGCCAGTCGCTCTACTTCGAGGCGGCGCCGGCCGAGGATCGCGACATGCCCACGGCGACCTTCGAGGCCGGGTTCGAGCATGCCCTGCCGGAGAAGGTCAACGACCAGTGGGCCGAGGTGACCACTGCGATGGCCAACGAGCTCATCACCGCCTACACCGGCCAAGGGACGACGGCCGACGCCCTGGCCAATCCCCGGTCGCGGTTCGCCCAGTAGTCCCGCCTCACCCAGGGGCCCTACCTCCCACCGGGTCCGGCCGTCCGATCGCCGGGTGAGTCCCCCGACCCGCCCGGCCACGGCTCACGCACCTTCCACCGGTTGCCCCCGGTGGTGCCGGCTGCCCTAGGGGCGTGGGCAGGCGCCTGGGGCGGGGAGCTCGCCGCCGGCGACGCGGTCCGGATTCCGGACCCGGCCGACTGGCCGCCGGCCCCCCACCGGCGCCGCTGGGAACCCGCGTCAGGATGGGAGACATGAGCAGAACCTTCCGACCGCCGCGGGTCTCCGACACCGTGCCCCCACCCGTCCTCGTCATCGGCCGGGCGGGCAGGCGGCGTCGCGGTGTGGTGATCCTCGCCGACGCCGCCCCCGGACCACTGGCCCGGCTGGTCACCGGGAGGGTCGCCCGGCTCGTCGGCGGCGACGGGTCCTTCCCGATCGTGGGCCGCGACCACCGCGCAGACCTGGCGACGATCGACCGGGCGACCGCATCCTGGCCGGCCGGCAGGCGTTTCGACACGCTCCGTCGGGCCGGCCACGATCCGCGCTGGGCACGCTGGACCGCCGACGGGATGCGGGAGAGGCACGAGGACCCCGGCCGCTGAGCACCCGGCTCCCGTAGGCTGACCGCATGCGTACCCTGGTCGTCCTGGCACTTGCTGCCCTGCTCCTGCTCGCCGGCTGCAGCGGTTCGGGTACGTCCGTGGGAGGCTCGGAACCCGCCCCCGCGATCGCCACCGGCGAAGCGGCCCCGGCCGCGGATGCCAGGTCGGGCGCGGAGGACGGCGGGTCCACCGGCTCGGGATCCAACGTCACCGACCTGGCCGACCGCAAGATCGCCCGTACGGCCTCGGTCACCCTGAGCGTCGACGACCCCGCCGCGGCCGTGGACGGGTTGCACGCCGTCGCGGAAGAGCACAGCGGCCTGGTGCTGTCGGAGTACGTGGACCAGAGTCCCGGCGCCCGGCAGTCCAGGGTCAGCCTCTCGGTGCCCGCCGACCAGCTCGACGCGGCCCTGGACGACATCGCCGGAGCGGGTCAGGTGATCACCCGGTCCGTGAGCGCCGACGACGTCACCGGTCAGGTTGTCGACATCGATGCCAGGGTCAAGACGATGCGCGATTCGATCGCCCGCCTCCAAGAGCTCATGCAGCGGGCCGGATCGCTGAAGGATGTCACCGACCTGGAGAGTGAACTCACCCAGCGACAGGCCGATCTGGAGTCCCTGCTGGCCCAGCAGTCCGCCCTGTCGGAACAGGTGGCCCGGTCGACCATCTCGGTCACGCTGGTCTCGAATGCCTCCGATGCGGTCGCGGCCCGTGGCGGATTCCTCGCCGGGTTGGTCGCCGGCTGGCGTGCCCTGCTCGCCTTCGGCCGGGTCCTCGTCACGGCGGCCGGGGCACTGCTGCCGTGGCTGCCGGTGGCGGCCGTCGTCGCCGTACCGGTCTGGTGGTGGCGCAGGCGGCGATCCCGGGCGCAGGCGCAGGAACCCGCCGAGGAGGAACCGACCGGCGACGGTCAGGAGTAGCCCAGTTCGTCCAGCCGCCGGTCGTCGATGCCGAAGAAGTGTGCGACCTCGTGCACCACGGTGATCCGGACCTGTTCGACGAGCTCCTCCCGGGTGGCACTGCGACGCAGCAGGGGACGGCGGAAGATGGTGATCCGGTCGGGTAGCACGCCCGCATAGTCGATTCCCCGCTCGTCCAGCGGGACGCCCTCGTACAGCCCGAGCAGGCCCGGTTCGCCGGGCGGGGCGTCGTCCTCGATGACCAGCACGCAGTTCTCCACCAGAGTCAGCAACTCTGCCGGGATCGACTCCACGGCACGGTCCACGTACGCCTCGAACTCCTCGTCTGCGACCTGCAGCACCGGACTCCCCTCTCCGTGTCGTGCCGTAGCGCGGACCGGCCCATCTCGACACGACAACCCACCGACTGTGACTGTGACCACATCGGGGACCGGCGGCCATCCCAGTCGGTGGTCGCTGTGCGCCCGAGGTCGTAGCGTAGCTTGTGCACATCCTCCCAACCGGCTTCCGCAGGAGGAGTCGCACGGTGCCGTGCACATGTCCGCCGCCGCCCTGGGCGTACGCGGCCGACGGCCACGTCGGGCACCGATCCCTGTTCGATGATCTGTGAGGAGCGGACGTGGCGTTCGACAAGCGCAAACCCGGGAAATGGCCGGTCGAGTCGAGAGAGGTCGATGTCGCCCTGATCGGCGGGGGGGTGCTCAGCGCCACCTTCGGGTTGATGCTCCACCTGCTCCAACCGGACTGGTCCATCGCCGGCTTCGAGCGCCTCCCGAAGGTCGCCAAGGAATCGTCCAACCCTTGGAACAATGCCGGCACCGGACATTCCGGACTGTGCGAGTTGAACTACACCAAGGAACTCCCGGACGGGTCGCTGGACAATTCCAAGCCGATCGAGATCAACGAGCAGTTCCAGGTGTCCCGGCAACTCTGGGCGCATTTCGTGGAGATCGGGATCCTCGGACACCCGGAGACGTTCATCAATTCCTGCCCGCACATGTCGTTTGTGCACGGGGAGCACGATATCGAGTTTCTGCGCCGCCGCTGGGAGACCCTGCACGCGAATCCGCTGTTCGCGTCGATGCAGTTCTCCGACGACCAGGATCAGATCCGCAGTTGGGCGCCGATGCTCGTCGCCGGTCGTGACCCGAAGGAACGGATCGCGGTGACCTGGGACCCTACCGGAACCGACGTCAACTTCGGTTCGATCACCCGGCAGATCTTCAACTACCTCGAGTACCACGGCGTCTTCGTCAACACCTCGCGCGAGGTCACGGACCTCAAGCAGAACAGCGACGGGACGTGGACGCTGCGGATCAAGGACATGCGGGAGAGGGGTGAGGGCCGCGGGGGTGACACCTTCGTCCGGGCGCGGTTCGTCTTCGACGGTGCCGGCGGCTGGGCCCTCAAGATGATGCAGAAAGCGGGCATCCCGGAGGTCAACGGCTATGCGCTGTTCCCCGTCAGCGGGGCCTTCCTGTCCACCACCGACCCCACCATCGTGGCGACCCACAAGGTCAAGGTGTACGGCAAGGCCAAGGTCGGCGCACCGCCGATGTCCAATCCACACCTGGACGCCCGCGAGATCAACGGCGGACATTCGGTGCTCTTCGGCCCGTACGCGGGTCTGGATCCCCGCTTCCTCAAGTTCGGCTCGCTGTTGGATCTGCCGAAGATGATCCGGACCCACAACGTCATGGCCGTGCTCAACGTCGCCAAGGACAATATCCCGTTGATCAAGATGCTGGCCGGGATGATCTTCATGACCCGCAAGCAGAAGCTGCGCGAGTTGCGGGCGTTCGCCCCGACCGCCGACATCCGCGACTGGAATATGATCAAGGCCGGCCAGCGGGCCCAGATCATCAAGACCGACGCCGATGGCCACGGCGGCAAGCTGCAGTTCGGCACGGAGGTGGTCACCACCGGCGACGGGTCGCTGGCCGCGGTGCTCGGCGCCTCACCGGGTGCCTCGACCGCCGTCCCGATCATGTTGGAGCTGCTCCGGCACTGCTTCCCCGAGAAGATGCCGGAATGGGAGCCGAGGATCCGGGAGGTCATCCCGACGTACGGCCGGCAGCTGTCCGACGACCCGCAACTGGCGGTCGAGACGATGCAGCGAACCGCCAAGGTGCTCAAGCTCACCGCACCGGCGCTCACCCGGGGGTCCTGAGGAGTCTGCGCAGCGCGCGACGAGGGCGGACCGGACCCCTACCGGTCCGGCCCGCCCTCGTCCGTCCCCGGGTCCTCGCCCATGCCGTCCGGGATCTCCTCGACCCGCGGCGGATAGAGGATCGAGCGGGCCACGTTGTGGTAGCCGTACTCATCGAGCAGCCGGGCGGCGTCCTCCTCGGTCAGGTCGTAGGCATGGGCCAGCATCCGTACGTGTTCGGTGTAGAAGGCGTGCAGCTTGTTGACACCCTTGACGAACTCGATCTCGTTGCCCATGTCGCCCACTCCTCCGCGTCCGAAATGCCCGGTTCACCGGGCCGCTACCATCCTGCCTTGTCGCGGCCCGCGGGCCAACTGGTCGCGTCAGTCCGCCTGGTCGGGAGCGACGATATCGACCTGCAGCCGGCCGCGGTCCCAGTGCAGGTCGAGCACCAGGTGGTCATCCTCCGCCCGGCAGTCCACGGGCAGGACGGTGTGCCGGGTGGCGACCACCATCACCAGGTGCCCGAGATCGGCCTGCCGGCGAGCGCGGGCCATCAGGACGGTACCGTCCGCGAAGCCCAGCCGTCCCAGCGGGAACCGCGGCGCCGGACGCACCCAGCGCAGGGGGGCCCGCCGGTGGATCACCGATTCCGCAGCGGGCCGCAACCGGCCGATCGGGTCGGTGTCGGACTCGTCGAGGATGCGCTCGAACACGTCGCTGATCTCGACCGTGTCACGCCCCTCGAGTTCGTCGTCGGCCGGCCCGGGGTCGTGGCCCCCGGTGTCGCGCCGGTCCCGCCGTCCGCCGGCGCGACTGCGCAGCGCGGACAGGCCCATGGCGGCGATGACCACCCCGGCGAGGACGGTCACCACGGCGGAGATCGCCTGGGCAGACCCGATCGCGTCCACCGGTCGCTCACCCGCTCCTCGCTGCCGATCAGCGGCCGAGCAGGCGCTCCAGGTGCGCCCGGCTGACCTGGCTGAAGGGGGCATCACGGTCATCGGTGATCAGCCGGGCGAGCACGGCCAGCCGGCTGTGCACCTCGGGCCGATCGGCGTACGCCTCCAGGTGCTCGACGATCCGCTCGTCGGTGTCCAGCATCGCCACCGCCTGGCACAGATCCCGGAAGCTCCACGTCGCCGGGTCCGTGGACAGGAGACGATCCCCGGGATGCAACCAACGGACTTCTGCCATACCTGGCAGGCTACCGCCCGCGGGCCACACCGAGCAGGAAGATACCCGGGCCGGTCATCCCGGGATCACCCGTCCCGCCCCAGTAACCACGTGTTGAGCTCACCCGTGATGGGCGAGAGCGGCACGGGCCGGCCGTCCAGCATCCGGATCGGAGCCGCGAGCCGGGTGCTGGAGGTCAGCCAGAGCGCCTCGGCATCGACCAACTCCTCGACCCGCAGGGATCGGGTGTCCGTCGGCACGGCGCGCGCGGTGAACCAGGCGAAGACGTCGCCCTGGGTGGTCCCCGGCAGGACCCCGTCCGAGGCCGGCGGGGTCACGGCGCGGCCACCGATCAGGGCGACCAGCGAGGAACTCGGTCCCTCGAGCACCCAGCCGTCCGACGACACGAACAGCGCGTCCCGGGCACCCCGTCGGGCCGCCTCGCGCAGGGCGGCCCGGTTGGCCGCGTACGACAGCGTCTTGGCCCCGGCCAGCAGCCAGGGCGACTGCTGCATCACGGCCCGGGGCACCCCGCGCGACAGGGTGACCACGTCGATCCCCATGCCGCGCTCGGCCCGGTGGTCGGCGCCCAGCATCGCCACGGCCCAGCCGTGCGGCTCCGAATCGCCAGGTGGGTACTCCAGCCCGCGGGTCATCACGAACTTGCAGAAGATCTCCGCCCCCGGGTGCCGCTCGGCGAGGGTGTCGACCGCACGCCGGACCGCCGCCCGGTAGACCTCCTGGTCGGGAGCGGCAAGGTCGATCAGCCGTGCGGACCGCGAGAAGCGGTCCAGGTGCGCCTGCATGGCGTGCAGACGGCCTCCCGCCGCGCCCACCACCTCGAAGATCCCGTCGCCGCGGGTCACGCCGAGGTCGTTGACCAGCAGATGGGGTGCGGCCGGATCGGCGATCCGCAGGGCCTCACCCGGATCGTCGCGGGCCAGGTCGGGCCGCTCGATGAGGACCAGGGCGGCATCCGCCCGGGGCAGCGCGGGCGCGGCGCCCGCCGCATGCCCGCTCACCCGAGGGCCCGATCGAGGTCGGCCAGCAGGTCGTCGATGTCCTCGATACCCACCGACAGCCGCAGCAGGTCCGGGTCCGGCGCCCCCGCGGTCCCCCGCACGGCCGCATGGGTCATCGCCTCGGGGTGCTCGACCAGCGACTCGACACCGCCGAGCGACTCGGCGAGCAGGAACACCCGGGTCGAGGCGGCGACCTGCAACGCACGATCCCGACCACCGGCGACGTGGACCGAGACCATCCCGCCGAAGCCCCGCATCTGCCGGGCAGCCACCTCGTGGCCGGGATCCTCGGGGAGCCCCGGGTAGTGCACCGCGGAGACCCGCGGATCGTCGGCGAGGAATCGCGCCACCGCGAGCGCGTTCGCGCAGTGGCGCTCCATCCGGACGGCAAGGGTCTTCATGCCCCGCATCATCAGCCAGGCGTCGAAGGGTGAGGTCACATACCCGGCGGCATTCTGCAGGAAGGCGAAGTGCTCGGCCAGCTCCTCGTCGTTCACCACGATGGCGCCGCCGACGAGATCGGAGTGGCCGCCGAGATACTTCGTGGCCGAGTGCACCACGAGGTCGGCGCCGAGCGCCAGCGGCTGCTGGAGGTAGGGCGAGGCGAAGGTGTTGTCGACCACCAGCCGGGCACCGTGAGCATGGGCGACCCCGGCGACGGCTGCGATGTCGGCGACCTGCAGCAACGGGTTGGACGGGGTCTCCAGCCAGACCACAACACCCCCGGCCGCGGGCGGCGTGAGGGCACGTTCCAGCGCCTCGTCGGAGGTCTGGTCGACCGTCACGGTCTCCACGTCCCACCCGGCGAGGACCTGGGTGAGCAGGCGGGTGGTGCCGCCGTAGGCGTCCTCACCCAGCAGGACGCGCCCACCGGGGCCCAGCGTGCCGCGCAGCACGAGGTCGGTCGCGGACAGCCCCGAACTGGTCAGGAACGCGCGCCGACCCCCCTCGAGGGCGGCCAACTGGACGCCCGTCGCATCGCGGGTCGGGTTGCCGGTCCGGGAGTACTCGTAACCGCCGCGGAGGTTGCCCACCCCGTCCTGGACGAACGTCGACGTCATCCAGATCGGGGGGACCACGGCGCCGTACAGGGCATCGGGATCCTGCCCGGCCCGGATCGCGCGGGTGCTGAAGCCATCACTCATGACGCTCACGGTATCGCGTCATTCGGCGCCTTTCCCCGGACGCCCGGGTGTCGGCCCGGGATATTCCGTCCGAAGGGATGATGACGCGAACATGACCACTTGGAATCCGGCCCACCCGTGGCTAATCTCAGCGTGGACCGGAGCCGTCGAAGATGTCGCCCATTCGGTCCTCCCATCCCTCCGTCACGGGAGAAAGCGACATGTCGCCATTCGTCCATCAGGCCGAAGACAACCGCTACGAGGCCGTCGCCGACGAACAGGTCGTCGGGACGCTGGACTACAGCCTGGCGGGAAAGACCATGATCATCCGGCACACCGAGACGGTGCAGGACCACCGCGGTCAGGGTATCGCGCGCCGCCTCACCCGATTTGCCCTCGACGACGCCCGCCGCCGCGGCTTCGTCGTCCGTCCCGAATGCCCGTACGCCCAGAAGTTCGTCGAGCAGCACCCCGAGTACAGCGACGTCCTGTGACCGGCCGCCGGCCCCGGCGGGGGTACCCCCCCGGGCGGCGCCGCTCACCCCGCCCCCACCCCCCTCCAAACCATCACTCAATATCCTGTCCAACTGATA
>CAZGWN010000024.1:11191-42800 GCA_964528755.1 uncultured Propionibacteriaceae bacterium
TCCCCCCATACGTTCGTCGACCACCACCCCGACTACCGCGACGTCTTGTGCCCGCCCGCCGGCCGGGGGGTTCACCCCCCCCGGCCCGGCTCGGATCACCCGGACCCGACCCGCTTCCGCCGGTGTCGGTGAGTCAGTTGCCACCCGCCGGACCGGGTTTCCACTACCAGGCCGCGGTCCTGGAGACTGACCAGCTCGCCCAGGCACACCGAGACGGGCAGGGCGGCCGCCACCGAGATCTCGTCCACCACCATGCTGCCCGTGCCGGGCAGCGCTTCGAACACCTGACGTTCGCCGTCGTCCAGCAGGTCGAGCGGGTCCGGCGGCTCCGACTCGCCGCACAGGGCGTCCTGGCCGACCGGCGAGATCAGCGCCATCACGTCGGCGGCATCGGCAGCCAGCTCGGCCTCGTGGTCGCGCAGCAGACGGTGCGGGGTCGCCGACAGCGCCGAGGTCACGGGACCGGGCACGGCGAGCAGGTGCCGGCCGCAGGCGACCGCCCAGGTGGCCGTGTTGCGAGCCCCGGAACGCACCCCCGCCTCGACCACCACCGTGGCCCGGGACAGGGCCGCGATCAGCCGGTTGCGGGCCAGGAACCGCAGCCGGGTCGGGTGCTCCCCCGGCGGCAACTCGCTGACCACCAGGCCCGACTCGGCGATGCGGTCGAGCAGGTCCGCATGCCCCACCGGGTAGACCCGGTCCACCCCGCAGGCGAGGATCGCCACCGTCGCCGCACCGTCGGGGTCGCGCCATCCGGCCAGCGCCCCGCGATGAGCGGCTCCGTCGATCCCGTACGCCGCCCCGGACACCACCGGTACGCCACGGGCGGCCAGGTCGTATGCGAGGCCGGAGGCCACCTGCTCGCCGTAGGCGGTCGCCGCCCGCGACCCGACCAGCGCGACCCCGGCGCCCGACGCCCGAGCCAGGTCGCCCCGACCGCGGACCCACAGCCCCAGCGGCAGGCCACCGCGATCCTGGACCGGCTCGCAGCCCACCAGCGCACCCAGGCCTGTCGGCCACTCCGGATCCCCGGGGACGACGAACCTGGCCCCGGCGGCCCGGGTCGCGGCCATCGCCCGGTCCGCATCGAAGCGCGCCGCGCGGCCCGCCCAGCGACTCTCCGAGCCGGGCGCACTGACGCGGTCCCACAGACCGGCAGGTCCCCAGGTCGCCAGTTCGGCCGCGACCGTACGGTCGCCCGGCTCGACCACATGAGCCAGGGCGAACCTCACCCGGCGCTCATCAGCGCCGTTCGGCGTGTTCACGGCCACCCTCCCCGAAAGTGCCGCGCCGCAAGGCGATGGCGCCCTTGACATCGGTCTCGATCGGTCGGTCCCGGCCGCCCAGATCCGCGAGGGTCCAGGCCAGGCGCAGCGCCCGGTCGACACCTCGGCTGCTCATCCCACCGTTGAGCACGGCTCGCTCCAGCCGCTCCACCCCCACCGGCAGCGGCAGGTGGGTCCGCAGGTAGCTCCCCGGCACTTCGGCGTTGGTCGTCCAGCCGGTGCCGGCCAGCCGGTCGCGTTGGCGCTGCCGCGCCTGGGCCACCCGCTGCGCCAGCACGCTGCTGGGGGGAGTGTCCTCGGCCGTCAGGCCCCCGAGGAAGGACGACTTCGGCGGGAGCATCCGGACCGTGATGTCGACCCGGTCGCGCAGCGGTCCGGAGATCCGTCCGCGATAGCGCAGCACGGTCGCCGGAGAGCACCGACAGTCCCGACCGGCAACCCCGTGGTTGCCGCACGGGCAGGGATTGGCCGCCATCACCAGCTGGAACCGGGCCGGGTAGCGGGCCTCACCACCGGAGCGGGACAGGAACACCTCCCCGGTCTCCAGCGGGGTCCGCAGGGTGTCCAGAACATGAGGGGCGAACTCGGGCACCTCGTCGAGGAAGAGCACCCCGCGGTGCGCCCGCGAGGCCGCCCCCGGCCGGGCCAACCGCGCTCCTCCGCCGACGAGCGCCGGCGCCGAGCAGCCGTGATGCGGCTGGGCGAACGGCGGTCGCCGGTCCAGCCCGGCCACCGGCTCGCCGAGCAGGGAGCGGATCGAGGCGACCTCCAGCGCCTCGCGGGGGTCGAGCTCGGGCAGGATCCCGGGGATCCGGCCGGCGATCATCGTCTTGCCGACCCCGGGCGGCCCGATCATCAGCAGGTGGTGACGACCCGCGGCGGCGACGACCGCGGCGTGGCAGGCCTCGCTCTGTCCGTGGATGTCGGCGAAGTCGCCCGCCGCGGCGGGTTCGGGTCCGGTCACCACCGGCTCGTCGTCCTCGGGGGCCTGCGCCGGCCGCTGCCCGCGCAACACGGCCACGAGTTGTCCGAGGGTGGAGACCGATCGCACGCCGATCCCCTCGACGAGCCCGGCCTCGGCGGCCTGGCCGGCAGGCACGATCACCTGCGCGAAGCCCAGGTCCCGGGCGGCCATGGTCGCCGGCAGGATCCCGGGTGTGCGCCGAACCCGCCCGTCGAGGCCGAGCTCGCCCAGCAGGACGACGGACCGGACTGCCTCCTCCGGGACGGCACCGTCGGCGGCGAGCACGGCTCCGGCGATGGCCAGGTCGTGGTGGGACCCGGCCTTGGGCAGGCTGGCCGGGGTGAGGTTGATCGTCAGCGCAGTCACGGGCCAGCGCAGCCCGCTGGCGGCGACGGCCGAGCGGCAGCGGTCCCGGGCCTCGTAGACCGAAGCGTCGGGCAGCCCGACCAGGACGGTCCGGGGCAGCCCCGGCGCGATCATCGCCTCGACCTCGACCGGCTGCCCCTCCAGACCGGACAGGGCGATCGACCAGGAGCTCGACGTTCTCGCCCGCGGCGGGGGACCCGCGGCGGGCAGGGCGAGGTCGGTCATGCCGCCCCCTCCACGTAGCGCAGCCGGGGCGGGCGGTCGAAGCTGAGGTGAACCGCCACGGCGTCGAACCGCACCGCCGCCACACCCAGCGGGTGCTCGGCGAGGTAGGCCGCGGCGACGGCTCGCAGATGCGCAACCTTCGTCCCCGTGATCGCCTCCAGGGGATCCCCGAAGGCATAGCCGGTGCGGGTCTTCACCTCGCACACCACGAATGTGCACCCGTCGGGTGTCAGGGCGAGGATGTCGGCCTCGCCGGCCCAGCAGCGCCAGTTGCGCGCCAGGATGGCCCAGCCGCGCCGGACCAGGTGGGCGCAGACGAGTTCCTCGCCGTACGCCCCGGTGCGCCGATGGAGATCGGCCTCCGCATTTGTCATGTTCCACACACCTCCGACGGGAGTGTGGTCGGAACGCCCCCGAAGGGGACGCCCGGAGGCAACCCTGTGGACAACGGTTCCGGACGCTCAGCACCTGTGGACGAAATCCCCCGGATTCGCCACCTGCACGGACCTGCGGCTCAGGTGTCCGGGATTCAGGAGTCCGGGATTCAGGAGTCGGGCACGCCCAGGTCGGAGTGGGCGATCTCCTCGATCGAGACGTCCCGGAAGGTGAGCACCTTGGCGTTCTTGACGAAGCGCGCCGGGCGGTACATGTCCCACACCCAGGCATCCGCCATCGACACCTCGTAGTAGACGTCCCCGCCCTCGGTCCGGACCTTCAGATCCACCGCATTGCACAGGTAGAAGCGGCGTTCCGTCTCGACTGCGTACTTGAAGATCTCGACAACTGCCTTGTACTCCTTGTACAGCTGCAGCTCAAGGTCGCTCTCGTACTGTTCCAGGTCCTCAGCGCTCATGGCGTAGTAAGCCTAGCTGCATCGGCAAGCCTCGCGATCCCCGCGGCCCGGGCCACGTTGGCGTAGCTCATCCGGTGCACGGGGCTGGGCCCGAGGGCCTCCAGGGCGGCCGTGTGCTCCGCGGTCGCGTACCCCTTGTGCCGGGCGAAACCGTAGCCCGGATAGTCGACATCCAGTCCGATCATGATCCTGTCCCTGGTCACCTTGGCCACGATGGACGCGGCGGCGATGCAGGCCGCGATCCGGTCGCCCTTCCACAACCCCAGCCCGGGTGCGGGCAGCCCGTCGACGGCGAATCCGTCGACCAGACAGTAGCCGGGGGCGACGTCCAGCTTGAGCATGGCTCGCCGCAGGGCCTCCAGGTTCGCCTCCTGCAGACCGCGCTCATCACACTCCGACGGCGGCACGACGACGACCGACCAGGCGACGGCCCGCGCCACGATGACGTCGTAGGCACGCTCCCGCTGCGCCGGACCGAGCAACTTCGAGTCCCGCAGGCCGTCGATCTCCCGGCCCGGGGCATCGTCGAGGATCGCGGCGGCGGCCACCAGCGGGCCCGCACAGGCTCCGCGTCCGGCCTCGTCGGCACCGGCCACGGGGGCCAGCCCGCGACCGGTGAGGTCGCGTTCGTACGCCCACAGATCACCGGCCCCCGCCGGCCGCCTTGCCGGGGACATCAGCACACGATGTTCTCCGGCTCGATCACGGCCTCATCGGGGGCGGGCCGGTCCGGTGCCGGGATGGTGTCGAAAGTCCTCGGCCGCGGAAGCATCCGGGTGCGGTCGAACGGTGCGAAGATCGCCCAGCCCACACCGGCCACGTCGGCGAGCGGGACGAACGCGTTCTCCCCCGTCGTCTCGCCGGGCATGGAGTCCGACAGATGACAGCGGGAGTCGGCGCTGGCGTTGCGGTGGTCGCCCATGACGAACAGCCGACCGGCCGGCACCACCACCGAGAAGGAGATGTCGGACGGTGCCACCGGCTCGCCGTCCTCCTTGCGGTAGAGGTAGCCGTCCTCCTGCAGGGCGGCCCCGTTGACCGTGAGGTGGCCGGTGTCATCGCAGCAGGCGACGGTGTCGCCCGGCATGCCGATGACCCGCTTGATCAGGTAGTTCACCGAGGTGTCGGGCAGCAGCCCGACGAACTCCAGTGCCTGACCGACCGGGCTGCGGTTGACCAGCGGCTCGGAGCCGAGCCACTCACCGGAATCCTTGAAGACGACGATGTCCCCGCGGTGCACGTCGGTGAGCTTCTGCGCGATCACCCGGTCGCCGATCTTCAGGGTGTTCTCCATCGACCGCGACGGGATGATGAACGGCTGTGCGACGAAATGTTGCAGGAGCATCGAGAAGACCAGGGCGCCGACGAGGATGATGACCGTCTCGCGTACCAATCGCCACAGGCGCCCCCACCAACCGGGCTCGGCCTGAGCGCTAGCGTCCACGGCCACTGACGTCCTCCTCCGGGTGAGCGAACCGGACGGATGCGGATCGTACGCCCGGGAAACCTGCCACTGCGAACCGCGGCGTCAGTTGGCGCGCTTCTCCTTGATCTTGGCGGCCTTGCCGCGGCGATCCCGGAGGTAGTAGAGCTTGGCCCGCCGGACCGCTCCACGACGATCGACGTCGATGTGATCGATGATCGGGCTGTGCACCGGGAAGGTACGCTCCACGCCGACGCCGAAACTCACCTTGCGGACGGTGAACGCCTCGCGTACGCCGGCGCCGGCCCGGCTGATGACCACCCCGGCGAACACCTGGATCCGGGACCGGTTGCCCTCGACAACCCGGACGTGGACCTTGACGGAATCACCCGGACGGAAGTCGGGCAGATCCTCACGGAGGGAGGCGGCGTCGACCGCGTCGATCAGCTTGCTCATGGGAGTGTCCTTGCCGGTGCCACAGGTCACCTTGCCAGAAGGGGGACGGAAAATGCCCGGCATACCGCGGACGGCCCCCTGTGGCAGGAACCGCGATGCATGCGGGCAGCAGCACGCCATTCTGCCACGAACCGGAGGCGTACGCCAATCGTGGCGGGCTCAGCCGACCACCCGCACCGCCGGCAGCGGATCCACCCGGTTGGCCAATACCGGGAGGGTACGTCGGGTCGACACCGCCAGCTCCGGATCGATGTCGGCCAGCAACAGGTCCTCTCCGGTGCCCAGTCGGGCCACCACCCCACCCATCGGGGCGACCACCACCGATCCACCCGCGCCCGTCGGCGCCGTGGCGGACTCCCCCGGCGTCGCCCCTGCAGGGACCGCCTGGCCACAGCCGACCACCCACGACCCGCTGTCCAGTGCGCGGGCCCGGCACAGCAGCTCCCACTGCTCCGCCTTGCCCGGCCCGTCCTGCCAGGATGCCCCGACCAGCTGCACCAGCGCGCCGGCCGACGCCAACGCCGTGAACAGCGTCGGGAAACGTACGTCGTAGCAGATCGACAGTCCGACCGGCACCACCCCACCGGACCGGGTCGGCACCCGGACCAGGACCGGTGCACGGCCGGGCGCCACCGTGCGCGACTCGGCGAACCCGAAGGCGTCGAAGAGATGAATCTTGTCGTAGCCGACCGTCAGTCCGCTGCCGGTGACCAGCAGCGTGTTGCGCACCCGTTCCCGGCCGGTGTCCGGATCGGGTCCGCCCGGGGTGAACATCCCGGCGGCCACCACCAGGTGGTGCCGGTCGGCTATGGCGCCGACGCCGCGGGCCCAGGGTCCGTCCAGCGGCTGGGCGACGCCGCGCAGGGACTGCCCGAAGGCCTTCATGGTGGCCTCGGGGAAAAGGACCAGGTCGGCCCCGGCATCGGCCGCTCGGGCCGTCCAGGAGGCGACCAGGTCGAGGTTGTCGACCGGCTCCGGACCGGCACTGATCTGGGCGAGGGCGATTCTCATGGTGTGCTCCTCGGGGCCCTCAGCACCTCTGCGAGTGTGCTGAGGGCCCCGATCACGAACCGATCCGTACGGACGCCGGTCAGCCGAGCTCGGCGCCGCGGACGGTGGTGAGGGCACCGTACAGGTCGCGGTTCAGCCGGGAGATGACCTCCAGCGGAATCCCCTTCGGGCAGACCGCGCTGCACTCACCGATGTTCGTGCAGTTGCCGAAGCCCTCGGCGTCGTGCTGGGCGACCATGCTGAGCGCCCGCGACCGCCGCTCGGGCTGACCCTGTGGCAGCGACCCGAGGTGGGTGACCTTCGCGGCGGTGAACAGCATCGCCGACCCGTTGGGGCAGGCGGCGACGCAGGCGCCGCAGCCGATGCAGGTGGCCGCGTCGAAGGCCCGATCGGCGTCGGCCTTGGCGACCGGGGTGGCGTGCGCCTCGGGAGCCGTGCCGGTCGGCGCGGTGATGAAGCCGCCGGCGGCGATGATCCGGTCGAAGGCGGTCCGGTCGACGACCAGGTCCTTGATCACCGGGAACGAGGTGGCCCGCCACGGCTCGATGTCGATGACGTCCCCGTCGTGGAACTCCCGCATGTGCAGCTGACAGGTTGTCGTCTGGTACGTGGTCTGGCCACGCCCGTGCGGCACGCCGTTGATGACCACCCCGCACATGCCGCAGATGCCCTCGCGGCAGTCGGAGTCGAAGGCCACCGGCTCCTCGTCGGCGGCGGTCAGCTGCTCGTTGAGCACGTCGAGCATCTCGAGGAACGACATGTGTTCGTCGATGTCGGAGAGCTTGTACTCGACCATCTTGCCC
Organism: uncultured Propionibacteriaceae bacterium; assembly: GCA_964528755.1. GTDB lineage: Bacteria > Actinomycetota > Actinomycetes > Propionibacteriales > Propionibacteriaceae > Raineyella. Next base: position 18,579 of record CAZGWN010000024.1, read on the forward strand.
GCGGACCGGGCATCCTTCTGGCGCCAAACGCGCAACGTGACGTTCACTTGTAGCTCCGTGTCTTCAACTCGATGTTCTTGTAGACCAACGGCTCCTTGTGCAGCGTCGGCTTGCCGTCCTCACCGGCCGCCTCCCACGCGGAGACATACAGGAACTGATCGTCGTGACGGAGCGCCTCGCCGTCGGGGGTCTTCGACTCCGCACGGAAGTGGCCGCCGCAGGACTCACGGCGCTGCAGGGCATCGATGCACATCAACTCGCCCAGTTCCAGGAAGTCCGCCAGCCGGGCGGCCCGCTCGAGGGCCTGGTTGAGGCCGACCCCCTCGCCGGTGACCTTGACGTCGGTCCAGAAGTCGGCGCGCAGGTCGCGGATCAGGCCGATCGCCCGGACCAGGCCCTCCTCACGGCGCTCCATGCCGCAGTACTCCCACATGATCCGGCCGAGTTCCTTGTGGAAGGAGTCGACCGACCGGGAGCCCTGGATCGTCAGCAGCTTCTGGGTCCGCTCCTTCACCGCTGCGATCGCCTCCTGGGCGGCAGGGTGGGAGTCGTCGATCGGCTCGGCGCGAAGCATCCCGGCGAGGTAGTTCGGAATCGTCTCCGGCAGCACGAAGTAGCCGTCGGCGAGCCCCTGCATCAGCGCGGAGGCACCGAGCCGGTTGGCACCCTGATCGGCGAAGTTCGCCTCGCCGGCGCAGAACAGGCCGGGGATGGTCGTCTCCAGGTCGTAGTCGACCCACAGCCCGCCCATCGTGTAGTGCACCGCGGGGTAGATCCGCATCGGCGTCTCGTAGGGGTTCTCGCCGGTGATCTGCTGGTACATGTCGAACAGGTTGCCGTACTTGGCCTCGACGGCCTTGTGGCCCAACCGGTTCAGCGCATCGGCGAAGTCGAGGTAGACACCGCGCCGGCGGAGCACCTTCTGCCCCGTCGCCTGGTCGACCTCCTCGACCTCGGGTCCGACACCGCGACCCTCGTCGCACATGTACTTGGCCTGCCGGGAGGCGATGTCCCGCGGCACCAGGTTGCCGAACGACGGGTAGATCCGCTCCAGGTAGTAATCACGGTCGGCCTCGGGGATCTCGCGCGGATCCTTGGAGCAGTCCTCCACCCGCTTGGGGACCCAGATCCGGCCGTCATTGCGCAGCGACTCCGACATCAGGGTCAGCTTCGACTGGTATTCGCCGTGCTGGGGGATGCAGGTCGGGTGGATCTGCGTGTAGCACGGGTTGCCGAAGAAGGCGCCACGCTTGTGCGCACGCCAGATGGCGGTGGTGTTCGAGCCCATCGCATTGGTCGACAGGAAGAACACGTTGCCGTAGCCGCCGGTGGCGAGGATGACCACGTCGGCGTAGTAGGTCTGGATCTCGCCGGTGACCATGTCGCGCACCACGATGCCGCGGGCGCGTCCGTCGGCAACGATGACGTCCTGCATCTCGTGCCGGGCGTACATCGACACGGTCCCGGCCGCGACCTGCCGTTCCAGTGCCTGGTAGGCACCGATGAGCAGCTGCTGGCCGGTCTGACCGCGGGCGTAGAAGGTCCGCGACACCTGCACCCCGCCGAAGGAGCGGTTGTCGAGCAGGCCGCCGTACTCGCGGGCGAAGGGGACGCCCTGGGCGACGCACTGGTCGATGATGTTGGCCGACACCTCGGCCAAGCGGTAGACATTGGTCTCCCGGGCGCGATAGTCGCCGCCCTTGACCGTGTCGTAGAACAGCCGGTAGGTCGAGTCACCGTCATTGCGGTAGTTCTTGGCCGCGTTGATGCCACCCTGCGCGGCGATCGAGTGGGCCCGCCGGGGGCTGTCCTGGTAACAGAAGTTCAGGACGTGGTAGCCCATCTCGCCCAGGCTCGCGGCGGCGGCGCCGCCGGCCAAGCCGGTGCCCACGATGATGATGTTCAGCTTGCGCCGGTTGGACGGGTTGACCAGCTTGGCGGTGAACTTCCGCTGGCCCCACATCTTGTCCAGGGGCGAGTCCAGGGGCGCCTTGGCGTCGTGGATCTCGGCACCGATCGTGTAGAGGTCCTCGGCGGTGACGGTCGTATCCGCAGTCGTCGTGCTCATCTCCATCCTCCTCAGGCACCGATGCCCGGCTGGGTGATCAGGATCCAGGTGACGGGCGCCAGGAAGCCCACCCACAGGAGGCCCGCGACGATCCACGAGGCGACGTTCAGCCAGTACCGCGCGGACGGCCCGACGTTGGCGCCGAGCGTCGCGAAGGCGGACCACAGGCCGTGCCGGACGTGCAGGAGCACCGCGGTCAGTGCGATGACGTAGAGCAGCCAGACCCACCAGACCTCGAAGCCGGCCACCACGCGGGCGTACGCCGACTCGCGCATGATGTCGGTGGTCCGCAGCTGGGTCGCGGTGAAGTGCAGCAGATGCGCCACCACGAACAGGAAGATGATCACGCCGCCCCAGCGCATGGTCCGGGACGCGTAGGTCCGCTGGATGCCGCTGCGGTTCTTGGTGGACTGGTAGCGCTGTTTGAACACGCCGCCGGTCGCCGCCCATGCGGAGCGGGACACGACGATCGCCGAGACGATGTGCAGTACCACCGCCGCCAGCATCACGACGCGGACAATCCACAGGAAGCCGCGGAGCGGGAGGATCGGTTCCAGCATCGTGCGCAGGTGATGCGCGTAGGTGTCGTACGCCTCCATGCCCGCGAAGAGCTTCAGGTTGCCGTACATGTGAAAGAGCAGGAAGCCGATCATGATGAGGCCCGTCACTGCCATGACGGATTTCCACACCACAGTCGAGCGCCGTGCTCGTTGCTTGGTCGTGAGAGTTGCTGTCGCCACGGCCAATACCCTAGACCACGGCCTCCGCGGCTGAACGGCGGACTTGCCAAACTGTGATGCGGACCGGCACCCTCCTCCACCACCGGTCCCAGCGCCCCTCGGGACCGGCCCGACCGGCCTTGTCGCGAGGGGGTTCAGTCGGTGAGCAGATCGGGCCGACGGGCACGCGTACGGTCCAGCGACCGTTCCCGCCGCCACTGCGCGACCCGCCCGTGGTCCCCCGACAGCAGCACCGGCGGCACCTCCAGCCCACGCCACAGCGGCGGCTTGGTGTAGACGGGATACTCCAGCAGTCCGTCCTGGCCGGGGGCGTAGGACTCCTCGACCAGCGACTCGGGATTGCCGAGGACCCCGGGAACGAGCCGGACGACCGCCTCGATCATCGCCAGCGCGGCGACCTCTCCGCCGTTGAGCACGTAGTCGCCCAGGCTCACCTCGGCCACCGGCATGACCGTCCGGGCGTACTCGACGACCCTGGCGTCGATGCCCTCGTACCGGCCGCACGCGAACACCAGCCGACCGGCGCCGGCCCAGGTCTGCGCGGCCGGTTGGGTGAACGGAACCCCCGACGGTGTCGGCACCACCAGCGTCGGCGGCGCGGCCGGGTCGACGAGCGCGTCCAGTGCCCGGCCCCACGGCTCGGGCCGCATCACCATCCCGGCGCCCCCTCCGTACGGGGTGTCGTCGACGGTACGGTGCCGGTCGTGGGTCCACCCGCGCAGGTCGTGGACGTCGATCGCGACCAGGCCGGCGCGGATCGCCTTGCCGACCAGGGAGACCTGCAGCGGGGCGAAGTACTCCGGGAATATGGAGACGATGTCGATGCGCAGCACCGGCTCGTCCGGGTGCGGGGGCTCATGCATCGGGCTGCTCCCGGACCGGCCCCGACGTCAGTGGCACGGACTCCGCCAGGGTGAGAGTGCCGGCGGCCAGGTCGACCGCGGGGACGAGTGCCGACACGAAGGGCACCAGAATCTCCCCGGTGGGCGCGTCGATCTCCAACACGTCCTGGGCCGGCAGGTGCATCACCCCGGTCACTGTCCCGACGCGGGTCCCGTCGGCGGCGCGCGCCTCCAGACCGACGAGGTCGCGGTCCCAGTACTCCTCCGGCCCGGTCGGCCGGTCGCTCCCGTCGACCCGGACCGCGAGCACGGTGTCGCGCGCCTCCTCGGCGGCGGTCCGGTCGGGCAGCTCCTCGAACCGGACGAGGAGCCGCCCCTGGTGCCACCGGTGTCCGGTGACGGTCAGCGTCCGACCGGATCCCTCGGCGGTCAGCCGGGTGCCGGACGCGAACCGCCGGTCGGGTTCATCGGTGCGGACCTCGACGGTCACCTCGCCGGTCAGGCCGTGCGGGCGGCCGATCCGCCCGACGACGGCCGTGGTGTACGCCGGCACGTGCTCAGCCCACCACCGAGGTCAGCGTCGTCCCGCGCCGCGGGGACGGTCGACCTCGGCGAAGTCGACCCGGACGCTCTCGTGCCCGGCCAACGCCGAGACGACCGTCCGCAGCGCCGTCGCGGTCCGGCCGCGCCGGCCGATCACCTTGCCGACGTCGTCGGGGTGGACGTGCACCTCGAGCAGCCGGCCCCGGCGCAGCGTCTTGTCGCGGACCAGGACGTCGTCGGGGTGCGGGACGATGCCGCGGACCAGGTGCTCGAGAGCCTCCGCGAGCACGATCAGGCCTCGGCGTCCGCGGACTCGGCGGAGGTCTCCGCGGCGGCCTCGGTGGACGGCTCGTCGGCCTTCTTGGGGCTGAACGCCTCCACGAGCGGCTCGCCGCGCGAGTCGGCCAGCGCCGCGTTGAAGACGGCAGTCTTGTCCGCCTTCTCCGCCTGCGGATCCACGCCCGCGGGGACGGACGTGTCCCCGGTGAACTTCTGCCAGTCCCCGGTGCGCTTGAGCAGGGCAACGACGGCCTCGGTCGGCTGGGCGCCCACGCCGAGCCAGTACTGGATGCGGTCGGAATCCACCTGGATGATCGACGGATCGTTCTTCGGGTGGTACTGACCGATCTCCTCGATCGCCCGACCGTCACGCTTGGTGCGCGAATCCATGACGACGACGCGGTAGTGCGGGGTGCGGATCTTGCCGAGCCGCTTCAGTCGAATCTTGACAGCCACGTGTGTGGATACTCCTGTAGGGATGTCCGGGGAGGTCCCCGGGATGTCGGGTGGGGTCAGGTTTCGGTGTGGGGCACCGGCCCGCTGACCCGCATGGATCCGTGCGCCACGGCAGAGAGAGGGACCCGCGGGCACAGACGCATCCGATATTGTGCCACGGACCGGCCCCGGGAGCCAAGCACCCCGGCGTCGTACGTCGTGGGGTCAGTACACCCGCCCACGCAGGATGATCGCCCGCGGATGGCGCAGCACTCCCGGGTCGGCCAGTGGATCGGAGTCGTACACGATCAGATCGGCCGTGGCCCCCGGCTCGAGGGCGGGAGCGCCGAGCCAGGCCCGGGCCCGCCAAGAAGCGGCGCCGAGGGCGAACCCGGCCCCCCCGAGCCTGCCGAGCAGCTCGACCTCGGAGGCGATCAGTCCGTGCGGCACCGTCCCGCCGGCATCAGTGCCGGCGTAGATCGGCACGCCGGCCTCTCGTGCGCTGCCCAGGGTCTCGAAGCGGCGCTCGTAAAGGTCGCGCATGTGTGCGGCGTACCGGGGGAACTTGGCCTCCCCCGACGCGGCAATCTGCGGGAAGTTCTCCAGGTTGACCATGGTCGGGACAAGCGCGACCTGCCGCTCCGCCATCAGATCGATGGTGTGGTCGTCCAGCCCGGTGCCGTGCTCGATGCCGTCGATGCCGGCCTCCACCAGCTCGCGGGCCGACTCCTCGGCGAAGCAGTGCGCCGTCACCCGGGCGCCGTGGCGGTGCGCCTCGGCGATGGCCTGCGCGGCGACCTCGGCCGGCCACAGGGGCGCCAGGTCGCCGTGCTCCCGGTCGATCCAGTCGCCGACGAGTTTGACCCAGCCGTCGCCGCGGCGCGCCTGTTCGGCGACCGTACGCACCAGCTCGGCCGGGTCGATCTCCACGGCGTAGTTGCGGAGATAGCGCCGCGGGCGGGCGATGTGCCGGCCTGCCCGGATGATCCGCGGCAGGTCCTCGCGGTCGTCGATCCAGTGGGTGTCCTGCGGGCTGCCGGCGTCCCGGATCAGCAGGGTCCCGGCGGCACGTTCGGTCAGCGCCTGCTGTTCGGTCTCTTCCACCGGGACGGCGCCGTGAGCGCCCAGGCCGACGTGGCAGTGGGCGTCGACCAGGCCGGGCACGATCCAGGCGTTCCGGGCGATCGTGTCGGCCTCCGGCAGCGGGCCTTCGACGAGGTGGCCGCCGCTGATCCACAGGTCGGTCGGCTCGCGGCCGGGCAGCACAACTCCGTGGACGTGCAGGGCGGGGCCGTCGACGTGCAGATCGGGGCCGTGGGCATGCCTGTGCTGGGCGTCCATCGGGTCAGTGGCGATGCTTGGGGTCGAAGAGCTTCTGCAACTCCGGGGAGAGCTGGAAGTCCTCCATCGCCCGCTCCATGTCGGCGGCGTTCGGGGTCTGTCCCGCGCCGAAGGCGGAGGCGACCTCGTCGGGGACGTTCGGCACCTCGGCCGCGGCGGCCGGCCGGTCACGCTTGGCCGGATTGCCGGAGACCTTCTTCCCCTTCTTCTTGGTCTTGCGGGCGGGGTGCTTGGCGGGCCGTGCCGTGGGGGCCCCGGGCATGCCCGGCATACCGGGCATCCCGCCGCCGGCCATCTGGGCCATCACCTTGCGGGCCTCGACGAAGCGGGTGACGAGACTGTTGACCTGGGTGACGGTCGTGCCCGAACCGCGGGCGATCCGGGACCGACGCGAGCCGTTGAGAACTCCGACATCGGCGCGCTCCGACGGCGTCATCGACAGGATGATCGCCTCGATCCGGTCGATCTCCTTCTCGTCGATGCTCTCGATCTGGTCCTTCATGGCGCCCATCCCCGGCAGCATGCCGAACACCTTCGAGAGCGGGCCCATGCGGCGCACGGCCTTCATCTGGTCGAGGAAGTCCTGCAGGCCGAACTCCTTGCCTCCCTTGGAGGAGGCGAGTTTGGCCGCGGCCTTCGCCGACTGCTCGGCGTCGAAGGTCCGCTCGGCCTGCTCGATGAGGGTCAGGACGTCGCCCATGCCGAGGATCCGGGACGCCATCCGATCGGGGTGGAAGGCATCGAAGTCGGCCAGTTTCTCGCCGCTGGAGGCGAACATGATCGGCCGGCCGGTCACCTTGCGGATCGACAGTGCGGCACCGCCGCGGGCGTCGCCGTCGAGTTTGGTGAGGACCACGCCGTCGAAGCCGACGCCGTCGGCGAAGGCCTTGGCGGTGTTCACCGCGTCCTGGCCGATCATGGCGTCGACGACGAAGAGCACCTCGTCGGGGCGGACGGCCTCGCGGATGTCGACGGCCTGCTGCATCATGTCCGCGTCGATGCCGAGCCGGCCGGCGGTGTCGACGATGACGACGTCGTAGAGCTTGCGTTGTGCCTCGGTGATCGATTCTCGGGCGACCTGCACCGGGTCCCCGACGCCGTTGCCCGGTTCGGGGGCGAAGACCGTCACTCCCGCGCGTTCCCCGACAACCTGCAACTGGTTGACCGCGTTGGGTCGCTGGAGGTCGGCGGCGACGAGCATCGGGGTGTGCCCCTGCTGCTTGAGCCAGGCCGCCAGCTTGCCGGCCAGGGTCGTCTTCCCGGCGCCCTGGAGGCCGGCGAGCATGATCACCGTCGGTGGCTGCTTGGCGAACCGAATCGTACGGGTCTGCCCGCCGAGGATGTCGACCAGTTCCTCGTTGACGATCTTGACGATCTGCTGGGACGGGTTGAGCGCCTTCGAGACCTCGGCATTGCGGGCCTTCACCTTGACCGCGTTGACGAACTCCTTGACGACGGCCAGATTGACGTCGGCCTCGAGCAGCGCAATGCGGATCTCGCGGGCGGTCGCGTCGATGTCGGCGTCGGACAGGTGGCCCTTGGCCCGCAGGTTCTTGAAGGTCGCGGCCAATCGGTCTTGCAGCGTGTCGAACACGATCGTCCTCAGGTGTGGTCAGGGGTATCTGTCGACCCAGGATACGCGGGCCGCTCGGACGCCCGCCGGTTCCGGCCCCGCACGCTCAGGCGCCCGCCGGTTCCAACAACGCGTCCACGAAGGCCTCCGCGTCGAAGGGCGCCAGGTCGTCGACGCCCTCCCCCAGGCCGATCAGCTTCACCGGGACACCGAGTTCGCGCTGGACCGCGACGACAATCCCCCCCTTGGCCGAGCCATCCAGTTTGGTCAGCACGATGCCGGTGATGCCGATCTCCTCGGCGAACACCCGCGCCTGGGTCAGTCCGTTCTGGCCGGTGGTCGCGTCGAGCACGAGGAGGACCTCGGTGACCGGCGCCTGCTTCTCGATCACCCGCTTGATCTTGCCCAACTCGTCCATCAGGCCGGTCTTGGTGTGCAACCGCCCCGCGGTGTCCACCAGGACGACGTCGACCTCGCCCTGGATGCCCTTGGCGACCGCGTCGTACGCCACCGAGGCCGGGTCGGCGCCCTCGGCACCACGTACGGTCGGCACGCCGACCCGGCCGCCCCAGGTCTCCAGTTGATCCGCTGCGGCGGCCCGGAAGGTGTCCGCTGCGCCGAGCAGCACCTCCTTGTCCTCGGCCACCAGCACCCGGGCGAGCTTGCCGACGGTCGTGGTCTTGCCGGTCCCGTTCACCCCGACGACCATCACCACCGCGGGCAGGGCACCGTGGCGTTCGACCGACAGCGAACGGTCGAGCGTCGGATCGACGAGGATGACCAACTCCTCACGCAGCACGGATCGTGCCTGCGCCGGATCGGAGACGCCCTCCACCCGCAACCGGGTACGCAGGCTCTCGACCAGTTCGGCGGTCGGGCCGACCCCGAGGTCGGAGGTGATGAGGGTGTCCTCGAAATCCTCCCAGGTCTCCTCGTCCAGTTTGTCGCTGGACAGCAACATCAGCAGACCACGGGCCAATGCGTTCTGTGACCCGGCCAGCCGGGAGCGCAGCCGGGCCATCCGGGTCCGCGGCGTCTCGGGGACCTCGCGGGTCGGGACGCCCGGGGCCTCGACCTCCGGCGCCGGAGCGGGGGCAACCGGGGTCTCCGCGGGCGATGGCGGAGCTTCAGGGGTCTCGGGCGCCTCGGTGGTCGGGGCCTGACCACCCGGCGTGATCTCCTGCCGCTCGTCGCCGGGGGGCAGCCTGCGCTGGGACGCGGCGACGGCGATGATGCCGGCGATGAGGAGGAGCGCGACGACGACGCTGATGATGATCGGGGTGGTCAGCACGTCCCCATCTTGTCACGATTGCCAGGGCCCCTCGCGTGGCGTGCGGCGATGCCCCGGGCGTCCCGGCGAGGGGTCCGCCCGTCACATGGCGCCGAAATCGCCCGTCGGTGGCAGGGTGCTGCGGCGCTGCGCTCGGGTGACGGGATCGGGGCGCTGCGGCGGCACGGCTCGCCCGGGACTGCGCAGGGTGGGGATCATCCGGGTGGCCTGCGGGTCCGCGGCCGGGGGCTCCGCTGCCGGCGCGGGATCGGGCAGCGGCCCGAGATCGGCGTCGGATCCGTTCGGCTGGTCGCCGTTGAGCTTGCGCGCCGCCCATTCGAATCGGCCGGCGAGTTCGGGGGCCCGTTCGGACACCTCGGGCAGGTCACCCCGGATCCCGACCACCACGATGCCCACGATTGCGGCCGCCACGAGAAGTGCCACGACGACCGAGACGATCACCACGCTCACGGTGTCCTCCTCTCACAGGTCCCGGGGGTCGGCCGGACCGAGCGGGCCCCGTCCCCAGCGTACCCGCCGGTGGTTCGGGTTCTCAGGGCTTGTGAACCCCGACTCAGCGCTCGCCGCGGCGGCCGGGGACAGCCGGTGTCTCCTGCGGGTCCTGCTCCTCGGCCCGCCGCCGGGCGCGGACGCTGCGGGCCCGCACGGAGGCGAATACCCAGAGCTTGTTGAGGACGAAGTTCATCGGAGTGGCCACCAGCGTGCCGATGAGGTTGGCCCAGTACAGCAGGGTGCGCAGGCCGGTCGAGTCGTCGAAGACGGTCCGCGGCAGCGCCAGTGGGGACGTCGGATTGATGAGGAGCGTCTGGACCCCCAGTGCGATGACGAAGGCCGCCGTCCCGGCGCCCAGGAACGGGAAGAACCCCCGCAGCCACGGTAGGTGGTAGCGGGACCGGAAGGTCCACATCCGATTGAGCTGGTAGTTCCACACGTTGGCGACGAGGAATGCCAACGTGGCATACAGGTGGTAGACGCGAATGTTGAAGTCGGTGCCGATGATCGGCACCAGCACCCGCTCGTAGTCCGGGTGGATCTTCTTGCAGATGATGACCACCAGGCTGTTCACCACCACGCCGGAGCCGCCGACGAGGCCGAACTTGACGAACTGCCGGACGGTGTTGCCGTAGCGGGCCCACCAGGTGGCGAGCCACGGCGTTGATCCGGGGGTGCGGCGAGGGGTCACAATCGAGAGAGCCTAGCCGACGCCGACGAACCATGGGGACCGGCACCGCACCCCGGTGCGCCCGCGCACCTCAACGACGACGCCGCGGAGGACGCTGGCAGACCGGGCAGAAATAGCTCGACCGGTTCATGAAGCGCTCGCGCACGATCGGGGTTCCGCAGCGCGGGCAGGGCAGCCCCTCGCGCCCGTACACACGCAGCGACCGGTCGAAGTACCCGCTCTCGCCGTTCACCCGTACGTACAGCCCGTCGAAGGTCGTCCCGCCCGCGGCCAGGGCGTCGGACATGATGGCCGCGACCGCGTCCAGCAGCGTCCCGGCGCGGGCCCGGGTCAGCGCACCGGTGGGCCGGGCCCCGTGCATCCGGGCCTCCCAGAGCGACTCGTCGGCGTAGATGTTGCCGATCCCCGACACCAGCGTCTGGTCCAGCAACGCCCGCTTGAGCCCGCTCCGACGGTGCCGCAGCGCGGTGATCACATCGTCGCGGTCAAAGGCCGGGTCGAAGGGGTCCGGCGCGATATGGCGGATCTCCGGCGGGATGCCGCCCGCGGCAGGGCTGACCAACAGCCCGCCGAACATCCGCTGGTCGCAGAACCGGATCTCGGGCCCGTCGTCGGCGAAACCGAACCGCACGCGGACGTGGCGTTCGTCGGGGGCGCCGGGATCGTCGACGCGGAACTGCCCGGTCATGCCCAGATGCGTGAGCAGGGCGCCACCGTCGTCCAGCGGCCACCACAGGTACTTGCCCCGCCGACGCAGCGGGAGCACGGTCCGCCCGACGAGCCGTCGGGCGAAATCCTCCGGACCGCCGACGTGTCGGCGTACGGAACGGGGGTGTCGGACGTCGACCGCGGCCACGGTGCGTCCCACCACCAGAGGGTCGAGGCCGCGCCGGACCACCTCGACCTCGGGAAGCTCAGGCACCGTCCGCGGTCGGGGCGGCGTCAGCCTCCGGGTGGGTCACCTGCCCGGCGTGCAGTTGCCGCCAGGCGATCTCGGCGGCCTCCTGCTCGGCCATCTTCTTGGACCGTCCCGTGCCGGGGCCGAAGTGCCGGCCCCCGACGACCGCCACGGCGGTGAAGCGTCGATCGTGGTCGGGGCCGGTCGAGGTGATCTCGTATTCCGGACCCTCCTGGCCCAGCTCGGCGGCGATCTCCTGCAGCGAGGTCTTCCAGTCGAGGCCGGCACCCATCGTGGCGGCTTCTGCGATCGCGCCGTCCAGGACGTGATGGACGAAGATGCGGGCCCCGGCGATGCCGTACTGCACGTGGACCGCGCCGATGATCGCCTCCATGGCGTCGGCGAGCAGCGAATCCTTGTCCCGTCCACCGGTGGCCAGCTCACCCCGGCCCAGCCGGAGCAACTCACCGACGCCCAGCGGCCGAGCAACCCGCGCCAACGCCTGGGTGGACACCACGGCCGCACGCAATTTCGCCAACCGACCCTCGGCCATCTCGGGGTGGTGGGTGTAGATATCCTCCGTCACCACGACTCCCAGCACCGCGTCGCCGAGGAACTCCAAGCGCTCATTGGTGGGGATCCGGCCGTGCTCATAGGCGTACGACCGATGGGTCAGGGCGAGCTCGAACAACTCGGGGGCAGGAGCGAGATCCAACTCGTGCAGCAGTTGTTCGACGTTGTGGGGCGAGACGTGCCCGGTGGAGGCGCGGGAAACGCCGCCGGACACGATCAGACGTCCAGGACCTGACGGCGGTCGTTGCGCGGCCCGTACTGACCGCACTCCGGGCAGGCGGTGTGCGGCAGGTGCTTGGCGCGGCAGGTGGGGTTGACGCAGGTGACCAGGGTCGGCGCGACGGCCTTCCACTGGGAACGGCGGCTCCGCGTGTTGGAACGGGACAGCTTCCGCTTCGGGACGGCCACGGCTCTCTCCTTCTGGGTGAATGGCATGCAGGCGCAAGCGACCACTATACCCGCCGCTAGGCGGAGGGCGCAAAGACCGCTGTCAGTCCGCGGCCCAGTCCCCCAGGCCCTGCCAGCGGGCATCGATCGGATCGCCGTGGGTGTGGTCGGGATGGTCGTTCAGGTTGGTCCCGCACTCGGGGCACAGGCCGGCACAGTCGTCGCGGCACAGCGGGCTGAACGGTAGGTCCAACACGATCGCGTCGCGCAACGCGGGTTCGAGATCGAGCAGCTCACCGTCGAGGCGGGACAGATCCTCGTCCTCCGGGTCGACGTCGGGGTGGGTGTCCGGGTAGAGCCACAGCTCCTGGAGCTCCACCTCGAGTTGCTCCGCGATCGGGTCGAGACAGCGGGAACACTCACCGGCCAGGTCGACCACGGCCGTTCCGGTGACGAGGACGCCGTCGCTGACCGACTCCAGCCGTAGTGCCAGCGTGATCGGCGAGTCGGCCGGCACCCCGATCATCGGGCCGCCCAGCCCGGACGGGGCGGGCACCGATGTGGCGACCTCCCGCATCGCCCCGGCACGGCGACCGAGGTCGTGGGTGTCGAGAACCAGCGGGGACCGCGGATCCACGCCGGCACCCGGGACATGGCTGGTCATCGGACTGTCTCCTCCTGATTCGTGGCGTGCGCCACCTCCCGAGTGTAGCCGGACCCCTCCCCGAACCCACCGGTCAGCGGTCGGACTCGGACGGGCCGCCGATGACGATCCGGAAGACCCGGGCGATGGCCTCGGCCAGCGCCTCCGGGTCGGTCACCGGTTCGTCCCTCAGCAGGGCTCGTTCCAGGACGGTCTCGTACAGCCTGCTGAGGAAGATCGCCACCTCGGGGGCGGTCAGCCTCAACGAGATGCCGGCCTGCTCGGCAAAACGCGCCACCAACTCGGCGAGGGTGTTGACGAACGCCGCCTCGGCGGCCAAGGTCGCGCCGTGCAGGTCGGGACGTCGCATCGCCCGCGCCCGGAACTCGGCGGTCACCAGGTACCAGGCCAGATCGTCGTGCAGCGACTCGACGAACAGCCGGGCCACCCTTCGGGCGACCTCGAGCGGCTGACCGCGCCGGGCGCCACCGAGATCAGCCAGGGCGGTATCCATGGCCGTGCGCAACCGATCGGCCCGTCTCGCGGTCTGGACCTCGTAGGTGGCCAGGAAGAGGTCCTCCTTGGAGGCGAAGTTCGAGTAGAACGCGCCGCGGGTATAGCCGGCCTCCTCACAGATCCGCTCGATCGAGGCCTCCTGGATCCCGGTCTCGGCGAAGACGGCATAGGCCGCGTCGACCAGATCCCGGCGGGTGCGCGCACGCCGCCGGGTGACCCCCGTACGGCCCCGGTGACGCCTGACCGGTCCGGGACGCCCGAGACCCTCCGTGGCAGTGCCCATCTGTCCTCCTGTTTCCGTCCGTGCCCACGCCGAACCGCCCGAGGTGAACGGCGACTTGGATACACGGGACACCCAGGATACATTGTGTACCCGATACGTACCGTATCCGATCGACGCCGATCCCATGCCGGCTTTCCTCTGCTGCCAGGAGTCCCTTCGTGTCGTCTTTCCTCTATCAGCTCGGCCGGGCCGTGGTCAGGCGCCGCGGCCTGGTCATCGTTGCCTGGCTCGTCGTCCTGGCGTTGGGCGGGACGCTCGCGGTGACCTTGACCAAGGGCACCGACGACACCTTCAGCATTCCGGGCTCGGAATCCCAGGACGCCCTGAATCACCTCGGCCATGTCTTCCCTCAGGTGAGCGGGACGTCGGCCCAGTTGGTCGTGGTCGTCCCCGACGGCGAAACGGTCGACACGGCCGTGATCCGCCGGGCCGTGGGGACCGCAGTGGACAGGATCGACGACGTCGAGCAGGTGGCCGTCGTCGCCAACCCCTTCGACGACTCGGTCGACGGTGCCCTGTCGCCGGACGGCCGGGCGGCGCTCATCGCCATCTTCATCGACGGTTCCCTGGCCGACATCACGCCCGACACGAAGGCGCAGGTCAGCACGATCGCGGCCGACCTGGACCGACAGATCGGCGGCGACGTGGCCGTCTACGCCGGCGGCGACGCTTTCGCCGACAAGGTGCCGAAGCTCTCCCCGACCGAAGGGATCGGCCTGGTCATCGCCCTGCTGGTGTTGTCGGTGATGTTCCGCAATGCCATCGCTGCGGCAATGCCGCTGGTCACCGCGATCCTCGGCGTCGGCATCTCGGTGGCAGTCATCTATCTGGCCACCGTCGTCACCCCGATCTCCTCGACCGCCCCGATGCTGGCGGTCATGCTGGGCCTGGCCGTCGGGATCGACTACGCCCTGTTCCTGCTGTCGCGGCATCGCGACCAGCTCGCCGAGCGCATGGAGGTCGAGGAGTCCATCGCCCGGGCGACCGCCACCGCCGGATCAGCGGTCACCTTCGCCGGGCTCACGGTCATCATCGCCCTGCTCGGCCTCTCGGTGGCGGGGATACCCTTCCTCACCACCATGGGGGTGGCCGCGGCCTTCGGGGTCGCCGTCGCGGTGTGCGTCGCCGAGACGCTCGTTCCTGCGTTGATGGCCGTTGCCGGGGAGCGGCTCCGGCCCCGCGTCCCCCGACGCCGCGCCCAGGTCGACGACACGCAGCAGGTCCCTTCCGGTCGGCGTCCCCGCATCGGCCTCGCTCGCCGGTGGGTCCGCACGGCGACCCGCCGACCGATCGTCACCATCATCCTCATCGTGGTCGCCCTCGGGACATCGGCGATCCCGGCCGCGCAACTGCGTCTCGCCCTGCCCGACAACGGGAGCGAGGAGCAGGGATCCCCGGCGCGGGAGACGTACGAGGTCGTCGCCGAGCACTTCGGCCCCGGCTACAACGGCCCGCTCATCGTCACCGCCGACATCATCCAGAGCACGGATCCGATCGGGCTGGTCGATGACATCGCCGACGAGATTCGGGACCTCCCGGGCGTGGCGTCGGTGCCACTGGCCACTCCGAACGAGAAGGGTGACACCGGCGTCATCCAGGTCATCCCCGAGAGCGGTCCGGACGACGCGCGCACCGACGCCCTGGTCGAGCGGCTCCGGGACCAGGAGGGTCACTGGCAGGAGAAGTACGACACCGCGACGGCAGTGACCGGATTCACCGCGGTCGGGATCGACGTGTCGGCCAAACTCGGCGCCTCGCTGCTGCCCTTCGGCACCCTGGTGGTCGGCCTGTCCCTGGTGCTGCTCGCGATGGTCTTCCGCTCGGTGTGGGTCCCGATCAAGGCCACCGTCGGCTACCTGCTGTCCGTCGGATCCGCCTTCGGCGCTACCTCGTTCGTGTTCCAGCAGGGCCACCTGGCCGAGGTTCTCCATGTCGCACACACCGGCAGCGTGATCAGCTTTCTGCCGATCATCCTGATGGGCGTGCTGTTCGGGCTCGCGATGGACTACGAGGTCTTCCTGGTCTCCCGGATCAGGGAGCACTACGCCCATCACGGCAATGCCGCAGAAGCGATCGAGGAAGGATTCGTGTCTGCCTCAGGAGTCGTCACCGCGGCCGCGCTGATCATGTTCGGCGTCTTCGCCGCCTTCGTCCCCGAGGGCAGCGCGACGATCAAGCCGATCGCCCTCGCGCTGGCCGTCGGCGTCTTCGTCGATGCCTTCCTGGTCCGGATGACGTTCGTCCCGGCGGTGCTCGCGCTGCTGGGCGATCGGGCCTGGGGCCTGCCGCCGACCCTGGACCGCAGCCTGCCGGTGTTCGACGCCGAAGGGGATGCGCTCGTCCACGAACTCCGGTTGAGGGACTGGCCCTCCCCCGACAGTCCGGAGGTGATCAGTGCCCGGGGAGTCACGCTGGAGGACGATCGGGGGTCGGTGGTGGTGGCCGAGACCGCGCTCCATCTGCTTCCCGGGGAGGTCCTCGTCCTGTCCGGCTCCGGCGCGCTGGGGAAGTCGGCGCTCCTGGCGACCCTGGCCGGGCGGGTGACGAAGTTTCGCGGTGATCTGAAGGTGTTGGGCCGTGTGATCCCCAACCATGTCCGCACCGTCCGCGCGCGGTGCGCCCTGATCGAGGCGCGGACCGCGCCGAGCGTTCCCCGCGCGGTCTCCGACGCGCTGGAGGACGGCGTCACCCTGATCCTGATCGACGACGTGGATCTGGTGCTGCGGTCCCACCCGCGCGACCAGGTGCGCCGGTTCCTCGCCCACCGGACCGCACCGTCCGGCTCCCCGGTCTCCTACGTCCTCACCTGTCAGGACGCTGCCCGGATCGCGGACATCCTGCCGGCTCGCGGCGTCCGGATCCACCCCATGGGCCCCCCGGTCGACCACCGCCAGAACCCACCCATTGCCCTCGTCCGTCAACCTGCAGAGGTTCAGTGATGCCCACCCCGATCGCCGCCATCAGCCGCGTCCTCACCACCCGGCCGTTCGCCCTGCGGATCTGGGTGGGCCTCGTCATCGTGCCTCTCATCGTCATGGGGCTGCTGAGTTGGGCCTTCTGGGCACCCGGAACCAATCACGGCACGGCGAAGGCCGCGGTGGTCAACAACGACGAACCGGTGAATGTCCAGGGGCAGACCATCCCGCTGGGGCGCCAGCTCGCGGGTGACCTCACCCACGACGACAATTCGGCATACGACTGGGTCCTCACCAACACCGACGACGCCCGCAGCGGGCTCGCCGACGGAACGTACGTCGCCGTGGTCACGATCCCGAAGGACTTCTCCGAGAAGACGACGTCGTCGGCAACGGCGCAACCCCTGGAGGCGGTCCGCGGACAGTTGCAGGTGCAGACCGGGATCGGGGCCGGAGTCGCCGATCCCGGTGCCGCCCAGAAGGTCGCCGAGGAAGCCCGCAGGAATCTCGACAACCTCATCGTCAGCACCTACCTGGACAATGTCTACGTCGGATTCACCGACATGCACGACCAGTTGGGGACGGCGGCGGACGGCGCCGACCAGCTCCACGACGGGACCACCCAGCTCGTCACCGGGTCCGGTCAGCTCGCCGACGCCACAGGTCAACTGGCCGACGGCGCCGACCAGCTCCACGACGGCGCCGACCAGCTCGCCGACGGGACCACCCAGCTCGCCGACGGCGCCGATCAGCTCGCCGACGGGACCACCCGGCTCCGTTCCGGCGCGGGACAGGTGTCCGACGGCGCGAGCCAACTCTCCGACGGCGCCGGGCAACTGTCCGACGGGCTGAGCTCGGCCGCCGAGCAGACCGCCCAGCTCCCCACGGCGACCCGGCAACTCGCCGACGGGGCCGACCAGGTCGCCGACGGCAACGAGCAACTCGCCGACACCGTGGTCCCGGTGGCCGACGGCGCTGTCGATGTCATCGACTCCCTGCCCGACGCCACGGACACCGTCGCCGATCTGCGCAGGATGGCCTCGGAGTGCTCGGCACAGGATGGGGCCGACCCCCAGTTCTGCGCCGACCTGATCGAGGCGGTGGACCGCGCGGAGGCGGATGCGAAGCGCCTCGACGAGGGCAAGTCCGATGTCCGCTCCGACATCGTCTCGGCCCGCGACTCGGTCAAGCAGCTGGCCACGGGCGCCCGCCAGGTCTCCGACGGCGCTGCGGAACTGTCCGCCAGGTCCTCCGACCTGGTCAGCGGGATTGCGCAGGCGGCCTCCGGTGCCGGCGACCTGGCAAGCGGCGCCGACGACCTGGCCGACGGGGCGTCCCAACTCGACACCGGCGTCCAGCAGGCCGACGATGCGGCTCACCAGCTCGCCGACGGCGCAGGTGACCTGAGCGATGGTGCGGACGACCTCGTCACCGGTGCCACCCGGCTGGCCACCGGTGCGCATCAGGCCGATGATGGGGCCGGACAACTGGCCGACGGGATCAAGCAGGCCGACGACGGCGCCAAGCAGCTCAGCGACGGGCTCTCCCAGGCAGTCGACCAGGTGCCCTCCTACACGGAGAGGGAACGCGGCCACCTGTCCGACGTGGCCTCGGCCCCGACCGCCGCCGACCTCACCGGATCTCCCTTCGGCGTACTTTCCGTCACTCTGCTCGCGGCGGTTGCCCTGTGGGGTGTCGCCCTCATCACCTATCTCGCCACCCGCCCGCTGCCGGCCGGGATCCGTACCTCGCGCGAGCCGACCTGGCGGATCATCGTGCGCGCCGCCCGTCCGGGGGCCATCGCGGCGGCGTCGGCGGCCCTGGTCATCTCGGTGATCGCCGTCCCGCTGCTGGACCTGAAGGCCACCACCGCGGTCGCCTTCCTGCTGGTGTCCCTCCTCGCCGCGGGCAGCTTCGTGGCGATCAATCAGGCGTTGGCCGCCGTCCTGGGCAGCGCGGGTCGCCTCCTCTCCCTCGTGCTGGGTGTGCTCGCCGTGGCCACCGGCGTCGTCACCACCATCCCGGGCCCCCTGTATGCGTCTGCCGGCCTGTTGCCGACCCACGGCGCAGTGGTCGCTCTTCGGGCCCTCGTCACGGGAGGCTCGGGCGTGGTGACCGGTCTGGTCGAATTGCTCGCCTGGCTGGCGATCGGCTTCCTCGCCACCGTCCTGGTCACCGACCGCCGCCGCTATCTGTCCCCGCGCGACCTGAGACTGGGGACGGTCCCGTCGGCGCCGTCGCTGGGCTGACTGTCGGTGACCCCGTCTAGCCTGGGAAACCGTCAGGGCGGTGACCGGTGAGGAGGGGTGGCGATGGCATTCCGAGGGGGCTGGCGGTCGGATGCGTACGCGGCACTGGACCAGCGGGTCGGGTTGGTGGTCGGGGCGCAGGAAAAGGCCTTCGCGGCGATCGGCGTGCACACCGTCGGTGATCTGGTCCGGCACGTCCCCCGTCGCTATGTCGTCGGTGCGGAGGTCTCCGACCTGTCCTCGATCGAGGTCGGCACCGACGTCGTCCTGCTGGCGCGGGTGGCGGACGTACGGGCCCATCCCGGCCCTCCCGGGAAGAAGGGGCGCGGGCGTTTGGAGGTCACCCTCACCGACGGGCGCAATCGGCTGCCGGCGACCTTCTTCGGCGCCAACCACCTGCTCACCTGGTGGCAGCGGACCCTCCAGCCGGGCGCCCGGGGGATCTTCTCGGCGAAGGTCGGGGAGTTCCGCGGTCGGCCGCAGTTGGCCCATCCCGACTACGTCGTGGTCGACGACCGCGGGCGCTTCGTCGCCGGTTCGGACCGGAATCGGTCGATGGCCAGCGTGTTCCGCGGCGGCCCGATCGGCATCTATCCGGCATCGGCCAAGCTGCCCAGCTGGGACATCGCCGAGGCGCAGGAGTTGGCCCTGCACGCCCTGGGCGACCTGCCCGATCCGTGGCCGGACTGGGTCGTGGAGACCGCCGACGTGATGCCGCTGGCCGAGGCGCTGCGCGCCGTGCACCAGCCGACCGACACCGAGCAGGCGCAGCAGGGCCGACACCGGCTGGCCTTCGACGAGGCGCTGGAGGTGCAGCTGGCGATGGCGTACCGGCGCGCCGATCGGGCCGACCGGACCGCCGTGCCGCGGCCGCCGAGACCGGACGGCATCCGGGCGGCGTTCGACGCCGCCCTCCCGTTTCGCCTCACCGAGGGTCAGCGCCGCGTCGGGGAGGAGATCGGCACCGACCTGGCCGGCGACCGGCCGATGCAGCGGCTGCTCCAGGGGGAGGTCGGCTCGGGAAAGACCGTCGTCGCGCTGCGGGCGATGCTGGATGTGGTCGATGCGGGCGGCCAGGCGGCCCTGCTCGCCCCCACCGAGGTGCTTGCCCTGCAACACTACCGGTCGGTCACCACCATGCTCGGCGACCTGGCCGGTGGCGGCATCCTCGGCGGCACCGCGGTGGCGCTGCTGACCGGGTCGATGAGCGGCAGCGCCCGCCGCGAGGCACTCGCCGCGACCGCCTCCGGTCAGGCCGGGATCGTCATCGGCACGCACGCCCTGCTGTCCGACACCGTGCAGTTCGCCGACCTGGGCCTGGTCGTGATCGACGAGCAGCACCGCTTCGGGGTGGAGCAGCGCCGGGCCCTGACCGACCGGGCGACGGCCCATCCACACACCCTGGTGATGACCGCCACCCCGATCCCCCGGTCGGTGGCGCTGACCATCTACGGCGACTTGGAGGTGTCCACCCTGGACGAAGTGCCGGCCGGGCGGTCGGACGTGACGACGACCGTGGTGGACGTGCGGTCCCACCCGCGTTGGGTGGACCGGGCCTGGCAGCGGGCCCGCGAGGAGATCGCGGCGGGCCGTCAGGTTTTCGTGGTGTGCCCGCGGATCACCCCCGACGACGATTCCTGGGACGGGGCCCCCGGAGGCGAGGATCGCGGCGAGGGGCCGGGCGGTGAGCCGGTGGGCTGGTCGGTGACCGAGGTGGCCGACCGGCTGGGTCACACAGCGCTGGGCGACGTCCGGATCGGCGTCCTGCACGGCCGACTGGCGCCCGAGGACAAGGACCGGGTGATGGCGGCGTTCGGGGACGGGCAGATCGACGTGCTGGTCGCGACGACGATCATCGAGGTCGGCGTGGACGTGCCCAACGCGTCGATGATGATCGTCTGTGACGCCGGCCGCTTCGGCATCTCGCAGTTGCACCAGCTTCGCGGCCGCATCGGGCGGGGCCGCTTCCCGGGCCTGTGCCTGCTGCTGGCCACCAGCCAGGAACCGACGGCACTCGAGCGGCTGCACGCCCTGGCGGCCACCCGCGACGGTTTTGCGCTGGCCGAGCTCGACCTGGAGCAGCGCCGCGAGGGAAACGTGCTGGGCACGGTCCAGACCGGGTCACACACCGGCCTGCGGCTGTTGAGCGTGACGCGCCACGCCGATCTGATCGGGATGGCGCGCGACCTGGCCGAGCGTGCCGTCGCCGAGGACCCGGACCTGAGCACGCCGGGCTTCCACGACGCGATCCGGCGGATGGAGCTGATCAGCCTCGACGGGTGAGGGAACTCACAGATGCCAGCCCTCGGGCTCCTCGCCGAAACGGAAACGACGGCCGGACACCCGATGGGCCACGATGCGCACGAAGGTGGTCTTGATCGTCGGCACCCACGGACGCAGCCGCAGGGTCTGGGCGTGGGCGATCTCGTCCTCGTCCTCCAGCACCTTGGCGTCGCCGTGCAGCACCACGCTCCACCCGCCGTCGCCGGTGGACTCGTCGACCTCGAAGGCCACCCGGGAGTTCACGGTCAGCTCGAAGAGTTTGCTGCCCTCCGCGGTGCGGAACACGATGCTGTCGTGATCCACGACGTAGTTCACTGGGAACATCTCGATGTCGTCGCCGATGCTGGTGGCCAGTCGACCCAGCTGAGCGCCGGCCAACAGTCCCCACGACTCCTCGTCCGAGATCTCCGTCACCGCATCGACTTCTGCGCCGGCCATATCAGCTCCTCAGCCACGTCCTCGTTCGCTTGGCGTGAGTCTATCGCCGGGAGGGTGCCGGGGTCCGAGGCGCCGCTAGCCTGTTCCGTGTGACGCGCATCATCGCGGGGACCCATGGCGGACGGCGGCTGTCCACGCCGACCGGTGACCGCACCCGCCCGACCACCGACCGGGTCCGTGAGGCGGTCTTCTCGGCACTCGAGGCCTGGGCCGGAGGCGGCCTCGCCGGGTGCTCCTTCCTCGATCTGTACGCCGGGTCGGCCGCCATGGCGCTGGAGGCGGCCAGCCGAGGCGCCCGGCCGGTGTTGGCTGTGGAGTCCGACCGCCGCACCGCCGACCTCGCCCGGGGCAACGTACGGTCCCTCGGCCTGCGGGTCGACGTACGGACCGGGACCGTGGCCGACCTGCTGGCCGGACCGGCGCCATACGCCTTCGACATCATCTGGGCCGACCCGCCGTACGCGGTGCCCACGGCCGATCTGGAGCGGAGCCTCGGGTCGGTGTGGCGGACCGGGTGGTTGGCCGCAGACGGGTTGCTGGCGGTGGAACGGTCCGCCCGCGACGTCGCGCCCCGGTGGCCGGACGGTGTGGACACCTGGACGCGCCGCTATGGTGAGACCGCGATCCACTACGCCCAGGAGGACCGATGAAGGCCATCTGCCCCGGAACCTTCGACCCGGTGACCCACGGACACCTCGACATCTTCGCCCGCGCCGCCGAGTTCTTCGACGAGCTGATCATCGGCGTCGGCGTGAACACCTCCAAGCGGACCCTGTTCTCCTTGGAGGAACGTCTCGAGATGCTGGCCACCGCATGTGCCGGGATTCCCGGTGTGGTGGTCTCCCCGATCGACGGCCTGCTCGCCGAGTACTGTCGGCGCAACGGGGTCGACGCCATCGTCAAGGGGCTGCGGTTCGCCTCCGACTTCGACTACGAGCTGCAGATGGCGCAGATGAACAAGCAGCTGACCGGCATCGAGACGATCCTGCTGCCGACCGCCGCCCAGTGGTCCTTCGTGTCCTCCACCCTGGTCCGGGAGATCGCGCTGTTCGGCGGGGATGTGTCGACCTTCGTTCCCGAGTTTGTCGTCGAGCGGCTCCGCGACCGGGCGGACCAGCACCGCAGCCCGGAGCGCTGATCCGCGGATCCCGGCCGATTTCGCTCCACCGGACCCGGTGGGCTATCCTGTACCGGTTGCTTTCGTGTACCGGGGCCTCCCGACACCTCGAGCTGACGATTCCCGAAGGAGTATCACCAGTGGCTGCCGTATGTGACATCTGCGCCAAGGGCCCGGGCTTCGGACACAACGTGCCCTGGTCGAAGAAGAGGACCAACCGGCGTTGGAACCCGAATATCCAGCGCCTGCGCGTCACCGTCAACGGGACGACCAAGCGTCTCAATGTCTGCACCTCGTGCCTGAAGGCGGGCAAGGTCACCCGCTGACCGTCGCCGTTCCGGCACGACAAGGGGGATCCGCCCGATGGCGGGTCCCTTTGTCGGCGTCCCCGCCCGGTCGAGGGCCCGTGACAGGCGACGGCAGATCCGCCGCTGCCCCGGGGCGACCGGCGGTTTGGTGCGTCCCGGCGCCGGTGGTAGGCTGCTGAGCTGCCGTCTGATCGGCCGCGGATTCCCAAGAGCTGCGATCCCGTGACATCCGTCCGGGACGTGGCGCCGCGCAACGGGACCACCGAGAGGAGCGCAGCCATGGATGCTGCCGAGAAGCAGAAGATCATCGACGAGTACGCGACCCACCCCGGCGACACCGGCTCCCCGGACGTCCAGGTGGCCCTGTTGACCAAGCGGATCTCGCACCTGACCGAGCACCTCAAGCAGCACAAGGGGGATCACCACTCCCGCCGCGGCCTGATGCTGATGGTCGGCCAGCGCCGCCGCCTGCTCAACTACATCGCCAAGAACGACATCGAGCACTACCGCGATCTCATCGCCCGGCTCGGCCTGCGTCGCTGACCCGGCACCGGAGACCCGTTCCTCAGCCTCAGCGGCCACGCCTTGTTTCATCTACCACGCGTCGACGTGTGGTAGATGAAACAAGGCGTGGCCGCTGTCTGCGTCGAGGGCCAGAGCCCGGCCGTGGTCGACCGGCCCGCGCGAATCCCCACCGACATGGGCTAGAGTGGCATAGGTTGTGGCCAAGGAATGTCCACACCACCACTGACCGCGCTCCCACCGGACGTCGGGGCCTTCGGTCCTCGGTAGTGGCCCTCGGGACGACACGCCCGCGGGCCTCGATCGAAGACCGGGCATCCAGCGGATCCCCGGAGGGGCGCATCCCCGTGCGCGGCGCCCGCGTGTGCCCGCACGGACGGTCATACCCCCGTGTCGGCGTATGCGCCGGCACGTCGATCGAAAGGAATCCCTGTGGAGGGACCCAACGTCCACGCATCCGAGGCCGTCATTGACAACGGCCGTTTCGGCAAACACGTCGTCCGCTTCGAGGCGGGCGCCCTGGCCCAGCAGGCCGACGGGTCGGCCGCCGTCTACCTCGACGGCGACACCATGCTGCTGTCGGCGACCAGCGCCGCCAAGCGCCCGCGGGAGGGCTTCGACTTCTTCCCGCTGACCGTCGACGTCGAGGAGCGGATGTACGCCGCGGGCAAGATCCCCGGCTCCTTCTTCCGCCGTGAGGGCCGTCCGGGCACCTCGGCCATCCTCACGGCCCGCCTGATCGACCGCCCGCTGCGCCCGTCCTTCGTCAAGGGGCTGCGCAACGAGGTCCAGGTG
>CAZGWN010000025.1:0-42794 GCA_964528755.1 uncultured Propionibacteriaceae bacterium
CTACACCCCACCCACCCCCGACCACCTCCTCACCACCTACCTCAACCACCTCCCCCACACCAGGACTGCGTGACGTTTCTCGGACACTGAAGAAAATGACCGGTGACGAGAATCAGGTAGGATCACATCACGACGGCCCCGAAATACAGTGACGACTTCAAGGAGCAGGTCGTCCTTGAAGTCATCAAGAAGGACCGCACCATCGCCGCGGTCGTCGAATCGTACGGACTTATCGCTCAGTACGGACTTGTCGATCAGACCGTGGGAAACGTCGCCGAGAGGCTTTGGGAGGCCAAGGCAGCCAGTTGCCGTCGGCGCTGACTGCGGCCACCGCATCAAGCGTGGCGCGGGCAGTCTTGAGCAGGTCGGCTGGTACGTCTTCAGCGCGCGATTGGCCGCCCCGCTGCTGTCCGCCATCGAGAGCCCGAAGGCGGTGTGAGACGGTCTGGCCCATGCCTTTCACGAAGCCGTGGCCGTGATCGTAGCTCCATTTCGCGCGTCGTGGTTCGCTTACCTCTTCGGCGAATCCGCCACCAATGATCGCGAACACCTGCCATTCGAGTTCGTCCGCGACATCGTCCCATCGCTCATCGCAAGCCTTGCAGCCGCACGAGGGGTAGAACTCCCCGAAAAGCATTCCAGCGTGCAGCCGCAGCGCTGGATAGCTCGTCAGCACGAACACGAGCGGAGCACACGCGTCGCCTCGCGGCGTGAGACGCACGGCGCGCACCGTCTCCTCGGTGGTCGGCGCATGGAGCAGGCCGTCCGTGACGTGGTGCCCTTCCTCGACATCGACCTCGTAGTTGGAGACGAGATAGTCAATGAGCGCCGCCGCGACGGTATGCAGCGGAGCAAAGCGTTCCGGGTGCTCTTCTACCGAGTAGCTGTCCTCGGGCGGGGTTCCCCCGCGGCTCGCCCAGCGACTGCCGTACTCAATGACGTTGCCGTCATCGTCTCGAAACTCGACCGGCTCGATCTGCGGTCTCGTGTACTCACTCACGCGGACTCCCGTCCCGTTCTTCCCTTGCCCCGCGAGAAAGGCAGGGCCATCGCGCCGCTACGCTGACCCGCCGTAGCGCTGGCGGGCGGCCTCGCCGCTGGTACCGATGGCCTCACCGATCTCGCGCCACGACAGGCGCTTCTCCCGCGCCGCGCGCACGGCGTCCGCGAACTCGTCGGCGCGGACCTTGATGTCTTCGATAGAGCGTGGAGCCATGATGCTCACCTCGGATACTTGGATCGAGCCGGACGCATCGCGTGAGCGATCGCGATCACACCGTGCCATTCGATGACCCTGACCTCGACCAGGGTGCCGGTCTCGTCGGGGCCGATGAACGTGGTCATCGCGTCGTCCTGCACGAAGTGCCGAACAGGGCAACGGAACGCATGGAGCATCGCCGCATCTGTGACGCCGTGCCGGTGGGCACTGTCCAGGATGATCGGTTCCGGCTCCATGTCGCAAGGTACTTGCCACAAGTTAACTTGCCAAGCACCCGGCGTGGCTCCTTCCGGCGAAAGGAATGGGGCCCCGGCGGTGGCGCCGATTCGGCACCACCGCTGGGGCCTCAAGGCTCGCTGGTATCGGTCGCGGTGTCAGCAAACAGGGCGAGGAACCGGAATCATGGCATCACACCCAACACCGCCGGCAGGTGAGGCGGAGGCGTCGCAGAAGGCGCAGGCGCGTCGTCCGCGTACTCGGCGTCGTCCGCCGCGCGATGCGGCCGAACGACTCGGCGCCACCAGATGCCAACCCGGCGAAATCTGTGCGTAACTTGTGTGGAACCTGTGAGAAACCTCTAGAGTGAGACCGCCCTGTCGCCGTCTGCAGCTGTGGAGGCATTGTGTCCGCCGACGCCGAGTTCGCTCGTCCGCCCGCGATCTCGGTCGTCGTGCCCGTCCACCGGGCGGCCTCCACCATCGAGCGCTGTCTCCGGTCGTTGATCGACCAGACCGCGGACCCGGACACGTACGAAGTGCTGATGGTGCTCAACGGTCCGGAGGACGGCAGCCGGGAGATCATCGCCCGACTCGCCACAGCACACCCGACACACCGGATCCGACTGCTGGAATGCGCGGCCGCCTCGGCCGGGGCGGCGCGCAACGCCGCACTGGACGCGCTCACCGGCGGTCACGTCGTGTTCGTTGATGCCGACGACTGGGTCTCCCCGAACTACCTGGCCGAGATGGCCGCCGCCGCCGATGGTGTGCACGTCCCGGTCGCCGGGTTGGTGGACGTGCTCCCCGACGGGACGGTCGAGGAGGACACGGCCGTGATGCGGTCGCTGGGCGGGAAGCCGGATCGCTATTTCGCCTTTCACACCTGCGTGTCGGTCAGCGGCATGTCGGCCTGCAAGGCGCTGCCGACGGCCTGGGTGGGTGATCAACGCTTCGCCGAGGACCTGCGCAGCGGAGAGGACGTGGTCTTCAACGGCCGCGTGTTGGCGCCGTTCGGGGTGCGGTTCGGGTCGTACGACCGACAGCCGTACGACCGCGGCGCGATCTACTACCGCTACCACGCCCCCGGTTCCGTGTCGCGGCAGACGCCCGACTTCGATTTTGCCGTTGCCCAGCGGCTCGCCGTCCTGGATCGGCTGACCGCCGACGGGCAGCGTGACCCGCAGGAGCGGGCCCGCCTGACCGACATCCTGGTCGACGCCCAGTCGGCCATGATCCGCCGCTATCTCGACCGGCACCCCGAGAACCTCCCCGCCGTCCGCCGGGCCGTTGCCGAGGTCGACATACCCGGACTGACGGTCGAGGCCATCCGTGGAGCCGGCCAGTGGCCCACCCTGGCCGGCGTCAGCCGGCTGCAGGCCGATCCGATCCGCCACGTCCGGGTCACCGTGGCCGCGGACGACGCCCGCACCATCAACGCATTGCGGACCCAGCTCAGGATCGTCCAGGGTGGCTACGTGAGTCTGCACCTGGCGGTGTTCCGGGGTGCCCTGGCCCCTGCGCTGCAGAAAGTCTCCCGGCACCGATTCACGGTCATCCGCGAACGCGGCCGGAGGGCAGAGCACCTCGGGCCCGCGGGCCGGCCGGGGCGACTCCGTCGCCGCCTGGACCGGGCGGAGGACGTTGCCCTCCGTACCTGCCGCAAGACAGCCCCACACGTACTGCCCGGCCCGTTCGCCGCCCGGGTGCTGCCCGCTGCCGACCACGAGGGCGTCGAGTTCCTGGCCCACTCCGACACCGTCATCGCCCTCGACGCGGTGGCCCGCGCCTGGTCCGTCGCGGCAGGCCGGGAATCCGTGCCCGTCTCCCACCTTCACGCACTGACGCTGGCCGCCGCGGCTCGCGGCCGAGTCACCTCCCACCAACACGCCAGAGCCGTGGCCCGCTCGGCCGAAGCGCTCGCCGATCTCCCCGCCGACTCCCCACACCTGCCGCCTGCCGACGTGTGGGCCATGGCGGCCTGGCGTCTGATCCGCGCGGTCCGAGTCGCGGAGGCCCGCACCGTCCTGGCCGCTGCCCGACACCATTTCCCCGACTGTCACGACTCCTCCGGGCTCGACCTGCTCGAGCATCTGGCCGAGGCCATCGGAGAGGCGCGTCTCTCCCCGGCGGCCGGCGCCGCCGCCGAGCGGGCCATGGCGGTCGCCGATGCCGCTCTGGCCGAGGGCGACATCGACCGGACGGTCTTCCTCACCGAATGTGCCGCCGAGGTCCTCCTGAGCCCCGAGGTGCAGGCCAATGTCGCCGAGCCGCCGCTGATCCGTGACCCGCAGGGGCTGGTCGCCCCGCTTGCCGGCTCACGCACCTGGCACCTGCTCACCGGTCCGGCGCCGGCCTCAGAGGCCGCGGGAGCACCACGACGCGGCACCCGGCCCGACGTGCTGGTGTTGCCCGGCGCGTATCCGAAGTTCGCGCGGGTCGTGGCCGAAGCACTGGCCGAGGACGCCGACGTGACGGTGTTGCCGCTGGCCGAGTTGGAGAGGCGGTTCAGCCACACGGCCGTCTCCCCACTGGAGATCCGGGAACGCCTCCTGCGGTCGATGGGACGCGACCCCGGCGTCCGTCCCGACATCGCCGAGGCGTTCCGCGGCCGGGACATCGTCTTCGCCGACTGGGCCGACAAGGGGGCTGTGCTCGCCTCGTTGTTCGCCCCGCGCGAGGCCCGGCTGGTGGTGCGCTTCCACGGCGTGGATTCGCTGGCCCTGTGGCAGTTCCTGGTCGACTGGACCCGAGTCACCGACATCGTCTTCGTCTCCCGGCACCTGCAGACGTCCGTGGAGCGGACCCTCGGCGACCGGATCGCCCACACCCGAAAGCACATCATCGACAACGGGGTGGAGGTGGACCGCTTCGACCGACCGTCACTGCCGGAGGCCGACCGGACGCTCGGCATGGTCGGCTGGGCGCAGAAGGTCAAGGACCCGCTGTGGGCCGTCGAGTTGCTGGCTCGGCTGCGGCAGCAGGACCCCACCTGGCGGTTGCTGCTGATCGGCAACGACTTCCCGGTCAGCCAGGCGAGGATCTCCGAGGACGCCTACGCCCGCCGATTCCGGCAGCGGGTGCTGGAACCCGACGTCGCCGGCGCGGTGGAATACGTCGGCTACACCCACAACCTGCCACGGCACGCGGCCCGGGTCGGCTTTGCCATCAGCGCGAGCCTGCGCGAGTCCTCGCACATCGGTGCGGTGGAGCTGGTGGCCGGCGGGGCACTGCCGGTGTTCCGCAACTGGCCGGTCTACGCCCCGATCTCCGGCACGGCCTCGCTGTTCGGCGAGGAGTGGACCGTGAACGATCTGGACGCGGCCGCCGCGCGGATCCTCGCGCACGCGGATCCCGGAGTTCGGGCGTCCGCCGCCGAAGAGGCCCGTTCCCGGGTGCGGAGGCACTTCAGCGCCCGGGACACCACCGAGGACTACCGCCGCATCCTGCTGGGCTCGCGTTGAGCCATGGCCATCCTCCATCGGGGCACCGCCCGTGGCGCCCAAGCTGTCCTCGCCGGCCGAGCACGGGCCGTTTACCGGGCCGTTCACACGCTGCTGGTCGTGGCGTGGCCGACCATGCTCCTGTTCGCCGTCCAGCGCCTGCTGTTCCTCGTCGCAGCCCGGGCCCGTCTCGGCGACCGGCTCGTCGACGGAGGCCTGCTGCGCTGGGATGCGGGCTGGTACCTGCAGATCGCCGCCCGCGGCTACGACGACTTCCCCACCCTCGGGCCGGATGGTCACCTGGTCCGCTCCAACCTGGCGTTCTTCCCGTTCCTCCCCAAGACCGCAGCTGCGCTCGAAGCTCTGACCGGCGCGGACCTGCGCTGGATCCTGCTGGTGCTGGCCTGGCTCGGGGCAATGTTCGGCGCGCTAGGGGTGTTCGCGCTCGGCCATGCGCTGCACGGCCGCTGGGTCGGCATGGCACTGACCCTGGCCTGGGGGGCGATGCCTCAGGCGGTCGTCCTTGTGATGGGGTACCCGGAGGGCTGGCTGGCCGGCGCAGTCGCCTTCGCGCTGCTGGCCCTGATCACGCGTCGCCCGCTGCTGGCCGGGGTGTTGGGGGCCTGGGCCGGGACCATCAAGCCCGACTCGTTGCCCTTGGTGGCGGTTGTCGGGGTCTGGCTGGTCTGGCTGATCGTGGCGCGGATCCGCGGCTCGCACGCGCTGCCGTGGTGGCGGCTGTTGGCGGCCCTGGTGGTGACTCCGGCAGGCCTGGCCGCCGTGATGGTGTTCGTGGCCGTCGCGACGGGTCGGCTATTCGGCTACGCCGCCGTCCAGGACCAGTGGGGCACCCACACGGCGAGTCCGCTGGGACTGTTCGGCAGGATCCACGAGGTTGCCTTCGACCCGGCACAATCCGTTCCCGCGCAAGCGACCTACATCGGAGTGATCCTGTCGGCGATGGTGTTGGTCGGTCTGCTGGTCGGCATGGTGGGGCCCGACAACTGGACCCGATACCTGCCACTGGCGGCATACACGAGCCTGGCCACACTGCTGGTGTTCAGCCATCACGAGTACTTCTGGTCGCTTCCACGCCATCTGATGCCGCACGTCCCACTGCTGTTGCCGCTGGTGACCATCCGCCAGAACAGGGTGGTCGCCGGTCTGCTGCTGGTCTTCGTCACCCTGGTGTCGGCGGAGTGGGGGGCGTCGTTCCTCGCCATGTCGCGGTACTCGATCTGACCCCGCCACCGTCCCACCGATCCCAACCCGGCAACCCCAACCCAGCGAAGGACATCATGGACACCGCGCGAACCCTCGTCACCTCCTACTGCTTCCCGCCCTACAGCGACACTGCCGGAATCGTGGCGGCCAAGCGCGTGCTCGAGGCAGGCCGGCCCGTCGACGTGATCTGCAACGCCATGGACGCCATCCGCCGACGCGACCACTCGCTGACCGCCATCGGCGGGGACCTGGTCCGCCGCTTCCACCCGGTGCCGTCGCCGTCGGCCTTCTCCTCGTGGCCGTCGATCGACGCCTTCGCCGACCTGGGCTACCGGGTGGCGCTGACCTGGGAACGGGAGCAGGCTCCGTACGACAAGCTCTACTCACGCGCCCAGTTCGCCGCCTCGCACTTCCTCGCCGCTCGGTACAAGCTCGCCCATCCGGGCGTGCAGTGGACCGCCGAGTTCTCCGATCCCCTCTCCCACGATGTGCTCGGAAAGGTCCGGACCAGCCCCTGGCAGGAAGGCTTCCTGAGCCACCTGCTGCGGACCGGCATCGAGCAGGCCGGCTTCTGCGCCCCGACCGATCCCAACGCGCTGCTGTGGTGTGAGACGAGCACCTTCGCCCTGGCCGATCGGTTCCTCTTCACCAATGAACGCCAGCGCGACTTCATGCTGGAGCGTTGCCCCGATCCGGCACTGGCCGACCGCGTGGGGCAGCGGGCCGTCGTCTCCCCCCACCCCACGCTGCCGCGACGCTTCTACTCGATGGTGAGCAGCGGGTACGAACTTCCGGCCGACCGGGTGAACATCGGCTACTTCGGCAACTTCTACGCCAACCGCGGAACGGGACTGCTGCTCGATGCGCTGGCCACGGCCCCTTCAGCAGTGACCGACCGGGTGCTCGTCCACATCTTCACCAGCAAGCCCGCCGGTCTCATCGAGGCGGTCCGGGCCAAGGGGGTCAGCACCAGCGTGCGGGTGAACCCGTACGTGGACTATCTCGAGTTCCTCAACCTCACCGACCGGATGGACCTGTTGCTGGTCAACGACGCGGTCACCCCGCCGGCCGGAACGGTCAACCCGTTCCTCCCGTCGAAGTGGAGCGACTACAAGGGCAGCACCACGCCGGTGTGGGCGGTGATCGAGGAGGACAGCCCTCTCGACTCGCAGCCGGGGATCGCCTACCGCACCCCGGTGGAACACCTGTCCGGGCTGCAGGCCGTGCTCGCCGACGTGGCGGAGCACGGCGTCACATCGGAGGCGCCGGCGAACGCCGCCCTGTCATCCGCCATGGAGGTCACCACCGCAGCCTGAACCTCACAACGGCGGTGGGATGTTCCCCGAGGCGTACGCATCGACGACGTCGGCAGCCGGGCCGTCCATCACCAGCCGGCCGTGGTCGAGCCACAGCGCCCGGTGACAGAGCTGCTTGACGGTGTGGTCCGAGTGCGACACGAGGAAGATCGTGCTCGCCCCGGCCAGAATCTCCCTGATCTTGGCCATGGACTTGCGCTGGAAGTCCGCGTCGCCGGTGGCCAGGGCCTCGTCGATCATCAGCACGTCGGGACGGGCAGCCGTCGAGATGGCAAACCGCAGGCGCGCGCCCTGCCCCGAGGAGTACGTCGACATCGGACGGTCGATCGCCTCACCGATGTCGGCCAGGTCGACGATGTCCTGGTAGCGCTCCTTGATCTCGCGTGTGGTCAGGCCGAGCGCCTGGCAGCCGATGTAGACGTTGCGCTCCCCCGACAGCTGCGGCAACAGCACGGCGTTGACGCCGAGCAGGGACGGCTGGCCCTTGATCCAGACCTTGCCGTTGGTCGGCGGGAGCAGCCCGGCGAGGGTGCGCAGCAGGGTCGACTTTCCCGACCCGTTGTGCCCGACGATCCCGATGGACTCACCTTCGTACGCGATGAAGGACACGTCCTTGACGGCCTCGACATAGCGCACCGCCCCGATCTGGGCGCTGCGCCGCAGCAGCCGCCGCAGCCCGGGGGACTCTCCCTGGCCGGTGGCCGTGCCGTGCTTCTTGGTCCCGTACACCTGGTAGGTGACATCGACGTGGCGGGCGATGACGGCCGGGCGCGAGGTGGCCTCGCGGCCCTCGGCGTCCGACCGGTCGGGGCCTCCGTCCGACGAGGCCGACCAGTCCACGTCCGGCTCCTCGGAGGCAATCCACTCAGCCTCGGCCATACTTCGCCTCGTCTCGCCAGAAGATCCACAGCCCCACGGCCGGCAACAGGATCGCCCACGCCGCAGCCACCGCCCACTGATGCCAGAGGAAGGGGAACTCCGTCATCAGCGACTGGCGGGCCAGGGTGAGCTGGAGTGCAAACGGCTGATACTCCAGGATCAGGTAGATCAGCCGGTGGTTCTCGGTCGTGGCCGCGATGCTGAAGAAGACACCCGAGGCGTAGCGCAGCAGCCGGACGGCCACCGGGACCAGGTTCCACAGGTCCGCACTCATGTTGACCAGGCGGGCCAGGATGAGCACCACTCCCGCCTGCATGAGCAGTTGGAGGGCCAGCGCGACCGGCAACATGATCCACGACCAGTGCGGCAGCTCGCCGGTGAACGGCATGATGATCAGCAACACCACCACGCCGACCACCATTTCCAGGAACTCGGTGATCACCGTCGACAACGGCAGCACCGCGCGGGGGAAGTGCAGCGCCCGGACCAGACCGGTGTTGTTGAGGATCGCCCGTGATCCGCTGGTCATGGTCGCAGCGGTCATCCCGAAGATGATGATCCCGCAGGACAGGAAGCCGACGTAGTTCTGGATGCCGCGGTTGGTGCCGAGCAGGAATCCGAAGATGAACAGGTAGGTCAGGATCAGCAGCAGCGGGTTGATCACGCCCCAGAGCTGGCCGAACCGCTGCCCCTCGTTCTTGGCGTAGTACTTCGCCGACGACAGCGTCCACAGGAATCCGCGGCGATCCCACAGCTCCTTCAGGTAGTGCCCGAAGTGGGGCCGGACCCCGACGGACGCCAGCCCCTGCTCGCGGGCATAGTCGGCGAGTTCCCGGTCCGATGCCGCGAGCAGTTCATCACGCGTCATGGTCGTCCTTCCGTACGTCGGCGCGCGGCGCGCTCCGACGCGGCACGGTACACGTCCCCGTACGACTCGACGAGCCGTGCCCAGGTCCGCTCGGCGCAGGCCCACGCCCGGCCGCGGGCGCCGGCCCGGGCGAGGCGGTCCGGATCGTCCAGCAGGGTGCGCAGGGCATCGGCCCAGCGTTCGGGGTCCTCCGGCGGGACCGCCCAGCCGACCGGGCCGGATCCCGCGGCGCCGGGCTGCGCGGCGTCGGGTCCGGTCCACGCCCCGGCGTCGTCGAGCAACTCGGTCAGCGGCGGCAGCTCGGAGACGACCACCGGCACGCCAGTGGCCAGGGCCTCCAGCGGCTTCAGCGGCGGTACGAGCTCGGTCACCGGAGTCCGTCGGCGCGGCACGCAGAACACGTCCATCGCCGCCAGGTAGTCCCGGACCCGGCCGTGCGGGACGCGGCCGGTGAACCGTACGGTCACGCCGAGTTCGGCGGCCAGCGTACGGAGCGCGTCGCGGGCGGGACCGTCGCCGACGATCAGCACGAGTACGGACGGATCGGCGAGCCGGGCGACCGCACGGAGCACCGTGTCCAGCCCCTCGTACGTGTTGAGGGTGCCGCTGAAGCCGACGACCCTGGTACCGGGCGCGATGCCCAGCCGGGCGCGCTCGGCGGCTCCCTCAGGCGGGTCGGCGAGGTAGTCGTCGGGGACCGCATTCGGCACGACGGTGACCCGCTCGGCCGCCACGCCGCGGGCGAGGATCGCCGCCCGCATGCTTTCCGAGAGCGTGACGACCGCATCGGCCGCGAGCAGGCAGGCGGTTTCGGCGGCCCTGGTGAGGCGGTAGCGCTCCGAGTCGGCGTCGCCGCCGCGGGTCCGCCAGGTCTCCTCGAGGAAGCCGCGCACCTCGTACACCACGGGCAGGCAGGTCCGCCGGGCCACGGCGATGGCGACCTGGGCATTGTCGTGTTTGCTGTGCGCGTGCAGGACCGCCGGACGGAGGCGTTCGACCAGGCCGGTGACCTCCTCGACGGCCAGGTCGAGCCGGGCTCCCGCCCCGAGCGGCAGCGGCCGGGTCGGCAGCAGCCGGTGGTAGCTGACGCCGTCGAGGGTGGTTTCGGGACCGGCCGCAGGGTGGCCCGTGTCGACCGGGAACCCGATCCGGCTGACCACCGCGACCCGACGCCCGGCCGCGGCCTGGGCGCGGGCGATGCCCTGGGTGCGGATCGTGTAGCCGGTCTGCGCCTCCGGCAGCGCCGTGGTGACCAGATGCAGCACCGAGCCGGGCACGGGCCGGACCGGGTGGCGCGACGTCGCGGCGAGCCGCGGCCCGGGGTCGAGCGCGGACCGTTCGCCGGTGATGACGCGCCGCAGGAGCTTCGTCCGCCGGCCGGGGAGCCGACGGTGGGCGTAGATGTCGAGGGCGCTCAGCGCCGTCGAGTAGTTCCCTTCCTCGACCAACAGGCGGGCCAGCACGCGCGGGTCGGTCGGCCCGGTGACCATGGCCCGGGCCAGGTCGGGTCGATGCAGCACCACCAACGCGTCGACCGCGGCATCCCGTCGACCCGGGCGATCGGCCCGCGTGGCCGCGAGCCGATCCAGGGCGGTCTGGCGCTGCCCGGAGGCGGCCATGGCCAGGGCGGCCAGGACGGGCGCGGAATCGCCCAACAGGTCGGTCAGTCGGCGCCGCGGCCCGGACGGAACGGCGCGCAGGGCGGCCGACCAGGCGGCCCGCGGACCTTGCGCGGCGAATTTCACGGCGACCGAGGCGCTGACCGGAAGGTTGCGAGCCAGGGCACCGACGACGGACGCGCGCGGGCGCTGATCGGCGGTGTCCGGTCGGGACGACGGGTGGCCCGCTGGGGAGGGTGACGACGGCTTCATGACGGATGCCATCATGCCAGCACGCTCCGGGGCGAACAATCGGGCCCGGAAGAGCCGGATCGGCGTCGGCAGTCGGACCCATCCACTATCGTGAGCACTCGTTGTGACACGAGGAGGGCCGATGGGCGGGGCTGGACCGGAGCGGGGACGGACGACATGGCGGCGCCGCTTGGCCACGCTCTCCCGCAGCGCCACGGACCCGGCCGCGCGGGCGCGGGTCATCCGCGCGGTCCGCAAGGAGACCGGCAGGGCCGCCGGGCGGGTCCGCGCCCGGCTGCACCGCTCGCCGGTGAAGGTCGAGCTTCCCACCCTGGCCCTGCCGACCGGCCCGGTGGCACGCCCGCAGATCACCGCCGCGGTGATCCTCGACGCCTTTTCCGAACTCGCCTTCGGCTACGAGTGGCGCCAACTGGCCATCACCCCCGACGACTGGCGGGAGCGGCTGTCCGCCGACCGGCCCGATCTGCTGTTCGTCGAGTCGGCCTGGCACGGCAACCACGACACCTGGTTGCACGCGATGACGGGCACCGACGCGCCGGCTCCCGTGCTGCGCGAGCTGATCGCCTGGTGTCGTACTGAACACATCCCGACAGTCTTCTGGAACAAGGAGGACCCGCCGAACTACGACCGGTTCATCGAGACGGCCAAGCTCTTCGACCGGGTCTTCACCGTCGACGCGGACAAGATCCCCGACTACGTCCGTGATCTCGGTCACGACCGGGTCGGGCTGCTGCCGTTCGCCGCCCAACCGCGCCTCCACAACCCGATCCGCCACGACGACGCCGGATCCGCCCGCCCCTACGAGGTCGCCTTCGCCGGCACCTATTTCGCCGAGAAGCACCCCGAACGCCGCGCGCAGATGGAATACGTCCTCGACCCGGCCCGCGATCTCGGCCTGCACATCTACTCCCGGATGCAATCCGGCGAGTCACGCTACCGATTCCCCGACAAGTACGCCGCCAACATCGTCGGCTCGCTCCCGTACGAGAAGATGCTTGCCGCCTACACCGCCTACAAGGTGTTCCTCAACGTCAACTCGGTCACCGCCTCACCGACCATGTGCGCCCGCCGCCTGTTCGAACTGTCCGCCGCCCAGACCGCCGTGGTGTCCTCCCCGGCAGCCTCCATCCCCCGCTTCTTCGGCGACGACGTCACGGTCGTCCACGACGCCGACGAGACCCGGGTCCGGCTCGGCAACCTCCTCCAACAGGCCGAGCTGCGCGACCGCATCGCGCTGCGTGCGCACCGGCGGGTCTACGCCGAACACCTGTTCGGCCACCGGGTCGACACGGTGCTCTCCTCGGTCGGGATCGCCACGCCGGACGAGGACCGGTCGGTCAGCGCGATCGTCCCCACGATGCGGCCCGACCAGTTGGCGAACGTCTGGGCCTTCGTCTCCCGGCAGGCCCACCCCGGCGTCGAACTGATCCTCGTCGCCCACGGATTCACCCCCGATCCCGCGCTCGTCGCCGACCTGTCCGAGCGCTACCCGATCGACGCGATCCAGATCCTGCCCGCCGACGCCACCCTCACCCTCGGCACGCTGATGAACCGGGGGGTGGCCGCCGCATCGGGGCATTTCATCGCGAAGATGGACGACGACAATTACTACGGCGAGCACTATCTGACCGACCTGGTGAATGCCTTCCGCTACACCGACGCCCAGGTCGTCGGGAAATGGGCCCACTACGTCCACATCGGGGACACCGACGGCCCGACCCTGCTGCGTTTCGCCGACGCCGAACACCGATATGTCCGACTCGTCCAGGGGGGCACCATCGTCACCCCGCGCGAGGTCGCCGCCGAACTGCGATTCGAGGATCTGCCCCGGCGCGTCGACACGACCTTCCTGGACAAGATCCACGCCCGGGGCGGACGGGTCTATTCCGCGGACCGATTCAACTTCGTCAGCGTACGGTCGGCCGACCCCGACGGGCACACCTGGACCATCTCGACCGAGGACATCATCGCCCGCAGTTCGCGCCTGGAGTTCTACGGCGACGCCACCGCGCAGGCGGGCGTCTGAGCCCGGCAGAACCCGCGGCGGCGTACCGATCCCAGCTTCGTCCGGTCCCGGGCGGGGGCGTCGGGCTGCCACATCCCGATACGGGCGGTGGCCCGTCGACCCTCGTCAAGGCAGGATACCCACTATGAGCCAGGACCCGAACCAGCCCGCTCCGTACGATCCGAAGGCGCAGTACGGCTACGGCTACCCGCCTCAGCAACCCGCCGACGGCTCGCCGTCGGCCGGCGGCGCCACGAACGGGGGCGCCTCGCCCTCCGGGGGCCCGCAGACGCCGGGGGCCGCGGATCAGGATCCCGCCACCCGGGTCTGGGGTGAGCGGGCCGGCAAGCGCGCGGTGCCCTCACCGACCCCGCCCACCGGACAGGGTGGGCCCGAGGGCTACACCGGACAGGGCTATGCCGGACAGGGCTATGCCGATCAGGCCGGCTATCCGCCCGCCGGAGCGTACGGGTCGGGCCCGCAGACCGGCGGATACCCCACGAGCGACCCGTCGGCCTCCTACGGCGGCGGATCGTACGGATCCGCGGCGCAACCGGGCGGCCGGCCCGCCTCGTACGGGAGCGCCCAGGCGCCGTCCGACCGCCCCGCCTTCGACCGGCCCGGGTCGCAGCCGTCGGGTTTCGACCCGTACGCGTCGGTGAACCAGCAGTCCGCGGCGGCGTCCCCGCCCAGCGCCGACTACCCGACCAGCGCGAACCTCGGACAGGGATACCAGCCGGGTGTCGAGTCGTCCCCCGGTTCGGCGACCGGCGGCTATCCGGGGCAGCCGGGTGGCTACGCCGGTCCGGCGTGGGATCAGAGCGGAGCCGGTCATGGCGCCGGCGGACAGGCGGGTGGCTACCCGGCGCCCGGCGAACCCCAACCCGGTTGGGGCCAGCAGTCCGCCGCGGGAGCGTACGGGCAGCAGTACCCCCAGGGCAACTACTCCCCCGACCCCTCCCGCCAGCAGGCGGGCCCGGGATCGTCACTGCCGCCGATCCAGGGATACGCGCCGCAGACCTACCCGGGGGCCCAGGGGTTCCCCGGTCAGCAGGTCGCCCCGCGGACCGAGGACAACCCGATCCGCGCGCTCTTCGACCTCTCCTTCGGCACGTGGGTGACACCGTCGGTGATCAAGTTCCTCTACGTCCTGCTGCTGGTCGTCGGCGGCCTGAACTGGGTCGTCGCGATCTGGTCGGGCTTCACGTTCAGCGCTCTCACCGGGATCGCCGCGCTCATCGGCGGCGCGCTGCTGCTGGCGGCATACGTGCTCGGGGTCCGGGTCACCCTGGAGTACTTCCTGGCGACCATCCGGGTCGCCCAGCAGACCCGCGACATCTCCGCCACCGTCGATCGCCTGACGGACAACGACAGGGACTGAGGCGGCGCCCCGGCCCGGAGCCCGCGGACGCGGGATGGGCCCTCAGAACACCAGGGCCAACGCCGGGTCGGCCAGCAGCCGCGCGACATCGGTGAGGAACTTCGAGCCACCCTGCCCGTCGACCAGCCGGTGGTCGAAGGACAGCGCCAGCGTGGTCACCCAGCGCGGCACGATCCGCTCCTCGGCACCGGTCCCGACCACCCACGGGCGTCGCGAGATGGCACCCAGACAGAGGATCCCCGACTCCCCGTTGTTGAGGATCGGCGTCCCGGCGTCGACGCCGAACACACCGACGTTGGTGATGGTGAAGGTCCCCCCGCGCAGGTCCGCCGGCTGGGTCTTGCCCGCCCGAGCGGTGCGGGTGAGCTCGCCGAAGTGGCGGGCGAGTTCGAGCAGGCCCATCCGGTCGGCCCCCTTGATGTTGGGCACCAGAAGTCCCCTCGGGGTCGCGGCCGCGACCCCGAGATTGACGTCGCCGTAGAAGACGATCTCCCCGGCGTCCGCGTCCCAACGGGCGTTGAGTTCGGGGCTGGTCCGCAGCGCCAGGCAGGCGGCCTTGGCCACCATCAGCATCGGCGACACGCGTACGTCGGCGAACTCCCGGCTGCCGCGCAGCCGCTCGACCAGGTCCATGGTCGCGGTGACGTCGCAGGTGAGCCACTCGGTGACGTGCGGGGCGGTGAAGACCGAGGAGGTGACCGCCTGCGCGGTTGCCTTGCGCACCCCGCGGACCGGCACCCGGCCGTAGGACAGCGTGGGGGGGCCGCTGATCTCCTCGGCGGGCGCGGCGGCGGGTGCGGCCGGCACGGGCGCCGGTGCGGCAACCGGCACCGCGACCGGTCCGGGCTTCTCGGTCCGGCTGTGCGCGGCCAGCCAGGCATCCACGTCCTCGTACGTGACCGTGCCGCCCGGTCCGGTGCCGGGGACCTCGCGCAGGCGTACGCCCCGATCGCGGGCGTACTTGCGCACCGGTGGCTTGGCCATCGCAGGACCGGGGCGGCGGGGCCGGCGCAGCGTGTCGGCCACCTCGGGACCGTAGCCGACCAGGGTCGGCGGATCGCCCGCGCCGTTGTCCCCGGCAGCACCGGCCGAGGCGGGAGCACCGACCAGCACGGGCACCGCGGCGCCGTCGTCAGCCCCTTCCCCGTCGTCGATCTCGGCCCCTTCCCCGTCGTCGATCTCGGCCCCTTCCCCGTCGTCGATCTCGGCCGCTCCCCCGTCGTCGATCTCGACGATGGGCGCACCGACGGCCACGGTGTCCCCGACCGGGGCCAGCAGCGCGTGGATCCGGCCGGCCCACGGGCTGGGCAGTTCGACGAGTGACTTGGCCGTCTCGATCTCCACCAGCGGGTCGTTCACCTTGACCTCGTCGCCGACGGCGACCAGCCAGGTGACGATCTCGGCCTCGGTGAGGCCCTCGCCCGGATCGGGCAACAGGAATTGCTGCATCAGAATCCTTACTTGCGTCAGTAGTCGAGGCTCCGGTCGACGGCATCGAGGATGCGGTCGGCGTTGGGCAGGTGATCGTGTTCGGCCTTGCTGGGCGGGTAGGGCACGTCGAACCCGGTGACCCGCAGCACCGGGGCCTCCAGCGACCAGAAGCACGACTCCTGGATCCGTGCGGCCACCTCGGCCGCCGGCCCGAGGGTCTGCGCCGCCTCGTGCACGACGACCAGCCGGCCGGTGCGGCGGACGGACTCCTCGACCGGCCCCAGATCGAGCGGGGAGAGGGTGCGCAGGTCGATGACCTCCAGATCGGTCCCCTCGGCCCGTGCGGCGTCGGCCGCCTCCAGGCAGGTCGGCACACCCGATCCGTACGTCACCACGGTGACGTCCGCGCCGGGCCGGACCACCGCGGACTCGTGCAGGGGGTGCGCCGGAGCTGCGGTGTCGACCTCGCCACGGGTGTGGTAGCGGCGCTTGGGCTCCAGCACGATGACCGGGTCGTCGGAGGTGACGGCCTGCTGGATCATCCAGTACCCGTCCTGCGCGGTCGCCGGGCTGACCACCTTGAGGCCGGGCGTGTGCACGAAGTAGCTCTCCACCGACTCGGAGTGGTGCTCGATCGCACCGATGCCGCCCTGGTAGGGGATCCGGATGACGACCGGCATCGGGATCCTGCCGGCCGTACGGGAGTGGATGTGGGCGAGCTGGGTGGTGATCTGGTTGAACGCGGGGAAGACGAATCCGTCGAACTGGATCTCCAGCACCGGCCGCCACCCACGCATCGCCAGACCGATGGCCGTGCCGACGATGCCGGATTCGCCGAGCGGGCTGTCGCGGACCCGGTCGGCGCCGAACTCGGCCAGCAGGCCCTCGGTGACCCGGAACACGCCGCCGAGTGCGCCGACGTCCTCCCCGGCGATCAGCACCCGCTCGTCGGCGGTCATCGCGGCACGCAGCCCGGCGTTGATCGCCTTGGCCAGGGTCATGGTCTTCGTCCGGTCGGCGTCGCCGGGGACGGTGGTGCCGGCGTTCGCGGTGCCCGTGATGCTCATCGTGCCGCTCCCTCGCTCAGGCTCTCCGCCCAGGTCCGGTATCCCTGCTGTTGGTCGGCCAGTTCGCGGGTCTGCTCGGCGTACACGGCGTCGAACCAGTCGGCCAGGTCCGGCGGCGCCAGCGCCAGCGTGCGCGCCCTCAGATCGGCGGCGAAGTCGTCGGCCTCGGCCTGCATCGCCCGCTGCCAGGACTCGTCGATCAGTCCCCGGCCGAGCAGGTGCAGCCGCAGCCGCTCGATCGGGTCCTGGGCCCGCCAGCGGTCCTCCTCGGCCCGGCTGCGATATTTGGTCGGGTCGTCGGAGGTGGTGTGGGCACCCATCCGGTACGTGTACATCTCCACCAGTTGCGGCCCCTCGCCGCCCCGGGCCCGGTCCAGCAGGGTCGCGGTGACCGCCTGGACGGCGAGCACGTCATTGCCGTCGACCCGTACGCCCTCGATCCCGAAGCCCGCCCCGCGCCGGGAGAACGGCACCGGCGACTGCCGCGAACACGGCACGGAGATGGCCCACTGGTTGTTCGTCACGACGAACACCACCGGCGCCCGGTACGACGCCGCCCACACCATCGCCTCGTTGACATCACCCTCCGAACTGGCGCCGTCCCCGAAGAACGCCAGCACCGCCTCGTCGTCGGGCTCGCCGCTGCCCGTGCGCCCCTCCAGTTGGGCACCCATCGCCCAGCCGACCGCGTGCAGGGTCTGCGAGCCGAGCACGATCGCGTACAGGTTGAAGCGCGTCGCGATCGGATCCCAGCCTCCCCCGTCCACGCCGCGGAACAGCGACATCAGGTCGACCGGGTCGACGCCGCGGATGAGGGCGGCGCCGTGTTCGCGGTAGGACGGGAAGCACATGTCGCGCGGGCCCATCGCCCGCATGGTCCCCGACCCGATCGCCTCCTGGCCCAGGGTCGGCACCCACAGGCCGAGCTGGCCCTGGCGCTGTAGCGCGGTCCCCTCCGTGTCGAGGCGGCGGGTCAACATCATGTCGTGCAGGTGGGTGACGAGCGACGCGTCGTCGCCGGGATAGGCGTACTCGGGGTCGTCCACACGTACGCCGTCGGCGGTCAACAGCCGTACGGTCCGGACGTCGGGTGCGATGTCCACGGTTCTCCTCCCTGCGTGGCCCCGGAGCCGGGAACCTACGCTGTCGTAACCGGATAGTCGCAAGGCTACGATGCCGTAGGTTGACGCTGCAGCGCCGGGTAGCCAAAGGTCGGGGCGGCCCGTTGGCGGGTTCCCACAAACCGGGAGAGGTCCGGCCCGTTCCGCCGGACCGCACCGTCACCGCCGGATGACCGCGGGACGGTAGCCTGAGGTGCCATGGAGCCCACGTCGCCCACCCGCGTTCCTGACCCGCCGGATCCCGGCCCCGCCGGCAGTTCCGATCCGGCTCCGCACCACGTCATCGTCGTCGGGGCCGGGGTCGCCGGTCTGGTCGCGGCCCGCGACCTGGCGCGGTCCGGCGTACGGGTCAGCGTGCTGGAGTCCGCCGACCGGGTCGGCGGCCAGATCCGTACGGTGGACTTCGCCGGCCGGCGTGTCGACGTCGGCGCCGAGGCGGTCTTCGTGGCCCCGCCGCACCTGTCGGCACTGGTCCGTGAGGTGGGCCTGTGGGACACCGCGGTCAGCGCCCAGCACGGGGTGACCCTGCTCGGCCACCCGCGTGGCGCGGTCCCGATGCCGGAGGGTCTCACCCCGGCCGGGCCGAGCCGACTGCGCCCGGTGCTGCGGTCGCGGATCCTGTCCTGGCCCGGTGTGCTGCGCGCCGGCCTGGAACCACTCACCAGCCGGATCTGCCCGCCGCTCGCCCCCGACCAGGACATCAGCGTCGGTGACTTCCTCACCGCCCGGTTCGGCGACGAGGTGGTCCGCCGGCTCGTCGACCCGTTGCTCGGCAGCCTCTACAGCGGCGACGTGCACCGGATCTCGCTGCGCGGCGCGACCCCCCAGCTCGTCGGCGCCGCCGAACACCGGACGTCCCTGGTCCGTCGGCGGGCCTCCCGACAGGCGGGCGGGCCGTCCTTCATCAACTGGCCGGACGGGATGGAGACCTTCGTCCGGGCGCTGACCAGCGACATCGAGGGCCACGGCGGCCAGATCGCCACCGGTGTCGCGGTCCGCGAGATCGTGCCCGCCTCCGGGCGCTGGCAGGTCCGCACCACCACCGGCACGTACGAGACCGATCGGGTGGTGCTGGCCACCCCGGCGCCGGTGATCGCGGACCTGCTGGCCGGTCTGCGAGGCGGCGCCGCCGACGTCCTGGCCGAGCAGCGGTCGGCGTCGGTCGGCAACGTCGTC
This sequence comes from uncultured Propionibacteriaceae bacterium, assembly GCA_964528755.1. Taxonomy (GTDB): domain Bacteria; phylum Actinomycetota; class Actinomycetes; order Propionibacteriales; family Propionibacteriaceae; genus Raineyella. Next base: position 19,217 of record CAZGWN010000025.1, read on the forward strand.
CTGGCGGTGTCGGCCGATCGGCTGTTCGACCCGGCCGCGGCCCGCGCCGACGACCTGGAGTTGCGCGCCGACCGACGGACCACCGGACTGCTCGTCCCCTCCGAGGCGCCCTGGCTGCTCAAGGCGGCGACCTTCCTGTCGACGAAGTGGCCGCACCTGGCCCGCACCTCCTCCGGCGAGGACGACGGCAGTTTCCTGCTGCGGCTGTCGGCCGGCCGGATCGGCGACGAACGGGTCGACGGGCTGTCCGACGACGAGTTGATCGCCCGCCTCACCCACGACCTGCATCAGGCCACCGGCGTCACTCCGGAGGTACGCGAGTCCCTGGTGGTGCGCTGGCCGGTGATGCCGCAGGTCGAGGTGGGTCAGCCGGCCCGGATCGCGCAGTTGCGCGCGGACCTGGCCGAGCATCTGCCCGGGCTGGTCCTGGCCGGATCCGGAGTTGACGGCCTCGGTCTGGCCGCGGTCACCCGATCCGGCCGGCAGGCGGCCGCAGCCCTGACGGGGGTGCGGGGCTGATGGGCGGGTTGCTGATCGCCGGGACCTCCTCCGACGCGGGCAAGTCGCTGCTGACCGCCGGTCTGTGCCGGGCGCTGGCCCGCCGCGGCGTGGACGTGGTGCCGTACAAGGCGCAGAACATGTCCAACAACTCGATGGTCATCGAAGGTGGCGAGATCGGCCGCGCCCAGTGGCTGCAGGCCCGCGCCGCCCGGGTCGAACCGTCCGTCGCGATGAACCCGGTGCTGCTCAAGCCGTCCACCGACCGGCGCTCCCACGTGGTGCTGCTCGGCCAACCGCACGGCGTGCTCGAGGCCGGGGAGTACGCCCACGGCCGCACGGCGCTGGTCCGGGCCGCCTGGGAGTCGTACGAGAAGCTGGCTGCCGACCACGAGCTGGTTGTCTGCGAAGGCGCCGGCTCCCCCGCGGAGATCAACCTGCGGCGCGGCGACTATGTCAACATGGGGCTGGCGCGCCGCTTCGGCCTGCCGGTCGCCCTGGTCGGCGACATCGATCGGGGAGGCATGCTCGCCTCGGTGTACGGGACATGGGGTTTGCTCGACCACGGCGACCGGGCGCAGTTGGCCGGCTACCTGGTGAACAAGTTCCGCGGGGACCGGGCCGTGCTCGAGCCGGGTCTGGAGACGCTGACGTCGCGGACCGGCCTGGACTGCCTGGGCGTCGTCCCGTGGCTGGAGGGGGTCTGGCTGGACAGCGAGGACACCCTGGTGGTCTCGCCGACCGACACCCGGCGACCCGACCCGCGGACCGCACTCAGCGTGGCCGTGGTGAAGTTCCCCCGGATCTCCAACGCCAATGACATCGACGCGATCGCCGTCGAGCCGGGGGTCGATCTGGTGGTCACCGGACGCCCCGACATCTGCGCGGTTGCCGACCTGCTCATCCTGCCGGGCAGCCGGTCGACACTCGGCGACCTGGCCTGGCTGCGGTTCTCCGGACTGGCGGACGTGATCGAGGAGCGGGCGCGGTCCGGGGCGCCGGTGCTGGGTATCTGTGGCGGATACCAGATGCTCGGGCGCATCGTCTCCGACCCCCACGGGGTCGAGGCCGACCCGGGCACCGAGAGCCTCGGGCTGGGCGTGCTGCCGGTGGAGACCGCCTTCCGGACCGAGAAGACGCTCGCCCTGCCGCACGGCAGGTGGGAGGGCCACGAGGTCGACGGGTACGAGATCCACCACGGCGTCGCCGAGTTGGAGGAGGGTGCGACGCCGTTCCTCGACGGCGCCCGGCGGGGCTGGGTCTTCGGCACGATGTGGCACGGGACGATGGAGAACGACGACTTCCGCCGTGCCTTCCTGTCGCTGGTCGCCGACCAGTCCGGGTCGGGCTGGCAGCCGGAGGCGAAGGCGCCGGGCTTCGCCGCCCGGCGGGAGGCGATGATCGGGTCGCTGTCCGACGCCATCGAGAACTACGCGCCCGACCTGCTGCGGCTGGCCCTCAAGCAGGTCAGCCGCGGCTGAGCCGGGCATCCGTACGGCTCCCCGGCCGGGCTCCCGGGGGCGCGCGCCGGAGGCGTTCCACGACCTTCCCCTCGACGTCACCCCAAAGGGCCGGCGGCGATCCGGCGATCCGGCGGCGATCCGGCGGCGGCAATACCGGTGGATTCTTCGGGGAAGACCACAGAATTTCCACCGGTCCCGACCTCCGGCGCGACCTGCCCGACCCGGGGGCGCCGGACAAGGGCACCGTACGGGGGCCCCGGAACGCCGAGGGGGCCCCGGCACACGGCCGGGGCCCCACGGTGAAGCAGATATCAGACGGACCGCGTCAGTGCTTGCGGCGACGGCTGATCAGCAGGCCGGCGCCGGAAGCGGCCACGACAGCGCCGCCGATGATCAGCGGAAGGCCGAGGTCGGATCCGGTGTCGGCGAGATTGCCGTTGCCCCAGTTGCCGTTGCCCGCGGGCTTGGCGGCCGGGGTGGACGGCTGCGCGGACGGGGTGGTGGAATCCGACGGGGTGGCCGACGGGCTCGCGCTCGGCGAGGCGGCGGTCACCGTGACGGTGGTGCTGGCGACCACGGTGCCATCGGAGGTGGAGAAGTCGACCTGGTAGTCGCCGGCCGGCAGGTCCGGGATGATCGCGTCGAGAACGGCGGTGCCGTCCTTGTCCACGGTGACGGTGCCGAGCTCGACGTCGCCCAGCGAGACCGTGTAGGTGGCGCCCGGGGTGAGGCCGGAGGCCTTGATGGTCACCTCGGTGCCGGTGACGGGCTTGGCGTCGGCGGACACCTCGCCCTGCTGGGCCGGCACGACGTGGATGGTCCGGTCGAAGCTGCCGACGTTGCCGGCGGAGTCCTTCACCGAGTACTGCAGGGTGTAGGTGCCGACGGTGTCGGTGTCGACCGAGCCCTTGACCTCGACGTCCTTCGTGACGTCGCCGTCCTTGTCGTCGGTCGCCTCGACGCCCTCGGTCGGGTCGAAGTCGGCGCCCAGCGCGATGGTCACGTCACCGGGGGTGGTGATCCGCGGCGCGATCCCGTTCTGCTGGTACAGCGTCATCTGGTCGACCACGCTGTTGGCCGGGTGATCCTCGTACGCGGTGGAACGCAGGGTCTTCAGGGTGATCGACTCGTCGCTGACCTCGATGGCCGTGTAGTTCGGCACGTGCTCCTGGTTGCCGACCGACAGGTAGCTGAAGTTGTCGTTCGCCTCGGAGCCGGGGACGTGGTCGTAGTACTTCGAGCCGGAGGCCGAGTTCGCCGTCAGGTAGAGGACGCCGCCCGGGCCGGGGGTGAGGATGTCGGTGCCGGCCTCCTCGGCGGGGTCGGCCTTCTTGCCGTCCTTGTTGATCAGGTAGCTGCGGGCGTAGCTGTGATCGTGGCCCTGCAGCACCAGGTCGATGCCGGTCTCGGAGATGGTCTCCGGCAGGTCCGCACGACGCTTCTGGATGTCGTCGTCCTCGGAGTGACGCGCGTAGGAGTAGATCGAGTGGTGGAAGGCGAGCACCTGCCACTTCGTGCCGTCGGCGTGGTCGGCGATGGTCTTCTTGATCCACTCGATATGGGAGGGGTCGTCCAGGCTGTTCGAGTTGATGTCGAGGAACAGCACGCCCTTGTAGACGAACCAGTAGTCGCCGCCCGAGGCGGTGTCCGTGCCGGCCCCGGCGGTGGGGTCGTTGTTCGGGATGTTGTAGTGCTGCTCGTACGCCTTGGACCCGTAGTCGTGGTTGCCGATGGTGGCGACCATCGGGATCTCCTGCAGCTGGCGCGGGGAGAGGTACAGGTCGTACTGGGTCTCGTTCGGGGCCTTCTCGACCTGGTCACCGGCGGAGAACAGCAGCTCGGCGTCGGGGTAGGTCTGGGTCGACAGATCCAGGGTGGCCTGCCAGCCGGCGGTGTCGGCAGCCTCGTCGCCGGACGAACCGATCTGCGGGTCGCCGTAGAAGAGGAAGTCGAAGTCGCCGCTGAACTTCAGGGTGCGGAAGGTGCTGACCGCCGACCAGTCGTCACCGGCACCGACCTGGTAGGAGTACGAGGTGTCCTCGGCCAGGTTGGTGATCTCGGCGAACCAGTTGTTCTCACCGCTGGTGGTGAGGCCCTCGGTGCCACGACGGGCCGCGATCACCGTGGCGTTGTCGGGCAACTGGCCGTCCTTGACGTCGGAGGTCTTGGCGACCCGGACGGACTGCTCGGTGACGGTCGGGGCGGTGTACCAGGCCAGGTTGCGGGCGGTCTGGTCGGCGCCGGCGCTGAGCACCAGGTTGATGGCGCTGCCCGGGTTCGGGTCGGCGGCGGTCGCGACGGTCGACGCGACGAGCGAGCCCGACAGGGCCAGGGCCAGGCCGACGCCGAGGATGCTCCCTCCCGCGACGGCGCGAGGGTGCAGCCGGCGAGGCCGCACGCGATTGTTGAGTGCCATGAGGTTCATCCCATCCTTCTGTGGCCCCGGGTGGAGCCTTGCAGCGTTATCCTCCGGGGCGGCGATGAACACCGACCAAAGCCGGATGAACACTTGCCGACATCGCGACCAACGAAGCCGAATCCTGGCCGTCCGCGGGGAGCGGCGGGTTGCCCGGGCGTCACGAACTCGCCTGACGTGCCCCTTCGGGGGTCTGCTTCGGTCGCGGAGCGGCGTCGTCCATGTCTACAGTGGGGGAACGTGTCGACCCCCCCTGCCGTACGTCGCCCCGCCGTACGGACGCGTGCCGCGGTGCTCTGCCTCATCGGTGCCGGTCTGATCGGCAGCGTCGCCGGCGCGGCGGCCTGCTCCGCCCGGTCGACCGCCGACCCGGGAGTCACCGACTCCCCCACCGCGACGGCGTACGCCTCGCCCGGAGCGGCCTCACCGGGAGATGCCTCACCGGCAGACGCCTCACCGGGGACCCCCTCCCCGGAACCGGATCTCGCCTTCCTCGGCGGCAATCCACATCCCGCCCCGGAGGCGACCATCACCCCCGAGCCCGGCTCGTACGGGGACCCGGTGCCGCCGGCCGGCTACCGGGTCGTCCTGGTCTCGGCGCCCGGCGCCCAGCAGGGCGATGACCGGGCGACGGCCCGCCTGGCCGAGGCCGTACGGGCGTGGGCCGACCGCCACGACGTCCACCTGACCGAGATGACCGCGTCGGGCCGGGACGAGGTGACAGCCGCCGGCCATCGCGCCGTCGCCCAACACCCCGACCTCGTCATCGGGGTCGGGACGGGGGTGACGGACGTGTGGGCACGCTACACCGCCGGCGTCCTCCACCAGGAGTTCTTGCTGTTGGGCACCCAACTGCCCGAACCGACGTACAACGTGTCGTCGGTGATCTGGACCGGGGCGACGTTCCGCGGCGACGGGCTGACCTCCTCCGGCGGGGTCGACCCGGCGGCCGTGACCCCCGAACGGTCCGCCGACGCGGTCGACGCCGGGATCACCAGCGTCCTGCTCGACCGCACCGGACTGGTCGTCTGGCTGGAATGAGGCGACCGCCGGGACACCCGGGCAGACCGGGATACCGGGCAGACCGGGGCACCGGCCGGACTGGGACAATGGCCGGACTGGGACAATGGCCGGCATGACCCGCACCATCTCCGTCATCGGCATCGGTACCGGCGATCCCGGCCTCCTCACCGGCGAGGCTGCCGAGGAGCTTCGCCGTACCGACGTCTTCCTCGTCGCCGACAAGGGCGAGGTGAAGGAGGATCTGGTCGAGGCCCGGCGCGCGATCTGCGAGACGGTGATCGGGGACGCGCATCCGTACTGCTTCGTCCCCGTGCCCGATCCGCGTCGCGGTCCGGACGCCGAGCGCGACGCCGAGCAGTACCGGGCCGGGGTGGCCGACTGGTACGCCGCCCGGGTCGCCGCGTACGCGTCGATCATCTCGGGCCTGGCAACCGACGCGCGGGTCGGGTTCCTGGTCTGGGGGGATCCGGCGTTCTACGACGGGACGCTGCGGATCATCGGCGCGCTGCGGGACGCCTGCGGGCCGTTCGAGGTCCGGGTGCTGCCGGGGATCAGCGCGCCCCAACTGCTCGCGGCGCGTCATGCGATCGCCCTGAACCGGGTCGGTACGTCGATCCACATCACCACCGGACGGCGGCTGCTGGAGGAGTACTCGCCGTCCCTGGGCGACGTGGTGGTGATGCTGGACAGCCATCTGGCCTGCCGGGGGCTGGTGGAGCGGTTCCCGGACCTGTGGATCTATTGGGGGGCCTACCTCGGCGGCCCGCACGAGGTGCTGCGCTCCGGACGGCTGGCAGAGGTGATCGACGAGCTGGTGGAGTTGCGTACGGGGCTGCGGGAGCGGCACGGCTGGGTGATGGACACGTACCTGCTGCGGCCGGGTCGGCGTTCCGGGCGGTAGCGCTCACCCGGGATCGACCGGTGACCGAGGCCGGATACCATATCTGGACAGTAGTGTTTTTGGAGCACGTGATCCCCGATCCGGAGGTCCGATGGGCAGGTGGCCCCGCACAGATGCCCCCACGCGAGGGGCGCAGCGTGGCACGCCCTTGCGCTCGTGTTGTTGCTGACCTTGCGCCCCGGACCGCGGCCGTCCGCTGGTCGGGGCCGGCGCCGGTGATTGCTTCGTCCTGACGGCACGTCCGCCGGAACAAGCACGGTCGGTCGCCCGGGACCCCGGGCGCGCCGCAGCCCTTCCGGACCAGCACGAAGGCACAGCCCATGACCACTTTCCTCCCGCACCCGCCCACCGAACCCGACCGGCTCCCGACCGGCCTGGCCCGCCGGGTCAGCGCACCCGTCGATACCGACCGATCGACCGCTGCGGCCACCAGGATCCTCGAGGCGCTCCGTGCCGAGCCGGCCCTGTTGCGGCGCGACCTCGGCAGGCGTACGCAGCTCAGCCCGGCCACCGTCACCCGCACGACCGCCGGCCTGATCCGCGCCGGTCTGGTCCGCGAGCAGCCCGACGGTGCCGCACTGGGTGGAAAGGGGCGTCCGGCGAACCCGCTGGCCCTGGTGGAGAACCGACACGTGTGCATCGGCGTGCACCTGGGACGTACCACCATCACGGTGGCTGCCGGTGACCTGCGCGGTCGGGTGCTCGCCCAGCGACGGGTCCGGAACGTGGACTACAGGGGCGACTTCGTCGCCGCCACGGCACGCGAGGCCGGCCGGGTGCTGGACGCCTTCCTGGACCGCGAACTCGTGTCGGCCGGTCTCGTGGCCCCTTGGCAGGCCTTGGGCCTGGCCCAGGAGACGGTCGCGCGTCGGATGGAGGCCGCCTTCGACGTGCCGCTGGCCACCGGCGACCATGTGGAGGCGATCGTCGCCGCCGAGGTCGTCCGCCGCCCGCCGCCGCCGGGCCTGACCTGCTACCTGTACGCCCGTAACGTGTCGGGCTTCGCCCTCGTCCTGTCCACCGGCACCCGCACCGAAATCTCGCGGACGGCCGACCTGACCCACCTGCCGACCGGATCCGCGGTCGAGTGTTCCTGTGGGCGCACCGGGTGTTTCGAGGTGTCGGTCGGGGAACGGGCGGTCCTGACCCGGGCGCTGCGCGACGGGATCATCACCCGCCCTGACCCGGCCGAGTTGGACCGGGCCGCTCGCCGCGGCGATCGCGAGGCCTTCGCGACGGTGCAACGTCGCGCCGCCTGCATCGGCCGGGCGGCGGCGCTGGTCCGCGGCATGCACGATCCCGATCGGTTCGTCCTGCTGGGCCAGGCGATCCCGACCATGCCCAGCGCCGTGGCGATGCTGCGGCGTACGCTCCGGCTGACCAGCGGCCCGGGGCCGATCGACGTGGTCGTCTCCGACGCCACCGACAGCGTCCAGGCGACCGCGGCGTGCGCCGTCGCGCTCCGTCCGGTCTATGACGACCCGGCGGCGCTCACGGCAGGGCAGGCCGCCGCCGGCTGAGGTTGATTTCGTCGCGGAAGAATGTCCGCGCCGTCCCCGGTGGCCTGGGTAGCGTGCCGGCCAGATCGACACCCGCACCCGAAGGATCTGGTGAGCCCGATGCCACGCAGCAACACCGTACGGCTGGACCTGCCCGAGGTGCAGGTTCGCGAGCAACGCCTCAAGGCGACGGTCACCTACCAGGGCACCGCCTGCGACCTCAGCCGACGCTCCCGAGAACTCAGCCTGGTCAACCACCCCCGGGCCTTCGAGCAATGCAGCACCTGCCAGCAGAGCTGCGCCGGGATCTCCTACTACGTCCGAGGCGCCGCCGTGGTGGAGCACTCGCCGATCGGGTGTGCCCAGCCCGCCCCGGTCGCGATGGGCATCAACGTGGCCAACGCGGCCCGCGGACTCCCCGAGCAGTCGGTCAACGTGCTGAGCACCAACCTCACCGAGGCCGACACGGTCTTCGGCGGCGCCGACAAGCTGCGCGCCACGGTCCGGGAAGCCCGGCGCCGGTTCCACCCCCGGGCGATCTTCGTGCTGTCCTCGTGCGCCGCCGGGATCATCGGCGAGGACATCGAATCCGTCACCGCCGAACTGCAGGACGACCTCGGCATTCCGGTCATCCCGGTGTTCTGCGAGGGATTTCGCTCCCGGGTGTGGATCTCGGGCATCGACGCCACCCTCCATGGGATTCTGCGCCAGATCGTCCAACCGGCCCGGACCAAGCAGCCGGATCTGGTCAACGTCTTCAACTTCGAGGGCAGTGACACCTTCTCCCCTCTGCTGGGAAAGCTCGGCCTGCGGGCGAACTACCTCATCTCCCTGGCCGACGTCGAGACCCTGTCGCGGATGTCGGAGGCGGCCTGCACCGCCCATATCTGCGAAACCCTGGCAACCTACCCGGCCCAGGCGTTGGAGCAGGAGTTCGGCGTGCCGCAGGTCAAGTCGCCGCCCCCGTTCGGGATCGGCTGGACCGACACCTGGCTGCGCGAGATCGCCCGCATCACCGATCGCGAGGAACTCGCCGAGCAGGTCATCGCCGACGAACACCGACGGCTGGACGCTCCCCTGGCCCGGATGCGGGACAGGTTGGCCGGTCGCCGGGTCTACATCTTCGCCGGCGACTCCTACGCCCACAGCATCTCCAACATGCTGCTGGATCTGGGCCTGGAGGTGGTCGGGGTGACCACCTTCCACCACGACCAGACCACCGACAGCGGGTTGGCCGAGACCGACAGCCTCGGCCAACTGATCGCCGCCAAGGGCGACATCGACAACTTCTCGGTGTGCGACAAGCAGCCCTACCAGGTGGTGAAGGTGCTGCAGAAGCTGCGGCCCGACCTGCTCATCGTGCGCCACACGAACATGGCGGTGATCGGCGCCAAGCTGGGCATCCCCACCATCCAGGACGGGGACGTCAACATCAGCGCGGGCTACGACGGGCTGATCAAGCTCGGCGAGCGGTTGCTCACCGCCTGGCGGACCCGCCGGATCTTCCACAACATCGCCAAGCACTACCGGCACCCGTACACGAAGTGGTGGGCCGAGCAGGACGACCCCTACCTGCTGAGCAGACAGCCGGTGCACTGATGGGCGGCTACGTCGAACAGCCCCGCTTCTCCTGCGCCCTGGCCGGTCAGCAGACCGTGCTCGCGATCCCGCGGGCCCTGCCGGTGGTGCACGCCGGACCGGGATGCTCGGGCAAGGTCTTCGCCTTCTCCGCCACCGGCGCCGGGTTCCAGGGTGAGGGCTACGGGGGTGGCGGGACGGTCAGTTGCACCAACACCGGCGAGACCGAGGTCGTCTTCGGTGGGGAGAGCAAGCTGGACCAGATCGTCGGCAGTGCTCTCCGGGTGCTCGACGCCGACCTGTTCGTCATCCTCTCCGGTTGCACCTCCGGCCTGATCGGTGACGACGTGGAGAAGGTCGCCCGCCGCTTCGCCGAGGCCGGCCACCCGGTGATCGGCGCCGAGACGCCCGGGTTCCGCGGCAACAGCTACGTCGGCCACGAGCTGGTGGTGCGCCGGATCATCGAGGAGTTCGTCGGGGACGTCACCCCCCGCGTCCGTCGCGGGCTGGTCAACGTCTTCGCCTCGGTGCCGCCGCAGAATCCGTTCTGGCGCGGCGATCTGGCCGAGATCAAACGGCTGCTGGAGGGAATCGGGCTGCAGGTCAACATCCTGTTCGGGGTCGGCTCGGCCGGCGTTTCGGAGTGGCTCACGCTGCCGCACGCGCAGTTCTCCCTGGTGCTGTCACCGTGGGTCGGGCTGGACGCCGCCGACCTGCTGCGCCGGCGCTACGGCACGCCGTACCTCCACCTGCCCTACCTTCCGGTCGGCCCGGAGCTGACCGGTGCCGCGTTGCGTCGGATCGCCGACTTCGCGGGGCTGGATCCGGGGCCGGTGGAGGCCTTCATCGCCCGCGAGGAGAAGGTTTTCTACGACTACTTCGTGTCGACCGCCGACTTCGTGGCCGACTACCGCAACATGATCCCGTCCGAGCTGTACGCGGTCGGCGACAGTGCGTCGGTGGCCGGCACGACCGGATTCCTGGTCAACGAACTCGGATTCGTGCCCGAGCGCCTGTTCGTCACCGACGATCCGCCCCGGCGGCACCAGCAGGGCATCCGGGAGGCGGTGGCCGGACTGCTGGGCGATCTGGAGGAGGGCGATCCGACGGTCCGCTTCGAGATCGACGGGCGCACCATCCAGGACGGCATCCGGGAACGGCTGGCGGGATCGACGAAGGCGCTCATCCTCGGCAGCACCTGGGAGGACCAGCTCGCCCGCGACACCGGAAATCTCAGCCTCCACATCAGTCTGCCGATCATCAACGACGTCCTCATCGACCGCAGCTATGCGGGCTACCGGGGCGGGCTGCGGCTGATGGAGGACGTCTACACCGCCATCTTCCGAGCCGGCGACATCGCGTCCACCACCCTGACCAGGAACCGGAGGTAATCATGGAATATCGCGTGGCGGTGGCCACCAGCGACGGCCGTCAGGTCGACCAGCACTTCGCCCAGGCGGCCGACTTCCTGGTGGTGACCGTCGAGTCCGAGACGGGGGCGCTGCACCCCGAAGGTCGCCGCGCCGCCCCCCGGGGGGAGACCGGTCCGGAGCAGGTCGGTGCCACCTGTATCGGCACCGATCCGCAGCGGCTGGACCGGACCGGCGCCGCCCTGGCCGACTGCCGCTACCTGCTGGTCTCCGCCATCGGCCGCAAGCCCCAGTCGGTGCTACTGCGCCACGGCGTCAGTGCCCTGGAGACCGACGGTGACATCGCCCCGGCGATCGCCCGGCTCAACACGTACGTCACCCGTGGACCGGCACCGGGCAGTTTCGCCGTCCGCCGTCTGGGCGACAACCCGGACGGGTTCGCCGCCGCCGGCTGCTGCGGGCTGCCACCCCAACCATCCACCACCATCGAAGGAAGCCAGCCATGAGCACCATCCACACCAGCATCATCGACCTGATCGGCAACACCCCGCTGCTCGAGCTGCGCCGCTACGGCGCCCGGCGGGAACTCACGGCCACCATCCTGGCCAAGCTGGAAAGCCACAATCCCGTGGGCAGCGTCAAGGACCGGATCGCGTGGGCGATCATCCAGGACGCCGAGGACCGCGGGCTGCTGACGCCCGGCGGCGAGATCGTCGACGTCACGAGCGGCAACACCGGGATCGCGCTGTCGGCGATCGCCGCCGCCAGAGGCTACCGGGCGACCTTCTACGCCGGGGACAACATCAGCCCCGACAAGCTCGCGCTGCTGCGCGGGTTCGGCGCCCGGGTGATCAGCGTGCCGAACATCTTCTTCACCGACCCCGACGCCCTCGTCCTGCTGCGGGCCCGGGCACAGGAGGAGAACCCCGGCGCCTTCTTCGCCGACCAGCTCTCCAACCCTGCCAACCCGCAGTTCCACTACCGCACGACCGGTCCGGAGATCTGGCGCGACACGGACGGTGCGGTCGACATCCTGGTCGGCGGGGTGGGCACCGGCGGTACGTTGAGCGGCGCCGGTCGCTACCTGAAGGAGCAGAAGTCGTCCGTGCAGGTCGTCGCGGCCGAACCGGGCCTGGGCTCGGTCCCCACCCCGGAGGAGCCCTACCCCAAGGAGATCGACGGGGTGCACAAGGTCACCGAGGCTCTGCCCCAACAGCTCCCCGACAACCTCGACCAGTCGCTGATCGACGAGTACGTCGCCCTGGAGACGGCCGATGCCTTCGCCACCTCCCTCGCGCTCGCCCGCGAGGAGGGGCTGCTGGCCGGCAGCTCCGCCGGTGCCATCGTGCATGTCGCGACCCGGCTGGCCAGGCGGGAGGAGAACGCGGGCAAGGTCATCGTGGCGGTCGTGCCCGACTCGGCCGAGCGCTACCTGTCGGCCGGGATCTTCGACCCGCAGGACCCGGCCACCGCCGAGCGGGACGCCGCGCTGGTCGGCTCGACCACGGAGTGAGGGCCGGTGGGTGAACGGTCGGCGCAACGATCCGGATGCCACAGGCCGCGACAGCGACTACGCATCCTGTAGGAGACCACGTAGGATCGGGCCATGATGGAATCGCGCCCACAGATCGACCGCTGCCCCGGAGTTCACCGCCCGTTCCGGGCCAGTGACGGGGCGATCATCCGGATCCGCCAGCCAGGCGGACGGCTGCCCGTGGCCGTGCTGCGCCACCTGCTGAGCATCGCCCAGCGATGGGGCGACGGCATGGTGCAGGTGACCAGCCGCGCCAACATCCAGTTGCGCGCCCTGCCCCTGGACGACTGCGGCGCCGTGCCCGGCCCGATCGCCGACGCGCTCGACGCGACCGGCCTCGTGCCGGCCACCCATGAGCTGGTCCGCAACATGATCTGCTCACCGCTGACCGGCCCGGAGCGGCCGAGCCTGCTCCCGCTGGTCGACGAACTGGACACCGAGCTGCTCGACGTGCCGCTGCTGGCCGAGCTGCCGGGTCGGTTCATGTGGGCCTTCGACAACGGCTCCGGTGACGTCGCCGGGGAGCCGTGGGACCTGTGCTACCAGAGCCTGGACGCCGAGCACGGCCTGGTCGCCACGGCCGCCGGGCAGGTGTGGGAGGTGCCGGCGATCGAGGCCCCCTCGGTGCTGCTCGCCCTGGCCCAGGACTTCCAGCTCTACCGCACCCAGGCCGACCATCCGGTCTGGCACGTCGACGAGCTCGCCAGCCCCATCGGGGAGGGCTTCGGCCCCCAGGCCGACCGCGGCATCGTCGTCCGCCGCCCCCCGCAGGTCGGCCCGCACGGCACCGACCTGCTGGCCGGCGCACCACTGGGCAAGCTCACCGCCGACATGATCGGGGCCCTGTCGGCACTCCACGAGGTGCGGGTCACCCCGTGGCGGGCCGTGCTGGTGCCCGGCGCCGCCGAGCGTGCCGACGAGCTGGCCGCCGCCGGGTGGATCGTCGACCCGGCCGACCCGTGGGCGAACATCAGCGCCTGCACCGGGCTGCCGGGCTGCCGCAAGTCCTCGATCGACACCGTGGCACTGGCCCGTGACATGGTGGCCGCGGCCGCCGCCGATCCCACCCTGGTGACCCACCCGGTGCACATCAGCGGCTGCGCCCGTCGCTGCGGTGAGCCGCACGGGGACCACATCGACCTGCTCGCCCCACGCGACCTCGCCCAGGCCCGGTCCATCCTGGCCGCGCACCAGGGGGCGCCCGACCCCGCCTCCGCCACGACCCGCCGATGAGCACATCCCCGGTCCCACCCGAACCGGCCCCACCCGCACCGACCCGCCGCTACCCGTACGAGACCGACGGCGACACCATCTACCGGGGATCGTTCGGCACCATCCGCGCCGAGGCGGACCTGTCCGGCCTCACCGCCGAGCAGCAGACCGTCGCGGTCCGGATGATCCATGCGGCCGGCGACCCGGGCCTGGCGCCGGCGATCGGCTTCTCCGCGGACCTGGTCGGCGCCGCCCGGGCGGCGCTGCAGGCCGGCGCGCCGATCTACACCGATGCGATGATGACGGCGGCCGGAATCATCCGCCGCCGGCTGCCCGCCGGCAACGACGTCGTGTGCACCCTGCGCGACGATCGGGTCCCCGGCGTCGCCGCGGCCTGGCGGACCACGCGGACCGCGGCGGCCATCGCCCTGTGGGACCGCCTCGACGGGGCGGTGGTGGCAATCGGCAACGCCCCGACCGCCCTGTTCGCCCTGCTGGAACTGGTCGCCGACGGCGGCCCGCGCCCGGCGGCGGTGATCGGCGTACCGGTCGGATTCGTCGGCGCGGCCGAGTCGAAGGAGGCGCTCGCCGCCAACCCGTACGGCCTGCCGTGGCTGGTGGTGCACGGGCGCCGCGGCGGCTCGGCGCTGGCCGTGTCGGCGGTCAACGCGCTGGCCCGCGAGCAGGAGATCTGATCGCCTCCGCCACCTCCGCGGAGGTTGCGATCGCCGCGGCAACAAGGTGGCATACTGTCGACGCCCGGTTGAGACTTGGACGGTCGTGGCGGTGGTCCGATGGCGGGTACCACCGTCGGCGGCCCTAGGATCCCCTCGTGGAGGTTTCCAGGCCCGCATCGGAGGACCTGGCCCCAGGCGTACGCCGACCCTATCCGGCCCGCGACGGGGCACTGGTCCGATTGCGGGTGCCCGGCGGCCGGATCGACCGGGCGACCCTGTCGGCGTTGTCATCGCTGTCCGGCACGTACGGCGACGGCCTGCTGCAGCTCACCGTACGCGGCAACCTGCAGCTCCGTAGCCTGCCCACACAGGCCGATGGCGCGCTCGAACCCGGCTTGGTCCGGGACCTCGAATCGACCGGACTGCTGGACCACCCCGACCACGAGCGGGTCCGCTCCATCGTCGTCTCCTCGCTGCCGGCGCCGGACCGACCGCCGATGCGACCGCTGGCGGAGGAGCTTGACGCCGCGATCGTCGCCGACCCCGACCTGGCCGGACTCCCCGGCAACTTCCTGTGGGCGATCGACGACGGTTCCGGCGACGTCGCGTCCACCCGCTGGGACCTGTGCTACCAGGCGGTGTCGGCAGCCAGCGGCCTGGTCGCCGTCGCCGGGCACCAGGTGTGGGAGGTGACCCGACGTACCGCCGTGTCGAGCCTCATCACGGCGGCCCAGGAGTTCGTCCGGGTCCGATCCCGGCTGCCCCGGCCGCCGCTGCACCCGCACACCCTGGGGGTCCGCGACCTCGCCCGGTACGCCGCCCGGCTGGAGATCAAGCTCGGCTCCTCCGGCGTGCGCTCCCTCGCCGTCACCGGTGCGCCGCCGATCGGCCCGGTCGGCGACGACCTGCTCGCCGGCGTCCCCCTGGGGATGCTCACCCCCGAGATGGTCGAGGTGCTGCCCGACGACCCGGTGACCATCACCCCGTGGCGCCAGCTTCTGGTGCCGCGCGGGGCGTACGACATGGCGGGCTATCGCGCCGCGGGCTTCGCCATCGATCCGACCGAGCCGTGGTCGCGGGTGAGCGCCTGCATCGGCTCGGCGGGCTGCGTGCACGGCGCCGTCGACACCCTCGCGATGGCCGAGAGGCTGGTGGACGCGGCACGCGCCGGGGAAGTCGTCCTGCTCGACCCCGTGCACCTGTCCGGCTGCGAGCACCGCTGCGGCGCGCCACACACGTCGTACGTGGACCTGGTCGCCCCCAAGCGCCTGTTCGAGGCCATCGACACCATCCAGGAAGGGCTCTACCAGCCGTGATCGACGCGTGAGCGACCCGGCGGGCTCCTCCACCCCGGGCCGGCTGTGGGCCGTCGGGGTCGGCCCCGGCGACCCTGACCTCATCACCCGCAAGGCGGCCCGCCTGATCGGGTCGGCCGACGTCATCGCCTACCACTCCGGTCCGCGCGGGGACTCCGTCGCCCGACGGATCGCCGCCGACCTCATCCCCGCCGGCGTCATCGAGGAGCTGCTGCGGTATCCGGTGACGACCGCCGATTCCACCCATCCGCTCGGCTACTACGGCGAGATCGACGCCTTCTACGACCGGTCCGCCGACCGGCTCGCCGGCCACCTGGCCGCAGGCCGCGACGTCGTCGTGCTCGCCGAGGGTGACCCGCTGTTCTACGGGTCGTACATGTATCTGCATGATCGGCTCGCCGCCCGGTTCCGCTGCGAGGTGGTGCCCGGGGTCGCCGCGATCGCCGCCGCCACCGCCGGCGTGTCGACCGGCCTGGCCCGGCACGAGGACGTGGTGACCGTGTTGCCGGGGACCCTGCCGGTGCCCGAGCTGGCCCGCCGCCTCGCCGACACCGACGCCGCAGTGATCATGAAGCTGGGCCGGACGTTCCCGGCGGTGGTCGAGGCGCTGCGTCAGGCCGGGCGGCTGGACGGGGCCTGGTACGTCGAGCACGCCAGCGCCGCCGACGAGGTGGTCCTGCCGGTGGGTGCGGTCGGCGACCGGCCGGTGCCGTACATGTCGATGGTGGTCGTGCCCGGGCCCGACACCCGGACCGATGCCCGGGGCCGGGCCGGCGAGGCCACCCGGACCGATGCCCGGGGCCGGGCAGGCGAGGCCACCCGGACCGATGCCCCCGCCGACCTCCTGGTGATCGGCCTGGGCCCCGGACCGGCCGACTGGCTCAGCCCCGAGGCGTCGGCAGCGCTCGGCTCGGTCGACCATGTCGTCGGCTACGGGCGCTATGTCGACCGGGTGCCCCAGCGGGAAGGACTGCAGCGGCACTCCTCGGGCAACACCGTGGAGGTGGAGCGGGCCCGCTTCGCCCTCGACCTGGCCCGCAGCGGGCAGCGGGTGGCGGTCGTGTCCGGCGGCGATGCCGGCGTGTTCGGGATGGCGGCCGCGGTGTTCGAGGCGGCCGAGGACCCGGCGTACGCCGATGTTCCCATCCGGGTGCTTCCGGGGATCAGTGCGGTCCAGGCCGTCGCCGCCCGCGCCGGCGCCCCACTGGGCGGGGATTTCGCGGTCATCTCGCTGTCCGACCGGCTCAAGCCGTGGAGTGTGATCGCCGATCGGCTCCGACACGTGGCCCGCGCCGACCTGGTCATCGCCCTCTACAACCCGCGCTCCCGGTCCCGGCCCGACCAGCTCGCCGACGCCCGCGACCTGCTGCTCGCCGAACGCGGCCCGGACACCGTGGTGGTGATCGGCCGCGACATCGGACGCGCGGAGGAGTCGCTGACGGTCACCACTCTGGGGGCCTTCGACCCCGCCACGGTCGACATGAAGTGCCTGGTGCTCCTCGGCGCGAGCCGGACCCGGGTGAGCCCGGCCGGTCGGGTGTGGACGCCCCGGTCCGTCGACTGATCCCGGCCCCCGTGATCCCGGCACTTGCCGAGACGTCCGCCGCTCGGTGGTCCGCCGGGCCGGGCGTACCCTGGGGAGCCGTCGCCGCCCACCCGTACCGACCCTGGAGGATCCCCGTGCCCGAGCCGTCCACACCTGCACCGACCGGCCCCGAGCCGATCCGGGTCGCCGCCGTCGGGGATATCGCCGACGAGGAGGCGATCGTGGTCGACGGGGCAGCGAACGGCACCGGCGCGCCGATCGCGGTGTTCCACGCACAGGGCCGCTATTGGGCACTGGACGACACCTGCAGCCACGAGCGGGCGTCGCTGGCCGAGGGGTGGGTCGAGGACGACGTCGTCTCCTGCCCGCTGCACGGCGCCGAGTTCTCACTGGAAACCGGGGAGGCGCTGTCCCTGCCGGCCACCCGACCGGTGCGGACCCACCGGGTGGAGGTTCGCGACTCGCAGATCTGGCTGTACCCGGGGGTGCCCGCCGACCCCGTCGAGTGAGGCGTGGTCTACGGTGAGGGCAACAACTTCATCCGCCACGCAGCAACCGAGGAAGCCGGTGGGAATCCGGCACGGTCGCGCCACTGTGAGTTCAAGTCAGGAACTCGGCCTGCGTGCACGTCTATTCGGGACGCGTCATCCCGAGGAGGTCTCATGCACATCGCCGAGGGCTTTCTGCCCGCCGCACACTGCGCCGTCTGGTACGCGGCATCCACTCCCTTTGTCGTCCACGGCGCCCGGGCCGCGATCCGACAGGTCCGTGAGCACCCGGAGAACCGGCTGCTCCTGGCCGCGGCCGGCGCTTTCACCTTCGTCCTGTCGGCCCTCAAGATGCCGTCGGTCACCGGCTCCTCGTCCCACCCCACCGGGACCGGCGTGGGGGCGGTACTGTTCCGGCCGCCGGTGATGGCCTTCCTCGGCACGATCGTGCTGCTGTTCCAAGCGCTGCTGCTCGCCCACGGCGGCATCACCACGCTCGGCGCGAATGTCTTCTCGATGGCGATCGCCGGACCGTGGGCCGGCTACGGGGTTTACCTCCTGCTGCGCAGGATCGGCTCCCTCGACGTGGCGGTCTTCGGTGCGGCCTTCGTGGCCGACCTCGTGACGTACGTCGTCACATCCTTCCAGCTCGCCGCCGCGTACCCGACGCCGACCTTCGGCGCCGCTGTGACGAAGTTCATGGCCGTGTTCGCCGTCACCCAGGTGCCGCTGGCGATCATCGAAGGGCTCGTCTCGGTCATCCTGGTCCGCGTCCTGTCGTCGCTGGCCACCGACGAGCTCACCGGGCTCGGCATCCTGACCCGGCCCACCGCCGAGGAACCGACCCATGCCTGAGCAGACCCCCGCCACCGTCCCGTCCGCCCCCGCTCCCCGGACCCGGCCCCGCGCCTGGGTCACCTGGGTCCTCGCCGCCGTCGTCGTGGTCGTCTTCGCGGCCAGCATGGTCATCGCCCGGCTGAACTCCCCCGACACCGAGTTCGGCGGATCCGACTCCGCCGCCGTCGAGACGCTGGAGGCCGACGGCGTCGAGCCGTGGTTCCGGCCCCTGTTCGAGCCCGGCAGCGCCGAGGTCGAGTCCGGCCTGTTCGCCCTGCAGGCCGCGATCGGCGCCGGGATCATCGGGTACGCCCTCGGGGCTCTCGGCGCCCGCCGTCGGGCCAGCGGGCAGACCGAGCCGGGTCAGCGGAACGACGAGCTTCCGGAACGATGAGCTTCCGGCTCGATGAAACCGCGTGGTCGAGTCCTTGGCGCCGGTACGCGGTGGCCGACAAGGCCGTACCGGCGCTGGGGACCCTCGCCGCGGTGCTCCTCCTGCCCGCCTGGCCGGCCACCCCGGTGGTCGTCGCGGGCCTGACCGCGGTCGCCCTGATCGCCGCCCGGGTCCGTCCGGGCGCCTGGCTCGCCGCAGTCGCCGCGCCACTGGTCTTCGTCCTCGTCGGGGCGGCCTCGGTCGCGGTCCAGGTCGGCGCCCGCCCGTGGGTGAGCGCCGAGTCGGTCCACCAGGCGCTGACCGTGCTCGGCCGGGGCTCGGCCGGCGCCTGCGCCCTCATCCTGCTGGCCGCCACCACCCCGATGGTCGACCTGCTCGACGCGATGCGCCGGCTGCGGATCCCGGCCCCGCTGCTCGACATCGCCGCCCTGATGTACCGGCTCGTCTTCGTCGTGTGGGACAGCGCCGCCACCATCCGGGAGGCGCAGGCGGGCCGGCTGGGGTACTCGACCGCCCGGGCCTCCCGGCACTCCTTCGGCGCGCTCGGCGCCGGACTGCTGGTCCGCTCCTGGCGGCGGGCCCGCCGGCTCGAGGACGGTATGGCCGGCCGCGGCTACGACGGCGACATCCGTACGTTGCCGACCCCGCGGGACCACTCACCCCTCCTGCTCGTCGCATCCGGGGCCTGGCTGGCGGGACTGGTCACGGTCGGGGTGCTCGGGTGAGGCCCGATCCGGCGCCGGCCGGGGACCTGCGCACCGAGGACCTGTCGGCGGGCTATCCCGGCCGCCCGGTCCTGGACGGCGTGTCGGTAACGCTCACCTCCGGGCGCCGTACCGCCCTGCTGGGGGCGAACGGCTGCGGCAAGACCACCCTGCTGCGGTGCCTGTCCGGAGCCCACCGGCCGGGTGGTGGCCGGGTCGTGGTCGGGGAGCGACCACTGCGGCACTCCCGGGGCGCCCTCAACGCACACCGGCGCATCGTCCAACTGGTCCTCCAGGACCCCGACGACCAGTTGTTCAGCGCCGAGGTCACCCAGGACATCTCGTTCGGCCCGATGAACATGGGCCTGCCCGAGGACGAGGTCCGCGACCGGGTCGCCGAGGCGATCGATCTGCTGGGCATCGGACACCTCGCCGACCGCCCCACCCACCAACTGTCGTACGGGGAACGCAAGCGGGTCGCCGTCGCCGGGGCGATGGCGATGCGACCGCAGTGGCTGCTGCTCGACGAACCGACCGCCGGGCTCGATCCGCGCGGGGAGGACGAGATGCTGGCCGCCATCGGGCGGCTGGAGGCGTACGGGACGACGGTGGTGATGGCGACCCACGACGTGGCGCTGGCACTGGCGTGGGCGTCGGACGCCGTGGTGGTCACCGGCGGGCGGTCCGTCCAGGGCCCGGTGACCGACCTGCTCGCCGACCCCGACCTGCTGGCCGCCGCGCATCTGCGGATGCCGTGGCCGCTGGTCCTGGCCCGCCGCTGCGGCTGGCCCGTCCAACCGCGTGATCTGGACGAGGTACTCGCGGTCCTGCGCCTAGTCTGAGGGGGAGCACCCGGCGAGGAGGATCGATGAGCGACATTATCGCGGAACGCCAGTTGACGGTCGACGGCCGCCCCACGGTCATCCGCCTGTACGCCCCCGAACCGATCGGGCGCGAGGCCCGCTGCCGGGCGTCGATCTCCGGGCTGCCCGACACCGACGGGGACCAGACCTTCACCGTCTACGGGGAGGACACCCTGCAGGCGCTGCTGCTGGCCCTCGAACCGGTCCGCGCCTGGCTGTCCGGCTACGACGACGTGTCCTGGCAGGGCCAGCCCGGCACCGGCCTGCCCGAACCAGACGAGGGCGCCGACGACGAGCCGCCCGGCCCCGACGGCGGGCCTGCGCTCTGGACGGTGTGAAACCCCCGGCCGCGTCGCGCCGGGGTGCGTGCCATGCTGGAGACGTGACTGTCGACACTGCTCTGGCTCACCTGGACCGCACGGGTATCCGCTACGCGGTGCGCAAACACCCGACGAGCACCAGCCTCGCCGAGCACGCCGCCGCGATCGGCGTGGAACCGGCGGATCTCGCCAAGACGCTGGTCGTCCGCCGCGGCGAGGGCGACTACCTTTTTGTCATCGTGCCCGGCGGCCGCAAGATCGCCTGGAAGAAGCTGCGCGGCGCGCTCGGCGTCAACCGGCTCACCCTGCCGCCCGCAGAGGAGGCCCGGCAGGCGACCGGGTACGAGCGCGGCACCATCACCCCGTTCGGCTCGACCCACGACTGGCCGGTCTGGGTGGATCGTACGCTGCTCGACCCGCCGGACCGGCAGGTGTCGATCGGCGGCGGGGACCACGAGACCTCGGTGGTGGTGTCGGCGTCCGACCTGCTCGACGCCCTCGACGCGACCGTGGCCGACCTGACCGAGCCCGAGTAGCCGCTCCCTGAACGTCCCGCATGCCCCGGGGTCGAGTTCGACGACCCGCGACTCACGGCTGGGCGCCCGGGCGGGGCGCCAGGCCCAGCTCGAAGGCGACCATGATCGCGCGGGCTCGGGTGCGGCAGCCGAGCTTCTCCAGTACCTCGTCGATCCGCGTCCGCACCTGCGTCGGCGGCATGTGGAGCCGACGGGAGATGTCGAGGTCGCTCGCCCCCTGGCACATCAGGCGCAGCACGGACCGTTCCCGCCGTCCCAGGTGCGGACTGCGGGCGGGCAGGACGTCCAGCGGCCTGCCGGAGCGGGTGCCGACGTAATAGCGTGACTCCGGGGTGAGCACCGGCATGCCGGCCGCCGCCCGGCGCAATGCCGCGACGAGCTCGTCCTCGCTGGCAGATTTCACCAGGTAGCCGATCGCGCCGGCGGCCAGCGCCCCGATCACGTACTCGTCGCGGTCGAAGGTGGTGAACGCGACGATCCGCGCGTCCGGCCGGCGGGCGATGATCTGCCGGATCGCCTCCACGCCGTCGATGTCCGGCATCGCCAGATCCATCAGGATGACATCGACATCGTGGGCGACCGCGAAGGTGACGGCCTCCCGGCCACCGGTGGCCACGCCGATCAGGTTCACGCCGTCGACCGCCGACAGCACGGTGGACAGGGGTTCCCGGACGGCTGCTTCGTCATCGACGACCAGGACACTGATCGGAGTCATCGCCGGGGCAACATAGGCCGATTCCCCTCCCTGCATGCGTGCCAACCTAACAGGTCGCGGCTCACCTGCGGCCCGACCACCCGCCGGCCATGGAACCTTCACAGGTCGCGGGACCTCCGGGTCCGGTAGAGGTGTGACTCGGGAAAATCCGCCACGTCCAACGTCCACCCGACAACGATGATCGCCGCCTGGCGCAGCCGGCGTTTCTCCACCCGGTCGGCGATGTCGGCCAGGGTGCCACGCAGGATGAGCTGCTCGGTCTGTTCGGCCCGCGAGACCACCGCCACCGGGCAGTCGGACCCGTAGTGCGGGATCAGCTCCTCGACAATCCGGCGGATGAACGTGATCGCCAGGTGCAGCACGAGGGTGGCGTGGGTGCGGGCCAGTTCGCCGAGTGCCTCCTCGGCCGGGATCCGGGTCGAGTCGCGCTGGGCGCGGGTGAGGATGACGGTCTGGGCGACCTCAGGCACGGTGAGTTCCTTGCCGAGCAGTGCGGCCGCGGCGGCGTACGCGGGCACCCCGGGGGTGACGTCCCAGCCGATGCCGAGGGTATCGAGGCGGCGGGTCTGCTCGGCGATGGCCGAGTACAGCGAGGGGTCCCCCGAGCACAGCCGGGCCACGTCCTGGCCCGCGGCCGTGGCATCGGCGATGAGCGCGATCTGCTCGTCCAGGTTGACGTGCGCGGTGTCGACGAGCCGGACGCCCTCGGGACAGTGGGCGAGCATCTCGGCTGTGACGTAGGTGCCGGCGTACAGGCAGACCGGGCAGGCGGCAAGCAGCCGGGCCGCGCGGAAGGTGAGCAGGTCCGCCGCGCCCGGTCCGGCGCCGATGAAGTGCACGGTCACGGCGCGTCCGTCTTCACACCCGCCCACTGGACGACGTCGCGGGCCGGGGTCCAGCCGGTGAACCGGCCCAGCGGACCGGCCTGCTGGACACCGAGGCGGGTGAGCTCGCCGCCGTGGCGGCGCCACGCGTCGACGACGACCTGCTCGGTCTCCACCGTGACGGTGTGCACGACCATCCGGCCGCCCGGACGCAACGCCCGCCAGCAGGCGCCCAGCACCTCAGGCGTCGCGCCGCCGCCGATGAACACCGCATCAGGGACGGGCAACGGGCCGTGGTCTCCGGTGCCGGCGACCGCCTCGTACGCCTCCGCGCGGACCACTCGGACCTCGGGGACGCCGAGGGCGGCCGCGTTGGCGGCGATCCGGTCGGCCCGGGTGGCGCGGTGCTCGATGGCGATGGTCCGGTTGCGCGGGTCGAGCCGGGCCCACTCGATGCCGACCGAGCCTGCGCCGGCCCCGACATCCCACAGCAGCTCACCCGGGTGGGGTGCGAGATGGCCCAGCGCCGAGGCACGTACGTCGCGCTTGGTGAGCAGGCCGTCGTTGGTGTACGCCTCGTCGGGCAGCCCCGGCGCCAGGGAGGCATGCCGGCTCGCGCCGGCGACGCCCAGGCACAGGACGTGCAGCGGCGCCACCTCCGGCGTGTCCCAGATCTCGGCGATGCCGTCGAGGCGAGCCTGGTCGGGGGCGCCGAGGTCGGACAGCACGGTCATCACCGACGTGCCGTAGCCGGACTCGGTGAGCATGGCCGCCACCCGTGCCGGCGTCGTGGGGCCTCCGGCCAGCACGATCACCCGGTTGCCGGGGTGGAGCAGGCGGCGGATCCGGTCGGGCGAGCGGCCC
>CAZGWN010000026.1:0-40979 GCA_964528755.1 uncultured Propionibacteriaceae bacterium
CGGCGGGGATGACCGACGACCCGGACATCCGGATGGCGTCCTCGATCATGGACTACATCTTCCGTCGCCTGGCGCTGGACTACCTGACCTTCGACGAGCGGGAGGAACTGGGCATCCACACCGCGGCCGAACGGGCCCGCTACCTGGAGACCGGCTCGTACCTGCCGGAGGAGACCCGGCCGACCGACCCCGAGCCGATCCAGATCGATTCGGCCCGGTTGGACGCGGCCCGACCCGCCCCGCACGACGCCCACACGAGCGCCGAGTTGGTCGAGGAGTTGACCGGCACCTCTGTCGACGCCCCGCTGTGCCTGACCTGCGGGACGAAGATGCGTCCGAGTGGATCCTGCTACGTCTGCGAGGGCTGCGGATCGACCAGCGGCTGCAGCTAGTTGCGGCCGGTCGTCCGCGAGCCGGGCGCCTCGACCCCTGCCGGGGCCGGGGCGCCCGGCCGCGTAGGGTTCCTGCGTGCAAGGTGTGCTGTCGGGCTTCTTCGTCATCGGCGTGGTGGTCGGAGTCGGCTACCTCCTCGCCGCGTTGCGGGTTTTCGGCGAGCAGACCCAGCTCGTCTTCAGCAAGGTGTCCTTCTACGTGGCGATGCCGGTGCTGTTCGTCACCATGCTCGCCGAGGACGACATCGCCTCTGTGCTGTCGGTCGACCTGGTCGCCTCGCTGGTCTCGATCGGCGTCGTCAGTCTCCTCTGGCTCGGGTCGGTCCGGCTGGTCTGGAAGCTGCCGGTGGCCGAGACCGTGGTCGGTACATTCGCCTGCGCCTACGTCAACGCCGGCAACCTGGGTCTGCCGATCGCGACGTACGTCCTGGACTCCCCGACCCGCGTGGTGCCGGTGATGCTCACGCAGTTGCTGGTGCTCCAGCCGATCGGGCTGGCCATGCTCGACCTCGCCACCGGCGCCCGCCATCGGTTCACCCTGAGGGCCTTCCTGGGCCGTTTCGTCCGCAACCCACTGACGATCGCCACCTTCCTCGGAGCCGCCCTGTCGGTGGCGGAGATCGCCATTCCCCCGCTGTTGCGGGACCCCTTGGACATGATCGGCGCGACGGCGGTTCCGATGATGCTGATGGCCTTCGGGATCTCGCTGCGTCTCGGCCGCCGGCCGGACCGTTCTGCGGGACGCATCCTCGCCTGGCAGAGCCTGCTCAAACTTCTCGTCATGCCGGCCGTCGCGTGGGCCTTCGGCCGCTTCGTCATGCATCTGGGGCCCGCCGACCTGCTCGCGGTCACCGTCATGGCGGCCCTTCC
Source organism: uncultured Propionibacteriaceae bacterium (assembly GCA_964528755.1). Taxonomy (GTDB): domain Bacteria; phylum Actinomycetota; class Actinomycetes; order Propionibacteriales; family Propionibacteriaceae; genus Raineyella. The sequence goes on from CAZGWN010000026.1 coordinate 1,263, forward strand.
GACAGCCCAGAACGTCGTGGTCATCTCCACCACGTACGGGCGTGGGCAGCAGATGGCACGCGATACCACCTTCGTCACGACCCTGGGATCGATCGCCACCATCCTGGCGATCGGGACGCTCCTGTCGTGATCTGCCCCCGGCTGTGCGCTAGCGTCACGTTCGTGCCCCAGTATGCAGATTTCGACCTCGACCGCAGCATCGCCCAGGCGTGGGACGAGTTCGAGCTGCGCCTGGCCGAGGTGATCTCGGTCATCGACGACTCCGCCGACCTGACCATCGGTTGTGTCGCGGTCGACGAGGCCCAGGTCCCCTTCGTCACCTTCAGCGCGGTCGACCGGACCACCATCCGGGCCGAGGCGTCGAGCAACGCCGTGCTGGGGGAGGACTACCAGCTCGGCCCGGACCAGCTCGACGTGATGGAACGCCTCGGCTGGCACGCCCCGACCGTCGACGGTGACCATCCGACCGCGAACCTCTGGATGGAACGGGACCAGGAGGCCTCCGATCGTCTGGCCCACGCCACCGTGGGGGCCCTGCGGGATGTCTTCGGCGTCCAGCACCCGGTCTTCCTCGCCCCCGACCAGCTCGCCGAGATCCTCACCCCTCGTGCCGAACCGCTGTCGGGGTCCACCGAGTTCGCGGCCGAGGACGTGGTGGCCACGATTCCTGCCGGAGCTGACCACCTCGACGACATGATCACCGCCGAGCTGACCGACATGTTCGGCCACGCACCGCTGCGCGACCAGGAGGGGGACATCGCCCTTCGGGTCGGCTCCACCATGGTGTTCCTGCGGGTCAGCCAGGACGGCCGGGAGCTCATCCTGTTCTCGGTGCTGGTCCATGACGTGGTCGGCCGGTCCCGTGCGGCCGAGGTGCTCAACGACCTCAACGCCGATGCCCGGATGGTCAAGTTCCACCTGCTCCGCGACCAGGTCTTCGTCTCGCTGTCGGTGCTCGCCCACCCGTTCGTACCGGCCCACCTGCATCAGGCCGTGCGGATCATCTCCGAGATCGCCGACGGGATCGACGAGGAACTGGCGCACAAGCTCGGCGGGCACACCACCTTCGAGAGCGAGTGAGATTCGGTACCGAATGACCGACCTCGTACGCCCGAGGTGGCCCGCTCGGATACGATCGAAGAAGAAGACCGGAGGAGGACGATGCACGAGGGGCTGTTCGCGGAGATCGACCGCGACGACTGTCACCAGCTACTGCTCAGCCACGAGGTCGGCCGGGTGGCGTGGGCGTCACCGACCCGGGGTCCGGTGGTGCTGCCGGTCAACTACGTGCTCCGCGGTGACACGGTGATCTTCCGGATCTCTCCGGACTCGCTGCTCCAAGAACTCTCGCAGGGGCTTCCGGTCGCCTTCGAGATCGACGACATCGACGTGACCACCCGGACCGGGTGGAGCGTGCTGGTGTCGGGACGCACCAGGACGCCCACGTCGGCCGAACTCGACGCCCTGCAGGCTTCCGGTCTCCCGGCCCCCTGGGCCGGCGGGACGCGCACTGTGGTCATCGCACTCGACATCGTCGACCTGACCGGTCGCATCGTCGAGCGCTCCGAGCCGTAAACCACTACCCGAGGAGCGTCACCATGCCAACCGAACCAACCCTTCACGGAGCCATTCTCGTCGGTGTCGACGGGTCACCCGACTCCAACCGTGCCCTGGCCTACGCCCGGCACGACGCGCAGCGCCGCGGCAGCGACCTGTGGATCGTCCACGTGGTGGACGACTCGGTGCTCGCCGGAGCCTGGGGGGTCGTCTACGACCCGTCGGTCCTGCAGGAGGCCGGGGAGGTCGTGGTCAAGGAGGCCATCGAGGCCAGCCAGGCCGACGGGTTCCCCCAGGAGCGGATCCGCCACGACGTGCTGATGGGCAACGCCACCGCCGTCCTCACCCAGTTGTCCCGGGATGCCGACCTGCTGGTCGTCGGCCGCCGATCGTTGTCCGGCCTGGAGCGGATCTTCGTGGGATCCACCAGCGTCGGGGTTGCGGCAACGGCGCACTGCCCGGTGATCATGACGTCGGCCGCATCCACCCCCGGCGAGACCGGTGTGCACCACCGGATCGGGGTCGGCGTGGATGCCACCGCGAACGGGGCCGCAGCACTGGCCGCTGCTTTCGCCGAGGCCGATGTCCGCGGCGACGAACTTGAGGTCATCCACGCCTGGGACGTCCCCGGGGCGATCCGTCGCTCCGGGCGGCGCGCGGTCGAGGTCGCCGGCGCCGCGGCCGAGGGCGGGGTGAAGGCTCTGGTCGCCCCGCTGCAGGAGCGCTACCCGAACGTCAAGGTGATCACTCACATCGTCCAGGCCAACCCCGTCAAGGAGATGGTGTCCCGGTCCCGTGAACTGGACCTGCTGTGGCTCGGTGTCCGGACCACGGCCGGCTTCGGTGTCGGCGGGGTCGTCCGGGGCGTGATGGCCCACGCCGAGTGCCCGCTCGGGCTGGTCCGTGACCATGCCGAGGCGCCCGGTCCGCTGGACGCCCCCGAGGAGGGCCGGGCCTCCTGACCGCCACCATCACCTTTCCCGACGAGCTGCCGATCAGCTCGCGGGTCGACGACATCGCCGAAGCTCTCGCCGGTCACCAGGTTGTCATCGTGGCCGGCGAGACCGGCTCCGGCAAGACCACCCAGTTGCCCAAGCTGTGTCTGCGGATGGGCCGCCGCCACATCGCGCACACCCAGCCGCGGCGGATTGCCGCCCGGACCGTTGCCGAGCGGATCGCCGACGAGATGGGCGTCGAACTCGGCGCCGAGGTCGGTTACCAGGTCCGGTTCACCCGCCGGGCCGGCGCGAGCACGGCCTGCACGCTGATGACCGACGGCATCCTGCTCGCCTCGATCACCCACGACCGGGACCTGCGGTCCTGGGACACCGTCATCATCGACGAGGCCCACGAGCGCTCGCTCAATATCGACTTCCTGCTCGGCTACCTCAAGCGTCTGCTGCCCCGGCGCCCCGACCTCAAGGTCATTGTCACCTCCGCCACCATCGACACCGAACGTTTCAGCCGCCACTTCGACGACGCTCCGGTGATCGAGGTCTCCGGCCGGACCTACCCTGTGGAGGTCCGCTGGCGACCCCTCGACGATCCCGAGACAGCGGAGAACGCCCAGCACGACCAGCACGACCAGAACGAGGGCATCTGCGCGGCGGTACGGGAACTGAGCGCCGAGGGCCCCGGCGACATCCTCGTCTTCCTGTCGGGGGAGCGCGAGATCCGCGACGCCGCCGACGCGATCGGCGAGTTGCACCTGCGCCATACCGAGGTGCTGCCCCTGTACGCCCGGCTGTCGGCAGCGGACCAACACCGGGTCTTCGCGACGCACGCCGGCCGCCGGATCGTGCTGGCCACCAACATCGCCGAGACGTCCCTCACCGTCCCGGGCATCCGCTACGTCATCGACGCCGGCACCGCGCGGATCTCCCGCTATTCGACGCGGACCAAGGTGCAACGGCTGCCCATCGAACCGATCTCGCGCGCATCGGCCGACCAGCGGGCCGGCCGATGCGGCAGGGTCGCGCCGGGCATCTGCATCCGGCTCTACTCGCAGACCGACTACGAGACCCGCCCCGAGTTCACCGAGCCGGAGATCCTGCGCACGAACCTGGCCTCGGTCATCCTGCAGATGGCCGAGATCGGGCTCGGCGCGATCGAGGACTTCCCGTTCGTGGAGGCCCCGGAGTCGGGCCAGATCACCGACGGCCTGCGCCTGCTCGACGAGCTGGGCGCGCTCGCCAGTGCCGACCGACGCGAGCCACGACTCACCCGGCTCGGCCACCGGCTGGCCCGGATCCCGATCGACCCGCGGATGGCACGGATGCTGCTGGCCGGGGAACACTACGGCTGCCTGGCGGAGATGATCGTGCTGGTCTCCGGCCTCACCATCCAGGACCCGCGCGAGCGCCCCCGGGAACAGCGGGAGAAGGCCGACCAGCTGCACCGCCGGTTCTGGGGGCCGATGCCGGGGCCCGATGTCACCCCGGACACCCCGCTGCCGCCGTCGGACGGTTCGGACTTCATGGCGGTGTTGCGGCTGTGGGAATACCTGCGGACCCGGCGCCGTAGCCTGTCGGGCAGCGCCTTCCGGCGGATGTGCCGGGACGAGTTTCTCAACTTCCTGCGGATCCGGGAGTGGCAGGACCTGCAGAACCAGCTTCGTGAGATCTGCCGCGACCTGGGCCTGTCGGCCAATCGGGAGCCGGCCGGTCCCGACCGGGTCCACCTCGCCGTGCTCACCGGTCTACTGTCCAACATCGGCCTGGCCGACCTGAAGGACGACAAGAAGAACGCCCGTCGCAACGGCCACGGGCGGGTCCGTCGCGGCTTCCGCGAATACCTCGGTGCCCGCGGCACCCGGTTCGCCATCAATCCCGGCTCGGCCCTGGCCAAGCATCCGCCCGAGCTCGTGATGGCCAACGAACTGGTCGAGACCACCAGGCTGTGGGCCCACACCGTCGCGCCGATCCGCCCCGAGTGGATCGAGGAGACCGGGGGCCACCTGCTCAAGCGCCACTGGTCGGAGCCGCACTGGTCGATGCGGGCCGGCCAGGCGATGGCGTACGAGACCGCGAGCCTGTACGGGGTGCCGGTGATCGGCCGCAAACTCGTGTCGTACGGCCGGATCGACCCGGTCGCGGCACGGGAGATCTTCCTCCGGTCGGCGCTGGTGGAGGGGGAGTGGCACACCCACCACGAGTTCTGGGAGCACAACGAGGAGGTCCGCCGGCGGGCCGAGGACATGGAGGAGCGGACCCGCAGGCGTGGCCTGGTCGACGACGACGCGATCTATGCCTTCTACGATGCGCGAGTGCCGAGCGACGTGTGCAGCGTCTCCGGCTTCGACGCCTGGTGGCGCCGGGCCCGGGTCGAGAACGACCACCTGCTCGACCTACGGGCCGCCGACCTCGGCGACCGCGCCTGGGCGGACCCGGCCGACTTCCCGGACACCTGGACGGTGGGCGGTGCCGAGTTGCCCGTGGCGTACGTCTTCGAGCCCGGCTCCGGCGCCGACGGGGTGAGCGTACGCGTCCCGCTGGCCCGGTTGAGTGGCCTGCCCTCGGCGCCCTTCACCTGGCAGGTGCCCGGCCTGCGGCTCGACCTCATCACCGAGCTGATCCGCACCCTGCCCAAATCACTGCGCCGCAACCTCGCCCCGGCACCCGACTGGGCCCGACGCCTGCGGGCCGAGCTGGCCGAGGCCGTGGCCGCCGGCGACCTCGATCCCGAGCAGACCCCGCTCACCGATGCCCTCGCCGACCGGCTCGCCGGCCACCTCCGGATCGAGCCGGGCGACTGGGCCCCGGACCGCCTGCCGGACCATCTGCGGGTGACCTTCGTGGTCGTCGCGCCGGACGGGGAACGTGAGGTGGCGCGCGGCAAGGACCTGGCCGCGCTCCAGGCCGAACACGCCGGGTCGGTGGCCGCCACCCTGACGAGGGCGGCCCGCAGGGTCAAGAAGGCGCCGTCCACGACCTGGACCTTCGGGACCCTGGCCCGTACCGTGGCGGTCGGCTCCGGGGCGTCCCGGGCCACCGGGTTTCCCGCCCTGGCCGACGAGGGCAACGGGGTCGCCGTCGTCGTCCAGGACACCCCCGGCCATGCCGCGGCGAGCCAGGCCGCCGGCCTGCGCCGGTTGGTCGCCCTCAACACCCCCGACCCGACCCTGTGGGTCGTCGCCCACCTGACGAACCCCGACAAGTTCGCCCTGGCCGCGAGTCCGTACGCCGCCGTGCCCGACCTGCTGGCCGACGCCCGGCTGAAGTCGGTCGGTGACCTCGTGGCGAACTCGACGGACCCGGGCGACATCCGAGATCCGGTCGCCTTCGCCGAGCTGTGCGACACCGTCCGCCAGGACAACCCCGACCACATGCGGGAGGTGGTGGCGAGGGCCGCGGAGGTGATCCGGATCGACCGACGGGTGGAGCAGATGCTGGACCAGGTCCGCGACCCGGACGTGGCGGCCGACGTCGCCGAGCAGCGCGGCAATCTCGTCTTCGCCGGGTTCATCGCTGCCACCCCCTCCCCCCACTTCGATCGTCTGCCCGTCTATCTGCGGGCGATCGAGCGTCGGCTGGAGGTGCTGCCGGGGTCGCCGGGGCGCGACCGGCAGGCGATGGACGCGGTGAACGCCGTCGAGGAGGCCTACGCCGAGCTGTGCGCCGATCAGCCGCCCGGGCGTCTGCCGCCCGCGGTGGAGGACATCGGTTGGCTCATCGAGGAGCTGCGGGTCAGCCTCTTCGCACAGACGCTGGGCACGCGCACCTCGGTGTCCGCCAAGCGGATCCGCCGGGCCATCGCGGCCGCCCGGGCCGCCTGAGCGCGAGTACTGTGGGGGCCATGCTCGACCCCGAGACCCTGTACCGGTGCGACCCGCAGTCGTGGGAACTGCTGCGCGGCAAGCGCCCGGTGCTCATCCTCCTGCTGGACGGGGCCGGCAGCGCCGGGGGCGTCCAGCGGGTCCTCGGCGGGCACCTGCTGGAAGCCTTCACGGCGACCCGGGTGGTCCGCTTCGACGTCGACCAGTTGCTCCAATGGGCCGACCGGCGCCCGATGGTCGAGATCGGCACCTGCGGCCCGGTCCGCGACACGGGTCCCGACCTCTCCCTGTGGGCTCTGACCGATGCGGCGGGCGAGACCTTCCTCGTCCTGCACGGCCCCGAGCCGATGCTGCAGTGGAACCGGACGATCGCCGCGCTGGCCGGCATCGTCGCGGAGTTGGGCGTCCGGTTGGTCGTCAACGTGACGGCCATCCCGATGCGGGTGCCGCACACCCGCCCGGCGCAGGTCTTCACCCACAGCGCCGAGGCGGATCTCAACGTCCGCCCATGGGAGGCGCTGGGGACGGTCACCGTCCCGGCGAGCTTCGGGACCTACCTGGAGTCGGTGCTCGCCGAGCACCGTCAGCGCTGCCTCGGGGTGGACGTGTGTGTGCCCTACTACCTCGACGATGGCGAGCACATCGATTCCGCGGTGGCGGCGCTGGAGGTGCTGCAATCGACCTGCGGCCTCAACCTGGCACCCGACGACCTGGTCGGCCGGGCCGAGGCCAACCGGGCCGAGGTCGACGCTCAGGTGGCGCAGACGGCGAACGGGACCCAGGTGCTGCAGATCCTGGAGACGCGCTACGACTCCCTGCGCACGATGGTGGGAGACCGGTTGCCCAGCGCGGACGAGTTGGGTGACGCCTTCGAGAAGTTCCTGGCCGACCAGGACCGGCGACGCCGCGAGACAGGGGAAGGATGATGCGGTGCCCAAGAGCATTCATGAGCTGATCGACCTGCTCGACCTGGAGGAGATCGACACGGGGCTCTACCGTGGTCGGAACCCGCGCTCCGGGCTGCAACGGGTGTTCGGCGGTCAGGTGCTGGCGCAGGCCCTGTCGGCCGCCTACCGGACGGTCCCGGTCGAGCGGCGGGTCCACTCGTTCCACGCGTACTTCCTGCGCGGCGGGCGACACGACGCGCCGCTGGTCTACTACGTCACGTCCGAGCGGGACGGCGGTTCGTTCTCCACCCGGACGGTGGTGGCCCGCCAGCACGGTCAGCAGATCTTCCACCTCACCGCGTCGTTCAAGGCAGCCGAAACCGGCCTCGAACACCAGGATTCCCAGCCGCCGGGGATCCCGGGTCCCGACGAATGTCCGCGCCTCGACGGCGGGCCGCGCACCGAACAGGTCTTCGAACGGCTCGGGCTACCCTTTCTCGACGTCGACGAGGAGTTGGGTGTGCTCGACGTCCGCTGGGTCGGCGAGGCCGAGGAACACGCTGCGCACCCGGCCGCGCAGCGGTTCTGGTATCGCACCAACGGCGCCATCCCCGACCTCGGGGACACCCCTGAGGCCCATCAGCGGCTGCACGACTGCATCCTGGCGTACCTGTCGGACGTGTCGCTGTTGTCGACGACCCTGGTGACCCACCACGTGTCGTTCAGCCCGGCGCTGCTGGCAGTCTCGCTGGACCACTCGATGTGGTTCCACCGGCCTTTCCGGGTGGACGACTGGCTGCTCTTCGAGCAGATGTCACCGTCGGCGTCGGAGGCCGTCGGGCTGGCGCTCGGCCGGGTCTTCCAGCACGGCGAACTCGTCTCCACCCAGGCCCAGGAGGGACTGATCCGGGGCAATGGCAAGATCCCGCTGCCCCGGACGCCGACCGAGCCACAGGCGCCGGCCCGCTGAGGGACCGGCGCCTGTGGCTCGGGGTAGGGGTAGGGGAGGCGGTCGGGTCAGGCGGCCATCTCCTCGCTGCGGGCCCGCAGCTGGCTGATGGCGTGCCGTTCGATCTGGCGGACCCGCTCGGCGGTGATGCCCCAGACGGCACCGATGTCGGCGAGCTTGGCCTGGCGCCCGTCGAGCAGGCCGTAGCGGCGGCGGACGACATCGGCCGACCGGTCGTCAAGGGTGCCGAGCAGTTCCTCCAGGTAGGCGTGGTCCTCGGCGTCGAGCACGACCTCGTCGGGACCGGGCATCGGCTCGCGGGCGATCAGGTCGCCCAAGGCGGTGTCACCGTCCTCCTCGACCGGGGCGTCCAGGCTGACGTGGTCGTGGCCGTAGCGGATCAGATCGACGATCTTCTCCTCCTCCAGCCCCATCTCCTCGGCGATCTCGGCGAGGTCGGGCTCGCGGCCGAGCTGGCGCTCCAGGGTGCGGCGCACCGCGGCGACCTGGTTGACCTGCTCGGCGACGTGCACCGGCAGCCGGACGATCCTGCCCTGCTGGGCGATGCCGCGGGAGATCGACTGACGTACCCACCAGGTGGCGTACGTGGAGAACTTGAACCCCTTGGCGTAGTCGAACTTCTCGACCGCGCGGATGAGACCGGTATTGCCCTCCTGGACCAGGTCCAGCAGAGGCATCTGGCCACGGCCGTACTTGCGGGCGACCGAGACGACCAGCCGCAGGTTGGCCTGGACGAAGCGCTGCATCGCCTCCTCGCCGTCGGCGACGAGCTGCTCCAACTCGGCCCGGGTGGGGCGCTTGAGCTTGAGGTCCTCGCGATCCGAGACGGCCGCCTTGCGGTCGGCGGTCGAGACCTCGCCGGTCAGCAGGTGCGCGGCGTACAGGCCGACCTCGATGCGCTTGGCGAGGGCCACCTCTTCCTCGGCGGTCAGCAGAGGCGTACGGGCGATTCCGTCGAGGTACAGCCCGACCGCATCCTTGCCGTCGATGCCGTCGCTCAGACGTGTGCGAGTAGTAGCCACCGAAGGACCCCTTTCCGTTGCTTACGGATCATTCAACGTCCGTTTGCCGGTGATTCATTCCCGCACATACCCTGAGCCGACCCTGACCGATCCATGGTTCCGATCAGGGTTGAGCCGTCAATCGTCCCCGATGGTGGTGATCACCCACGCCAGCTCCCGCGCCCGCTCCTCCCACCGGGCGTAGCGCCCGGTCACCCCGCCGTGGCCGGTGCCCATCTCCACCCGCAGCAGGATGTCGCGGTCGTCGTTGGTGGCCCTCGACCGCAGGGCGGCGACCCATTTGGCCGGCTCGACGTACGCCACGCGGGTGTCGTTCAGCCCGGTGGTGACCAGCATCTTCGGGTATCGCCGGGCGGCGACGTTCTCATACGGGGAGTACGCGGCCATCGCGTCGTAGACCGCCGGGTCGGCCATCGGATCTCCCCACTCGTCGCGTTCGGTCACGGTGAGCGGAAGCTCGGGATGGAGCATCGTGGTCAGTGGGTCGACGAACGGCACCTCGGCCAGCACCCCGGCGAAGAGCCCGGGCGCCATGGTGGCCACCGCGCCGGCCAGCAACCCTCCGGCGCTGCCGCCCTCGGCGACCAGCCGGTTCGGGGAGGTCCAGCCGGCGTCGACCAGGGCCCGGGCACAGGCGATGAAGTCGGTGAAGGTGTGGGCCTTGGCGGTTCGTCGGCCACCTTCGTACCAGCTGCGACCGAACTCGCCGCCGCCGCGGACGTGCGCGATCGCCACCACGAACCCGCGATCCAGCAGCGACAGCCGCGGGATGGAGAACTCGTCGTCCAGCGAGATCTCGTAGGCCCCGTACCCGTAGAGCAGGGCCGGTGCCGTCCCGTCCGGGGTCACCGATCGATGGTGGACCAGCGAGACGGGGATCCGGGTGCCGTCCTCGGCCGTGGCCCACAGCCGGGACCGGACATAGTCCTCACGGCGGTACGGCCCGCGCTCGGGATGGGCCAGGACCGGCATCCGGCGCAGCACGGTCAGATCGTCCGTGAGGGCACCCGCGTCGGTCAGCGACAGCTCGACGATCGCCGGCGGGTCGATCAGAGAGGTGACCGAGGCGCGCACCCGCCTGGACCGCAGGTCCGGCAGTCCGATCAGCGACACGGTGTGCAGGCGCTCGTCGGCCGGGGCATCCGGATCCGGGGACACCAGCGCCGCGGAGAGGGCCCGTCCCGGCAGCCGGTCCGCCCGCACCGGATCGGTCGGCCACTCGGCGGCCCCGATCACCTGGCCGTCGAGCTGACCGTCGCGGCGCAGCACGATCACCTGGTGGTCGGCGTACGCGTCGACGCCCAGGACCCGCACCCCGTCGACCGGCAGCACGATCGGGGTCCACCCCGACAGGTCGTGGGTGTCGAGATCGGCGGTGGCGACGGCGAAATCGACGGCCGGCTCCCCGAGAGAGGCGTTGTGGGTGATCCACAGCCGGTCCGGGCCGACCTCGACGTCGTACTCGAGTCCAGGACGGCGGGCCAGCACCGGCCGGGTGTCGGCGTACGGGTCGTCGGCGGGCACCAACCGGACCTCGCTGCTCTCCTTGCTCGCCGAACCGATGATGATCCACCGGTGGTCCCGGGACGCGTCCACCCCGAGCCAGAACCGTTCGTCGGTCTCGGTCTGCACAACTTCCTCGCCGGCGGAGCCCAGGGTGTGCACGAGCACCTGATAGGGCCGCCAGGCGTCGTCACAGCGGGTCAGCACGAGCGCCGAGTTCCCCGCCCACACCCCGCCCCAGGCGATGTCGTCGACGACGTCGGGCAGGTGGGTCCCGGTGCGGAGGTCCCGTACGTGCAGGGTGAACCGCTCGGCTCCGGTGGTGTCCTCGCTCCACGCCAACAGCCGCCCGTCGGGGGAGACCTCCAGCAGCCCGAGCGAATAGTGGTCGTGCCCCTCGGCCGCCTCGTTCATGTCGAAGACGATCTCCTCGCCGTCCTCCTCCTCCGGGCGCGGCGGCAGCTCGTCGGGTCCGCCCGTGGCGACCCGACGGACCTGCACCGGGTACTGCCAGCCCGTCACGATCCGCTGGTAGTACCAGTACGCGACCTCGGTGCCCTCCTGCTCGTGGACGACCCGCACCGGTACGCTCAGGTCGGTCTGGCGGGTGCGGGCGGCGATGTCGGCGACGATGGCGCGGCGCAGGTCCTCCTGGTCGGCCGTGCACGCCTCGAACCACGCGTTCTCGGCCTCCAGGTAGGCCCGGACGCCCGGGTCCTCCGGATCGCGCAGCCACTCGTACGGATCGGTGAAGGTGCGACCGTGGAACGTGCGGGAGGTCGGCACCCGCGCGGCGCGCGGGGCGGCGGTGGGACGGATGTCCGGGGAGTCGAGCATGGGCCCACCCTAGCCAGCTTGTGCCCGGGGGCATCACGACCAAGGATGGGGATTGTGGGAGCCGAGGTCGAGCACCGAGCATTCAACCGGCGGGACCGTATCCGCTACCGGGACAAGGTCCAGCGTGACGTCGCGGCGCTGGGCCAGTTGCTCGCGGACGCAGAGTTCGTCACCGAGCCCAAGCTGGCGGGTCTGGAGGTGGAACTCAACCTCGTCGACTCTCGGATGCGGCCGGCGATGCGCAACGCGGAGGCGCTGGCGGTGGTGGACGATCCCGCGGTGGTGTCCGAACTCGGCCGGTTCAACGTGGAGCTCAACGTCGAGCCGCGGTCGTTGGGCCCCCGCGGGCTGAGTTCCTTCGAGGCGAGCATCGTCGAGACGCTGCGGCGTGCCCAGCAGCGGATCGACGCGGCGCTGCCCGACCCGCCGCAGATCGTCATGATCGGCACCCTGCCGACCCTGGAACCCCACCACCTCGACCTGGCCAACATCTCCGCCGGTGGCCGCTACCTCCTGCTCAACGAGCAGGTCCTGGAGTTCCGCCAGGAGAACATCATCATCGACATCGACGGGGTGGAGGACCTGCACCTGGAGTCGGATTCGATCATGCCGGAGGCCGCCTGCACGTCCACCCAGGTGCACCTGCAGGTCAGCCCCGATGAGTTCGCCGCGCACTGGAACGCCGCGCAGGCGGTCGCCGGCGCCCAACTGGTCGTGGGGGCCAACTCGCCCTATCTGCTCGGCCGGCGGCTGGTGGCCGAGACCCGGGTACCCCTGTTCGAGCAGGCCACCGACACCCGCAGCGCCGAGCTCGTCGCCCAGGGCGTACGCCCCCGCGTGTGGTTCGGCGAGCGATGGGTCACCTCGATCTTCGACCTGTTCGAGGAGAATGCCCGGTACTTCCCGGCGCTGCTGCCGATCACCGACGCCGAGGACCCGGAGGGCGAGCTGGCGGCCGGTCGGGTGCCGCGGCTGCCCGAACTCAATCTGCACAACGGCACGATCTACCGCTGGAACCGGCCGATCTTCTCCGCGCCCGACGGGCGCCCCCACCTGCGGGTGGAGAACCGGGTGCTGCCGGCGGGCCCGACCGTCGTCGACACGGTGGCCAACGCCGCCTTCTTCGCCGGGCTCGTCCACGCCCTCGCCCACGAGGAGGAGCCGATCTGGACCCGGATGTCGTTCGGGGCCGCCGAGGACAACTTCCGCGCCGCCGTCCGCGACGGGATCCGTGCCGAGCAGTACTGGCCCGGCGTGGGACAGGTGCCCGGGCCGGAACTGGTGCTGCGGACGCTGCTGCCGCTGGCGGCCCGCGGACTGGCGGACCGGGGCGTGGACGGTGCCGATGCCGACCGGCTCCTCGGCGTGATCGAACGCCGATGTCTGACCCGCCGCAACGGCGCCACCTGGCAGATCGACGCGGTCGCGGCCTTCGAGGACAGGGGGGCCGACAGGCGCGCCGCGCTGCGGGGTATGCTCAACGGCTATATCGACTTGGCGCGATCCCAAGCCCCCGTGGACCGATGGCCACCGCTGTCCCGCGCACTCCGGGATGGCGCCGCAAGCGAGGCCAATGAGAGGACATAGGTCGTGTGCATCGTCGTGGCTCACTCCACCTCCGCCGAAGGGACCCTCGCCCTCCGGTACGCCATCCAGCAGGCCCGGAGGGTCGGTGACACGGTGAGGGTGGTGGGGCCGGAGGCGCGGCCTCCCGTACCCGTGATGGAGCAGCTCGTCGGGGTGGCCTGGGAGTGGCGCCGTCGGCCGGACGGCCAGGACGTGGCCGAGTCCCTCATCGCCGCCGTGCCGACATCGTCGGGGACGTCCGACACCGATCCCACCCGCGACGCGCTCATCGTCATCGGACTGCGTCGGCGGACCGGGGAGAACCGGCTGATCCTCGGCCGCAGTGCCGAGCGGGTGCTCCTGGAGGCGCCCTGCCCTGTGCTGACCATCACCGCTCCCTGACCGGTCGGGGTCGAATCGGGGGCAGAACCGGGGTCTTCCCGCTGGTCCATCCCGAAGAGGCGCGGTTTGGCTGCTCGTGTCACAATGGCCTGCAGGTCTGCGCATCGGCCGAGCAGGTTCGGCGCGGCTGCGAATCTCGTGACACCGAGCAGAGAGGTTGTCTGTGTCATCACCTGCTGAGGAAAATTCCTCTGACGCGACGGCGGTCGGCGCGAAGAGCGCCCCCCGCAAGACGACCCAGAAGAAGCCACGCCGGACCACGGCGAAGAAGACCACGGCGACCAAGGCGGGCACCTCGAAGGTGGCCAAGGGCGGCGCCCGCAAGAAGGGCACGCGGGTCGGCAACGAGGTCCAGATCACCATCGGCGGGGGCGAGAAGGGACGCCATCTCGACGAGGTCGACGACCGCGAGTTCAAGGTCGAGGAAGCCGAGGTCGACGAGCGCAAGATCAACGAGGAGGAGGGTTTCTCCCTCTCCGACGCCGACGACGCGGACGAACCCGAGGTCCAGGTCACCTCGGCCGGTGCGACCGCGGACCCGGTCAAGGACTACCTCAAGCAGATCGGCAAGGTCGCCCTGCTCAACGCCGCCCAGGAGGTCGAGCTGGCCAAGCGGATCGAGGCCGGCCTGTTCGCCGAGGAGAAGCTCAACGACGCGGGCAAGCGCCTGTCGGACAACGATCGCAGCGACTTCGAGTGGATCGCCAACGACGGGCACAACGCCAAGAACCACCTTCTCGAGGCGAACCTCCGTCTGGTCGTCTCTCTGGCCAAGCGTTACACCGGTCGCGGCATGCTCTTCCTCGACCTCATCCAGGAGGGCAACCTCGGTCTCATCCGCGCGGTCGAGAAGTTCGACTACACCAAGGGCTACAAGTTCTCCACCTACGCCACCTGGTGGATCAAGCAGGCGATCACCCGGGCCATGGCCGACCAGGCCCGCACCATCCGTATCCCCGTGCACATGGTCGAGGTGATCAACAAGCTGGCCCGGGTGCAGCGCCAGATGCTGCAGGACCTCGGCCGTGAACCCACGCCCGACGAGTTGGCCAAGGAACTCGACATGACCCCGGAGAAGGTCATCGAGGTGCAGAAGTACGGCCGTGAGCCGATCTCCCTGCACACCCCGCTCGGTGAGGACGGCGACTCCGAGTTCGGTGACCTGATCGAGGACTCCGAGGCGGTCGTGCCGGCCGACGCGGTGAGCTTCACGCTGCTCCAGGAGCAACTGCACGACGTTCTCGACACGCTGTCGGAACGGGAGGCCGGGGTGGTCTCGATGCGGTTCGGGCTGACCGACGGACAGCCCAAGACCCTCGACGAGATCGGCAAGGTGTACGGCGTCACCCGCGAGCGGATCCGCCAGATCGAGTCGAAGACGATGTCGAAGCTGCGTCACCCGTCCCGCTCCCAGGTGCTGCGCGACTACCTGGACTGAGCCGACAGGCCCGTGCGGATGACAGAGGGGCTCCCGACCACACCGGCCGGGAGCCCCTCGGGCGTCTGGGGATGTCAGCGATTCAGCAGGTGCGTCTCGTCCTGGATCCGGGCACCGATCCGGCGGAGGGCCTCCGCATGCGCCCGCGCGTGGTGGGCGCAGAAGAGAAGTTCCCCGCCGCTGGCAAGGGTTACCCGGAGGTAGGCCTGAGCGCCGCAGCGATCGCAGCGATCGACGGCGGTCAGTGCGGACTCCTGGATCGTAGTTGTCGTCGCGCTCATCGGGGGCCTCCATTCTCCGGCGGGTGCCGGTGTTGGGCGGTGAACCGGGCGGGCCGTCCCTCCCGGGTTCCATCTGAGCCTAGCGTCTTCGACCAACACTCGGTGTTACGTCTGTGCCGGCTCGGTTACAGGTACCATCCCCTTGTGCCAGGCTCCCACGAACTCCGTTCCTATGACGCGCGGTCCTTGACCGTCCTGGAAGGGCTGGAAGCGGTCCGCAAGCGCCCGGCGATGTATATCGGCTCGACCGACACCAAAGGGCTGATGCACTGCCTGTGGGAGATCATCGACAACGCCGTGGACGAGGCGCTGGCCGGGTTCGGCGATGCCATCGAGGTCACCCTCGCCGCCGACGGGTCCATCACCGTGGTCGATCACGCCCGGGGCATCCCGGTCGACACCGAGCCGCGCACCGGACTGAGCGGGGTCGAGGTGGTGATGACCAAGTTGCACGCCGGCGGCAAGTTCGGCTCCGGGTCCTACGCCGCCTCGGGTGGCCTGCACGGCGTCGGCGCCTCGGTGGTGAATGCGCTGAGCAGCCGGCTCGACGTGGAGGTGCGCCGCGACGGCGTCCGCTGGGCGATGTCGTTCCGGCACGGCCGGCCCGGCACCTTCGGGGGGGACGGGTCGGACGCCGAGTTCCGTCCCGGCGGCGGCCTGGTCAGGGTCGGCCGGACCCGCAAGGACAACACCGGCACCACGATTCGCTACTGGCCCGACCGGCAGATCTTCCTCAGGGACGCCCGGTTGTCGGTCGAGGACCTCTACGCCCGCGCCCGTCAGACGAGTTTTCTCGTGCCCGGGCTGGCCATCACGGTGGTCGACGAACGCAACGGGGAACCCACCACCGAGGTGTTCCGCCACGAGGGCGGGATCTCGGAGTTCTGCGACTTCCTCGCCCCCGATCCGGCGGTCAGCGAGGTGATCCGGCTGCAGGGGCACGACACCTTCGTGGAAACCGTGCCGGTGCTGGACGACAAGGGCCGGATGACCCCGACCGATGTGGAGCGGGACCTGGGCGTCGACGTCGCGCTCCGCTGGGGGTCCGGCTACCAGACGATTACGAAGTCGTTCGTCAACATCATCGCCACTCCCTCGGGCGGCACCCACGTCCAGGGCTACGACCGGGGCCTCGTCCGGGCCGTGTCGAGGGCCTTGGAGGGCACCCGGTTGCTGAAGAACCATGAGGAGATCGTCAAGGAGGACATCCTGGAGGGCCTCACCTCGGTGGTGACCGTGCGACTCGCCGAGCCGCAGTTCGAGGGGCAGACCAAGGAGGTGCTCGGCACACCCGCCGTCGCCCGGTTGGTGGCCAGGGTCGTCGAGACGGAGCTGGGGGAGCGGTTCTCCTCGCCGCGGCGTGAGGACAAGCTGCAGTTCCGTACGGTGCTGGAGAAGATTGTCGCCGCATCCCGGACCCGGGTGCAGGCGCGGGCACACAAGGAGGCCCAGCGGCGGAAGAATGCGCTGGAGTCCTCCACCCTGCCCGCCAAGCTGAAGGACTGCCGCTCCAGCGACGTCGACCGCTGCGAACTGTTCATCGTCGAGGGTGATTCGGCGCTCGGCACCGCCCAGCGCGCCCGCAATGCCGAGTACCAGGCCCTTCTGCCGATCCGCGGCAAGATCCTCAACGTGCAGAAGGCGTCGGTGACCGACATGCTCAAGAATCTCGAGTGTGCGTCGATCATCCAGGTCGTCGGCGCCGGCACCGGATCGACCTTCGACCTGGACGCGGCGCGCTACGGCAAGGTGATCTTCATGGCCGACGCCGACTCCGACGGCGCCCATATCCGCACCCTGCTGGCCACGCTGTTCTTCCGCTACATGCGACCGCTGCTGGAGGCGGGCCGCGTCTACACGGCGGTCCCGCCGCTGCACCGCTTCGAGCTGATCAGCCCGAAGAAGGGGATGGAGAAGTACCTCTACACGTACTCCGACGTCGAGTACGAGCGGACCGCGGCCGAGTTGACCAAGCGGGGTCAGCGGTTCAAGGAGCCACAGCGGTACAAGGGGCTGGGGGAGATGGACGCCGATCAGCTCGCCGAGACGACGATGGATCCGCGGCACCGGACCCTGCGGAGGATGACCCTGGCCGACGCGGAGGCGGCGGAGACGGTCTTCTCCATGCTGATGGGCACCGAGGTCGCGCCGCGCAAGGAGTTCATCGTGGACGGCGCGTACCGTCTCGATCACGAGAAGATCGACGCCTGAGGCACCGGGGGGTGGCCCCCGGCGGAGGTCCGGATGGCAGCCCGGATCCCACCGCGCGGGGGCCGGCCCACCGCCGTCCGGGCGGAGTGTGGCTTCATCGTGCCGGTCGCCGGCGGACCCTTCGCATCGTGACGCCCGTCGGCGCTGTGTCCGGGATCACCTGGTTAGGCTAACCTAACGTCTTCGCGCGGGCAACTCAGTAACGCTGGTCCAGCCGGCCGGTGTCGACGTCGTAGTAGAATCCGCCGACGGTGACCCGGCCGGCCAGCAGCGGATGGCTGCGCAGCAGCTCGACGTCGAATCTCAGCCCGGCCTCCTGATCGGGGGTGGACCCGAGCACCATGCCGGAGATGTCGGCGCCCGTCTTCGCCCGGACCTTGTCCGCCAGGAACCTGTCGTCGCCCGACCCCACGGCGCACCGGGAGTGGGGGATGACCAGGATCCGGTCGACATTGAGCAGGTGGACGCCGAGAATGCAGCCGGTGAGGACGTCATGGGTGACCCGCCCGCCCGGCGAGCGCAGGATCTTCGCGTCGCCGAAGTCCAGGCCGAGCATGGCCAGCGGTACGATCCGCGAGTCCATGCAGGTGACCGCCAGCACACCCGCGCGCGCGATCCCGTCGAATCCGCCGTGCCGGAAGGTCTCGGCATAGCGCGCATTGTTGGCCAGGATGTCGGAGAAGGCGTCGTCCACGGAGGATCACCTTACCGCGTCCGGTCAGGACCCGACCGCGTTCGGTCAGGACCCGTCGAAGAGTGTCGGTGCCCCCGGGCCCTCGTCGCGGACCGATCCGGCGGCATCACCGGCCGCTCGGTCCACGAAACTCCGGCTGCCCAGGGCAGCGATGGCGGCGCCGGCCGGCTGCCCGGATCCGTCCCGGCGTGGGTCGGGCTCGGGGAGCGGGACCGGCCGGCCCGCGGCGGTCGCGGCGATCGCGGGTCCCGGTCCTGCCCACGCCGCCACGAGGCGCTTCTCCTCGGCCAGGAAGCGGTGGCAGCGGACCCCCAGGGTGGCCCGCCCCTTGCCCGGGTAGCGGTCGAATCCGGTGACCTTCACCGTGTCGGAGCGGGACGGCCGCGGACCTGCCCCGGCCACGGTCACCACCTGCGAACCCGCCGGCACGACCCCGAACCACACCGCCTCGGAGGACTCCAGCCGGACCCCGGCGATCCCTCCGCCCGTGCGGCCCTGCGGGCGCACCGAAGCCACCGGGAAGTGCAGCAGGTGGGCGTCGGAGGTGATGAAGCAGGCCGCCCCTTCCGCCGGGCCACCCAGCCAGGTCGCCCCGACGACGTCATCGTCGTCGGCGAGCCGGATCACCTCCCACTCCGGCTTGGCGAGTACCTCCGGGCGGACCACCTTGACCACCCCGTGCCGGGTGCCCAAGGCGAGCCCGGGGACGTCCTCGCGCAACGGGACCAGGGAGAGCAGCCGTTCGCCCTCGGCGAGCGACAACAGCTCGACGGCCGGCGAACCACCCGCCAGGGTGGGCGCGGAGGCGGTCGGCGGCAGGGTCGGCAGGTCGAGCACCGGCAGCCGGACCAGCCGCCCCCGTGAGGTCACGGCCCCGACCTCGGAGCGGGCCGTGGTCGCGAGGCGACAGGCCAGGACGTCGTGGGACGTCCGCCGCCCCTCGGTGGGCAGCGGTTCGAGGCCGGATGTCCGGGCCAGCAGGCCGTCGGCGGAGGCGAGCACCCAGCACGGATCGTCGGGGATCTCCAGCGGGGCGCCGGCCGTGGTCACCCCGGAGGCCGAGAGCAGGACGGTCCTGCGCGGGTCCCCGTGCTGGTCGGCCACGGCGGCCAGCTCCTCGCCGACCACCTCGCGCAACCGGTCGTCGGAGTCGATGATCGCGGTCAGCGCGGCGATCCTCTCCTGCAGGGTGCCGCGTTCGGATTCCAACTCGATCCGGGAGAACTTCGTCAGTCGGCGCAACTGCATGTCGAGGATGTAGGTCGCCTGCGCCTCGGAGAGCGAGAAGGCCTCGATCAGCCCGGCCCGGGCCGCCGCCGCGTCGTCCGAGCCGCGGATGATCGCCACCACCCGGTCGATGTCGGCGATGGCGATGAGCATGCCCTCGACCAGGTGCAGCCGCTCCTCGGCCCGCGCCCGCTGGAACTGCGAGCGGCGCAGCGTCACCGACAGTCGGTGCTCGAGATAGACCTGCAGCGCCTCGACCAGCCCCAGCGTCCGAGGCTGACCGTCGACGAGGGCGACCATGTTGATGCCGAAG
The DNA here is from genome assembly GCA_964528755.1 of uncultured Propionibacteriaceae bacterium. Taxonomy (GTDB): domain Bacteria; phylum Actinomycetota; class Actinomycetes; order Propionibacteriales; family Propionibacteriaceae; genus Raineyella. Next base: position 20,945 of record CAZGWN010000026.1, read on the forward strand.
GAATCCTCCATCTTCGTCCGGCGACAGAGCTGCTCCAGGATCGCCTCCGGATGGAAGCCGTTCTTCACCTCGATCACCAGCCGGGTGTGGTGCTCCAGGTCGGAGAGGTCCTTGACGTCGGCGATGCCCTGCAGCTTCTTGCCCTGGACGAGGACCTTGATCTGCTCCATGATCTTCTCCGGCCCGACCATGTAGGGCAGCTCGTGGACGACGATCCCGCGACGCCGGGCGGTGATCTGCTCGATGGTCGCGTTGGCCCGGATCCGCAGGATGCCACGGCCCGTCTCGTACGCGTCGCGGACGCCGCCCAGTCCGATGATCGTGCCGCCGGAGGGGAAGTCGGGCCCGGGTACGAACCGCATCAGGGTGTCCAGGTCGGCGTCGGGGTGGCGCAGCAGATGGCGCAGCGCGCCGACCACCTCGACCAGATTGTGCGGGGGGATGTTGGTCGCCATCCCCACGGCGATCCCGCTGGCCCCGTTGACGAGCATGTTGGGGAAGCTCGCCGGCAGCACCGCCGGCTCGGTCTCGTGGCCGTCGTAGTTGGGCCGGAAGTCGACGGTGTCCTCACCCAGGCCGGCCGTCATCGCCAGGGCGGCGGGCGCCATCCGGCACTCGGTGTAGCGCATCGCGGCCGGGCCCGCGTCCAGCGAGCCGAAGTTGCCGTGCGGGTCGATCATCGGCAGGCGCATCGCCCACGGCTGGCCCATCCGTACCAGCGCGTCGTAGATGGCGCCGTCACCGTGCGGGTGGTATTTGCCCATCACCTCGCCGACCACCCGGGCGCACTTGACGTGGGCCCGGTCGGGGCCGAGGCCCATCTCGGACATCGAGTAGAGGATCCGTCGCTGGACCGGCTTCAACCCGTCGCGGGCGTCGGGCAGGGCGCGGGCGTAGATCACCGAATACGCGTACTCCAGGTAGGACGACTGCATCTCGTCGGAGACGTCCACGTCGATGACATGTTCCTCGAAGTCGTCGTCGACGGTCGTCCTGCGACGTGCCATGGGTCACCTTTCCTTGTCGGCAAGTACGTGTTCGAGCTGCGGGAGCAGTTGCCATCCGTCGGTGCCGACCACCCACGGGACGGAGTGGCGGCGGTCCAGCTGGTGGCTCTCCAGGGAACCGACCGTGCCGTGGGCGAGCATCTGCTCGGCGCTGGAGAGGGTCCGGATCGCCACGGCCCGCACCCGATCCGGGTAGCGGCGGGTGAACTCACTGTAGATGGTCGGGTCGTGCTGCCCGTCGTCGCCGACCAGCACCCAGCGGATGTCGGGGAAGTCCTCGGCCAGCCGGTGCAGCTCGTGTTCCTTGTGTTCGCGGCCCGAGCGGAACCACCCGGTGTTCGTCGGCCCCCAGTCGGTGAGCAGCATCGCGCCCAGCGGGAAGCGGCGGTGCCGGACGAATCGGGTCAGCGTCGGCTGGGTGTTCCAGGCCCCCGTCGAGACGAAGATCAGCGGCGCCCCCGGGTGGCGGGCGAGCAGTGCGCGGTACAGCTCGGCCATCCCCGGGACCGGTTGGCGGGCCGACTCGTGGATGACGAAGGAGTTCCAGGCCGCCAGCAGGAGCCGTGGCAGCATGGTCGAGATGATGGTGTCGTCGATGTCGGACACGATGCCGAAGGTCTCGCCGCGATCCACCACCTGGATCAGGCCGCGGCTGGACCGGCCGGTCAGGGTCGACACCTCGATCTCCCGCCACCCCGGCGCGAGGCCCGCGTTCGCCAGCCGGACGTCGACGTAGCCGGACCGGTCGGTGGGCACCTCCACCGGCTCGGCCCCCAGCCGGACCCGGACCACGCCGTGGACGACCGGCGTGGTGAAGAGGAAATTGCGCCAGCCACGGCGGCGCAGGAGCTCGCGGCCGACGATGCCGGCCTGGGAACGCGGCGGGACAAGGATGAGCCGCGCCAGCACGCGGACGAATTCCGGGCTTCCATAGCCGGTGTAGACCAGTACCCTCTCCCGCCAGCCGAGACGCCGGAGCACGCCCCCCAGGAACCTGTTCACCGCCTCCTCGAGCCGGGCGGCGAAGAAGGGTCGCGACATGCCCCCGACACTACACACCCGGGGTCGTCCCGGGCGTTCCGGCGCAGGGGCGGACGTGTGGGAGGATGGGCGCCGTGATGAGACCGGATCCCACCTCGCTGACCGAAGCCCTGGACGCCGCAATCGAGGCGTGCGGCTACTTCCCGGCGCTGGTCCAGGACAGTGTCCGGCTGTCCCTGGGCGCCGAGCCGGTGGTGTCCTTCGCCGTCCAGCACGAGCCGACCATCACCCCCGACGGCATCCACCGGCATCTGACGGTCGCCGTTCTCACCCCGACCCGCCTGGTCATCAACCACACCGATGACGCCGAGTCGGGGGTCGGCGCCGAGTCGGGCGAGGCGGCCGTCCCCGGTCCGCAGGCGGCGTCGACCAGCGAGGTGGTCGCGCTGGGCCGGATCGTGTCGGTGTCGATGAGCCGCATCATCGGCGACCCGGCCCACTACCGTCCGTACGCCGGTGGACTGCAGGAGGTGTTGCTGACGGTGGCCTGGGGCTTCGCGTCCCGGGTCGAGCTCGAGCCGGCCACCTGCGGTGACCCGTCGTGCGAGGCCGACCACGGGCTGAGCGGTCAACTCGTCGGCGACGACCTGGTGATGCGGATGAGCGCGGAGGCCGACGGCGCCGCCGCGGTCGACCGGCTGGTCGAGTTCGGCGTCGCGCTGCAGCGGCGTACCGGACGGTGACCGGATGCCGGTGCGCCCCGATGTGGTCCTGCCCGACTACGGGCACTCGACGCTCGCCGACCTGCTGCCGGCCATCGGCGCCCACCTCGGCCTGGCCGGCCCCGATCCTCTCGGCCTCCCGGAGGGAAACCGGTGGGTCGTCCTGCTGGTCGACGGGCTCGGCGCGCGCCAATTGGCCGCGCACGCCGCCCACGCCCCCTTCCTGTCCGGGGCGACCCGGCAACTGACCGCGGGTGTGCCGTCGACGACCGTGACCAGCCTGACCAGCCTCGGCACCGCCCTCCCGCCGGGACGGCACGGCATGGTCGGTTACACGTGGCGCGACCCCTCCGACGGGTCGCTGGTCAACCTGCTCCACTGGCCCCAGGAGGCCGACGTCAGCGGGCTCGATGCCCCGCCGACGTACCTGGCCCGGCTGGCCGCCGACGGCATCGCCGTCGGCGCGGTCACCGTCGGGCAGTTCGTCGGCTCGGCGCTGAGCCGGGTGGCGCTGTCGGGTCCGGTCTGCTATCCGTTCCCCGACGAGACCGACGAGGACCGGCGGATCGCCGAGACGGTCCGGGCGGCGACGGCGGGGGAGCGGACCGTCGTCTACGCGTACGAGCGGGAACTCGACCACACCGGCCACGAGCAGGGCGTCGATTCGCCCGCCTGGCGCGCCCAGTTGCGCCGGATCGACGCGATGGCCGAGCGGTTGCGCGACGAGTTGCCCGACGATGTCCGGCTGGTGGTCACCGGCGATCACGGGATGGTCGACATCCCGCCCTCCCACCTGCTGGTCGTCGAGGACACCCCCGCGCTGTCCCGCGGCGTCCGCGCGGTCGCCGGCGAAGGCCGGTTCCGCCACGCCTGGGCCGAGCCCGGCCTGGTCGACGAGGTCGCCGACCGGTGGCGTACGGAGCTGGCCGACCGTGCGGTCGTGATGACCCGGGCCGAGGCGGTGGCCGCCGGTTGGTACGGGCCGGTGGATGCCCACGTGCTGGGGCGGTACGGCGACCTGGTCGCCGCCTCCCTCGGTGACTGGGCGGTGGTCACCTCGACGATGCCCGGGGAGGCACGGCTGGTCGGCATGCACGGGTCCCTGACGGCGGCGGAGATGTGCGTGCCGCTCCTGGTGGTCTGAGGAGAGATGGCCCGAGTGGGTGAATTGGTGTTCTTCACCGGCCCGATGCAGTCCGGCAAGTCGACGCTGGCGCTGCAGATGGACTACACGATGTCGGCCGGTGGACGCCGCGGTCGGGTGTTCACCTGCGACGACCGGTCCGGGAGGCCGGTGGTGACGTCCCGGCTGGGGCTGCGGCGGGACGCCGTGGAGGTGACCGACGCGTTCGACTTCTGGCACCATGTCGTCGCGGCGCTCACCGGCGGTGAACGGCTGGAGTACCTCATCTGCGACGAGGCCCAGTTCTATCGGCCCGAGCATGTCGACCAGCTCGCCCGGATCGTCGACGACCTCGGCCTGGACGTCTACGCCTTCGGTCTGCTGACCGACTTCCGGACCCGGATCTTCCCCGGGTCACGCCGGCTCGTCGAGCTGGCCGACCGCCTGGAGACCCTTCAGGTGGCGCCGCTGTGTTGGTGTGGGGCCCGGGGCACGACGAATGCCCGGACCGTCGACGGCTACCTGGTCACCGAGGGCGACCAGCGCCTCGTCGGCGACGTCGGGTCGGGCACGGCAGAGGGCGCGGGCGGCCCCGTGGTCGGCTACGAGGTGCTGTGCCGCAAGCATCACCGCACCCGGATCACCCGCAAGGTCGCCTCGGCCTCGACCGCCGAGCCGTTGCCGATGTCGGGACCCGACCTGTTGGGGTGATCATGAGTCGCGGTGTTCGCCGAAGACGATCTCGTCCCAACTGGGCACCTGGGCGCGCTTCTTCGAGTTCTTCGGGCGGCGGCGCGGTGCGGGGCGGTCGTCGTCGACCAGCGGCGGCTGGTCGGGCTCTCGGCGGTCCCGGCCGTCCGCGTCGCGGTCCATGCTGTCACGCAGCGCCCGGATGGTGTCCTCATAGCCGGCCACGGTCTCCTCGTAGCGCGACATCATCTCGTGCAGCACCTGCACCTCGCTGGTCGGCTCGTCGTCGTCCAGCTCCAGGGTCGGCTCGGCCTCCTCGTCGACCGGCGGCAGAGGCGTCTCGCCGATCATCCATCGGGCGTCGGGGTTCGCCGCGACGGAGAAGCGGCCGGTGACGTCGAAGTTGAAGACCCCGACCCGGGTGGTGTCCCCGTCGGCGACCGTGGCGCTGACCTGCCAGCGGCGGCGCTCGACCCGGACCGCGTCCCAGCGGAGCGCCGGCTCCACACCGCGGGCCCGCAGCTCCTCGGTGATCACCGCCTCCAGGCCGCGCTGGGCCGGGCTGTCGCCGGCGCGGCGGACGTGCGCGGTGCGGGCCAGGTCGGTGATGTGCTCGCGCTCGGCGAGGATGGGCACGGCGAAACCCTCGATCTCCTCGGGTGTGACGCCGGCCTCGGCAGCGACATCGGCCACGCCGGCCCCGGACCGCAGACGGTCCTGGATCTCCCGCGGGGTCAGAGCGCTGTCCATGCCGAAAAACATACCGCGGTGGCCATTCCTGCCCCCAGCCGAACTCTCAACCTAAGATCACGGAGTGACCGATCCGTTGTCAACGTACGACGCCGTGATGCTGGCCTCATTCGGCGGGCCCGACCGTCCTGAGGACGTGCTGCCCTTCCTCCGCCGGGTGACGGCCGGCAAGGGCATCCCCGATGAGCGACTCGCCGAGGTCGGCGAGCACTACCGGCTGTTCGGGGGGCGCAGCCCGATCAACGACCAGAACCGGGCGCTGCTCGCCGCGCTGCGGGCCGAACTGGACCGGCGCGGTTCGAGGGTTCCGGTGGTCTGGGGCAACCGGAACTGGCACCCGACCTTCGCCGAGACCCTACAGGAGGTCGAGGGGACCCGGGTCCTCGCCCTGACCACCAGCGCGTACCCCTCCTACTCGGGGTGTCGCCAGTACGCCGAGGACCTGGCGCAGGCACGACCGGACCGGATGAGAATCGATCTCATCCGTCCGTACGCCCTCACGCCCGGCTTCGTCGAGGCGAACGCCGATGCTCTCCTGGCGGCGATCGGCGACACCGACCCGTACGTGTTGTTCGTCACCCACTCGATTCCGCTGGCGATGGCCCGGACGTCCGGCTCGCGCCGCGACGGGAGTGACGGGGGAGCGTACGTCGCGCGGCACCGGCAGGTGATGGAGGCCGTGCTGGAGCGGGTCGAGCGGGCGCGGGGAGAGCGGCCGGCGTCCGACCTGGCCTACTGCTCCCGGTCCGGCCCGCCGCAGCAGCCCTGGCTGGAACCCGACGTCAACGCCGCGCTCGCCGCCCTTGCCGAGGGCGGCGTGACCGACGTCGTGCTCGCCCCGATCGGGTTTGTCAGCGACCACATGGAGGTGATCTTCGACCTGGACACCGAGGCGGCCGGGACGGCGCGCAGGCTCGGCGTGACGCTGCGGCGGGCCGCCACCGCCGGCACCCACCCGGCCTTCGTGTCCGGGTTGGTGGACCTTGTGCTGGCGGCCGCCGACGGCGCGACCCCGGCCTGTCCGGCGGACTGCTGTCCGCCCCTTCACCGGGGTCTTGACACACGTGGTATGAATGCCCCTGTATAATCCGCAGCCATGCCGGACCCGGGGTTTCCCGGGAGCGGCCAAGGGGAAGGCACGATGGCCACTGACTACGACGCTCCTCGGAAGACCGAGGAGGAACTGGGCGAGGACTCGCTCGACGCCCTCAAGACCCGTCGCAACGACCCTCAGTCGGGTGCCGTCGACGAGGACGAGGTTGTCGCGGCCGAGTCCTTCGAGTTGCCCGGCGCCGACCTGTCCCACGAGGAACTGACCGTGAAGGTCCTGCCCAAGCAGCAGGACGAGTTCATCTGCGCCGGGTGCTTCCTGGTCCGCAAGCGCAGCCAGATCGCCGAGATCCGTGGTGATCAGATCTTCTGCACCGACTGCGTCCAGAAGTGACGCGGGCCTAGAGCTGCACCTGGATCCTGCGCGGTTTGGGCTTGTGCCCGGTCTGCTCGAAGAGGTAGCGGTTGCCGACCCGGGCCGCGACCACCTGGGCGACGGCCAGCCCGACCGCGCTGGACAGGGCCCACAGCAGCGCCGCGGTGTTACTGGCCTCCGGGTCGGTCGGCTCGGGTGGCTCCTCGCCGGTGACGAATCGCCATCCCGCGGTCAGCAGCCGCTGGGTGGCGACGGTCGCCAGGGTGCCGGCGAGTGCGGTGTAGGCCTTGTGGACGAGGGACTGGGAAATGGCCATCGACGATTCCTCGGGGTGGACGGGCACGGACGTGAACGGCACCATCGTAGTGGCGGGACTCAGGGACATGATGAGGTGAACTGGTGACATATCGCGAACGACTGATCATCTCACCGGGCTGGGCCGTCGTCATCGCCGCTCTGATCGGCTCCGTCGCCATCGTCTACGTCGTGTGGACGCCGTGGCCGGTGGCCCTCGGCGTCACGGCCGGGCTGGTCGCCGTCGCGGTCGCCGCCGTGGCCGCCGGTACCTCCACCGTGGAGGTCGGACCCGACGGGCTGCGGGTGGGGCCGAACCTGCTGGAGTGGTCCTACCTCGGCGACGCCCGTCACCTCGGCGTCGAGGAGAGCCGTGAGCGGCTCGGGCCCCGGGCGGACGCGCGGGCCTTCCTGTGCACCCGGGCGTGGCTCCCGCGGGTCGTCGAGGTGACGGTGAACGATCCGGCCGACCCGCACCCGTACTGGCTGGTGTCCTCCCGGCATCCGGAGGAACTCGCCGATGCTCTCAGGCGACGCCCATGACGGGCGTCGACGTCCGGATCATCCGGCTCGACCCCGGGCTGCCCCTGCCGGCGTACGCCCACCCGGGCGATGCGGGGGCCGACCTGCACGCGAGCACCGACGTCGACCTGGCCCCCGGGGCGCGGGCCCTGGTGGGTACCGGGATCGCGGTGGAACTTCCGCCCGGCACGGCGGGCTTCGTGCATCCGCGGTCGGGGCTGGCCGCCCGGCGGGGGCTGTCGATCGTCAACAGTCCCGGGACCATCGACGCGGGGTACCGTGGTGAGGTCAAGGTGTGCCTGATAAACATGGACCCGGCCGAGACGATCCGCATCCGTCGCGGTGACCGGATCGCGCAGTTGGTCGTCCAGCCGGTGTGGCGGGCGACCTTCGTGGAGGTCGAGGACCTCACCCCGACAGGCCGTGGCGCCGGCGGATACGGATCGACCGGCATTCGGCCGACAGAACAGGAGCAAGCATGATCTTCGGACGCAAGCGCAAGGCGGCGGTCGAGGACGAGAAGCCGCACGAGACGGACGAGAGTGCCGAGCCGCAACAGACCGGCGAGGCCGAGGAACAGACCGACTGGCGCGGCAGTGCCGAGCCGGCCGACCCCTGGGCCGCCCTGGACGCGCGGGACTGGCGTGGCGACGGCCCCTTCGACATCGACGAGGTCGACCTCGACGGCGATCCGGTGGGCCGGATGGACCTCGGGTCGCTGATCATCACTCCCCTGGACGGCATGGAGGTCAGGTTCCAGATCGACCAGGCCAGCGGCCGCGCCACCGCCGTCCTGCTCATGCAGCCGGCCTCGGCACTGGAACTCAGCCTGTACGCCGCCCCTCGCAGCGGCGGCCTGTGGCCCCAGATCCGCTCCGACGTCATTGCGGCGGCGCGGGCGCGGCAGGGATCGGCGGACCTCGCCGAGGGCCCCTTCGGGGTCGAGGTGCGCCGGTTGATGCCGGTGGCCACGCCTGACGGCAAGCAAGGCCTGCAACCCAGCCGGATGGTCATGGTCGAGGGCCCGCGGTGGGCGTTGCGCGGCGTGGTGTACGGACAGGCGGCGCTGGAGACGGCGACGCCCGGCGTCACCGCCGACATCGAGGAGGTGTTCCGCGACACCGTGGTGCGCCGCGGCGGCTCACCGATCCCGCCCGGCACCTCCATCCCGCTCACTCTGCCGCCGGAGATCGACGCGCAGGTGCGTGCCGCCACCGAGCAGGCCCGGGCCGCGCAGGCGGCTCGCGCGGCCGAGGCCGCCGGGTCCGGCCAGTTGATCGCGAGGGCCCAGGGGTGAGTGCCGTGACCGCACTCGGCAAGGCCCTGCGCCGGCTGACCGCCTCCAGCACCGATCTGGAGCGGGAGGACCAGCGCCGGGTCTCCGCCTCGGCCGGCGGCACCCCGATCGTCGCCTGCCGGGACCGCTCCGAGGTCGTCGTGGTCGGGGAGGTCCGCGGTCTCAAGCTCGAGCCCCGCGGGTCGTCCCGCTGGTTCGAGGTGACGCTTGACGACGGGTCGGACACCGTCACGCTGATCTGGATGGGCCGACGGACCATCGCCGGGATTGAGCCCGGCGCACGGCTGCGGGTGACCGGACGGATCACCCGGACCGCCGAGGGGGAGCGCGTGTTCTACAACCCCCGCTACGAGTTGCTGAAGGCCTGAGGCGGGTCAGGACAGCCCGTCGTCGTCCTCGTCGTCCTCGTCGTCGGAGGGCAGGTCGTCGGTGTCGTCATCGTCACCCAGGTCGATCGGTTCCTCCACCAGCGGCAGGGTCGTGCCGGTGGCCACGACCTCGGGCTCCGGAGCGACCGGCTTCTCGCCGAGCAGGACAGCGCGCAGCCGACCCTCCTGATCGGGTTCGGCGAGGAAGAGCACCTCGTCGCCGGCCTCCAGCGGCAGGTCGGACAGCCCGGGTCGCGCCTGGCCGTCCCGGATGACCGCCACCAGGATCGTCCCGTCGGGCCAGCCGAAGTCGCCGAGCCGGCGGCCCACGGCCGGAACGCCGGACGGCATCGTCACGGCGACGAGATTGACCGACGCGTGCCGGAAGGTGAACAGCCGGACCACGTCGCCGACGCTGACCGCCTCCTCGACCAGCGCCGACATCACCCGCGGGGTGGACACCGACACGTCGACGCCCCAGAGTTCGTCGAACATCCACTCGTTCTTCGGGTGGTTCACCCGCGCCACCGTACGGCTCACCCCGAACTCGGTCTTCGCCAGCAGCGACGCCACCAGGTTGACCTGGTCGTCGCCGGTCGCCGCGATGGCCGCGTCGAAGGTGTCGAGGTGCGCCCGCTCGAGGGTCTCCATCTCACACGCGTCACCGACCAGCCAGGTCGCCTGCGGCATCGTGTCCGGGCGCAGGGCGGACGGGTTGGGGTCGACGATGGTGACGTCGTGGCCCTTCTCGAGCAACTCGGAGGTGATCGAGCGGCCGACGTTGCCGGCGCCGGCGATGAACACGTGCATGGGGGAGGACTCCTTGACGTACGGGTACGGGGATGGGTGGTTCGGCGCGGGCCGACTCAGCGCCGGGGCGGGGCGGCCAGCAGCAGTTCGGCGGCCCCGACCCGGGCCTCCTCGATCGCCAGGTAGAGCAGGTCGCCGTCCTGGTAGAGCGCGTTCTCCGCGGGGACGGATCCCTCGCCGAGCCGGAGCACGAAGGCGACCCGGCCGCCGGTGCGCTGCTCGATCTCGGCCAGCCTGTGCCCGGCCCACCCCGAGTCGACGCGGATCTGTGCCAGCCGGGCCCGGCCGGACGGGTCGCTCCACACCGGTTCGGTGCCCTCGGGCAGCAACCGGCGCAGCACCCGGTCGGCGGTCCACCGCACGCTGGCCACCGTCGGGATGCCGAGCCGTTCGTACACGTCCGCCCGGCCCGGATCATAGATCCGGGCGACCACGTTGCGTACGCCGAAGGTCTCCCGGACCACCCGGGCGGCGAGGATGTTGGAGTTGTCGCCGGCGGCGACGGCGGCGAAGGCGTCGGCGGACTCGATGCCGGCCCGGATCAGCACGTCACGGTCGAATCCGACGCCCCTGACCCGTTCGGCACGTACGTCGGGCGGCAGCCGCTCCAGCGCATTGGCGTCCGAGTCGACGACGGTGACCGTGTGGTCGAGCGCCTCGAGTCGGCGGACGAGCGTGACGCCGACCCGGCCGCAGCCCATGATGACGAAGTTCACCAGGCCAGTATGGGTCGACCATGGTCCGCTGGCCTACAGTGGTGGCTCGTGAAACTCACCGACATGGGTCGCCGCCTTCTGTTGGGGCGGCGCCTGGCGAGTGACCAGCTGGGCTCCACGCTGCTGCCCAAGCGGATCGCCCTGCCCGTCTTCGCTTCCGACGCGCTGAGCTCGGTCGCGTACGCACCCGACGAGATCCTGGTCACCCTTGCCCTTGCCGGGTCCGCCGCCTTCGCCTGGTCGTGGAAGATCGGCATCCTGGTGGCCCTGGTCATGCTCACGGTTGTCGCGTCGTACCGCCAGACGGTCCACGCGTACCCCTCCGGCGGCGGCGACTACGAGGTGGTGACGACGAACCTCGGCCCGACCGCCGGGCTGACCGTGGCCAGTGCGCTGCTCGTCGACTATGTGCTGACCGTGGCGGTGTCGGTGTCCTCCGGGATCCAGAACGCCAAGGCGGTCATCCCGTTCTTCCAGGGGCGGGAGGGAGTGATCGCCGCCGTCGTCATCGTGGCGTTGATGCTGATGAACATGCGCGGGGTCCGCGAGTCCGGCACCGCCTTCGCGATTCCGACCTACTGCTTCATGGCCGGCGTGATGATCATGGTCGCCGTCGGCCTGTTCCGTATCCACGTGCTCGGCAACGACGTCGTCGCGCCGACAGCCGGGTGGCAGGTGGCCGGTGACTCGGCGTACGTCGGGGCGAGCGGCCTGCTGATGGTGGTGCTGCTGGCGCGGGCCTTCTCCTCCGGGTCGGCCGCGCTCACCGGTGTCGAGGCGATCTCCAACGGCGTGCCGAACTTCCGCCCGCCGAAGTCCCGCAACGCCGCGACCACCCTGCTCCTGCTGGGGATCATCGCGGTGTCCATGCTGCTCGGCATCATCGTGCTGGCCCGCGAGACCGGCGTCCAGTTGGTCGACGGGCAGCACTCCTGGTTCGTCGGCGACGGGGTGCGCATCGACGGCACCGGCGACACCGTGATGGCCCAGTTGGCCACCGTCGTCTTCGACTTCTTCCCGCCGATGACCTATCTGCTCATCGCGGCCACCATGATCATCCTCGTGTTGGCCGCCAACACGGCCTTCAACGGGTTCCCGACGCTGGCCTCGATCCTCGCCGCCGACGGCTACCTGCCCCGCCAATTGCGCACCCGCGGGGACCGGCTGGCGTACAGCAACGGCATCGCCGCCCTCGCCACCATCGCGGTCGTCCTCGTGTTGGCCTTCGACGCCGACGTGACCCGGCTCATCCAGCTGTACGTCGTCGGGGTGTTCGTCAGCTTCACCTTCAGCCAGCTCGGCATGATGCGCCACTGGACCCGCCACCTGAAGTACGAGAAGGAGCCCGCCGCGATCCGCGGGATGCGGCGGGCTCGGGTGATCAACGCCATCGGCTTCACCATGACCCTGGTGGTGCTCGTCGTGGTCCTGCTGTCGAAGTTCATCCACGGCGCCTGGATGGCGCTGCTCGCCATGACGATCGTCTTCGTGGTGATGCGCTCCATCCACGGTCACTACGACCGGGTGGCCGAGGAGATCGCGGTGACCGACGCCGACGAGTTGTCCCTGCCCAGCCGGGTGCACGCTGTCGTCCTCGTCTCCCGCCTCCACAAGCCGGCCATCCGGGCCCTGTACTACGCCAAGGCAACCCACCCCGACACGATCGAGGCGGTCTTCGTCAGTGCCGACCCGGAGGAGACCCGGTCGTTCCTGCGGCAGTGGGACGAGGCCGGTCTCGACATCCCGCTGCGGGTGCTCGCCTCGCCGTACCGCGACGTGCTGAACACCGTCTCCCAGCACGTCGCGGCCATCCGCAAACAGAGCCCGCGCGACGTCGTCTGCGTCTACATCCCCGAGTACGTGGTGGGGCACTGGTGGGAGCAGCCCCTGCACAACCAGATCGCCCTGCGGCTCAGGACCCGCCTGCACTACACCCAGGGCGTGATGGTGACCTCGGTGCCGTACCGCCTGTCGTCGTTCACCCGGAAGGCGCGGATGGCGAACCGGCTCGGCGCCCGGCCGGCGCCGGGGACCGCCGTGTTCCGTCCCCCGGAGGGCCACCATGACCACGCCTGAGGCCGGATCGGCGGTGGTCGGCCCGGTCGAGGTCGGGCCGATCGCCCACGGCGGGCACTGCGTGGCCCGGCTCGACGGGCGGGTGCTGTTCGTCCGGCACGCCCTGCCCGGGGAACGGGTGATGGTCCGGCTGACCGACACCTCGCACGAGTCCTTCTGGCGCGGGGACGCGGTCGAGGTGCTGGACGGTTCCCCGGATCGGATCGCCCCGGCCTGCCCGGTCGCCGGGCCCGGAGGGTGCGGCGGCTGCGACTTCCAGCACGTGGCACCGGCCGCCCAGCGGGCGCTCAAGGCCGCGGTCCTCCACGAACAGCTGGCCCATCTCGCCGGCGTCGAGCTCGATGTCGACGTGGAGCCGCTGCCCGGTGGCATGTTCGGGTGGCGCACCCGGATGGCGTACGTGCTCGTCGGCGGGCAGGCCCGGATGCGCCGGCACCGCAGCTCGGACCTGGTCACCGTGCCCGCCGGTGGGTGCCCGCTGGCCGTCGCCGATCAGCCCGACCCGCACGGCATCGCCGCCGGCCGGGAGGGAACGCACGAATTGCGGCTGGTCACGGCGTCCACCGGAACGACCACCATCCTCCTCGACGACGTCGCCACCGGTCCCGATCCGGTCACCGAACACGCCGCCGGCCGGGACTGGCTGGTCGCCGCCGACGGGTTCTGGCAGGTCCACCCCGCGGCCGCCTCCACCCTGGCCGGCGTCGTCGCCGACGGGCTGCAGCCGCAGGCGGGGGACCGTGCCTTCGACCTCTACTGCGGGGTCGGCCTCTTCGCCGGGGCGCTCGTCGACGCCGGGGCACAGGCGTGGGGGGTGGAGGTGTCGCGCCCGGCGATCGAGCTGGCTCGCCGCAACGTTCCCCAGGCGCGCTTCACCGCCGGCCGGGTCGATCGGGTGATCCGACGGATGCCGCGCTCGACCGACCTCGTCGTCCTCGACCCGCCGCGGGTCGGCGCCGGCCGCGAGGTCGTCGATGCCGTCGTCGCCCGCCGGCCGCGCGCGATCGCCTACGTGGCCTGCGACCCGGCCGCGCTCGGCCGCGACCTGCGCCGGCTGCTCGACGGGGGATATCGGCTCGACACGCTGCGTGCCTTCGACCTGTTCCCCAACACCCACCACCTGGAGGCGGTGGCCGTGCTGTCCCGGTGAACGGGAGGCTGTCCCGGTGAACGGGAGCTGCACGCGTCAGTCGGGATCCAGCCGGATGGTGCCCTGGTTGCTGACCTGGTACGTCTGCCCGCGTGGCGTGCTCCACAGCCACACCCCGGGGGTGTCCTGGCGCAGCCGGTAGCCGCCGAGCGTCCTGGCCCGGTGCGCGGTGCGGCCCAGGGGACCCAGGTTGTCGGGACGGGTCTGGCCCGGGTTGCCCGGAACGTACGGCACGGTGTGATCCATGTCGCAGTGCCGGGCGGTGACGCTGCCGTACGGCGCCACCTCCACGGGATGGGCCAGGACGAGCTGCTCGCGCATCCGGTCGGGCACCTCGTAGGCGTCCACCGGCACGGACGCGGCATGGTCGATGACCTGGGTGACCCGGATGGTCGCGCCGGCCGTCAGCCGGTCCAACTCGGCCAGCGGCACCGGCCCCAGCCCCTCGGCGCGGGCGATCTCGCCACCCTCGGCGACGTGCACGTACAACCGCACCTGGGGCACCTGTTCGGGTGTGGCGCCGCGGGCCAGCAACCCCAGCGCCCGAGCCCGCCGGGCGTCCAGGTCGTCCGGGTCGCCGGCGTCGGCGAGCCCGGCCGCCATCCGGCCCAGCGTGGCGTCGAGCTGGAGGGCGTCGGCGGCATCGAGCACACCGAAGAGGTCCATCGCCGTGCCGGAGCCGGGGCGGCGGGCCACCCCGACCCGGCGCCGGTGCTGCCGGCGCTCCCGCTCGGCGGCCGCGGCGGGGTCGGCGGCGGCGATCTCACCCTCGACCATCCGCTGGGCGCGGGCCCACGACACGGCCGGCAGCGTGTCGCCGATCCGGTCGTCGAGCCACAGGGCCTGCGCGTGATCGAGCATCATGCACCGCCGGGAGACCTCCAGGCAGCGCCACACCGGCATCTCGCCCGCGACCATCCGGTTCCACAGGCGAGGGTGGCGCCACTTGAGATTGAGCGCGTCCCCGATCAGGGTCCGGGCCCGTTCCGGGGCCAGCTGGAGGGCCGCGCCGACCTCCAGGTGGATGAACTCCGGGATCCGCGGTGTCCCGGCGGCGCCGCCGGGGACCATGTGCTCGTCCTCGACGGTGGGCGCGGCCTCCATCAGGTCGGCGATCAACGCGATCCGACGGATCTCGGCGAAGCGCGCCAACGACTCGACCTCGATCAGCTCGGTGATGTGCTCGTCGGGGTCCTCCGGCAGTCCCTGGCCCGGGGAGACGGCCAACACCTGACCGTCCTCCCCGCGCAGCAGGCACCCACCGCGGGTGAACTCTCCCATCGGCGGCGGCCGACGGGGCAGGTACAGCTCCGGGCTGCCCGGCGGAAGCGGCGGGCCGCCGTCGGGGAGCGGCCCGAAGCTCGGCATCTCATCCATGCGTTCACCGTACGGACCCCGACGGACACTTTTCGCTCAGGAGTTCGGATCGGTGACGGGCAGCCGGATCCGCCCGCCGGCCTCCACGAACTCGGCGGACTTCTCCGCCATCCCGGCCTCGATCGCCTCCACGGAGGTCAGCCCGTGCGCCTGGGCGTAGGCCCGGACGTCGGCACTGATCCGCATCGAGCAGAACTTCGGCCCGCACATCGAGCAGAAGTGGGCCGTCTTCGCCGGTTCGGCCGGCAGCGTCTCGTCGTGGTAGGCCACCGCGGTGTCGGGGTCCAGCCCGAGCCGGAACTGATCCTCCCAGCGGAACTCGAAGCGCGCCACCGACAGGGCGTCGTCGCGTTCCTGCGCCCGGGGGTGGCCCTTGGCCAGGTCGGCGGCGTGGGCGGCGATCCGGTAGGTGATCACCCCGACCCGTACGTCGTCGCGGTCGGGCAGGCCGAGGTGCTCCTTCGGCGTGACATAGCACAGCATCGCGGTGCCCGCCTGGGCGATCAGCGCCGCCCCGATCGCCGAGGTGATGTGGTCGTGGCCCGGCGCGATGTCGGTGGTCAGCGGGCCGAGCGTGTAGAACGGCGCCTGCCCGCACCACTCGTCGGCGCGCCGTACGTTCTCGGCGATGAGGTGCATGGGCACGTGGCCGGGACCCTCGATCATCACCTGCACCCCGTACGCGTGCGCCGTGCGGGTCAACTCGCCCATGGTGCGCAGCTCGGCGAACTGTGCCTCGTCGTTGGCATCGGCGATCGATCCCGGCCGTAGCCCGTCGCCGAGCGAGACGGTGATGTCGTGGTCGGCCAGGATGGCGCAGATCTCGTCGAAGTGTTCGTACAGGAACGACTCGCGGTGGTGGGCCAGACACCAGGCCGCCATGATCGACCCCCCGCGGGACACGATGCCGGTCACCCGCCGGGCGGTCAGCGGGACATAGCGCAGCAGTACCGCGGCGTGGATGGTCATGTAGTCCACGCCCTGTTCGGCCTGCTCGACCAAGGTGGCGCGGAAGACCTCCCAGGTGAGTCGGGTGGGATCCCCGCCGACCCGCTCCAGCGCTTGGTAGATCGGCACGGTGCCGACGGGCACGGGGGAATTGCGCAGCACCCATTCACGGGTCCGGGTGATGTCGCGGCCGGTGGACAGGTCCATCACGGTGTCCGCGCCCCACCGGGTGGCCCAGACAAGCTTCTCCACCTCCTCGGCGATGTCACTGCGGACGACGGAGTTGCCGATGTTGGCGTTGACCTTGACCGCGAACCGACGGCCGATGACCATCGGCTCGGCCTCGGGGTGGGCCGGGTTGGCCGGAATCACCGCCCGACCGGCGGCCACCTCGGTGCGGACCTCCTCGGCGCTCATGCCCTCCCGGACGGCGGCAAAGACCATCTCCGGGGTGGTGACGCCGGCTCGGGCGAGGGCCAGCTGGGTGGCGGCCGGTCGGCCCGCGTCGGTCGGCGCCGGCTCGGGCCGGGCCCAGGTGGCCCGTACGGGTGCCAGCCCGGTCTCCAGATCGTGGCAGGCGGAGGCGTCGGTGTAGGCCGTGTAGGGACCGGAGGTGTCGTAGACATCGAGGTGTTCGCCGGTGGTCAGCTCGATCCGGCGGACGGGGACTCTCAGGTCCTCTCCGGCGGGTCCGGTGGCGGGCAGCCAGGCCTTGTGGCTGCCGCGGATGGGTCCGCAGGTGACGGGTCCGTACGTGACCGTGCTCATGATGGTTCTCCCTTCGCCGGCATTACCCGGGCAGGTTCGAGCGGTCGACGCCCGGTGCCGGCGTCCTCTCAGCCCATGCCGATGAGCTCCCGCAGATGAAGTTGTCCCCCTCACCGTAGACCGGGTTCGATCGGCACGCACGACGGCGCCGGTCGTGATGGAATCGACATGACGAACTGAGTGGTATCTTGACGTCGAGAGAAATTTGTCGAGGGAGCACAGATGAGCATCAACAGCCTGGGTGCCCGGGCCGACCTTGAGGTCGCGGGCAAAAAGTACGAGATCTTCCGCCTCGACGCGGTCGAAGGATCCGAGCATCTGCCGTACTCATTGAAGATTCTCCTGGAGAACCTGCTCCGCACCGAGGACGGCGCCAACATCACCGCCGACGACATCCGCGCGCTGGCGGGCTGGGATCCATCCGCCCAGCCGAGCAAGGAGATCCAGTTCACCCCGGCCCGGGTGATCATGCAGGACTTCACGGGCGTGCCGTGCATCGTGGACCTGGCCACCATGCGCGAGGCCGTCGTCGATCTCGGCGGGGATCCCGACAAGGTCAACCCGCTGTCGCCGGCCGAACTCGTCATCGACCACTCCGTCATCGCCGAGTACTTCGGCACCGCCGACGCACTGGCCCTCAACACCGAGGTCGAGTTCCAGCGCAACGAGGAGCGCTACAACTTCCTGCGCTGGGGTCAGACCGCGTTCGACGACTTCAAGGTCGTCCCGCCGGGCACCGGCATCGTCCACCAGGTCAACATCGAGCACCTGGCCCGGGTGGTCTTCCCGCGCGAGGTCGACGGCGTGTTGCAGGCCTACCCCGACACCTGTGTGGGCACCGACTCGCACACCACCATGGTCAACGGCCTGGGCGTGGTCGGCTGGGGCGTCGGCGGCATCGAGGCCGAGGCCGCCATGCTCGGCCAGCCGGTGTCGATGCTCATCCCGCGGGTCGTCGGCTTCAAGCTGACCGGGTCGCTCAACGAGGGGGTCACCGCCACCGACCTCGTGCTCACCATCACCGAGATGCTGCGCGCCCACGGTGTGGTCGGCAAGTTCGTCGAGTTCCACGGCGAGGGGGTCAGGCACATCCCGCTGGCCAATCGCGCCACCATCGGCAACATGTCGCCGGAGTACGGCTCGACCATCGCCGTGTTCCCGATCGACGACGTCACCCTGGACTACCTGCGGCTGACCGGCCGG
Source organism: uncultured Propionibacteriaceae bacterium (assembly GCA_964528755.1). GTDB lineage: Bacteria > Actinomycetota > Actinomycetes > Propionibacteriales > Propionibacteriaceae > Raineyella. The sequence continues at coordinate 39,173 of CAZGWN010000026.1, forward strand.
ACCGAGGAGCACATCGCGCTCGTCGAGGCGTACGCCAAGGAACAGGGCCTGTGGCTGGACACCGAGCGGGAGGCCAAGTACTCCGAGGAACTCGAGCTGGACCTGTCCACGGTCGTCCCCTCGATCTCCGGTCCGAAGCGCCCGCAGGACCGGATCCTGCTCTCGGAGGCGAAGACCACCTTCGAGGACACCGTGCCGAACTACACGCCCGACCCGACCGCCACCGTCCCGGTGACGCTGTCGGACGGCACCTCTTTCGACCTGCCGAACGGGGCCGTGGCGGTGGCGGCGATCACGTCCTGCACCAACACCTCCAACCCGTCGGTGATGATCGGTGCCGCCCTGATCGCCAAGAAGGCGGTGGAGCTGGGGCTGTCGCCCAAGCCGTGGGTGAAGACGACGGTCGCACCGGGCTCGCACGTGGTGACCGACTACTTCGTCCGCTCCGGCCTGCAGGCCTACCTCGACAAGCTGCGCTTCAACACCGTCGGGTACGGCTGCACGACCTGCATCGGCAACACCGGCCCGCTCATCCCGGAGATCTCCGCGGCGGTCAACGACAACGACATGGCCGTCACCGCGGTGCTGTCGGGCAACCGCAATTTCGAGGGCCGGATCAGCCCGGACGTCAAGATGAACTACCTGGCCTCGCCGATGCTCGTCATCGTCTACGCGTTGGCCGGGACGATGGACATCGACCTCTACCACGAGCCGTTGGGAACCGATGCCCAGGGCAACCCGGTGTACATGCGCGACCTGTGGCCGTCGCAGGCCGAGATCGACGCCGTCATCTCCGAGTCGATCAACCCCGAGATGTACACCTCGACCTACGCGGATGTCTTCAAGGGCGACGAGCGGTGGAACTCGCTGAACACGCCCGAGGGCGAGACGTTTGCGTGGGATGCCGACTCCACCTACGTGCGCAAGGCCCCGTACTTCGACGGGATGCCCGCGGAGCCGGCGCCGGTCTCCGACATCCACGGCGCCCGAGTGCTGCTCAAGCTTGGTGACTCGGTGACCACCGACCACATCTCCCCGGCCGGTTCCATCAAGGCGGACTCCCCGGCGGGGCGCTACCTCACCGAGCACGGGGTGGCCCGGCACGATTTCAACTCGTACGGGTCGCGGCGGGGCAACCACGAGGTGATGATCCGCGGCACGTTCGCCAACATCCGGCTGCGCAACCAGATCGCCCCGGGCACCGAGGGCGGCTTCACCCGCGACTTCACCGCCGAGGGTGCGCCCGTCACCACCGTCTACGACGCGGCGCAGGCGTACCAGCGGGCGGGCGTCCCGCTGGTCGTGCTGGGCGGCAAGGAGTACGGCTCGGGATCCTCGCGCGACTGGGCCGCCAAGGGCACCGTGCTGCTGGGGGTGCGGGCCGTCATCACCGAGTCGTTCGAGCGGATCCACCGCTCCAACCTGATCGGCATGGGCGTACTGCCGCTGCAGTTCCCGGCCGGGCAGAGCCACGAGTCGCTCGGACTGACCGGCGAGGAGACCTTCGACATCACCGGCATCGACGCGATCAACTCGGGCACGGTGCCGGAGACGGTGCACGTGAGCGCGTCTCGCGCCGACGGGTCCACGGTCGAGTTCGACGCCACCGTGCGGATCGACACCCCCGGGGAGGCCGACTACTACCGCAACGGCGGCATCCTGCAGTACGTGCTGCGCAAGATGCACCGCGGCTGACCCCCTGGGGCGGGGGCCGGGGGGTGCCCCGCGCCCCCCCCCGGCCGCGCGGTTAAATGCGCCCCCCCCCCGGGCCCCACCGTGAGACTGGGGGGAGGGCGGGGTCGGGGGG
>CAZGWN010000027.1:0-40601 GCA_964528755.1 uncultured Propionibacteriaceae bacterium
CCGGATCGAGGCCACCCTCGACGAACGAGAGGCCGAGGAGCGGGCCCTCGCCGGCCGGCTGGTCGAGATCGACGCCGCTCAGGAACGTGCCCGGCAGGCCGACCGCGACCACGCCGAGGCCGTGCGCGGCCGTGACGTACGGGCCGAACGGGACCGGGTCCGCGGGGAGCTCCGCGAAGAGGTGGCGGCCGCCCGGACCCGGATCGCCGAGCTCGCCGCGGCCCACGACACTGCCGAGGAACGTGCCGACGCCGCCCGCGATCGGCTCGCCGACGCCGAGGAGGCCCTGATCGCGGCCTCGGACCGCCTGGACCGCACCCGGAGCGCCCGGGAAGTGGCCGAGGCCGACGCCGAGTTGCTCGGCGACCAGGGGCGGGCCGCCCGGATCGCCGAGACCCTGGCCAGGCTCGACGAGATCCGGGCCGTCATCGGCCGCCACTCCCCGGTGGCCTCCGGCCCGGTCACGGCGAAGAAGCTGGCCGCGCTGGAGAAGGCCGAGCGTGCCGCCGAGCAGGCCGAGGCCGAGCTGCGCGCGGGTAGCGCCCAACTGCGCATCGCCCCACCGGACGGCGGGGGGACCGTGCAGATCGACGGCACCTCACGCGTCCTCACCGAGGCGTGGCAACAGGCCGTGGTGGCCGACACCCGGATTGAGTTCGCGGACGGCTGGCGGATCGCCGTCACGCCCGAACAGGGCATCGAGGAGCGCTCGGTGAGCGTCCGCCGGGCCCGCGGACGGCTGCAGAAGCTGCTCGCCGAGTTGTCGGTCGCCTCCGTCGCCGAGGCACACGAGCGGCGGGATGCCGTCATCCGGGCCGAGCACGAGGTGGCCACGGCCGAGGCCAGACGCGAGGGACTGCTGGGTGACGCGAGCGAGGAGAGCCTGCGCGACGAGCACGACCGGATCCTTGCCCGCTCCGACCGCTACCGCGCCGAGCGGCCCGCCGATCCACCGCTGCCCTCCGGCCCCGACGAGGCCGGCACCCGACGGGAAGCGGCCCGAGCGGCGTACGAGGAGGCCCGGGCGGCCCACGAGACCGCTCGTTCCGCCGCGGAGGCGGCCCGCCGCACGGCGGCGGAGACGGACGCGGCACTGCGGGAGTCGCGGGCCGGGTTGGAGGCCCACCGCACCGATCTCGCCCGTCGGGCGTCCACGCTGGAGCAGGACCGGGCGAGGGCCGACGACGAGGCACTGGCCCGGGAGCTGGCCGAGGCCGACAGGCAGGTCGACCGCACCGCGGCCGCGCTGAGAGCGGCGCGGGACGCGCTGGTGAGGATGGACGCGGACGGGCTTCGCGCCGACCACGAGGTGGCCGCGACCGCGGTGGGGGCCCTGCGGGCATCCCGGGAGAAGTGGGCACTGGCCCGTTCGGGACTGGAGGGTCAGCTCAAGGCCGCCGACCGGGACCGGCGGCAGGCCGACCTCGACGAGGCCCTGACCCGTGCCGAGTTCGCCGGACGCGAGAAGGAGTCCTGGCAGAGACGCGCCGACGGCGCGCTGCTGTTGGAGTCGACCCTCCTGGCGCACCGGACCCGTGTCCGGGAGGCCTACCAGCAGCCCTTTCGCGACCGGATCGCCGAGCTGGGCCGGGCCGCGTACGGGGACCCCGACTTCGATGTCGAGGTCGACGAGTCGCTGCGGATCACCCACCGTCACCTCGCCGGACGCCGGTTGGAGGTCGATCAGCTCTCCACCGGGGCGAAGGAACAGCTGGCGATCCTGGTCCGCCTCGCCACGGCCATGCTCGTCGACCCCGAGGAGGGCGTGCCGGTGATGCTCGACGACGCGCTGGCCCACTCCGACCGGCACCGGCTGGGCCGGCTGATGCACGCCCTGGCCACGACCGGCCGTTCGGGTCAGGTGGTGCTGCTCACCTGTCATCCGGACCGGTACGCGGGTCTGCCCGACGCCGTCACGGTCGATGTCTGAGGCCGGACGGCCGGCGCGACCTAGGATCGGGGTGGGGTGAGTGACAGTGGAGATGCGTGCCTGGGTGGTGAGTCGGCCCGGCCCGGTCGAGTCGGGCGGTCTGGAACCGGTGCGGCTCCCGGTGCCCGAGCCGGGACCCGGGCAGGTCCGGGTGCGGGTGCTCACGTGCGGCGTGTGCCGCACGGACCTGCACGTCACCGAGGGGGATCTGCCCGTCCACCGGCGCCGCGTCGTGCCGGGCCACGAGATTGTCGGCGTGGTCGACGCGCTCGGCCCCGACACGTCACGGTTCGCGCTCGGGGACCGGATCGGCATCCCGTGGCTGCGCCGGACCTGCGGCGTGTGCCGCTTCTGCCGGTCGGGCCGGGAGAACCTGTGCCGGGCCTCCCGCTACACCGGATGGGACGCCGACGGCGGCTACGCGGAGTTCACCACGGTGCCCGAGGGTTTCGCGTACGACCTGCCCGAGGGCTTCGACGACCTGGCCGCCGCACCGCTGCTGTGCGCCGGGATCATCGGCTACCGGGCGCTGCGGCGGGCGAATGTCCCCGCCGGCGGCACCCTGGGCATCTGGGGGTTCGGCGGCAGCGCCCATCTCACCGCCCAGATCGCCATCGCGCAGGGCGTCGCCGTGCACGTGTTCACCCGCGGCGCAGCGGTCCAGGAGTTCGCCCGCAGACTGGGGGCCGCGTCGGCGCAGGGCGTTCTCGACCCGACCCCGGTGCCGCTGGACTCCGCCATCGACTTTGCCCCGGTCGGCGAGCTCGTGCCGCCGGCATTGGCCGCGCTCGGCCCCGGCGGGACGCTCGCGCTGGCCGGGATCCACCTGAGCGACATCCCGGTGCTGAACTACGACACGCACGTCTTCCACGAGAAGTCGCTCACCTCGGTCGAGTCGAACACCCGCCGTGACGGGGAGGAGTTCCTCACCCTGGCGGCCCGGCTCGGGATCCGCCCGACCACCCACGAGCGGGATCTGTCCGAGGCCCGCGACGCGCTGATCGACCTCAAACGGGGCAACGTCGAGGGTGCCTTCGTGCTACGGATCGGGCACTGACGGATCGGGCACTGACGGATCGGACCGCCACCGGGCGAGGCCGGTCGATCACTCGGCGATACTGCCCGGTGATCGGCCGGCCCCGTCACTCCCGACCGAACGTCACCCCGATCGGAGGGTACCCCGATCGACCGGCAGCCCGATCGGACGGCCACCCATCAGGCGAAGATCGCGGCCCCGTACGTGACCAGGATCGCGGCCACCAGCAGCGCCAGCCACAGCACCACGACCAGCGCATCCAGGCCCATCCGCAGCGCGGATGCCAACGCCTCCTGCACCCGTGGCGGCAGGAAGAGGTTGCCGTCGCGGATGTTCACGTGGGTCAGCGAGCTGAACACCAGGGTGGTGGACAGGGTCACCAGCAGGCACCACGGGCACAGCGCGTGGATGTAGAACATCGACTGGTAGAACAGCCAGTAGGCGAAGACCAGCCCGATCGTGTACACGACCTGCGCGGCGAACATGAAGCCGCGCGGGAACTTCACCTTCGCCAGGCTGGCCACCGCGATGGTGATCACCACCGGTTCGGCGATCAGCCCGAGGAAGGCATTCGGGAAACCGAGCAGATTCGCCTGCCAGGTGGTGCCGACGGTGCCGCAGCTGATCACGGTGTTGATGTTGCACGACAGGTTCGCGTTCGGGTTCTTGGCGAGCTCGATCGCGTCGACCGACAGCACGAATGACGCGGTCAGGCTCACCAGGGACGAGAACAGCATGTAGCCGAAGATCCAGCCGTCGGACTGTCGGAATCGGTGGATCCGGTCGGGAAGGTCGCTCATTTGCCGGCCGCGTCCTCCACGGCGGACCTCAGCGCGCCGGTTGCGTAGATCTGCTGGCCGGCGAAGTCCTGCCCATTGATCTTGATCGTCGGGGTGCTGTCGACGCCGGCCGCACCGGCCGCATTGTTCGACTCGTTGACGAAGCCGGCGTTGGTCTGGTCGGCGAAGGTGGCGACCACGGTCTCGCTGACCCCGGCCTGGCGGGCCAGGTCGGCGATCTGGTCATCGGTCAGGCCCCTGGTCCCCTCGGAGGGCTGGTTGTCGTAGAGGGCGGCATTGAGGGCCATCACGTGCTCCGGCTCGGCCTTCGCGACGGTGACCAGCGCGTTGGCCGCCCGGGTCGAGTAGCGCGACCCCTGCGACGTCGAGTCGAGGAAGTTCATCAGGTGGAAGTTGACCTTGGCGGTGCCGTCGGCCACCAGCGCCTCCAAGTCGTCGCGGTTGGCCCGCTCGAACTGGCCGCAGTAGGGGCACATGTAGTCCTGGTAGATGTCGACCGTCACCGGCGCGTCGGCCTCACCGACGGTCAGGGCGTAGTCGGCGGTGGCGGCGCCCTCGGCCACCGGCGCCTGCTGCCTGGTGGCGCGCACGATGCCCCAGGCGGCGGCGCCGACCAGGGCGATGGCCACCACGGCCACGATGCCGGCGGTCACCCAGGTGCGGATCTTCTTCTCCCGGGCGGCCTTGGCCTGCTGGGCGCGGAGTTGTTCGCGGCGGCTCGCGGCGCCGGAGTCCGACTCGCGCCGGTTCGGCGCGCCGGACGAGTGGGATGGCTTCTTCTTGGACATGCGGGTTCGCTTTCGGGTTCGGGGGGGGTTCGGACGGACAGCGGCCTCGACGACGCCCACCAGGGCACAGATGCCCACCGGGGCATCGTGGCCTGCGCTCCCGGGCCGGGAGCGGGCAGGGTCAGGCCGGGACCGGCCCCGGAGGTCCGCGGCGCCCCGCGGCCCGGGCCAGGACCGCCCCACGCAGGTCGGCGATGAACCCGTCGGCGACGGCAGGGCCCAGTCGGCGTACCGGTCGGGCGGCCGGCGCGGTCAGCCGCTCCAGCCGCCGACCGGCCCATGCCCGTACGGCGCCGCGGACCTGCCGCAGCCACCAGCCGAAGCCGAGCGCCCACGCCAGCAGCGCGACACCGGCGACGATCGTGGCACCCGAGACGGCGAAGGAGACCTGGGCCACCTCGGTGAACTGCGGCCCCGGGGCAAAGCTGCCGCGCGGACAGGCCGGGTCCTGCGCGAGGACCCGCAGCTGGATTCCCACGGCCGCCGCCTCCGGGGAGGCGCCCAGGCAGGCGTGCACCGAGCCGGTCAGGACCGTCCGCGGCAGCGGCAAACCGAGTGCCAGCAGCCCGGCCAGCGCCACGAGGAGACCATGACCGGCTGCGGACGCCGCCTGCGCGGCCCGCGACAGGCGGCGGCGTACGGCGACGAGCCGTGGTCGTCTCACGCTGCCTCCTCCGTCGTGGTCGACACCTTCCGGGGGACCGCCCCGTGCTGCGCCCCAGCGTAGCGGGGCTGGCGACCCGAGGCGACCGGGCGCCCACGTTCTGCCGCGCCGGAGTGACCCGGACGGGCCCCGAGCCGCGACAGTGGAGACATGGACCACACGGATCCGACCGACGCGGAGCTGCTCGGGCAGATCGCATCCGGTGATGAGGGCGCCCTGCACGAGCTGGTGACCAGGCACACTGCCTGGCTCCTGGCCGTCGAGCACGGCGACCTCGCCGCCCGCTCGAGCAGCACCTCCCGGTCTTCCCGTACGCGGCCGGTGGGCTGTACGGCGACTGGTCCGCGAGCGCGACCGGATGGTCGCTCGCCGGGGCGAGAGCCTTGGTGATCCTGGCCCTCACACTCACCCGGGAGGGCCGACCCTGGGAGCGGATGGCCAGGTAGCCCGATGCCGCCGCCGACCCCTGCCCATACGAGATGATGGCAGACATGCTCCTTCTCGGACCCGACGATCCGCTCCCCCGGTCCCCGAGGCGTGTCCTCGTCGCCGGGACCTCCGGGTCCGGGAAGTCCACCCTGGCCGCTCGGATCGCCGAGCGGCTCGGCACCGCCCACGTCGAGATCGACGGGCTCTTCCACGGGCCCGGCTGGGTGCCCCGGCCCCAGTTCCGGGCCGACGTCGAGGCATTCAGCACCGGACCGTCCTGGGTCACCGAATGGCAGTACGGCGAGGTCCGCGACCTGTTGCTGGCGCGGGCCGACCTGCTGGTGTGGCTCGATCCGCCCGACGTCGTCGTGATGGCGCAGGTGATCTCACGGACGCTGTCCCGGCGAATCCACCGCACGGTGTTGTGGAACGGCAACGTGGAGGCGCCGCTGCGGACGTTCCTGACCGATCCCGACCACATCGTCCGGTGGGCCTGGCACACCCGGCACAGCACCCGGGAACGCATCCTCCGACTGGCCGGCACCTCCGTCTCCGTGGTGCGGCTGCGCAGCCACGCCGAGGCGGACCGCTGGCTCGACGGGCCGTTGCGCCGGGCGGTGGACGCCTGACGTCAATCACCCCGACCCAGGATGGCGACGGCAGAGCGGTTCAGACTCCCGGCGGCACCGCATCACTGCGCCGGACCGACGGGCGCCGGGGTCTCAGTCCGCGGACCAGCCGCCCGACGCCGAATCCCACCGCAACCACGGCGGCCGGGACGGCCATCGCCCCGGCGGTGATGGCCGCCGCGGCCGACTCCGGGTCGGGGGCGTACGGGAGCCAGAAGAACGCATCACCGGCGATGTATGCCGGCACCACCCCGGCCGCGAGGATGCCGAGGATGCCTCCGCGACGCACCAGCATCACCAGCGTCGCCGCGGCGACGCTGAGCGCCAGCGCGCCGAGACTGTGCCACGCGGCGTCGACGAGCATGCCCTCGCGCCCGCCGCTCATCAGGCCCGGCACGGAAGGTCCGACATACCCGCCGTACAGCATGTCGGTGGTGTGGTAGCCCCAGACAGCGGTCAGGGTGAACGCCAACGCGGCGGTCACGCTCCCCCACCAGCGGCGGCCGAGCCACGCCGTCAGGTACGGCAGGGCCAGCCACATCCACACGCTGCCGACCAGCTTGGGGACGAAGCCGACGGCGGGCTGCGCGGTGTGGTTCGCGACAGAGGCCAGGATGCCGAAGGCGAGGCCGAAGAGGACCGGCAGGGCGATCGTGCGGGCCGACGCCGTGACGAACAGGGGATGCCGCGTCATTGCCGCGGTGATGCTCCGCCCGAACGGGCCTCGTGGTCCTCGCGTCGGGCGGGTATCCCCTCCGACCGTCAGAATCCCCATTGATTCCTCCCCACACCGTTACCGCCGCGTGATCCCTCCAGAATGCCACCTTGCGGCAACCCAAGCCGGCATATTCCAGACGGAAACCGACATCAACGTACGATTCTCGGGTGACTCGGGCCCGGGGTCGGCCCAGGAGGTGACGGACCGGATCAGTCGACCCCCGGATCGGCCGGCCCGATACCCGTACCGACGAAGTCCTTCGTGCTCCGGGTCGCACAGACCGCGTGATGGGCCAGGCACATCGCCGCGATCTGCGCATCGGGCGTGGCGATCGGCCGTCCGGACCTCTCCCGGGCGAGGAGAGTGTCGGAGTAGTATCCGGCGGCATTCACTTCGAAGGCGAGCACGGCGCCGGACTCGTGGTGATGGTCGTGACCGTCCCCGCGGCCGCGAGGAACGCGGCGTTCCCGTGCCGGGTGCGGGACGGCCGGCTCGCTGGTGATGCGGTGTCGGGGCAGGAGCCCTCCGGTCGGGTGAGTGCTGGTGGGTAGATCGATGCACTGTTGGGCAATGGCGTAGCCGACCCGGTTGAACGGATTGTGCGTCGAATCCGACCTGCGATGCGGATGACAGCAAAAATCGCCGCTCCATCACATTCCGGCCCAACGAACCATCTGCCCAAGAGCGCACATGAATCCATAATTCGCCGGATCACCTTCGGTCACGGTCACGGTTGACGTGTTCTCATTCGTGCACTGGGCCACTATTCGGGATCGGACGTCCCGCATAGCGGCCACGATCCTGCGACAACGTGGCCTTCACCCCTGCGGCCGTCTCGTCCGCAAGGATCTCCTGCTCACCTGCGGCGAGGGCATCGAGCGCGGTGCGGGCCACGTCGGCGGGGTCGTTCTTCGGAACGTCGACGGTAGCCATCATGTCCGTGTCCGTGCTGGCCAGGAACATCGTGCTGACCTGGATGTTGGCATCTCCCAGCTCGACGCGCAGCCCGTTGCTGAGGGCCCACACGGCCGCCTTGGACGCGCCGTAGCTGTTGGAGTGCTCGTAGCCCAGCCAGGCCATGACGGAGGCGACGTTGAGGAACGCACCGCCGCCGTTGGTCTCGGGCACAGGGGCGAACGCGCGCACCACGTTCAGCGTGCCGAAGTAGTTCGTCTCCATCTCCAGGCGGATGTCAGTAAGATCGCCGTCGACGAGCCGGGCGAATGTGGACACCCCCGCGTTGTTGATCACCAACGTTGCGTCTGATGCGGCTTCCGCGGCCTCGGCGACCTGACCGGCATCCGTGATGTCGAGGCGGAGGGGGATCGCGCCCGGCACATCAAGCGCCCCCAGGTCCCGTGCACCCGCGAACACCTTCGCGCCACGCTCGATGAGTTGCCGGGCGAACTCTCGCCCGAGCCCACGGTTCGCACCCGTGACGACGGCCACCGCGTTCTCGATCTCCAGCATGATGTGATCTCCATCTCGTGAGAGGGCTGCTACACGAGAACGCTAAAATATGACGCTAACGTCAATGTCAAGTCTTGCTCCCGGGAGGTCACCATGCTCTCCATCGGTGCCGTCGCACGCGGCGCATCCGTCACACCGCGCACCGTCCGCTACTACGAACTCCAGGGACTGCTCACCTCGGAACGAACCAGCGGTGGGCAGCGCCGATACCCCGAGTCCATGATCGAGCGAGTGCAGTTCATCCAGCAGCTCATCCACGCCGGCCTCGGAAGTGCCACCATCCGCGAGTTGCTGCCGTGTGTCGACACTCGTGTCGCCAACAAGTCGACTCTCCAGCGCCTCGAGGCCGAACGCGATCGAATCCGCGAACGTGCCGCCGACCTCACCGCCATGGGCGACCGCCTCGACAAGCTCATCGTCGCGGCGGAAGAAAGCATCGTCGAGACGGAGTCGTGACGCACACCGCCGGCGACGGTTCGACCCCGACCGTGGCTGTTCGCCATCTGGCGAATCGGAACTCCACCGCGTTGCCGCGGTTAGCAAACCTTTGGCGTCACGCTACCTGGATGCGCTGGTCCCCCAGTACGTATTCGATCGCCAGCCCTCCGCCGACCGCCTCAAGGTACCTGCGGATCGTACCGATCTTCGCACTGTCGAGGTCCCCGCGCTCGATCTTGGAAACCTGGCGCTGCCCCACACCGATGCGCTCGGCGAGCTGTGCCTGCGTCAGCCCCGCCTCCTCCCGAAGCTCACGGAGCCGGTACGCGCGCACCTCGGCAAGCATCCGCTCCTTGTGCGCCTCGACCCTTCCGCGGTCCACGGGATGCTCGGAGACAACGTCCTTCAACGACATAGCCATCTCGATCACTCTCCTCTCAGTCTACGCAGGTGGTCGTCGAACAGATCGTCGGCCACCGGGATGTACTTCTTGCACCAGCGCGTCCAGTCGCCGGCCTTGTCACCCGCGATCAGCATGATCGCCGAACGCTCCGGGTCAAAGGCGAACAGAACCCGCAGTTGGGACCGACCAGACGAGCCCGGCCTGAGTTCCTTCATGTTGCGGTGCCGCGAGGACGACACCGTGTCCACGATCGGCCGTCCAAGCTGCGGACCGCGATCCTCAAGCAGTTCGATCGCGGCAACCGCCTGCTCCTGCGAGCCCTCGTCCAGCGAAGCGAGCCACCCTGCTATCAGCGCGATGTCCACGCTCCACGTGACACCGTCATAGACCTCTCAGGGTCTACGACAAGGCGCCACTAGATGTACTGACCGGACACGTTAGTTGGGATGACCCTGCTGACGTCCGAAGTCAGTGGTGAGCCAGTCTTCTATGGATTGATGGGGGAAGTCAGGAACATTGAGGCCGCGGGGTGCGCGTTGCGGAGCTGCGTTCTGAATCCGATCTACACGGAATAGTCGCCAATCATTGCGTCGCGTGTCGTAGGCGATGAGGTACCAGGTGCCGTTGCGGAGGATGTGTCGATGAGGGCGCACCCGACGTTTAGTGATCTGTCCGTGTTGGTCGGTGTAAGTGAAGCGAAGGTGCTGGTCCTGGGCGACCGCTTCGGCCAGCATGCCGAGCAGTTGCCAATCTGCTGGGCCGGCAGCTGGAGTGATGACCTGGGTCGCCAGCGCTGTGGCGGTTGCTCTGCGCCGCAGGCTCGGCGGTAGCAGTTGCTCCAGCTTGCCGCGAACGGCCGATATTGCAGTGTCCGGGCCTCCTGCTTCCAGGACGAGCAGTCCTGTCACGAGTGAGCAGACTTCGTCGGCATCGAGAAGTAGGGGCGGGATCTTGATGCTCGGCACCAGCCGATAGGCACCGCCCGGCCCAGGCGTGGATCGGATGTCGTAGCCAAGGGAACGCAGTCGCGCGATGTCCCGGCGGACTGTCCGGTCGGCGATGTCGAGGCGTTGCGCCAGTTCGGACGCCGTCCAGGCGCGATCCGTCTGTAGAAGTGACAACAGACGCAGGGCGCGCGACGAAGGGCTCTCCATACCGATCATTGTCGCGCGAGATCCGGACCAGATCAGACCGGATCTGTGGGTAGCGTCGCTGATTGAGACCTCGTGAAAGGAGACGCGCATGCGAATCGCGGTCACAACCCCGATGGGTCACGTCGGGCGACACGTCACGTCAATGCTGGTGCGAGCCGGAGTGCGCCCACTGCTGTTGGCCCGGAGCCCCGAGAAAGTGCCTACGACGCTCAGGGAGTATGCCGATGTCGTGGAGGCCGACTCCACCGACCCTCAGCAAGTCATCGCGGCCACGCGTGGAGTCGACGCGATCTACTGGGTTGACCCCAGCGTCTTCTCGGCTGATCCACTCGCGGATTACGCCCTTGCAACCCAGGCACTCGTAGAGGCAGTCACCACCAACGGCGTTGGTCGAGTCGTCTTCCAGAGCAGCATCGGAGCCGAGAAGCGCTCTGGCGTCGGGGAGATCGACGGACTCGCGAACACCGAAGTCGCCCTCGACGCCCTCAACCTTGACGTCACTCACCTGCGCTGCGGCTACTTCTTCACTAACCTACTGATGGACTTCGAAGGTGTGCGTCAGGGGAAGCTGCAAACGGTTCTGCCACTCGATCAGCCGTTGAGCTGGGTCGCCCCGCGCGACATTGCCGAGGTCGCCGCACTCACGCTGCTGAACCCCCATTGGCACGGACACAGGACCCTGGCAGTCCACGGACCAGAAGACTTGTCCTGGCAGCAGGTGGCCAAGATCCTGACGGATCAAGTCGGTCACCCCGTGCGAGTGGAGCAGCTCAGCGACGCGGCGATGCGTGAACAGTACCTTAGCGCCGGGATGCCCCCGAAGATGGCTGACGCTGTTATGGGTATGAGCACCGGAATGCGCGATGACTTCCATCCCGAACAGTCAAGAACCCTGGCCACAACGACACCAACAACGCTGATCAGCTGGATTCATGACGAGCTCCTCCCGGTGCTCTGACAGACCGGATCAATCAACAACCCGCGGGCGGTCTCCTCGAGGAGGCCGCCCGTTTCGATGAGGAGAATCGATGTCTCACGCAAACGCCGCTCTGACCCCTCGCCATCGACTTAAGGTTGCGCGCCTAGTCATAGTCGATGGATACCCGATCGGCGAAGTCGCCGCCCGGTTCCAAGTGTCCTGGCCGACCGTGAAACGGTGGGTCGACCGATACATCGCGGGCGAGTCAATGGACGACCGGTCATCGCGACCGAGGGCGTCTCCGAACAAGACGTGCAAGGCGACCACAAAGAGATGCGTGAGCTTACGCATTCGCCTGCGGGAAGGACCTGTTCAATTGGCCGCGCGGCTGGGGATCGCGCCGTCCACCGTTCACCGCATCTTGCGTTGCGCGAGACTGAACCGACTCTCCTATGTCGACCGCGCGACCGGGGAGCCTGTTCGCCGCTACGAGCACCCTCACCCGGGGTCGTTGGTACATGTCGATGTGAAGAAGATTGGAAACATCCCCGACGGCGGCGGCTGGCGTTATGTCGGTCGCCAACAAGGCGAGAAGAATCGTGCCGCCACCCCCGGCAAGACACGCAATCGATACGGCGGTCCGAAGCTCGGGTATGCGTTCGTGCATACCGTCATCGACGACCACTCTCGCGTCGCATACAGGCTCATCGCAATCGAGGGTGTAGGTGGGGTCTGAAGCCTCCGGCTTCGAGCAGCGATCTCGCGATGTAGTGCGTGAGGTTCCGGAACCCCAAGGCCGAGCCGCGGAGGTGTTCGAGACGTCCGTTGATGGCCTCCGTGGGGCCGTTGCTGGTGCCAGGTCGGTCGAAGAACGCGAGGACGTCGGCGGCGCGCTGCTTCAGGGTGCGGCCGAGGCGTCGCAACTCGACGAGCGCGGTCGGGATACCACTGGTCAGCGAGTCGATGACGGACTGCATGAGGAACTTCCCGAGCTTGCGGTCGGGCTCTCGGTAGGCGGTGACCATGCGCTGGTAGATGCCCCAGGTTGCCTCGACCTCGGCATGCTGCTCGCCTGCGAACAGCTCCTCCAGGCGTGTCTGCTGCTTCTCGGTGAGCAGTCCCGCTCCGGTGTGGAGGGTGCGGCGGGCCTTGTAGAGCGGATCGTCTCTCCGGCCCCGCCGCCCGAACGCGTCGCGCTGGATCCGGCGACGGCACTCGTCGAGAGCGTCGCCGGCCAACCTCACGACGTGGAAGGGATCCATCACCGTCACCGCGTCGGGCAGCTCCTCGCTGGCGGCTGTCTTGAACCCGGTGAATCCGTCCATCGCGACGACCTCGACCCTGTCCCGCCAGGCCTGGGGTCGGCCGGCGAGCCAGGACTTGAACACCGCTTTCGAGCGGCCTTCCACCATGTCCAGCAGCCGCGAGGGGCCTGTCTTCTCGTGGACGGGGGTGAGGTCGATGATGACGGTGACGTACTTGTCCCCGAACCTCGTGTGACGCCAGACGTGCTCATCGACGCCGACCACACGAACCCCGTCGAACCGGCCAGGGTCGTCGATGAGCAGCCGGCGTCCTTCGGTGAGGACCGCGTCGTTCGCTGTGTGCCAAGACACCCCGAGACCCACGGCGACACGCGACACCGTGAGGTGGTCGAGCACGATCCCTTCCAGCGCCCACCGCATCCCGCGACGAGACAGCTTCGCGCGTTCCGGCGCCGCAGCGGTGAGATCCTCACGCCAGGAGCGCCCGCACCCAGAGCACTTGTAGCGGCGGACGCGGACGAGCAGCGTCGTCGGGCGATGCCCGAACGGCTCATGCGCGAGACGCCGCGCATCCGACCCGCGAGAGAGCGCCTGGCTGCCGCAGCCCCGGCACCACGGGTCTGGCTCCGCGACCCGACACTCGATCACCGCCCGATCCGGGTCCAGACGCTGGCCGACGGCCACGAGGCCAAGCTCATCGAGACGGCAGAACACCGTCAGATCAGGGGTCGCGAAGGTAGCGTGGTGCACGTCGAGGTCTTCCGGCCGATGGCGAGTGTGAGAACTTCCATCATCGGAAGACCTCGACCCTCATCCGGACACCGACGCGCTCAGCTAACTACCCGCTCATCCGCGAAGAGCCCGCATACACCGAGGTCCACGACGACGAGACCGCAGTCACTGCCGTCGGCGTCCTCCACCGCGCCGTGGGTTGGTTTGCAAGGCGAGGAGTTACCGTCGAGCGGGTGCTCTCGGATAATGGCAGCGCCTATCGGTCCCGTCTATGGCACGACACCTGCGGGGCGCTCTCGATCACGCCGAAGTGGACCCGTCCTTATCGCCCGCAGACTAACGGGAAGGTCGAGCGATTCCACCGGACGATGGCCGACGGTTGGGCCTATGCCCGCTGCTACCTCAGTGAGCAAGAGCGTCGAGACGGTCTCGCCGACTGGCTCCACCACTACAACCAACACCGTCCCCACACCGCCTGCGGCGGACGTCCACCCTTCTCCCGCTTGATCAACGTCCCCGCGCAGTACAACTAGATCACCCAGGCAAGCCGTTCCAGTAGGCCCGCCGCTCAAGGATTTAGTCCGAAAATCGGAACTCCACCGCGTCTCGTAGCCGAACAATCTGTCTCGTCAGATCGGCTCGCAGATCGTCGTGCTCACGCCTCAATGCGAACTGCGGATCCGTCCAGCGGTCGGGGGAGTACAGCCACACGGGCTTCGCGACCAGTTCGGGCGGCTCCCACTCGTAGCGCGGCCAGACGTGCGCGTGGAGGAATGCATCGTGATTCCCGAGGATGTCGATGTTGACACGACGGAACGCGCCATCATGGCGGCGACAGACCGTCTCGACCGCTGTGGCAAGAAGGTCCACGTCCGCGAGATAGCGAATCCGCTCGCCACGCGGGAGGTCGCTCAGTCGATCCAGGCCTGGCACCTTTGTCAACGCGAGCGAGTACCCCGGGAGCCACTGGACGTCTCCGATGACGGCGAACGCGGCGTCGAGCTCAGCGAGCACCGTGGGATTCTCACCCGCGAGTGCCGACCCCACTCGGTCCTCACGCCAGGTGATCATGCCGTCTGTAGCGGCTGGATCGCTGCGATCTGGTCGGCCGCGCGGTCCTCGGCAAGGTCGAGGTCGTACTGCGACTGCAGGTTCAACCAGAACTGCGCCGTCGTTCCGAAGTACTTCGCCAGCCGCAACGCGGTATCCGCCGTGACAGAGCGCTTGCCGTGCACGATCTCGTTGATGCGGCGCGGCGGTACGCCGATCGACACGGCGAGCTTGTTCTGCGTGACACCGAATCCCTCGATGAAGTCCTCCATGAGCACCTCACCCGGGTGAATCGGCTCGAGCTTGTCAGTGGTAGTCAACGATCTCGACCTCCTCGGGACCGGCGTCGGTCCACGTGAAGCAGATCCGCCACTGGTCATTGATCCTGATGCTGTGCTGGCCGGCTCGATCCCCTTTCAAGGCTTCGAGTCGGTTCCCGGGCGGGAGGCGGAGATCCTCCAGAGCCACCGCTGCTCCCACCTGACGCAGCTTGCGCAGCGCGACGCGAAGGATCCGCGGATCGATCGAGGGCACGCGTTCACGACGCCACAGCCGCTCGGTGTCCTTGTTCCCGAACGACCTGATCACGACACCAGAATATACCGAGGCGCGTTATTAACGCTAGACGCTAAACCGGAACTCCACCACATCTCCGTCGCGCATGACGTAGTCCTTGCCCTCCAGCCGGACCTTCCCCAGGGCCCGGGCCTCCGCCAGCCCTCCGGCGGCGATAAGGTCCTCGTACGAGACGATCTCGGCCTTGATGAAGCCCTTCTCGAAGTCGGTGTGGATGACACCGGCGGCCTGCGGCGCGGTCCAGCCCTGGTGGATGGTCCAGGCGCGGGCCTCCTTCGGACCGGCGGTGAGATAGGACTGCAACCCCAACGTGTCGAATCCCACCCGGGCGAGCTGGTCCAGCCCGGATTCCTCGATGCCCATCTCGGTGAGGAACTCCCGGGCCTCGTCCTCGTCCATCTCCACCAACTCGGACTCGAACTTCGCATCCAGGAAGATCGCCTCGGCCGGAGCGACGACCTCGCGCAGGGCCGCCTTGCGGTCCTCGTCGGCCAGTCCGTCCTGGTCGCAGTTGAACACGTAGATGAACGGTTTGGCGGTCAGCAGGAACAGGTCGTGCAGCGGCTCGGGGTCGAGCCCGGCCTGGTAGACCCCGCGTCCCTCCGACAGGGTCTCGTACGCCTGCTGCCAGGCCTCGTACGTGGGCCGGGCCTCCTTGCGGACCCGGGATTCCTTCTCCAGGCGCGGCATGGCCTTCTCCAGGGTCTGGAGGTCGGCGAGCAGGAGTTCGGTGGTGATGGTGTCGATGTCGTTGCCGGGGTTCACCGACCCGTCCACGTGCGTCACGTCGGCGTCCTCGAAGACGCGGGTCACCTGGCAGATCGCGTCGGCCTCGCGGATATTGGCGAGGAAGGCATTGCCCATCCCCTCACCCTTGCTCGCACCGCGCACGATCCCGGCGATGTCGACGAACGAGACGGTCGCCGGCACGATCCGCTGGGAGTGGAACATGCCGGCCAGGACCGTCAGCCGCGGGTCGGGCACCCCCACCACACCCACGTTGGGCTCGATCGTGGCGAACGGGTAGTTCGCCGCCAGGACGTTGTTGCGGGTGAGCGCGTTGAACAGCGTGGACTTCCCCGCGTTGGGGAGGCCGACGATTCCGATGGTGAGTGCCACGACTGGTCAGTCTAGCGGCGGGCTCACTCCTCGCCCGGGCCGGCGGGACCGGTCTCGGCCTCGTCCGTGTCGCCCTCGTCGCCGGTCGCCGCCTCCTCGTCGGAGCTCTCCGCGGCATCGGCGGACCCGCCGGTCCGGCCGCGGGCCTCGGCCCAGGCCTGCCCGTGGGCGTCCCGCGCGGCCAGCTCGCGGAGCCGGTCGAGTTGGCGGTCGAGCTGATCGACCACGCCCTTCATCTGGTCATGGGTGACCCGGGCGTAGGTGCGCACGTAGTCCACCAGGTCGACGTTCGCCGCATCGGCCACCCTCTGCCGCGCCTCGTCCTCGGCGTCGGCCAGCAACTGGTCGGCCATCTGCTGGGCCCGGGTGAGGATCGAGGCCGCCTGGCCCTCGCTGGTGGCCGGCGTCGTCGCCCCGAAGGCGACGCCCTCGCCGCCGTCGATCTGCGCCCGCAATTCGCGGTTGGTGCGGACGAGCCGCAGGTTCTCCTCCTGCAGATCCTCGATCAGATCTGCCAGGTCACCGAGATAGTCCTCCACCTCGGTGACCTCGTAGCCGCGCATCCGTACGGAGAACTCCTTGCTGCGGATGCTCTGTGGTGCGAAGCCCTCGCCGATCGCCATGCTGATCTCCTGCCTCCCCCGCGGTCGCTCAGGCGCCGGGAGTGCTGTCGGTCCGGGACCCGGCGTCCTGCCCGGCCCCGCCGGGCGCCTTGATGGCACTCACCTCGTAGGTGAGCTCGATCTTCTCCGACACCAGCACGCCGCCCGCGTCCAGCGGGACATTCCACTCCAGCCCGAAGTCGCGCCGGTTGACCCGACGGCGACCCTCGAAGCCGGCCCGGATCTCCCCGAACGGGTCCTTGGCCACGCCGGTGAAGTCGACCGGGACCGTGATCTGCTTGGTGATGCCACGGATCGTGAGGTCGCCGGTGATGACGAAGCCGCCCTGGTCGATCTCCTCGATGGAGGTGCTCACGAAGGTGATGTCCGGGTAGCGCTCGACGTCGAAGAAGTCCGCGCTGCGCAGGTGGTCGTCACGCTGCTGATTGCGCGTGTTGACGCTGGCCGCTCCGACGCGGACCCGTACGCTCGACCGGTCCGGCTGCTCGGCATCCACCTGGATGTGCACCTCTACGTCGTCGAAGGCCCCGCCGACCCTCGTCACCATCGCATGTCTGGCGATGAAGCCGATCGTGGTGTGGGCGGGATCGGCCGTCCATTCGCCGCTCCAGGACGGATCGTAGTCGCTCATCGCGCTCCAGCTTGTCACTAGGGGTTCGTCGCCCACCGGCGGGGGCGTGGCCCGAGACTAACACGGGCGGGCATCGCGCTCGGGCCCCCACCGCTGGTGCGGCCTCGGTCCGGGGGCGCCCCGGCTCAGGCACCCGCCCAGTACGCGCCGATCACGCGGCTGAGCGCCCAGGGGTCGGCGACACCGCACAGCTCCCGGGCAGAGTGCATGGACAGCATCGGGGCCCCGACGTCGACGGTGAGCAGGCCGAGGCGAGTCGCGGTGATCGGGCCGATGGTGGACCCGCACGGCACGGAGTTGTTGGAGGCGATCACCTGGCCGGTCACACCGGCGGCCCGACAGGCCCGCGCCCACACGGCGGCCCCCTCGGCATCGGTGGCGTAACGCTGGCGGGCGTTGACCTTGAGCACCGGCCCACCGTTGAGGACAGGTCGATGCAGCGGGTCGTGCCGTTCGGGATAGTTGGGGTGCACGGCGTGGGCCCCGTCGCAGGACAGCACGCTGGAGCGGGCCCGCTGGCGGCGCTGTTCCTCGGCATCGGCACCCAGGGCGTGGGCGATCCGGATCAGGACATCCTCCAGCAGCGGGCCGGCGGCTCCGGACCGGGTGGCCGAGCCGACCTCCTCGTGATCGAAGGCGGCGAAGACCTGGATCTCCTCCCCCACCGGCGTCTCCAGCAGGGCGCGCAAACCCGCGTGCACGCTGATCAGGTTGTCCAGCCGGCCGGCGGCCCAGAGCTCGCCCGCGGCACCGAGGGTCTCCGGCGGTTGGGTGTCGAAGGTGCGGATGTCCATGGCGTCGACCCGGGCGGGGTCGACCTGCGCGGCCGCGGCCAGCACGTCGATGACCCCGAGGCCGGCGTCCAGACCCCAGAGGGGGCGCAGGTGCTGCTGCGGGTCGAGGACGAGGCCCTGGTCGACCGCGCGATCGAGGTGGAGGGCCAGCTGCGGGATGGTCAGCAGCGGGCCGGTCGACACCAGCCGACTGGTGCCGTCGCGTAGCACCAGCCGGCCCGCCAGTCCGAGGTCACGGTTGAGCCAGGAGTTGAGCAGCGGGCCGCCGTACACCTCGGCGGCAGCCATCCGGTAGCCGACCGAGGCGTCGTCGGGGTGCGGCTTGAGGACGAGCGCCGGGGAGTCGGTGTGCGCGCCCACGATCCGGATCGGCGTCTCCGGTCCCGCCCCGCCGGGCACCCGCCAGGCGACCACCGCGCCGCCGCGGACGAGCACCCGGCCGTCGGCACTGTTGCGCCACGGGTCGGCCTCCTCCTGGCGGCCGAAGCCGGCGCCGACGAGGGCGTCGGCAACATAGGCAGCGACGTGGAACGGCGAGGGTGCGGCGGTGAGCAGGGCCCCGAAGTCGTCGATGTGTCCTCGGGCCGCCGGATCGATGGTGATGGTCATGGCGCCCATTCAACCGCGGGTGTGCGACGAAAAAACGTCAGAGCCCATGGCGAGCATGGACCCATGGACAGTCCCGGCCTCGATCCCACCTCCCTGCTGCTCGGCCTGGTCATCGGCCTGCTGGCCGGTGGTCTGCTCGCCGTGCTCGTCGGCCGATGGTCGGCGCGCCGGACCGACGACCTCGCCGGCGGTCCCCGGACGGACGGCCGATGGCGACCCGACCAGGAGCGGGAGGACGTGTTGGCCCAGCGATTCCGGGCGCTGTCGTCCGAGGCGCTGGAGCACCAGGCGTTGACGGCGGACCGGGCGGCCGATCAGCGGATGGCGGCGACCGCGGAGGTGCTGCGGCCGCTGCAGCAGTCACTGGAGCGGTTGCAGGACAGGTTGTCCCGGGTGGAGCGGGAGCGGGCGGCGATGACCACGGATCTGGCCCATCAGGTCGCCGAGGTCCGGCACACCGGGGACGAGTTGCGCCGCCAGACCGCCGCCCTGGCGGGTGCCCTGCGCAAGCCGCAGGTCCGCGGCTCCTGGGGCGAGACCCAGTTGAAGCGGATCGTCGAGATCGCCGGCATGGTCGAGCACTGCGACGTCGACCTGCAGGTGGTGATCCCGGCCGGGGACACCGTGCTGCGGCCGGACATGCGGGTCAACCTCGCCGACGACCGGGCCGTCTTCGTGGATGCGAAGGTCCCGCTCGGCGCGTTCCTCGACGCGATGGAGCGCGACGACGATGCGGATCGGGACGCCCTGCTCGACACGTACGCCCGCCATGTCCGTCACCACATCGACCAGCTCGGCGCCAAGCGGTACTGGCGACTCGCCGGGTTGAGCCCGGAGTTCGTCGTGCTCTTCCTGCCCTCGGACGCCTTCCTGGCCGCCGCACTGGACCGGATGCCCGACCTGCACGAGTACGCCGCCGCGCGGGAGGTGATCATCGCGACGCCGGCGACCCTCATCGCCATGCTCAAGACGGTGGCGCACAGCTGGCGGCAGGTCGCGCTGGCGGAGTCGACCGCCGAGGTGTACGGGCTGGCGCGCGAGTTGTACGAGCGGCTGTCCACCCTCGGCTCCCACCTGGACCGGATGGGACGCAGTCTCGGTCAGGCGGTGCGCTCCTACAACGCCGGCATCGGTTCGCTGGAGAGCCGGGTGTTGGTGAGTGCCCGCCGGATGCGCGACCTGAAGGTCACCGACGACGAGCTGACCGGCCCGGCGCCGGTCGACGAGCCACTGCGGTCCCTGTCGGCCCCCGAGCTTGTCGGCGACGACCCGCGAGACGGCGAGGTCCTGCCCGGGACGCAGGGACGCACAATGAGCAGGTGACCATCGACTCCCCCGCACCCCTGACCTGGCGGGGCACTCCCATCTCCGCGGCCTCGATCGAGGACGCCGTCACCGCGCTCAGGGGCGTGGTCCGCCGCACTCCTCTGCTGCGCAACGACCGGCTGAGTGACCTCACCGGCGCCCGGGTCCTGCTCAAGCGGGAGGATCTCCAACCGGTCCGCTCCTACAAGCTGCGCGGCGCCTACTACCTGATCAGTCGGCTCAGCGAGGCCGAGCGGGCGGCGGGGGTGGTCTGCGCCAGCGCCGGCAACCACGGCCAGGGGGTGGCGTACGCCTGCCGGATGCTGGGCATCCGGGGCCGGGTGTTCTGCCCGACCGGCACGCCACGCCAGAAGCGCGACCGGATGCGCCAGATCGGCGGGGACTGGGTCGAGCTCGTGGTCGCCGGCGCCACGTACGACGAGGCGGCCGCGGCGGCCGAGGATGCGGCGCGTGCCGACGGCGCGTCGCTGGTGCCGGCGTTCGACGACCCCCGCACGATCATCGGTCAGGGCACGGTGGCCGAGGAGATCATCGATCAGCTCGGCGCCTCCCCCGATGTGCTGCTGGTGCCGGTCGGTGGCGGTGGCCTGCTCGGCGGCGTGCTGACCTGGGTCCGGGAGCGGTCGCCGCGGACCCGGGTGGTGGCGGTCGAACCGGCGGGGGCGGCGAGCATGGCCTCGGCACTGGCCGCCGGGCGACCGGTCACCCTCGACCGGGTCGACACCTTCGTCGACGGTGCCGCCGTCCGGCGCGTCGGGGACTGTCCGCTGGCCGTCGCGGCCGAGCGTCCGCCGCAGATGGTGGCGGTGCCCGAGGGCGCGATCTGCTCGGAGATGCTGGAGATGTACCAGGTCGACGGGATCATCGCCGAGCCCGCCGGGGCGCTGGCCACCGCCGCGCTGCGCGCCGGTTTCCACGTCGAGCCGGGCAGCACGGTGGTGGCGATCGTGTCCGGCGGCAACAACGACGTGTCCCGCTACGCCGAGATCATCGAGCGCTCGCTGGTGTGGGAGGGCCGCAAACACTACTTCCTGGTGACCTTCACCCAACAGCCCGGCGCACTGCGTACGTTCCTCGATCAGGTGCTCGGCCCCGAGGACGACATCGTCCTGTTCGAGTACGTCAAGCGGAACAATCGCGACACCGGCCCGGCGTTGGTCGGCGTCGAACTGGCCGAGGCGGCCGATCTGGACGGGCTGCTGGCGCGGATGGCCGCTTCCCCGATCGACTGTCAGCGGCTCACCGAGGACAGCCCGGCGTACCGTTACCTGGTCAGCGGCGGTCCCGGCCTGCTCGGCGAGAGCTGACCGGCCGGTTGCGCACCGGTCAGACGGGGTGAGCGGCCCGACCGGCCCGCTCACCGCGGACCCGGCCCGCGCGCAACTCGTGCGGCAACGCGAAGGTGAGGTTCTCCTCGGTCAGTTGCTCCTCGTCGGCCTCGGGGAATCCGGCCTCGCCCAGCCGGTCCAGCACGCCGCGGACGAGGACCTCCGGGACGGATGCACCGGAGGTGACCCCGACCGTGCTCACCCCGTCCAACCAGGCCGGGTCGATCTCGTCGGCGGTGTCGATGCGGTGCGCCGCGCGAGCGCCGGCCTCCAGGGCCACCTCGACCAGCCGGACGGAGTTGGACGAGTTGGCCGACCCGACGACGATCACCAGGTCGGAGTGCTCGGCGATCTGCTTGACGGCCGACTGACGGTTCTGGGTGGCGTAGCAGATGTCGTCGCTGGGCGGGTCGATCAGATCCGGGAACCGTTCGCGCAGCCGCTGCACGGTCTCCATCGTCTCGTCGACGCTGAGGGTGGTCTGTGACAGCCACGCCACCGGCGCCCCGTCGGTGTCCGGCAGGGCGTCGACGTCGGAGGGGTGCTCGACCAGGGTGATGTGCTCGGGTGCCTCGCCGGAGGTGCCCTCGACCTCCTCGTGCCCGCCGTGCCCGATGAGCAGGATCCGTACCCCCTCGCCGGCGAACCGCTTCGCCTCGTGGTGGACCTTGGTCACCAGCGGGCAGGTCGCATCGATGGTCCGCAGGCCGCGGCTAAGCGCCTGGGCCTTGACCTCGGGCGACACCCCGTGCGCGGAGAAGATCACCAGCCCGCCGTCGGGCACCTCGTCGAGGTCGTCGACAAAGACCGCCCCCCGCTCGCTGAGGGTCTCCACCACGTAGCGGTTGTGCACGATCTGTTTGCGGACATAGATCGGGGCGCCGTACGTCTCCAGCGCCTTCTCCACGGTCTGGACCGCCCGGTCGACGCCGGCGCAGTACCCGCGCGGGGCGGCGACCACCACGCGCTTGCCGCCGTTGGGAGGTGTCGTCATGCGCCCCAGTGTAGGTGGCCACGGATATCGTGGACGCCATGTCACCCGCCCGCAAGCTGACCTCGAGTCCCGAGCAGCCCCAGCCGTTGCGTACGGTCGCGCAGGCCGTCCGCGGCTGGGTCGAGCGGCTCGGCGAGGTGTGGGTCGAGGCACAGGTGATCGAGCTCAACCGGCGCCGCAACGGCTACGCGTTCCTGACCCTGCGCGATCTCACCGAGGAGGTGTCGGTGCAGGCGTCGTGTCCGGTGGCGGTCCTCGACATCGCCGGGCCGCTGACCGTCGACACCGCCGTCGTGGCACGGATCCGGCCCCGCTACTGGCTCGGCTCGGGTCGGCTGAGCTACGAGGTGCTGGAGCTGCGACCGACCGGGGAGGGCCGTCTGCTGGCCCATCTGGAGCAGTTGAAGCGGATGTTGCAGGCGGAGGGCCTGTTCGACCCGGTGCGCAAGAAGCCGCTGCCGTTCCTGCCCGGCACGATCGGCCTGGTCACCGGCGCCGGCACGGCCGCCGAGCGCGACGTCCTGGAGAACGCCCGGCGCCGCTGGCCGGCGGTCCACTTCGAGGTGCGCCACGCGCTGGTCCAGGGCCAGCACGCCGCCGGCGAGGTGATGGCCGCACTGGCGGAGTTGGATGCCGACCCGGCGGTCGAGGTCATCATCATCGCCCGCGGCGGCGGCTCGGTGGAGGATCTGCTGCCGTTCAGCGACGAGGGCCTGATCCGCGCGGTGGCGGCCGCACGGACGCCCGTGGTGAGTGCCATCGGCCACGAGCCCGACCAGCCGATCCTCGACCTGGTGGCCGACCTGCGGGCGTCGACACCCACCGACGCGGCGAAGAGGGTCGTGCCCGACGCCGCCGCGGAGGCCGAGCGGGTCGCCCAGGCCAGGTCCCGGCTGACACGCGCCGTGGAGCGCACGGTCCGGCTCGCCGGCGACCAGCTCGCGGCGCTACGCTCCCGCCCGGTGCTGCAGGCGCCGACGGCCACCCTCGACCTGCACGCCGAGCGGCTGGTGCTCCTGCGCGACCGCGCCCGCCGCGCGATCGAGCAACGGCTCACCGCCGAACGGACCGGGCTGACCCACGCGCGGGAGCGGATCCGGGCGATGTCGCCGCAGTCGACCCTGGAACGCGGGTACGCCATCCTGCTCGACGGGGATGACGTCCCCGTGACCGCCGTCGCCCAGGTCGACGAGGGGGACGGACTGCGGGCCCGGCTCGCCGACGGCACGATGGTGGTCCAGGTGGTCGAGGTCGAGGGACGCGAGGGGGATTGGGATGTCTGAACAGGAACCGGCACCGCAGGGTCCGGAGGCTCGGATGAGCTACGAGCAGGCCCGCGACGAACTCATCGCGGTGGTCCAGAAGCTGGAGTCCGGCGGTGCGAGCCTGTCGGAGTCGCTGGCGCTGTGGGAGCGCGGCGAGAAGCTCGCCGACATCTGCCAGGCCTGGCTCGACGGCGCCCGCGCCCGGATCGACGCCGCCCGCTCGGGAGCCACCGGGACCGGCACCCCCGATCGCGGTCCGGACCGCAGCGCCCCCTGAGCCCACCCGATCGCCGTCCTCGCTGCCGCCGTCGACCGAGCCGTCGGCACGAGCCGTCGGCCGGGCTCACCCCGCCTGCAGGGTCGCCGCGAAGGCTTCCAGCCCCTCGTAGCTCGCATCCGCCGTCACGGCGGTGACCACGTCTCCGTCGACCCGGGCCAGGACGCGGGTCCGCCCATCGGGTGAGGCCCAGCGCTGCCACTCGTCTCCCTCGACGGTCGACGTCCCGTCGGCGACCCCGTCGCGGCTGAGCTTCTTGATGAGGTCGTCGGCGTCACCGTCGGACTGGTTGAGCGCGTAGTAGGTACGGGTCGGGTCGAGCCCGCCCCACAGCCAGTCGTCGGATCCCGAGGCGCCCTGACCGTCGCGGGCCGGGGATCCCTTGGCGGTCCAGGCGACCTGGGTGGGGGTCCATCCGCCCTCTCCCGTCGGCAGGTTCTCCGGCGCCAGGACAGGGTACGGCGCCTCGGCCCGCGCCCGGGCCAGCTCGGGGGCAGGGTCGACCGCCGCCACGGGGTAGTCGGGCAGATTGTTCGTGTAGAGCGCGGTCAGCGCCAGCAGGGGGATGAAGACCACGGCCAGGGACAGGATCATGTCCCGTACGGTCGACGGGCGCCGACGCCGCCGGACGGGCGCCGACGCACCCGCGTGCTCGGAGGACCCCGCCCTGGACTTCCCGGATGCCATGCCCTCCATCATCGCCGATGGGCGGCCCGGGTGGCCAGCAGTGTCCCGGTCCGGGCCGTCCGCCGGCAGCCCGCTCAGTACGCGCCGACCCCGGGCCAGGCGAGGATCCCGCCGGCCAGGCTGCGCAGCCGGACCCCGTCCGGCGCCGCGGTGGCCAGCAGCCGTACGGCGGTTGCGGAACGCGAGCCCGCCTTGCAGTAGACGACGATGTCGCGGGCGGCGCCGACCCGTGCCGCGACCGCGCGCCAGCCTCCGGCGCGGAGCTCACCCAGGGGCAGCCACGTGTCGCCGGGCAGGTGGGCGAGGTCCCGTTCCCAGTCCTCGCGGACGTCGAGGAGGACCGGCGCGGCCGGCCCGGCCAGTTCGGCGGCAAGCTCGCCCGGGCCGACCTCGGCGACGCCACCGGTGGCGGGCCCACAGACCTCCGCCACCTCGGCGAGTGAGGTCACCGGCGGCCGGTCCGGGTCGGCGCGGAGGGTGAGCGTGCGCCAGTCGGCGGCCAGTGCGTCGTACACCTGGATCCGCCCGACCAGCGGCTCCCCGACCCCGCAGATCACCTTGATCGCCTCGGTGGCCATCGCAGCGCCGATGGTCCCGCACAGCACGCCGAGCACTCCCCCGTCGGCGCACGAGGGGACCGAGTCGGCCGGCGGGATGTCGGGGAACAGGTCGCGCAGCATCGGCCCCTGCCCGGGCCAGAACACGCTGATCTGGCCCTCGAACCGGAAGATCGTCCCCCACACCAGTGGCGTACCGGTCAGTTCGGCGGCGTCGTTGGACAGGTAGCGGGTGGCGAAGTTGTCCGCCCCGTCGAGCACCAGGTCGTACGCGGCGAACAGGTCGAGCGCGTTGCCGGGGTCGAGCCGCTCCGGGTACGTGTCGACCCTCAGGCCCGGATCCAGCCGCAGCAGCGCGTCCCGCGCGGACTCGACCTTGGGCCGGCCCAGGTCGGCGGCGCGGTGCAGGACCTGCCGCTGCAGGTTGGACTCCTCGACCACGTCGTCGTCGATGATGCCGATCCGGCCGACCCCGGCCGCCGCCAGATAGAGCAGGATCGGCGACCCGAGGCCGCCGGCGCCGACGACGAGCACCGACGCGCCACGCAACCGGCGTTGTCCCTCGCCACCGACCCCGGGCAGAGTGAGGTGGCGGGCGTAGCGGCGGGTCTCCTCGGGCGTCAGCCGCTCGACGGGCTCGACGAGCGGCTTCACCCGAGCCCCCTGGGCGTCCCGACGAGCGGTCTCACGCGCCGGTCCCGTGCGGCCCGGTGACGATCCCCTCGTCGGGCGAGGAGGCCAGGGCCAGGTCGCGGCGCGGGATCCGGCCTGCCCGACGGGCCAGCCGGCCGGCGACCACGGCCGCCCGCATCGCCTCCGCCATCGCCACCGCGTCGGCGGCCCGGGTGATGGCGCTGGCCACCAGCACGGCGGCGCAGCCGAGTTCCATGGCCAGTGTCGCGTCGGAGGCGGTGCCGATGCCGGCGTCGAGGACGACCGGGACGCCGGCCCGGGCGACGATCAGCTCGATGTTGTGCGGATTGAGCACGCCCAGCCCGGTCCCGATCGGGGCGCCGCCGGGCATCACGGCGGACACGCCGATGTCCTCCAGCCGGCGGGCCAGCACCGGGTCGTCGTTGGTGTAGGCGAAGACGTGGAAGCCGCGGCCGATGAGGGTCTGGGCCGCCTCGAACAATTCGATCGGGTCGGGCAGCCGGGTGTCCTCGTCGGCGATGACCTCCAGCTTGACCCAGTCGGTCTCCAGCGCCTCGCGGCCGAGTTCGGCGGTGAGGATGGCGTCGCGGGCGGTGAAACAGCCGGCGGTGTTGGGCAGGGCCCGGATGCCGAGCCGTTCCAGCATGCCGAAGATCGAGTCGCGGGTCTGCGGGCTGAACCGGCGCAACGCGACGGTGGTCAACCGGGTGCCGGAGGCGACGAGCGCCTTCTCCAGGGTGGCCAGCGACGTCGCGCCGCCGGTGCCCATGATGAGCCGGGAGTCGAAGGCGACCCCGTCGAGGACGAGCGGATCGGCGCCCCGGTCGGTCCCGGGGGTCGGTGCGCCGGAGGCGGGGCCGGTCGTGGTGGGTGTGGTCTGGTCGGTGACACTCATGGAAATCTCCTAGCCGCCCTGGACGGCGGTGACGATGTCGAGGCGCTGGCCGTCGGCCAGCTCGGTGGTGGCCCAGGCGCCGCGGGGGACAACGGCCTGGTCGAGCGCAACCGCGATCCCCAGACGTCCCCCGTCGGTGGGGCGCCCGTCGGGGCCGAGGTCGCGACCGGTGCGGTTGCGGACGAGGGCCAGGACGGTCTCGCCTGGCCGGGCCGCGTACGGTTCGCCGTTGACGTGAAGGTTCACGCGACCACCTGCCGGTCGAAGCGGTGCGGGTCCACCGCCGCCGCGGTGTCCGGCTCGAGGTCGCCGCCGGTGACGAGGGTGGCCCCGCAGTGGACGGCGAGCGGCGTGAGCAGGATGCCGTGCCGGAAGAATCCGGTCGACACGGTCAGCCCGGGGCCGACCCGCCCGATCATCGGTGCGTCGTCGGGCGATCCGGGCCGGGCGCGGGCCATCATCTCGGTCACCTCGCACTCGGCGATGCCGGGGACGAGGCGTTCGGCGTCACGCAGCAGTTGGTGGACGCCTCCGGCGTTGACCCCGGCGACGCCACCCTCGCGGGCGGTCGCGCCGAGGACGATCTCGTTGTCCTCACGGGGCACCAGGTAGACGGGAAGGCCGTGGACGACCCCACGGATCATCCGGGTGATCAGGGGGTAGAGGCGCTCCGGGACCCGCAGGTGGAGGATGTCGCCCCACACCGGCCGCACCGGCAGCGGCAGGTCGTCGGGCAGGCCGGCGATGTGCCCGGTGCCGAGCCCCGCCGCGACGAGGGTTTCGCCGGCCCGCAGCTCGCGGCCGTCGGCCAGCCGGACCCCGACCACCGCATCACCCTCGCGCAGCAGCCCGCTGACCTGCCCGTCCACCAGGCGGCAGGTCTGGGAGACGAGGTCGATCAGCGCGGCGCTCACCTTGCGCGGGTCGATCTGGTGGTCGACCGCGATCCGCATGGCGCCGACCACCCCGGGTCCGAGCGCGGGCTCCAGCCGGCGCGCCTCGCTGCCCGAGATCGACTCGATCGGCATGCCGAGCTCGTGCTGGAGTCCGGCGATGTCGAGCAGCCCGCGACGGTCGGCGGCATCGGCCGCGCAGATGAGCGTCTCGTTGGTGAGGTAGCCCAGCGACGTCCCGGCGGCCTGCTCCACCCGCGCGACCCAATCCGGGTAGAGCGCGTCGGAGGCGGTCAGCAGCGGGTAGAGGGTCGGCTGGTCCCAGGTGACCTCGGAGATCGGGGTGAGCATCCCGGCGGCGGCCTCGGTGGCCCCGTGGCCGGGCGCGGGATCGACGACGGTGACCTCCCAGCCCCGGCCGGCGAGTTCCCACGCGGTGGCCAGCCCGATGATGCCGGCACCCACGACGATGGCGGTGGGGAGGCCCTCCGCGCCGGCGACGCCGAACGAGGGGACGGAGACAATTTCGCCCATGGGCGATCCTTTCCTACGGCGGCATGACCCGCATCAGGTGTGGCGGTCGGCCCGGAGGCCCTCTCAGCCCGCACGGTGTGTGGGGCTCCCGCAGAAGTGGTCTCTACTATAGGCCCCGTGATCGCGACGCTGACCCCCACCCTCTCCGCCGACCCCGGCGCCCGGGCGCGGCGGCTGGAGGCGCTGCGCGCCGCCCGGCTGTACGTGTGCACCGACGCCCGCACCCACCAGGGTGACCTGGCGACCTTCCTCCACGAGGCGTACGAGGGCGGGGTCGACATCATCCAGCTGCGGGACAAGGGGCTGGAGGCGCGGGCGGAGATCGCCGCCCTGCAACTGTTGGCCCGGATCGCGGCCGAGCACGGACGGCTGTTCGCCGTCAACGACCGGGCCGACGTCGCGGCGCTCGTCGGCGCCGACATCCTCCACCTCGGGCAGGGCGACCTGACCACCGCCCAGGCGCGGGCCCTGCTCGGCCCCGACGTGCTCCTCGGCCGGTCGACCCACGCGCTGACCCAGGCCCGACAGGCCGCCGCCGACGCCGGGGTGGACTACTACTGCGTCGGGCCGGTGTGGGCGACCCCGACCAAGCCCGGCCGCCCACCGGTCGGGCTGGACCTCGTCGCCGACGCCGCGGAGATCGGGGACAAGCCGTGGTTCGCCATCGGCGGCATCGACGCCGGCCGGGTGGCCCCGCTGCGGGCGGCCGGGGCAGGCCGGATCGTCGTCGTCCGCGCGGTCACCCAGGCCGAGCGACCGCGCGACGCCGCGAGCCTGCTACGGCATGCCCTGGAGGACTGAGCTCGGGCTGACGCCCACCTCCGACGCAGACGCGGAGGTGACGCAGACGCGGAGGTTCAGTACCACCCGTGGGAGGACTTGAACGACCACGCCTGGCACGGGGTGCCGTAGCGACCCTTCACGTACGACAACCCCCACTTGACCTGGGTGGCCGGGTTCGTCCGCCAATCGGACCCCGCCGAGGCCATCTTCGAGGCCGGCAGGGCCTGCGGGATGCCGTACGCCCCCGAGCTGGGGTTGGTCGCCGTGTAGTTCCAGCCCGACTCCTGGGTGATGATCCGGTCGTAGCAGGCGAACTCGGAGTCACCCCAGCCGTAGGTGCTCGACGCGATCGCGCGGGCCACCTTCTTGACCGACGCCACGTCGGTCGACACGGTCGTGGCCTCCGCCGCCTTCTTGGCGGCGGCCTTCTTGGCCTCGGCCGCGCGGCGCTCGGCCTGCTCGGCGGCCCGCTTCGCCTCCTTCGCCTCGGCCAGTGCCTCCTTGAGCAGCTTCTGGTCGGCCGCGGCCCGTCGTGCCCGCTGGGCGGCGGTCAGCTCCCGGTCCCGCGACCCGATGCTGCTGGCCAGGTCCGCCTGCGCCTTCAGCCGATCGGAGGCCACCCCGGACAGGTCCGGACGCTCCTCGTCGCGGGCGGGAGCGGGGGTCCGGTTGTCCACCGCATCGGCGGGAACGCTGACCAGCGCGTCCGGGGCGGGCACCGCTTCCAGCGCCACGGGTCGGTTCATCAGGAAGGTCGTCGAGAGGACAGCGAGCCCCACCAACGTTGAGGCCGCCGTCGCGATCACTGGGGCGCGGCGCGTGTTCATCGTGGCCATTCTGTGACATCGCTCCCCGGCCCGGCACACCGGGTCACCCCTTGCGGCACGAACCTGCCCCGACAAGGCCCGATACGAAGATGTACGGGTCCGCCGGGGCAGGCTTGCCGGTGTCGCACGTCAGAGCAGCGGGGATTCGAGCATCTCGGTGACCAGCGCCGCGATCGGGGAGCGCTCCGAGCGGGTCAGCGTGACGTGGGCGAAGAGCGGGTGGCCCTTGAGCTTCTCCACCACGGCCACGACGCCGTCGTGACGCCCGACCCGCAGGTTGTCGCGCTGCGCCACGTCGTGGGTGAGCACGACCCGGGAGTTCTGCCCGATCCGGCTGAGCACGGTCAGCAGGACATTGCGCTCCAGGGACTGGGCCTCGTCGACGATGACGAAGGCGTCGTGCAGGGACCGGCCGCGGATGTGGGTCAGCGGCAGGACCTCCAGCAGACCCCGTTCCAACACCTCGTCGATGACGTTGCGGTGGGCGACCGCCCCGAGGGTGTCGAAGACCGCCTGCGCCCAGGGGGCCATCTTCTCCCCCTCGCTGCCGGGCAGGTAGCCAAGGTCCTGGCCCCCCACCGCGTACAGCGGGCGGAAGACGATGACCTTCTCGAACTGCTCACGTTCCAGCACCTGCTCCAGCCCGGCGCACAGCGCCAGGGCGGACTTGCCGGTGCCGGCCCGCCCACCCAGCGAGACGATGCCGACGGAGCTGTCCAGGAGCAGGTCGAGGGCGATCTTCTGCTCGGCGGAGCGGCCGTGGATGCCGAAGGCCTGGCCTTCGGCGCGCACCAACCGCACCTGCTTGCCGGGGGTGACCCGACCGAGCCCGGTCGATCCGGGGGCGCTGAGCACCAGCCCGGTGTGGCAGGGCAGGTCGCGGGCCGCGTCCAGGTCGATCAACCCGTCCTCGTACAGCCGGCCGAGGTCCGCGGAGGTGACCTCCACCTGGGCCATCCCGGTCCACCCGGAGTCGGAGACGAGCTCGTTGCGATACTCGTCGGCCTCCAACCCGACCGCCGACGCCTTCACCCGCAGCGGCAGGTCCTTGGTCACCAGCGAGACGTCGGCCCCCTCCGCCTGGTAGTTCAGCGCGACCGCCAGGATGCGGGAGTCGTTGTCCCCGAGCCGGAATCCGACCGGCAGAAGGTCGGGGTTGGCGTGGTTGAGCTCGACGTGGAGCGTGCCCCCGACGTCGTTGACCGGGACGGGCCGGTCGAGGTGGCCGAACCGGATGCGCAGGTCGTCGAGGTAGCGCAGGGCGCTGCGAGCGAAGAAGCCCAGTTCCGGGTGGTGGCGCTTGGCCTCCAGCTCGGTGATCACCACGATCGGGAGCACGATGTCGTGCTCCTCGAAGCGGCTGAGGGCACGCGGATCACTCAACAGCACCGAGGTGTCGATCACGTACGTACGACGCCCGGCAGAGGTGGTCTCCTGCACGATGGTTCCTTCCGGCGTGGCCGCGCGCATCTGCCCGGCCACGCACGTTACGTGAATGGCCGAAATGTCGCTGGGCCCACAGTGCCGGCCCGTACCGATGGTCCGATGGGTCGGGTCATCTACGATCCTTCCGGACGGGCAGCTTCCCCTCTGCCCGTGGGGCTAACGTACCCCGCCGGTGGGTACGGCCCCGTTCTTCGCCACGCCACAGGGCAGGTTTAACCCGGCGTTCACCCAACTGTCGGACGGCCGACACGACACTGTCCCCGATTCAGGGTTGACACGAGGTCGGTCAGGCGAGTCCGGCAGGCGGGTCGGGCGCCGGGCGCGTCAGCGGCCGTAGCGGCGTTCCCGCTGGCTGTAGGAGCGCAGCGCGCGGATGAAGTCGACCTTGCGGAAGTCGGGCCACAGCGCCTCGCAGAAGTAGAACTCGCTGTGCGCCGACTGCCACATGAGGAATCCCGACAGCCGCTGCTCCCCGGAGGTCCGGATGATGAGGTCCGGGTCGGGCTGACCGGCGGTGTAGAGGTGTGCGCCGATCTCGTCGATGTCGAGCGTCGCGGCGACCTGGTCGATGGTGCTCCCCGCGCGCGCCTTCTCCTCCAGCAGTTCGCGGACCGCGTCGCGCAACTCGTGCCGGCCCCCGTACGAGACGGCGACGTTGATGTGCATCCCGTCGCTGTCGGCGGTGGCGGTGTCGGCGGCCCGCAGTCGCGCGGCGATGTCGGCAGGCAGCAGGTCGAGCGCCCCGACCGGCTGGACACGCCACTGCCCGGTCCGGGCCATCCCGGTCACCAGGTCGGCGATCACCTCCAGCAGCGGTGCGAGTTCCTCGTCCTGCGACCGCTTGAGGTTGTCGGTGGACAGCACCCACAGCGTGACGATCTGGATGCCGATCTCGTCACACCACGCGACGAACTCCCGCAGTTTGTCGGCGCCGGCGCGATAACCCGCGACCAGCGGTTCCCCGGGAGCGTTCGCCCGTGCCCAGCGCCGGTTCCCGTCGGCGAGCACGGCCACGTGGCGCGGCAGGGCGTCGGGGTCCAACTCCGCCAGCAGCCGGTGCTCGTAGGTGGAGTAGAGCAACGTGGATGGGTGCAGCCGGTCGACCAACTCGCGGACGCGGTCGAGGCGGGACATGATCCCACCCTATCCACTCCGCGCACCCGGATCTGGCCCGGGGCGTCCGGCAGGACTACCGTTCCTGACGTACCCGTAGCCTACGGGACCGTCGCTTGTCCAGGAGTCGCCCATGCCCGTCACTTCCCTCCGCCGTCCCCTGGACTACCAGGGTCCCGACAAGCCGCTGGTCCGCGGCTGGATCCACACCGTGATGGCCCCGGTCATGCTGCTCGCCGGCCTGGCCATGCTCATCTGGGCCCCCACCGCGGGCCTGCGTGCGGCGGTGGCGGTCTACGCCCTCTCCGCGATCATCCTGTTCGGCTGCTCGGCTCTCTACCACCGCTTCTACTGGGGCCCGGAGGCGACGGCGCTCCTGCGCCGGCTCGACCACTCCAACATCTTCCTGTTCATCGCCGGCACGTACACCCCGTTGGCGGTGGCGCTGACCAGCGGGACGTCGCGGGTGCTGCTGCTGTCGATCGTGTGGGGGGTCGCGGCGGCGGGCATCCTGTTCCGGATCTTCTGGCTGTCCGCGCCGCGCTGGCTCTACACGCTGCTCTACATCGCGATGGGTTGGACGGCGCTCGGCTGGATGGTCCAGTTCTGGCGCAACGGCGGCCCGGGAGTGGTCGTCATGCTGGTGCTCGGCGGCGTGGTCTACACCCTCGGCGCCGTGGTGTACGCACGCAAGCGGCCCGACCCGAGCCCGCGCTGGTTCGGCTACCACGAGATCTTCCACGCGGCGACCGCGATCGCCGCGGTCTGTCACTACCTCGCCATCTCCCTCGCCCTCGGGGCACATCTCTGAGGGATTCCCCGACCTCGGATCGTCCCCGCCGGGTCGTCCCCGCCGGATGGTCGCCGCCGGATCAGGCCCTCCTCAGATCAGGCGCCGTACGGTGTCGGCCAGGGCCGTCCCGGCGAACCGGGGAGCCGTACGCATCAGCCAGCCCTGGGTGCGGACCCCACGGTCGGCCCGCGCGTCGTACGTCTCCTCGTCGGTCACCCGGGCCAGCTCGCGCAGCCCGGCGACCATCGAGGCGCAGCCCGACGGTGTGGCGTTGTCCTCCGGCGACCGGGGACGCAGCAGCAGTCCCTCATCGTCGTCGGGGGCATCCCACCAACCGCCGTCGTCGGCCCCGAAGTGGTCGGTGACGAGGTCGACCAGCGTGATCGCCCGGTCGATCCAGCCCTGATCGCCGGTCGCCCCGGCCAGCAGGGCGTACGCCTCGATCAGGGCGCCGTGATCGTCGAGCATCGCCGGCGCCTCGGAGGCCCTCCCGTCGCGCGACACCCGTCGCAGCCGCCCCGCCACGAGGTGGGTGGACCACACGGCATCGGCCGCCCGGGTCGCCGCGGTCAGCCACTCGGGCCGGCCGTGCGTGGCGGCGGCCCGGACCAGTGCGGAGATCGTCCACCCGTTCCAGGAGGCGATGACCTTGTCGTCGCGGGCCGGGGCGGCACGGCGGGAGCGCACCTCGGCAAGCCGTTCCCGGACCGCCCGATAGCGCGCACCGGTGGGGTCGCCGAGACCGGCGGGGTCGACGGGCAGTTGGAGGGTGGACGCATAGCCCTCGAAGGTCCCGGGGTCGGTGATCCGGAACAGCTCGCACACCCAGCGGTCGCCGTCGCCGAAGATCTGACTGATCTGGGCCGGGTTCCACACGTAGTACTCGCCTTCGGCCAGTTCTCCGTACGGGTCGCGCGAGTCGGCGTCCAGACCGGCCGCGAACCCGCCGCCGGGGGTGACCATCTCGCGCAGCAGCCAGCCGACCACGTCCTCGACGACCTGCCCGAACAGTGTCCGGCGGGCCGCGTCGTCGGATGCCCGCCAGGCGTGGCTGTAGACCCCGAGCAGCAACGCATTGTCGTAGAGCATCTTCTCGAAGTGTGGCACCACCCAGCCGGCATCGACGGTGTAGCGGTGGAAGCCGCCGCCGATCTGGTCGCGGATCCCGCCGCGGGCCATCGCCTCCAGCGACCCGGCGGCGATGTCGGACGCCTGGGCCCGCCGGTCGGCGGCGACCGCCTCGTTGTCGGCGAGGCTGAGCAGTGCCTCCAGCACCATCGCCGCGGGGAACTTCGGCGCCCGGCCGAACCCTCCGTTGACCGCGTCCCAATCGGGCAGCAGCCGTTCCCAGGCCCGGTCCACGTCCTCGGCGCCCAGACTGAGCGGGATGGCGGCGACCGCCCGGCCCGACACCTCGACGAGATGGTCGGTCACCTCGGCGGCGGAGGCCTCCAGGGCCTCGCGCTGCTCGTCCCACCCGCGGATCACCGCTCGCAGCAACTGTCCGAAGCCGGGCAGTCCGTCGCGCGGCTGGGGCGGGTAGTACGTGCCGGCCTGGAACGGACGCCCGTCCGGGGTGGTGAAGACCGTCAGGGGCCAGCCGGCCTGGCCGGAGAGTGCCTGGGCCGCGGCCAGGTAGACGGCGTCGACGTCCGGACGCTCCTCCCGGTCGACCTTGATCGCCACGAAGTGGTCGTTGGTCAGCCGCGCGACGCCGTCGTCCTCGAAGGACTCGTGCGCCATCACATGACACCAGTGACAGGACGCATACCCGATGGACAGCAGGACCGGAACCTGGCGCCGGCCCGCCTCCGCGAAGGCCTCGGGACCCCACGGGCGCCAGTCGACGGGATTGTCGGCATGTTGGAGGAGATAGGGGCTGATCGAGTTCACCAGGTGGTTGGCCATGTGGATGACTCCTGTCGATCGGCGTGTGCGCAACGTCACGTGCCCACCCAGTGTAGGGAGACGGCGCGGCGAGCCTCCTATCGCCCGATCGCCCCTTGCCGCCACCCCATGGCGGCCCGCCGACCGGCCGCCGTGCCGGCCGCGAAGCCGGTCTCGGAGAAGAACCGGTCGTGGCGGCCGGCGCGGCCCTTGCCCGGCTTGTACTTGGCGATCATCTCCTCGTGGAACGCCTTCACTCGACGCCGCTTGTCCATCAGCGCCAGCGCCACGCTCGACACCTCCGTGCCCGGCCCCTCCCCCGACGCCGTCACCGCCGGGCCGTCACCGCCGTTGCCATCGGCGGTGGCGTTCGCCTGCGCGAGCACCCGCCGCCGGGACTCGTCGAGGCGGTCCTGGACAGCCACGACGAAGCCGTCATAGAACGAGCCCCGCTCGGTCGTCGGGTGGACTCCTTCCTGCTTCCATCCGCCGCTGCGGATCCATCGGTCGGCTGCCAGGCGCATCTGGGCACGCAGCGACTCGTACAGGGCAACGGCCAGATCGAGGTCGGACGGCATGCCGTGTGCATAGATGGTGGTCAGGTCGCGGGCGACCAGGCACTCCAGATCGTTCGCACCGGCGACCGCGAAGAACAGCAGGCAGTGCACCCGCAGCCAGCGCTGGCCATGCGTGCCGATGGCGATCCGGGCCTCCTCGGGCTGCTCCGCGGCACGACCCTCGCTACGGTCCCGGGCAGCGGCCACGGCCAGGTCGATGGCGTGGCGGGTGGCCAGTTCCTGGGCCCGGGCCTGGAAGGTCGCCGCCTCCTCCGGATGCGGCGTCGATTCGGCCTGACGCAGGATCGCGGCGATCCGCTCCCGCCAGGTGTCCTGCGCGCGGTCTCCCCGGCCGGCGGTGAGGGCCAGCTCCAGCAACTGAGCCTGCACCGGATAGCCCAGAACGTTCAGCACGTGGCCCAGCCTCAGCCGGTAGGTCTGCCCGTGCGGGCCGCCGACGAGTCTGCCCCCGACCGCGGTGAGGTGATGGGCCAGCTCGTGGGCGACCACCAGCCCCCGCATCGCCCACACGCCGCCCAGCCCGATCGGCGGGAGTCGGATCGTCATGGACCCGATCTCGTACTCCGCCCGATCCGCCCCACGCCGCTCGGCCACCGTCACGCGCGGCACGCCGAGACGGTCGCAGGCGTCGTGGCAGAACCGCTTCACCTGCGCCAGGTTCTCGAACAGGGGATCCGCCTCGGGCGCCCAGGTCACCCCGTCGAGCCGCACGCTGCCGCGGTCGATCCACTTCATCAGCCGGTCCTCGGCGGCGTAGAGCTCGGCGCTCGCGGCTGCCTCCGCGCGGCTCCGGTCCCACGCGCTCAGGTGCCGGACGATGAAGGAATCCGGGTCCAGCCCATCCGGCATCGGCCCGCAACTGCCGTAGCGTGCGCCGGGCGCCTCCCGTGCCGGGCCGGTCGCGCCCGTCGGGTCGGTCGCACCCGTCGGGTCGGTCATGCTCGCCATGGTCGTCCCCTTTCCTGTCTCACCGGACCTCCGCCGGCCTCCATCAGTGAAGCAGCCGGCTCAGACATTTCCGTGCCGCAGCCGTTGCCACCCCGCCCACGCCGGCCTGGCCCATCGCGGCACGCCCGGGATCGGGGCAGGATGGTCCGGCGCATCCGGATCGACCCGCGGGAGCAGGGCCACCGCCGCGCGGGCGGCCTCGAGCGTGGCCACGTACCTCCCCCGGTCGAACACCCACCCGGCCGTCGGCCCAGTGACCGGCCGCGACCCGGCAGCCGGTCCGGTTTCCCACCGCAGGTCCCGCCAGGCGACGGTGGCGCGCGCCACCTCGATCCGGCAGGTCAGCCAGCCGCAGCCGGGGTCGTCGTCCCACGGGCCCACCAGCAGCGGCACCCGACCCTCGGGCAGACGCCGGATCGGCTCGAACCCGTCAGGCAGCCGCAGGCCCGAGGTCCGACCCAACCACTCGTCGATCACCGGGGAGACCTGTTCCACCCACCAACCCTGCAGCGGCGTGATCAGACCGTACGCGTGCGGCACCAGCCCGGTCAGGTCCCGCCCGCCGATCCGGGCGGCCAGGTAGTAGGCGATCGGGCGTGCCTCCCGGCGTCCCGGTGGCCCGGTCCGGGTGACGGTCCGGACCGCGGGGCTGAGTGACAGGACATCGGGCATGACCCCATTGTCTGCGCCGGCTGCTAGCGTCGGGGCCGTGGACACCCTGCCACTGTGGACGCGCCCGTTGTCCGACATCCCGACGGGCGAGGACACCCTGGTCGCCGCGGCGAACGGGACCCGGCTGTGTTTGCAGGTCTTCGGCGAGCCCGACGCGCCGCTGCAGGTCCAGTTGGAGGGGTACGGCGCGCAGTTGGTCAACCTGTCACGTCGGTTCTGCGTACGCCTGGCGGCGCGCGGCTTCCGCGTGGTGCGCCTGGACCACCGTGACTCGGGCCGGTCCCAGAGGTTCCCTGGGGCAACGTACGACCTGAGGGCCCCGGCCGAGGATGTCGCCGGACTCATCCACGTCCTGTCGAAGTCGCCGGCGATCGTGTGCGGCCGCTCGATGGGCGGCATGGTCGCCCAACTGTCCGCTCTGGCCCATCCGGAGTTGGTCGGCGGGCTGGGATTGTTCTACACGGCGCCCCGCACGTCCGGCGGCGCGGTCCCCGAGCCGGGGCCGGTGCTGCCCGAGGACCCCTGGGTGGCCGACTTCGTCGCTTCGACGATGCCGCTGGCCGGGTCCGGCTACCCGTACGATCCGGTCGAGTTGGCCGCGCTGGGTCGCCTGATGTACGCCCGGGACCACGACCCGACCGCGAAGGTGCGGCTGGCCCGGGCGATGGCGGCCACCCCCGACTGGTCGGGCCGGTTGGGCTCGCTGCGCTGCCGCACGGCGATCGCGCACGGGACGGAGGACCCGCTCATCGCGCCGGCCGCCGGCGTCGAACTGGCGAGCCGGATCCCCGGCGCCACGCTGGACCTCTTCGCCGGGATGGGCCACGGACAGCCCCCCGCCCTCGACGACCGGTTCGTGGCGATCTGCGCCGGCCTCACAGCACCTTGCTGAGGAAGTCGCGGGTGCGCGGGTCACGCGGGTGTTCGAAGAGCTCCTCGGGCGTGCCCTGCTCCTTGAGCACGCCGTCGGCCATGAAGACGACCCGGTCGGCGACCTCGCGGGCGAAGCCCATCTCGTGGGTGACGAGCACCATGGTCATCCCCTGACCGGCCAGGTCGCGGATGACGGCGAGGACCTCGCCGACCATCTCCGGGTCGAGCGCGCTGGTCGCCTCGTCGAAGAGCATGATCTTCGGCTCCATGGCCAGCGCCCGGGCGATCGCCACCCGCTGCTTCTGCCCGCCGGAGAGCTGGCCGGGGCGGGCATCGGCCTTGTCGGCCAGCCCGACCCGGGTGAGCAGATCCATCGCCCGGGCGCGGATCTCCTCGCGACTGCCCTTGTGCAACTGGAGCGGCGCCAACATGACGTTGTCCAGCACACTCATGTGCGGGAACAGGTTGAAGTGCTGGAAGACCATGCCGATCTGCTGGCGGACCGCGTCGAGGTTCGTGCCCCGATCGGTCAGGTCACGCCCGGCGACGACCACCGTGCCCGACGTGACGTCCTCCAGCTTGTTGAAGCAGCGCAGCAGGGTCGACTTGCCGGCGCCGGAGGGGCCGATGATGGCGACGACCTCTCCCTCCTTGACGGTCAGGTCGATGTCGCGCAACACCACGTTGTCACCGAAGGACTTGGCCAGGTCGGTGACCTCGATGACGTCGGGGCGCGTATCGGCCGGGGTCGGGGTTGGCGTGGTCATCTGTTGATCCTCCGGTCGAGGCGGTTGGATGCCATGGTCAGCAGGCCGATGACGACGAAGTAGAGGACGCCGATGATCAGCCACATCTCGAAGGACCGGAAGTTCGTCGCGATGATCTGCTGGCCCTGATAGGTCAACTCACCCAGCCCGATGACCGCCAGGAGGCTGGTGTCCTTCAGGGTCATGATGAACTGGTTGATGAAGGAGGGTGTCATCAGCTTGATCGCCTGTGGCAGCACCACCTTGCGCATCGCCGGCAGGTAGGGCAGGCCGAGCGATCGCGCCGCCTCCATCTGGCCGCGATCCACACCCTGGATGCCGCCACGGACGATCTCGGTCATGTACGCGCCGGCGTTCAGGCTCAGCGTGATCACGCCGGCGACGAACGCGGTCAGGGTGATCCCGGTCGCCGCGGGCACCCCGAAGTAGAAGAAGAACACCTGGACCAGCACCGGGGTGCCGCGGAAGACCGCCACGTACGCCCCCGCGATCCCCGCCAGCACCCGGTTGCCCGACACCTTGAAGAACCCGAACACCACGCCCAGCACGAGCGCGAAAAGGATGGACAGCCCGGCGGCCCCCAGGGTGACGGCCAGCCCCTTGAGCAGGACGGGCAGGGTGTCGAGGATCAGCCTGCCGAAGTTGTCC
This sequence comes from uncultured Propionibacteriaceae bacterium, assembly GCA_964528755.1. Taxonomy (GTDB): domain Bacteria; phylum Actinomycetota; class Actinomycetes; order Propionibacteriales; family Propionibacteriaceae; genus Raineyella. The sequence continues at coordinate 39,523 of CAZGWN010000027.1, forward strand.
CGCTGGGCGCTGCCCTGATCGCCCAGGTAGTTCGCGACGATGTCGTCGTATCGGCCGCTCGCCCGCACGTTGGCCAGCCCCTGGTTGAATGCCTCGATCAGCTCGGGGTTGGTGCCCTTGTTGACGGCCAGACCGTACGATCCGGCGGGTGCCGGGTCCCCGACGAGCTTCATCCCGCTGCCCTGCTGGATGGAGAACGCCACGACCGGGTAGTCCTCCACGTAGGCGGCGGATCCGCCGGTCGAGACGTCGTTGACCATGTCCGCGGTCTGGCCGAAGGCGACGGTGGTGAAGCCGTACTGGTCCTTGATCGACTCGGCGTAGTCGGCACCGGCGGTGCCGGTCTTGACGGCGACGCGCTTGCCCCGCAGGTCCTCCAGGCTGTTGACCGGCGAGTTCTCCGGCGCGGCGAACTGGATGCCGGTGTCGTAGTACGGATCGGTGAAGTCGAAGACCTTCTGCCGCTCCTCGGTGATCGACATGCCCGCCATCACCGCGTCGACCTGCCTGGACTGCAACGCCTGGACCGCCGCGTCGAATCCGAGCGACCGGACCTCCACGGTGAAGCCCTGATCCTCGGCGATGGCCTGGAGCAGGTCCATGTCGATGCCGATCAGCGCACCGTCGGCGCCGCGGTACTCGAAGGGGGCGTACGTCGTATCGGTGCCCACCACGTAGTGCCGACCCGCCGCCGGCCGGTTCGCCGGATCGGGGGTGGCTGCGTGGGCGGGCGTGATCCCGGCCATCAGGGCCAGCAGGCCGACCAGGGCGAGGACCCGGGTGAGTGCGGTCCACCGGGTGCGGCGCCGATCCGGTGAGCTCATGGGACGTCCCCTCTGCCGAGAAGCCCGCTACCCGCGGGGCCGTGAGGAGACTACCGCCGGCGGGCGGGGTGACCTCCGGCAGGAACGCCGATGTCACACGGATGAAACATGGCCGAGCGGTGACTCCCGGGGGCTCAGCGGCCACCCGGCCCGTCCAGGACCCGCCCCCCCGGCCCGTCCAGGACCCAGCGGCCACACCTTGTTTCATATGCCACGAGTCGACTTGTGGCATATGAAACAAGGTGTGGATCCTGT
>CAZGWN010000028.1:0-39245 GCA_964528755.1 uncultured Propionibacteriaceae bacterium
GGCGCACGTGACCAACCTGGATGCCTCCCCCTACCTCGGCCGGCTGGCCCTGTGTCGGATCGTCGCCGGCGAGCTGCACAAGGGGGAGACGGTCGCCTGGTGCAAGCGCGACGGGTCGATCGAGAACGTCAAGCTGGTCGAACTGCTCAAGACCGAGGCCCTCGACCGGGTGCCTGCCGAGACGGCCGGCCCCGGCGACATCGTGGCCATCGCCGGGATCCCCGACATCACCATCGGCGAGACCCTCTCCGACCCGGACAACCCGAAGCCGCTGCCGCTGATCACGGTCGACGAGCCGTCGATCTCCATGACGATCGGGATCAACACCTCACCGCTGTCGGGCAAGTCCGGCAAGAACCTCACCGCCCGGCTGCTCCGGGCCCGCCTCGACCGCGAACTCATCGGCAACGTGGCGATCCGGGTCAACCCGACCGAACGCCCCGACACCTGGGAGGTGCAGGGCCGTGGCGAACTCCAGTTGGCCGTCCTGGTCGAGACCATGCGGCGGGAGTCCTTCGAACTGACCGTCGGCAAGCCCGAGGTGGTCACGAGGATGATCGACGGCAAGCTCAACGAGCCGACCGAGTTCCTCACCGTGGACGTCCCCGAGGAGTACGTCGGCGCCGTCACCCAGATGCTCGGCACCCGCAAGGGGCAGTTGCGCTCGATGACCAACCACGGCTCGGGCTGGGCGCGGCTGGAGTACGTCGTGCCGTCCCGGGGGCTGATCGGCTTCCGCACGGAGTTCCTCACCGAGACCCGCGGCACCGGCCTGATGAACCACGTCTTCGAGGGGTACGAACCCTGGGTCGGCGAACTGCGCACCCGGCCCACCGGTTCCCTGGTCGCCGACCGGCTCGGCGTGGTGTCCTCGTACGCCCTGTTCAACCTGCAGGAACGGGGCACCCTGTTCATCAAACCCGGCGACGAGGTGTACGAGGGGATGGTCGTCGGGGAGAACTCCCGCCCCGACGACATGGACGTCAACCCGACCAAGGAGAAGCACGTGACCAACGTGCGCTCCTCCACCGGTGAGGAGCTGGAGCGGCTCATCCCGCCGCGGGTGCTCAGCCTGGAACAGGCGCTGGAGTTCTGCCGCGCCGACGAGTGCCTCGAGGTGACCCCCGCGGCCGTACGGATCCGCAAGACCATCCTCGACCGCAGCGAGCGTGCGAAGGCCGCCCGCCGCGCCAAGCGCTGACCCCGTCACCACCCCGTCACCGGAAGGTCACCTTTCCCTGGTAGACCCCTGGTCGACGGAAACGACTCGTCACGCGCGCTCGACTCGCGTAGCGTGACCCAGTGGACAGGGCCGCCGGGGATGGAGCCCTGCTGACGGGTGCATCTGACCAGGGGGGAACAGACCATGACCACACGTTTTCGCGCGCCACGGTCGCGCGCGTGGCGCCGAGCCGTCACGGGCGTGGCCCTGGCGGCCGCGGCCGTCCTGATGACGCCGGTCGGTGTCCTCACCGCCACTGCGGCGCCGAGCGAGTCCGCCTCGCCGAGCCCGTCGGCCACCCCGACGGCGACCGCCTCGCCGAGCCCGTCGGCGACCCCGTCGGGCTCACCCAGCCCGTCCCCGACCCCGTCGAGCAGTCCGAGCCCGACCTCGAGGGCCCGTACCGTCGCCCCGAAGGCGGCCCTCTCGGAGGGGCAGCGGGCGGTCGCCGCGAAGTATCGGGAGGTCGGCGCCGCCACGGTCGGCAAACCCATCAGCGGTCAGGACGGCAGCGGCAAGGACGTCCGCTGCGGCCTGCGGGACGGCGGGTGCTATCAGAGGTTCGCGAGTGGCTCGATCCACTGGACCAAGGCCACCGGAGCCCACTTCGTCCGCGGCTCGATCTTCGACGCCTGGCACAAGCAGTCCTGGGAGGGGGGTTTCCTCGGCTACCCCCTCACCGACGAGCGCTGCGGCCTCAAGGACGGCGGCTGCTACCAGACCTTCCAGGGCGGGTCGATCCACTGGACCCGCGGCACCGGCGCCCACTGGACCCGCGGCACCGTCAGGTCCAAGTGGTCGGACATGGGCTGGGAGCAGAGCCTGCTCGGCTACCCCCTCACCGACGAACGCTGCGGCCTCAAGGACGGCGGCTGCTACCAGACCTTCCAGGGCGGGTCGATCCACTGGACCCGCGGCACCGGCGCCCACTGGACCCGCGGCACCATCAGGTCCAAGTGGTCGGCCATGGGGTGGGAGCGGAGTTCCCTGCGCTACCCGGTCAGTGACGAACGGTGCGGGCTGAAGAACGGCGGCTGCTACCAGATCTTCCAGGGCGGCCTGATGTACTGGTCGCGGCCCACCGGGGCCCATCCGGTTGCCGGGTCGGTGCTGTCGATGTACAAGGCCCGCGGCTACGAGCGTGGCTCGTACGGCTATCCGACCTCGGACGCGTACGGCGTGTCCGGCAAGACCAGCCAGCGCTTCCAGGGCGGCTACCTGACCACCGGGGTCGACAAGCGGTGCCTGACCGGGCGGACGATGTGTGTGTCCAAGAAGGACCGCAAGCTGCGCTGGATGGTCAACGGCCAGGTGCTCAAGACCCTCGACGCCCGCTTCGGCTGCCCGTCCTCGCCGTCGGACAACGGCTCGTTCAAGGTCTACTTCAAGAGCTACAACCACACCTCGACGCTCTACAACACGTGGATGCCGCGGGCGATGTTCTACCACGGCGGCGAGGCGGTGCACTACTCCCCCGACTTCGCTGCGCGCGGCTACGCCGGTTGCAGCCACGGGTGCACGAACATCCGCGACTGGAACGGGATCAACTGGTTGTACAAGCAGGTGCGGGTCGGAGACCGGGTCGTCGTCTACGGCTGAGCCACCGACACCCGACCCAGCGGCCACGCCCCGTTTCATCAGCCACGGTTCGACTTGTGGCATGTGAAACGGGGCGTGGCGGCTGTCCTCCAAGGGGGCGGCTGTCCTACAGCTCCCCGAAGGAGGGAGGTACCGAGGCGGTGATCAGACTGCCGTCCCGGCGCTTGCCGATGACGTTCTGCGGCGGCACCGGGCCCGGGATGGTCGGCCCCTGCCCGGCCAGCTCGACCCGCACCACCGGGTGTTCGACATCCACCTCGTAGCGCACGCCGTGGACGGTGAACTCCTCGAAGGTGCCCTGTTCCAGGGTGAACTCGATCGCCTCCCGGGTGAGCCGGACCCGGGTCCGCGCCCCGCGGCGCTGGATCTTGAACATCAGGTGCTCCCAGGCAGCGGGCAGGCGTGGGTCGAAGGTCAGCTCGCCGCCGTGGTCGCGCATCCCGCCGAAGCCGAACACGAGTGAGGTCCACACCCCGCCGGTCGAGGCCACGTGCACCCCGTCGCTGGCGTTGCCGTGCCGGTCGGCGAGGTCGACGAAGAGCGATCCGTAGAAGTAGCGCAGCGCCAGCTCCTGATACCCGACCTCGGCCGCGATGATGGACTGGACCACCCCCGACAGCGTCGAGTCGCCGGTGGTGATCGGGTCGTAGTACTCGAAATTGGCCCGCTTCTGCTCGGGGGTGAACTGGTCGCCCTGCAGGAACATCGCCAGCACCACGTCGGCCTGCTTGAGCACCTGGAAGCGGTAGATCACCAGCGGGTGGTAGTGCAGCATGAGCGGGAAGTTCTCCGCCGGGGTGGCGGGCAGATCCCACACCTCGCGCTCGAGGAAGTGCTCGTCCTGCGGGTTGACGCCGAGCAGTTCCTCGTACGGGATCGCCATCCGGTCGGCGCAGCGGGCCCACTCCTCGATCTCGTCCTCGGTCAGGTCGAGCCGCTTGGTCAGCCGCTGATAGGCGTCCGGCCAGGTGGTCGCCAATGTCGCGACGGTCTCCGCGGCCCGGCGCAGGTTGTAGCGGGCGATGACGTTGGTGAAGAGGTTGTCGTTGACGACGGTGGTGTACTCGTCCGGTCCGGTGACGGCATGGATGTGGAACTCCTCCTGGCCGGTGTTGATCCAGAAGCCGAGGTCGGCCCACATCCGGGCGGTCTCGACGAGGACGTCGATACCCTCCTTGATGAGGAAGTCGATGTCACCGGTCGCGTCGACGTACCGATCCAGGGCATAGGCGATGTCGGCGTCGATGTGGTACTGGGCGGTGCCGGCCGCGTAGTACGCCGACGCCTCCTCACCGTTGATGGTCCGCCAGGGGAACAGTGCCCCACGGGTCGACATCACCCGGGCCCGGTTGCGCGCGGCGTCCAGCATGAGGTAGCGGAAGCGCAGCGCGTTCTTGGCGGCGTCGGGGAAGGTGTAGGTGAGGAACGGCAGCACGTAGATCTCGGTGTCCCAGAAGTAGTGCCCCGAGTAGCCGGACCCGGTCACCCCCTTCGCCGGGATGCCGTACGTCTGCGAGCGCGCGGACGCCTGGGCGAGCTGGAAGATGTTCCACCGGATCGCCTGCTGCAGCGGGACATCCTGGCCGACGAGCACGTCCGAGTCGTCCCAGAACGCGTCGAACCACTTCCGCTGCAGCTCCAGTTGGTTGCGCGGGGTGGATTCCATCGCCCGGTCCAGGGTGCGGCGCACCCGGTCGATCAGCTCCCGCACGGGCACGGTCCGGGAGGTGTGGTAGGCGGCGTACTTGACCAGCCGGATCGGCTTGCCCTGCTCGGCGCGGATCCGGAAGATGACCTTGGCCAGGTCGTCCTCGGACATGATCAGCGGCTCGCAGTGGTTCTCCGTCTCGATCCGGTGGTCCATCCCGACCGTCAACGTCATCCCCGACTCGGCCACCCGATAGCCCAGCATCGCCCGCAGGCCCTTGGCCCAGTTCATCTGCGGCTCGAGCACCCGCCGGGTCAGGCCCTCGACCTTCCGCGGGTCCCGCCTGCCGCCGGTGCCGGTGTGGTACTCGTCCTCGCCGTCCTGCCGGTTGATGATCTGGGAGGAGATGACGATCGGGGCCGACCCGTCCTCCATGGTGATGTCCATCGTCATCACGGCCAGGTGCCGGTCCTCCATCGACACCATCCGGGTGGTGTCGATCCGGACCCGCTTGCCCGAGGGCGTGTTCCAGACCAGGTGCCGGCGCAGCACCCCGTCCCGGAAGTCGACCGACCGCTCGTACTCGGCCAGATCGGCGACCGGCAGGTTGATCGGCTCGTCGTCGACGTAGAGCTTCAGCACCTTGGCGTCGGGCACGTTGATGATCGTCTGGCCGACCCGGGCGAAGCCGTACGCCTCCTCGGCATGGCGGATCGGCCAGGTCTCGTGGAATCCGTTGATGAAGGTGCCATGGGCGTGGCTCTCCCGGCCTTCCTCGGGATTGCCGCGCATCCCGAGATAGCCGTTGGCCACGGCGAACAGGGTCTCGGTCTGCCCCAGGTCGGCCCGACTGGGAAACGTCTCCACCAAGCGCCAGGCATCGGCGGGGAACCGGGTCCGGTCCAGCGGGTCGATGGGTTCCGGCGGGATGTGCGAATCGCGGTAGCGCAGTGCCATGTGGTGTCCTTGGCGGGAGATTCAGGGTCCGGTCAGGCGGCCGGGATGAGATCGGCCAGGTCGGCGACGACGATGTCGGCCCCGGCATCGAGCAGGGCGGACGCCCCGACCCCCCGGTCGACGCCGATCACGGATCCGAAGCCGCCGGCCCGGCCGGCCGCCACCCCGGAGATGGCATCCTCCAGCACGACGGCACGATCGTACGGCACGCCGAGCAGGTCGGCGGCCCGGCGGAACGTGTCCGGGGCGGGTTTGCCGGCCAGCCCCTCGGCCGCCGCCCGCTCCCCGTCCACGATCTCGGCGAACCGGTCGGTCAGCCCCGCCGCGGCGAGCACCACCCGCGCGTTGCGCGAAGAGGACACGATCGCCCGCGCCACGCCGCGCGCCTCCAGCCACTCGATCAGGGCGAGGGATCCGGGGTAGGCGGCGATCCCGTCGCGGGTCAGGACGTGCCGGAACGCGAGGTTCTTGCGATTGCCCAGCCCGCACACCGTACGCTGCGCCGGATCGTCGTCGGGGGTGCCGTCGGGCAGCACGATCCCCCGCGAGGCGAGGAAGTGGCGCACACCGTCATAGCGGGGTTTGCCGTCCACGTACGCGAAGTAGTCGGCGTCGGTGTAGGGGCGATCGTCGCCGACCTCGGCGAGGAACCCGTTGAACAGTTCGGCCCAGGCGCGCATGTGCACCTCGGCGGTGGGAGTCACGACCCCATCGAGATCGAACAGGGCGGCATCGACAACGGACCAGTCCACACCCCGCATCGTAGGGGACGCGGATGTGCGCCGGGTAACGCCGGACCTCAGGGCCGCGCCGCCCGCACATGCAGGCCGGCGTCGGGGTCGACCAGCGGTTCCTGGGCTGCCGCGATGTCACCGATGAGCAGGTCGACGTCGACGGGCACCGAGCGCTTGACCAGGCCCAGCGCGATCGGGCCCTCCTCGAAGTGGCGCGCCGACGACCCGACGAATCCGACCACCCGCTCCGGGGCGTCCCGCACGACCAGCGGGGCCCCTACGGCGGGCAGGGCGTCCATCGACCCGTCCAACTGCAGTCGGACCAGCCGGCGCGGCGGACGGCCGAGGTTCCACACCCGGGCGACGGTCTCCTGACCCGGGTAGCAGCCCTTGTCCAGGTGCACCGCCGGGCCGGGGACGCCGAGCTCGTTGGGGATGGTCCGATCGTCGGTGTCGACGCCGACCCTGGCGATGCCGGCGGCGATCCGCCGGGCCTCGTACGCCCACAGGCCGGCCCGGTGCGGCCGATCGGCGAGGGTGCCGAGCCGGTCCCGGGGCAGGAAGAGATCCGTCCCGCCGAGGGTGTCCGCCGCCCGGCGGGTGGCCAGGCGGCCCTCCCACGGCTCCTCGACGGTCCAGACCAACGCGACGTCGCCGGTCCGGTCGGCGACCTCGACCCGGGACAGGAAGCGCATCCGGTCGAGGAAGTCGACCAGCCCCGCCACGGCGCCCGGTTCGGTGTGCCCCCACAGGGTGGTGCCGTCGTCGACGAGCGCCAGGTGGTAGAGGAGGTGGCCCTGCGCGTCGAGCATCAGCGCCGAGGTTCCCCGGCCCGGAGCCGCGCCGGTGAGGTCCTGGGTGCACATGGCGTTCAGCCACACCAGCCGGTCGGGGCCGGTGACGGTGAAGAGCCCCCGGTGGGACAGGTCGACCCAGCCGACGCCCCGCTCCAGGTCACGCTGTTCGCGCATCGGGTCGCCGGTGTGCACGACCGCCCCGGCATCGATGCCCTGTTCGGCACGGATGAGTCCCATGGTCACACCGCCGTCCGCTGCAGCCGTCCCCACAGGTACGGCTGGAGTTCCTGGTCGGTGGTGGCCCGGTCGAAGGTCCACAACAGGTCGCCCTCGACCTGCCCGTACAACCGCTGCCCGGCGGTGTAGTCGGGGGCGGTCACCGTACGGGCGACGGTGTCGGTGACGAGTTCGATCCGGGCGCCCTGCACCTTGCCGAACCAGATCTCGCTCCAGCCCTCGGGGTGGCACATCACCACCTCGACCGTGCCGTCCGACTGCGGCCGCCAGAACCCCGTCTCCATCGAGCGCGGCCGCACCGGACGGCCCTCGGCATCGCGCTCGAAGGTCTGCGACAGGTAGTGCAGGAAGTCCCCGCCGTTCTCGGTGAACTCGACCACCTGCCCGTACTCGAACTCCCCCTGGCCCGGCCACCGACCCTTGCCGGTGCCCTCCCAGCGGCCGATCATCCAGGCCAGCGGCACCAACGCCGGGTTGAGGTCGGGGCGAATCTCGAACATGTCAGTTCCGTCCTCGTGGGGTCAGCAGCAGCCGGACGACCCCGACCACGGCCCACAGGCCCACCAGCGCGCAGATCACGATCAACAGCGCGGAGATCACAGTCGCCACTGGCCCAGTGTAGGAGGGGCGGTCCAGGGCAGGCGCTAGTCTCGGAGCCCGTGCGTGCAGTGATCCAACGGGTGAGCAGGGCCTCGGTGCAGGTCGAGGGACGAACGGTCGGCGAGATCGGGCGACCGGGGCTGCTCGTCCTGCTCGCGGTCACCCACGACGACACCGAGGCGTACGCCGACCGGCTCGCCGAACGGATCTGGCACCTGCGGATCCTCGACGGCGAGGTGTCGGCCGCCGACACCGGCGCGCCGATCCTGGTGGTCTCCCAGTTCACCCTGTACGCCGACACCCGCAAGGGCCGCCGACCCGGCTGGAGCGCAGCCGCGCCACGCCCGGTCAGCGAACCGCTGGTCGAGCGGTTCGTGGCCACGCTCCGGGCGCTCGGGGCGACGGTGTCGACCGGCGAGTTCGGGGCACACATGGAGGTCGAGCTGGTCAACGACGGCCCGGTGACCCTGGTGATGGACCAGCCTCCACTACCGCCGCGTCCCACGGGTTGAACCCGAACGCTCACGTATCGTGTTCCGGACGAGTAACAACCCTGTTCCGGTGTCATGCCAACCCCGGTGGAGCAGCACGGAATTGCGCGGTGCCTCGGCCACCGATGCGTAACCGCAATGTTCCCCTGCGGTGATCCGGGCGTCGACTCGCGGTATTTTTCGGCCTGGAGGTGAACGACGGTGCAAATCCTGCTCATGACGTCTCGCACTGGTGGTCCCGACGAGGTACTGCCCGCCCTGGGCCTGCTCGCCCACCAGTTGACCGTCGTCCCCCTGGACGCCGGCGAACTGCTGCACGTCCCGCCGCCGGACGCCATCCTCATCGACGGGACCGCCGAGCTCACCACGGCACGGGCGCTCTGCCGGGTGATCGGCACCAGCGGCAAGCACGCCCCGGTGGCCATCGTCATCGGTGAGGGGGGCCTGCCGGCGCTGTCGCGCGACTGGGGCTTCGAGGACTTCGTCCTGCACAACGCCGGGCCGGCCGAGGTCGAGGCCCGGCTCCGGTTGATCACCTCCCCGGCGGAACGGGACGCCATCATCTCCGCCGGTGTCGTCACCATCGACGAGGCGAGCTACACGGCCCAGGTGAACGGGCAGCCGCTCGACCTCACCTACACCGAGTTCGAGTTGTTGAAGTACCTTCTCCAGCACCCGGGCCGGGTGTTCAGCCGCGAGCAGTTGCTCGCCGATGTGTGGGGCTACGACTACTTCGGCGGCACCCGGACGGTCGACGTCCACGTCCGGCGGCTGCGCGCCAAGCTCGGCCCCGAGAACGAGGGCATCATCGGCACGGTCCGCAATGTCGGCTACCGACTGGTGGCAGAGCCGAACAACTCGTGACCGCTCCCGTACGTCGCCTGACGACCCTCGACGAGGCCACCCGCGCCGAGGTCGAGGCCCTGGCCGAACGCATCGAACGCGCCGATCGCGTCGCCCCGCTCAACGAGGCCGCGCTGATCAGTCTCCGGCCTCCCACCACCCACGAGACCACCCATCTGGTCGCCGACGGCCCCGCCGGCCCGATCGGCTATGCCAATCTCCAGCGTCTCGGCACCGCGTTGACCGCCCAGATGGTCGTCGACCCGACCGCCCGACGGACCGGGGTCGGCACCGCCCTGCTGGCCGCCGCCCGGCTCCCGGCCGACTCGGGGGTGTGGTCCTTCGGCGACCTGCCGCCCGCCCGGGCCTTCGCCGCGGCCCGCGGACTGATCGCCGACCGGGAGCTGCTGATGATGGCGACCGAGCTGCCCGACGCGGAGGTCGGCACCACCCCCCGAACCCCGGCGGACCTGCAGATCCGCCCGTACGGCCCCGCCGACGAGACCGCCGTCCTGCGGATCAACGCACGGGCCTTCGCCCACCACCCGGAGCAGGGCGCGATGGATGCGGCCGAGTTCGCGGCCCGCCGCGCCCAGCAGTGGTACCGCGACGAGGACCTGCTGGTGGCGACCCGCGCCGACCTCGCGGTCGGCTTCCACTGGACAAAACGTCACGACGCCGAAACCGGCGAGGTGTATGTCCTGGCGGTCGATCCGGACGCCCAGGGTGGCGGGATCGGCACCGCACTGCTGCTGGCGGGGCTGGCCCACCTGCGCGCGGCGGGGATCCGCCGCGTCATCCTCTACGTGGCGGGCGACCAGCCGGTCGCGGTCCATCTCTACCGCTCCCACGGCTTCGAGGTCACCCACCGCGACGTGATGTACGTTCCGGCCACCGGCTGACCGATATCATGGTGCGGCCCCTGTCCCTCCAGCCGAGGTTGCACGTGCGCATGAGCAGCACCCTTCCCGTCCTCGCCGCCGGCGCGGTGGTCGTCCGCTCCGGTCCCACCGGTCCCGAGGTGCTGGCCGTGCACCGGCCCCGCTACGACGACTGGTCACTGCCCAAGGGCCACCGCGAGGATGGCGAGGCCCTCCCGAGCACCGCCGTCCGCGAGGTCGCCGAGGAGACCGGCGTACGGATCCGGCTGTCGGCGCCGCTGGACACCTCCCGCTACCCGGTGAACGGGCACCCCAAGGAGGTCCGGTGGTGGCGCGGCGAGGCGGTCGCCGACACCGGCTCCGACGTCGACGACGAGGTGGACACGGTCCGTTGGCTGCCGCAGGCGGAGGCGGAACGGCTGCTGACCTTCGACTCCGACCGGGCCCTGGTCCGCCAGGCGGTGGGGCTGGGGCAAACCACCGCGATCCTCCTGGTCCGGCACGGCAAGGCGGTCGCCCGGGTGAAGTGGGAGGATGACGACCGGCTCCGCCCGCTGACCGGTCGCGGACGGCGGCAGGCCCGCACCCTGGTGCCGCTGCTGAGCGCCTTCGGCCCCCGGCGGGTGGTGGCCTCCCGATCGGTCCGTTGCGCCGACACGGTCCGGCCCTACGCCGAGACCGCCGGCGTACGCCTGGAGACGACCGACGAACTGACCGAGGAGACCGCGGCCGTCTCCCCCGCCCGCCCGCTCGCCTACACCGAGGCCGTCACCCGGGACGCCCTCACCGCGCGCCGCCCGGCGCTGCTGTGCGGACACCGGCCGGTGCTGCCGACGATGCTGGAGGTGCTCGGCCTGCCGAACCGGCCGATGGAGGCGGCGGATTGTGTCGTCGCCCACCTCACCACCGACGGGGAGCCGCTCGCCGTGGAGCATTACCCCGCTGAGCGCGAGCTGTGAGACCACCCGACGCATTTCCCCCACTGCGTGACCAAATCGTGACTCCCCAGGCAGCGCCGTTCACCTGGAGTTCACCCGCCGGGGGGCGACGCTTCACCACCCAGCCCTACCGTCAGGGTTGGGACCACCACCGGCGGCCCCACCGCAAGACTGCAGACAACCCCGAAGGGAATCTCGTGAAGATCACGCGTGTTGGCGCTTCCGTCGCCGCTGCAACCGCGCTGGTGCTGGGCCTGTCGGCCTGTGGCAGCAACAACAACTCCTCGGCGCAGCCGACCACCTCCGGCGCCGCATCCGAGTCCTCCGCCGCGGGCAACCTGACCGGGACCCTGTCCGGCGGCGGCGCCTCGTCGCAGAGCTCGGCCATGGACGCCTGGATCGAGGGCTTCAAGTCCGTCCAGCCCGGTGTCCAGGTCCAGTACAACCCGGTCGGCTCCGGCGCCGGCCGCGAGGGCTTCCTCGCCGGCCAGTACGTCTTCGCCGGTTCCGACTCCGCGATGGACAACGACGAGTGGGAGCAGTCGAAGAGCGTCTGCGGGACCGACGGCGCGTTCCACGTGCCGGCGTACATCTCCCCGATCGCCATCGCCTACAACCTGCCGTCCGTCACCGAGCCGCTGAAGCTCGACGCGGACACCATCGCCCAGATCTTCGCCGGCAAGATCACCACCTGGAACGATCCCAAGATCGCCGCCACCAACGAGGGTGTGGAGCTGCCCGACACCAAGATCACCCCGGTGCACCGCGCCGACGAGTCGGGCACCACGGACAACTTCACCGACTACCTCTCCCAGGCCGCCCCCGACTCCTGGCCGGACGAAGCCTCCCAGACCTGGCCGGCCGCCTACCAGGGTGAGTCCGCGCAGAAGACCAGCGGCGTCGTCTCCCTGGCCCAGTCCACCGAGGGCGCCATCGTCTACGCCGATGCCTCCGCCATCGGCAGCCTGGCCTCCGTGTCCGTGAAGGTCGGCAACGAGTTCGTGGCGTTCTCCCCCGAGGCCGCCGCCAAGGCCGTCTCGACCGCCGAGAAGGTCGGCGGCCAGGCTCCTCAGGACATGGCCGTGAAGCTGGACCGCACCACCACCGAGGCGGGCACCTACCCGGTCGTCCTGGTCTCGTACCACATCTTCTGCTCCACCTACAAGGATCAGGCGACCGCCGACCTGGCCAAGGCCTTCGGCACCTACGTCCTGTCGGCGGATGGCCAGCAGGCCGCCGCCGACGCCGCCGGCTCCGCCCCGGTCGCCGGCGAGACCGAGACCGAGGCCATCGCCGCGATCGAATCCATCAAGGCCGCCTGAGCCATCGGGACAATGGGACGATCCTTCGTCTCGGCACCCTGGTGACACCAGTCAGCAACGGAGCAGCCGCCGGACGGTCCGTGGACCGTCTTGGCGGCTGCTCTGTGATGTGCGCACAATCGTCCTGTCCACCGTCCACAGTCTCCTCCGCTCTTCCGGACCCCCTGCTCACCCCGGCGGCCGTACGCTGCACCCGCCCTCCGGTGACGGCACTGATGCCTGTGCAGGCACGGGGAGCAATCCTCGTCCGTTCCATCCAGCAAAGGAGGGAAATTCATGTCTGAGGCAACAGTCACTCCGTCGAGCGGCTTGTCCTCCGGGGGTGTCGCGGGTCGTTTCGGCGACAGGTTCTTCGCCGGGCTCACCCTGGCCGCCGGCATCCTCATCTTCGTGGTCCTCGCGGTCGTCTCGCTGTTCCTGATCATCGAGTCGCTCCCGGCCATCACCGCATCGCCGGACCAGCTCTCCACCGGCACCAGCTTCTGGCGCTACGTCGGCCCGCTGGTCGTCGGCACCCTGATCACGTCGTTCATCGCCCTGCTCGTGGCGACCCCGATCGCCGTGGGTGTGGCGCTGTTCATCTCCCACTACGCGCCGGTCCGGATCTCCAAGGGCGTCGGGTACGTCATCGACCTGCTCGCCGCCATCCCGTCGGTGATCTTCGGCGCCTGGGGCTTCACCCTCTTCGGCCCGGCGCTCATGCCCGGGTACAAGTGGTTGAACGAGAACCTCGGCTTCATCCCGATCTTCGGTGAGCCGTCGGCCACCGGCCGTACGTTGCTGACGGCCTCGCTCGTCCTGGCCGTGATGATCCTGCCGATCATCACCTCCCAGTGCCGCGAGATCTTCGTCCAGACGCCGAACCTTCACCAGGAGGCGGCACTGGCGCTGGGCACCACCAAGTGGGACATGATCCGGGCGGCGGTCTTCCCGTTCGCCCGCAACGGCATCGTCTCCGCCATCATGCTCGGCCTGGGCCGGGCGCTGGGCGAGACGATGGCCGTCACCCTCGTGCTGTCCCGCGGTCAGCTCACCGCCAACCTCATCGGCGTCGGCAACAACACCATCCCGGCCGAGATCGCCCTGAACTTCCCGGAGGCGTTCGGGATGCGCCAGAGCGAGCTGATCGCCGCCGGCCTCGTGCTGTTCGTCATCACCCTGCTGGTGAACATGCTCGCCCGCTGGGTCGTCAGCCGCTACTCCGAGTTCTCAGGAGCCAACTGATGTCCACCGCCACCGAAGTCGAACCCAGCACCCCCCAGGGCGGGCGGGTCCTGAAGAACTCGCTCACCGCCGGCCAACTGCCCTCCTGGGCCCGTTGGGCGTCCATCGGCGGGTCGCTCGTCCTCTCCGCGATCATCCTGCTCATCGCCGGCTGGAGCTGGGCCGGGTGGATCGTGCTGGCCGCCGTGCTCTACCTCATCTCCTACACCGTGTGGACCTACGTCGTCGAGGGTGCCCGACACGGCCAGGACGCCCTGTGGAGTTCCCTGGTCTGGTTGGCCTTCCTGGTCGCCCTCGTCCCCCTCGTGTCGATCATCTGGACCGTGATCAGCGTCGGCGGGCCGACCCTGGTCCACCCGGGCTTCCTCACCAGCTCGATGGACGGCATCACCGGCGTGCAGGACCGCGCCACCATGAACGAGGGTGCGCCCCTGGCCGGCGGCATCGTGCACGCCCTGGTCGGGTCCCTGATGATCACCCTGATGGCGACCATCATCTCGGTCCCGATCGGCCTGCTCACCTCGATCTGGCTCGTCGAGTACGCCCACGGTGGCTGGTTCTCCCGGACCATCGTCTTCCTGGTCGACGTGATGACGGGCATCCCGTCGATCGTCGCGGGACTTTTCGCGGCCGGCATCATGATGACCTTCTTCGAGTGGGGCAACGGGGGCGTCTCGGGTGGACAGCAGATCATGGGCTTCACCGCCGCCCTGGCGTTGTCCGTGCTGATGATCCCGGTCGTCGTGCGGGCCACCGAGGAGATGCTGCGGGTCGTCCCCAACGAGCTGCGGGAGGCCTCGTACGCCCTGGGGATCCGCAAGTGGCGGACGATCTTCCGGGTCGTCATCCCGACCGCCATCTCGGGCATCACTTCCGGCGTCACCCTGGCCATCGCCCGCGTCGTCGGCGAGACCGCACCGATCCTGGTCACCGCCGGCGTCGCCAGCAGCGTCAACTGGAATCTCTTCAACGGCTGGATGATGACCCTGCCGGTGTACATCTATCGTCAGTTGATGGAACCGACCGCACCGGCCTCGCCGGACCCCTCGACCGCCCGGGCCTGGGGTGCAGCGTTGATGCTGATCATCGTGGTGATGCTGCTCAACCTGCTCGCCCGGCTCATCGCCGCCCGGTTCTCCCCGAAGACCTCGGGCCGCTGAGCACCGACGACAACGAAGGAACAACGAAGAATGTCCAAACGAATCGAAGCCAAGGACGTCAACGTCTACTACGGCAGCTTCCTCGCCGTCGAAGGTGTCAACATCGAGATCGAACCGCGTACCGTCACGGCCTTCATCGGTCCGTCGGGCTGTGGCAAGACCACCTTCCTGCGCACGATCAACCGGATGCACGAGGTCATCCCGGGGGCGTACGTGAAGGGCTCGATCCTGCTCGACAACGACGACATCTACGGGGCGGGCGTCGACCCGGTGAACGTGCGCGGTCTGGTCGGGATGGTGTTCCAGCGGCCCAACCCGTTCCCGACCATGTCGATCCGGGACAACGTCCTCGCCGGCTACAAGATCAACGGCAAGCGGCTCGGCAAGTCCGACGCCGATGACCTGGTCGAGAAGTCGCTCACCGGTGCGAACCTGTGGAACGAGGTCAAGGACCGCCTCGACCGCCCCGGCTCCGGCCTGTCCGGCGGGCAGCAGCAGCGCCTCTGCATTGCCCGGACGATCGCCGTGCACCCCGAGGTCATCCTGATGGACGAGCCGTGCTCGGCCCTCGACCCGATCTCCACGCTGGCCATCGAGGACCTCATCGAGGAACTCAAGGAGCAGTACACGGTCGTCATCGTCACGCACAACATGCAGCAGGCCGCGCGGGTGTCCGACCGGACCGGCTTCTTCAACATCGCCGGCACCGGCAAGCCCGGGCACCTGATCGAGTACGACGACACCGAGAAGATCTTCTCGAACCCGTCGAACAAGCAGACCGAGGACTACGTCTCCGGCCGCTTCGGCTGATCGGAGGGTCGCCCGGGTCGGGACCAACCCGCCCACCACCTAGACTCGGCGTCATGAGCAGCCAGGCAGGGTGGTATCCCGATCCGGGTGGCACACCCGGCAAGTACCGCTACTGGGACGGCACCCGCTGGTCCGCCCAGATCCGCGACGCCCCTCCGCAGGCCCCACAGGCCCCCCCGTACGGGCCGACCCCGCCGGAGCCCCCGCGGCACAACCGGGCCTGGGCCTGGTGGGCCGGCGCGGCGGCCGCCCTGGTCGTCCTGGTGCTGCTGGTGACGTGGGGGATCCGGGCCGCTTCCCGGATCGGCCCGACCGTGAACGACCCGTCGGGCCAGGCGAGCACCGACATCTGTCCCCCGCCGCCGACCGAGACGCCCAGCCCGGTGGCCCACCCGGCCGACGGGCGGGTGCACGGCGGGAAGCTCTCCTACCCGCAGCTCGCGGACCCGTGGTCGATCCCGGAGCCGGAGTACAACCTTCCGTTCTCCTACGACGCGTCCCGCCAGCAGGTGATGGTCCAGCCGAACTTCGACGGTCTGGGCAGCGACTGGGTGGCCAGCGTGACGATCGGACAGTTGGTCGCCGGCGACGGCTTCTTCTCCCCGCAGGAGGGCGCGCAGATCGTCGCCCAGTGCGTCGTGGGCCGCTTCTACGGGGACGCGGTGGTCACCCGCAACGACGTCACGGACAAGGCGGCCACGGTCGACGGGCACGACGCGTGGGTGCTGGAGTCCCAGCTCTCCTTCCACATCGACGGCCTGCAGACCGAGGGCGAGCGGATGATCCTCGTCGTCGTGGACACCGGCGACGGCGAGGCCGGCCTGTACTACGCGTCCATCCCCGACACTGTGCCCGACCTCGTCCAGCCGGCCCGTGACGCGATGAACCAGCTCGCCGTCGACGGATGAGCGGGCCGGGGGCTCAGCCCGCGGCGCAGATCCCGGTGCCGCGGGTGGCCTTCAGACCGAGCACGCGGGCGGCACTGGCGGTGAGCCGGTCGGCGAAGGCGGGATCGGCGTCGGCCTTCGCGGCCAGCCCGTCGACCATGGCAGAGGCCAGGGACGGGTCGACGGTCACCGCGATGTCGCCGCCGGCCTGCACGAAACGGATGGCCCGGTCGGCCGGCTCCACGGACCGGACCTGGGCGGCGACGCCGAGGTCGTCGGAGACCACCACGCCGGTCCAGCCGAGATCCCCACGCAGCATGCCGTCGATGATGGTGTCCGACCAGATCGCCGGCCGGTCCGGGTCGATCCGCGAGTAGTGCGCCGAGGAGATCATCACCATGTCGGTGCCCGCGGCGATCCCGGCGCGGAACGGGGCCAACAACGGATCCTTCCGGGTGGTCCGGTCATCCGTGACGCCGGTGGCGAAGTCGGTGTTGCCGGTCACCCTCCCCAGGCCGGGGAAGTGCTTGACGGCCGTCGCCGTCCCGCCCGCGCGCATCCCGCCGATGAAGGCGGTCACGTCGGCCGCCACCGCCGTCGGGTCGCTGCCGAATCCGCGACCCCACCGGGCGATCGGCTCGTTGGTTGCCTCCTGATCGGCCGGTACGACATCGGCGACCGGCGCGAGGTCGACGTCGACACCTGCGGCGGCGAGCTCCTTCCCCCAGGTTTGGGCGTCGCCGCGCAGGGCGTCGGCTCCCGCGGCCGCCTGCTCGGCTGCCGACGGCATGGCGGAGAACCCCTCGCCCCGCAACCGGCGGACCTGGCCGCCCTCCTGGTCGACCGCGACGAGGAGCTGGTCGCCGCCGTCCCCGGCGGCGGCCCGGATCCCGTCGGTGACGCGGCGCACGCCGGCCACACCGACGTCCGTGTTGCCCATCAGGATCACCGCGCCGAGGTGATGATCGGCGACGAGCTGTCCCGTGGCCGCCGGGTCGTCGTCCAGGTAGTGCCCGACCATCACCAACTGGCCGGCCTGCTCGGCGGGGGACAGGGCCGCCACGGCCTCCCGGCAGGAGGTCGCGGTCGGCGCCGGGGTGTCGACGGCCGACCCGCTCGTCGGCGCCGCGGTCGGGGTCGACGGCCCGGCGGCCGGAGTGCACCCGCCGAGGGCCAGGCCCGCCACGGCCCACCCCGCCAGCCCGCCGAGAAGGGTTCGGCGGGACGGTGAGAAGGTCCTCAGGCGCACAGTCACAGGGGCTCAGTCTAGGTCGAGCGGCAGCGCGAGCAGCGCGTTCTCCACCACTTCGGGCAGGGCGGGGTGGATCCAGTACTGCCCGCGGGCCATGGTGGCGACGTCCAGTCCGGTGCTCATCGCCTGGATGAGCGGCTGGATCAGCGACGACGCCTGAGGCCCGAGGATGTGGGCACCGAGCAGCCGCCCGTCGGCCGGGTCGGCCAGGAGTTTGCATACGTGTCCCTGGTCCTCCATCGCCCATCCGTACGCCACCGAGGCGTACTCCTGGACCGCGGCGACGTACCGTACGCCCTGCTCGCGGGCCTCCTGCTCGGTCAGCCCGACGGAGGCGACCTGGGGCGAGCCGAAGACGGCGTGCGGGACGTACCGGTGGTCGGTCGTCACCGGGTGGTCCGGATCGAGCAGGTTGTGCCGGACGGTTCGGGCCTCGGCATTCGCCACGTGCTTGAGCATCCACCGCGAGCTGACGTCGCCGAGCGCCCAGATCCCCTCGACCGCGGTGCGTTGCCGGCCGTCGACCGGGATCCGGCCGGCCTCGTCGAGGCTCAGCCCGGTGGCGGCGACGTCGAGGGTGTCACCGTTGGGGATCCGCCCGACGGCAGCCAGGACGAGATCGGTGTCGTACGTGTGCGGCCCGCTCGGCGATTCGGTGTGGACCCGGATCCGACCGGCGTCGAGAGGCTCGAAGGCGGCCAGGGTCTCGGCGAGCCGGACCCGCATCCGGTCGGAGGCGAACTGGGTGTAGCGGCGCGACACGTCCTCGTCCTCGTGGCGCAGCAGGCGGTCCGACCGGTTGATGACGGTCACCTCCACCCCGAAGGACGCGAAGATGTGGGCGAACTCCGCGGACACGTACCCGCCGCCGAGAATGACCATCCGTTCGGGCAGCCGATCGATCCGCATGACGGTCTCGTTGGTGTGCAACACGACCCGGTCGGCGCCGGGGACCTGCGGGATCCGCGGCCGCGAGCCGGCGGCGATGACGAACCGGTCGGCGCTGATCTCCGTCTCTCCCACGCCGAAGCGGCGCACCCCGGTGAAGTGGCCGGTGCCCTCCACCAGGGTGACATTCGGCATGCCCTCGGCCCGCCAGCGCCAGCCACCGGCGGCGATCGGGTCGATCCGGCCGAAGATCCGGTCCCGGATCGCCGGCCAGTCGACGCCCGCGACGGACAGCTCGACCCCCAGCCGCCGGGCATGGTCCACGCCCGCGGCCAGGTCGGCGGGGTGGACGAACATCTTCGTGGGAATGCAGCCGACGTTCAGGCAGGTGCCGCCGAAGACGCCGTCCGGGCCGATGCCACCGTCGACGATGGCGACCTGCTGGTCCGCGAATCGTTCGTCGACGATGGTGTTGCCCGACCCGGTCCCGATCACGCAGAGGTCGAAATGAGGCATGACCCACACTGTAGTGAGGCCGCGGCCGGCCTCCGCCTACGCTGGAGGCATGCTCTGGGCCGAGAACCTCCTGCTCCTGCTCACCGACCAGCGCAGCGGTCGGCTGGTTGCCCCCTGGAACCGCGTCGACCTCGCGCTCGCCGGCTCCGTGCTCGGCCAGTTGTCCCGCCAGGGACGGATCGGGGTCGACCATCCCGGGCGGCCGCGGCGGCCCGGGCGGATCCGGGTCCTCGACGCGTCCCCCACCGGCGACGACATCCTCGACCCCGTCGTGGCGATGCTGGCGGAGACGCCGCGGCGGCCCGTGGTGGCCATTCACCGGATCAAGCAGGGCCTCCGGCGCAGCCTGTACGACCGGCTCGCCCGGCGGGGCGTCGTCGGCCACCGCACCGGACGAACCCTCCTCGTCGTGCCGGTCGACGAGTGGCCACCCCACGGCCCTGCCGTGACGGCGCCGTTCGCCGGTCGGCTGGCGCACTGGTGGTCGTCCGCGCCCTTCCGGGAGGCCACCGAGGACGACGAATGCTCCTCGGCCTCCGCCCTGCTGGAGGCGATCGGCGCGATCCGCCCGGTCGCCGGCCGGATCGGGCTGGCCGGCCGCTACCGGACCATCCGGCAGTTGGCCGTCC
Organism: uncultured Propionibacteriaceae bacterium; assembly: GCA_964528755.1. Taxonomy (GTDB): domain Bacteria; phylum Actinomycetota; class Actinomycetes; order Propionibacteriales; family Propionibacteriaceae; genus Raineyella. The sequence goes on from CAZGWN010000028.1 coordinate 19,636, forward strand.
GGGAGCGCCAGGCCTCCTGGGTGGCCACCGCCGTCTACGAGATCTACACCGCCAATCAGGCCCGCACCATCGCGCAGTCCTGAGCGGTCAGATCCCGGCGTAGGAGTGCAGCCCGGAGAACAGCAGGTTGACCCCGATGAAGTTGAACCAGAAGCAGGCGACGCCGGCCACGGCGATCCGTGCGGCGCGCGCGCCCTTCCAGCCGGCGGTCAGCCGGGCGTGCAGGTAGGCGGCGAAGACGACCCAGGTGATCAGGGAGAACGTCTCCTTGGGGTCCCAGCCCCAGAACCGCCCCCAGGCGTACTGCGCCCACACCGCCCCCGCGGCAACCGCGAAGGTCCACAGCGGGAAGCCGATGGCCGTCGCCCGGTACGCCCACAGGTCCAGGCGGCGCGGGGTCGGCAACTGGGCGAGCCAGCCGCGGGTGGTGCCCCTCGCGTCGGCCCGGCTGCGCAGCAGATAGAGCGCCGACACCGCTCCGGCCACGTTGAACAACGCCCCGGCGAAGGACGCCGCGACGATGTGCACGACGAACCACACCGAGTGCAGCGCCGGAACCAGGTCGGCCACCGCGACATAGAAGACCTCGACGGCCAGTCCGGTGGCCACGGTGACCAGCAGGGTCACCGGCAGCCCGAGCCGGCGCATCCCGAACCGGGCCGCCAGCACGACGAAGATCGCCATGATGAACGCAACGGTGGTGATGGTGAACTCGTACATGTTGCCCCACGGGAACCGGTCCGCCGCGACCCCGCGCAGCACCACCCCCACCACGTTGGTCAGCAGGCCGACCCCGGCCAGGGCCAGGGCCATCCGCCCCCACCGGTCACTGGCCTCGGGGGCCGGTGCGGGCAGCGGGTCGACCCGGGACCGGATCACCGGAGCGTCGGGGGAACCGCCCGCCCCGACCAGCGCCGGGACGGGTGCCGACTCGGCCTCGGCGGCGTCGGCCGGGACCCGGCGGGCCATCGCCCACTCCACCCCGAACAGGGCCATCGCGAGCAGGTAGAACAGCCAGGTCGTCACCATGGCCAGGTTCGAGTAGGCCCCGACGTTCATCGCTGCGTCCCTTCGTCGTGCGTGCCCTCGTGCACCGACCCATCCTCCATCACGGCGACCAGATCCGCCACGTCCTGATCCAGCCCGGTCCGGGCCTCGGCACGGTCCAGCCCGCCGATCTCCACCGCGACCTGCTCGGTCCCGGTCCCGCCGGCCCGGACCCAGATCCGGCGGGGCCGGACGAACATCGACGCCATCAGGCCGAGGATCGCGGTCCCGACCGATCCGACGGTGAGCGGCAGCCCGGGCGCCGAGGAGACCTGCAGCTTCGCCCAGCGCCGGTAGCCGACGAAGGTCAGCCGGCCCTGGCCGTCGGGCAGGTCGAGGTACTCGCCGGGGTTGAGCCGGGTGGCCACCGGGTTGCCGTCCGCGCCGGTGATCTGGGTCATCCCCGTGGTGTCGAGGGTGTAGACGCTGTGCGGGGTGCCGTCCTCAGCGCGCGGCTCACCCGACCAGGCATTGACGAAAAGCTGCGGACGCAGGGCGTCGGGGAAGACCGAGTGCGGCCCGGAGGAGTCCACCGTCGCGGTGGGGAGGAAGAAGCCCTCGAAGCCCAGCGCCTTCGGCCGCGCGTCGGGCGCCTTGATGGCGCCGGTCGAGGTGAAGTTGCCGTCCTGCGGCAGGAAGACGACCGGGCCGTTGAAGGCGACGTTCCCGTCGCCGTCGGTGACCATGACGACCGGCGCGTAGCCGTGCGCCGACAGGTGCACCATCGACCCGCCGATCCGCAAGGGGTGGTTGACCTCCAGCGTCTCCTTCGTCTCCGCCGCCCCGGGCTGCCCGGTGAGGGTGACGTGGGCGGTGAACTCACGTGCCGCGCCCGTCTGCACCGGGCCGGTCTCGAACCGTACGTCGAACTTGTCCAGGGTCAGCGCGAAGGCCGGCAGGGCCGACTGCCGGAACCACCCCCCGGCGCTGAAGTCGTCGTACTGGGTGACGTTGTTGGCGAAGCCCTGCCCGACCACGACGATCGACGACCCCTTGTAGCCGAACAGTTGGCCCCACGCGACCCCGATGAGCAGCACGAGCAGGGACAGGTGGAACAGCAGGTTGCCCGCCTCCCGCAGGTAGCCCCGCTCGGCGGCCACCGAGTCGCCGCGCCGGACCACCCGGAAGCGCTTGCGGCGCAGCGCGGCCTCGGCCGCGTCGAGCACGTCGGCCGCCGGCCGGGCGACGGTCAGGGAGGCCGACTCGGGCAGCCGGGACAGCCGGGCCGGGGTCGCCGGGGGCTCGGCCCGCAGCGCCTTCAGGTAGACGCGGATCCTCGGCACGATGCAGCCGACCAGGGAGATGAACAACAGCAGGTAGACCGCGGAGAACCACACCGACGTGTAGACGTGGAACAGGCCGAGCGTCTCGTATACCTCGCCGAGCCGGGGATTGGCCTCCTTGAAGGACAACACCTCGGCCGGTTCGTTCGCCCGCTGGGGGACCATCGCGCCGGGGACGGCGGCGAGTGCGAGCAGGAAGAGCAGCACCAGGGCCGTCCGCATGGAGGTGAGCTGGACCCAGGCCCACCGGCCCAGCTCCGGCGCCGACAGCGGCTGCGTGTTGCTCACAGCAGCGTCCCGAATCCGGCCGCCCAATTGCGTGCCACCCCGGTCAGCATGTCCCACCAGCCCGTCATCAGCGCCAGCCCTACCACGATCATCGCTCCTCCACCGATCCTCAGCACCACCTGTTGGTGGCGCCGGATGAGGGCCAGCACCGGCCGGATCCGGCCGAACGCGAATGCAGCCGCCAGGAACGGCAGACCCAGCCCGAGGCAGTACACGAAGGCCAGCACGCCGCCGCGGACCGCGCTGCCCTCGGTCATCGCCAGCGACAGCACCACCGCCAGCGTCGGGCCGATGCACGGGGTCCAGCCCAGCCCGAAGACCAGACCCAGCAGCGGCGCCGCGGCCAGGCCGGCACGCGGCAGCCGCCGGATCCGCAGCTCCCGGTCACCCAGGGGAATCACCCCGGCGAACATCAGGCCGAGCACGACCGCGAGCGCCCCGACGATCCGCGAGATGAGCACCTGGTGGACGAGCAGGGCCCGACCGAGCGTGCCGGCCGCCACCCCCGCGGCGACGAAGACCACCGCGAAACCGAGCACAAAACCGGCGGTGCCCAGCACCAGGCGTCCCCGTCGGCGGGAGTCCCCGAGCACCTCGGTGGCGCCCAGGCCGGTGGCGTACGACAGGTAGCCGGGCAGCAGCGGCACCACGCACGGTGACAGGAAGGACACCATCCCGGCCGCCAGGGCCACCGGGATGGCGAGCAGCATCGAACCGGCGGCCAGACCGGCCGCCCACGCGCCGATGTCGAGGGGGGTCACGAGCCGCTCGCCACGTCGGTGACCACGCCGACGATCGTCGCCGCCGTGGTCCGGCCGATGATCCGGGCCGCCACCCGCCCCTGCTGGTCGATCACCAGGGTCGAGGGGATCCCGCTGGGCGGCAACTGGTCGGAGAACTCCAGCAGCACGCGGCCCGACGGGTCGTAGATGCTGGGATACCCGATGCCGTAGCTGCGGACGAAGGCCTCCGCCGGGGCCGGATCGAGGTCGCGGGTGTTGAGCCCGACGAAGGCGGCCACGTCGGCGGTCCGGTCCGCGGCCTCGACCAGGTCGGGCGCCTCGGCGCGGCACGGCGCGCACCACGACCCCCAGACGTTCACCACCACGACCTTGCCCGGCCAGGCGTCGGTGGAAAGGGTCGCACCGTCGTCGCCGAGCTTCGGGCCCGACACCACCGGGGCCGCCGGCCGCTGGTCGGGGGCGAGGATGGTCACTCCGCCGTCGCCGCTGACGAAACCCTGGTCGGCGGTCGATCCGACGGCGGCGCCGGAGGTGCCGCAGCCGGCCAGGGCCAGCACCAGCACCCCACCGGCGAGAGCGGTGAGGGCACGTCGGAGAGGTCCCGGGTCACGCACCGGCGACGAATCCCTTGCGCTGGTTGGGCGGCAACAGATCCCGGCACGGTTCGTCGTAGCCGACGAAGCTGATCCCGTCGTCGCCGACCCGGAAGCTCGTCACCGATGCGAGGGTGCACTGGCGCCCGGTCGGCAGGTGGGCCAGCCGGCGGCCCTCCGCAGCGAGCCGGGTGACCCAGATCGGCAGTTGGTGGGACACCACCACGGCCACCCCACCGTCACCACCGGCCTCCTGGGCGGCCCGGGCGGCGTCCCGGAGTGCGGCGTCCATCCGGGCGACCTGCGCCACGTACGGTTCCCCCCACGACGGCCGGAAGGGGTTGACCAGCAGCGGCCACACCCGGGGGTCGAGCAGTGCGGTCCTGCGGCCGTTGACCACCCGGCCCTGGAGCCGGTTGAGCGCCTCGATCAGCCGATCGTCGATGGCCACCGGGCGGCCGGCGGCGATCGGCTCCATCGTCTCCCGGGCCCGCTCCAGGGGCGAGCAGCGCAGGTGGTCGATCCGCCGGCCCGCGAAGTACTCCCCGAGTCGCGCGGCCATCTCCCGGCCCAGCGGGGACAGGTGGAAGTCGGGCAGGCGGCCGTACAGGATGCCCCGGGGGTTGTCCACCTGGCCGTGGCGGCACAGGTGCACGATGGCGTTGCTCATCGACCCCCCTCCCCGCTCGCGGTCCGGGCCGCGGCCCGGGCGGCGTACGGGAGCGCGTCGACAATCCGGTCCAGGGCGGCATCGTCGTGCGCCGCGGACAGGAACCACGCCTCGTAGCACGACGGCCCCAGCCACACGCCGTGGTCGAGAAGGGCGTGGAAGAACGCCGCGAAGACGTCGGGGCGCTGGGTGGCCGAGGTGTCCCAGTCGGGCACGGCGTCGACGCCGTCGGGGGTGAAGAAGACGGAGAACAGGTTGCCGGAGTGCTGGATGACGTGCGGCACGCCGGCGGCGTCCAGGGCGGCGTGGACCTCGGCCCGCAGCCGCGCGGACTGCCGGTCGATGGTCGCGTACACGTCGTCGGTGGCCAGCCGCAGCGTGGCGAGACCGGCGGCGGTGGCGACCGGGTTGCCGGACAGCGTCCCCGCCTGGTAGACCGGCCCGGCCGGGGAGAGGTGCTGCATGATCTGCTGGCGCCCGCCGAGTGCGGCGGCGGGGAAGCCGCCGCCCATCACCTTGCCGAAGGTCATCAGGTCGCCGTGGGAGCCGTCCAGGCCCCACTGGCCGGACCGGGAGACCCGGAACCCGGTCATCACCTCGTCGGTGATGAGCAGTGCCCCGGCCTCGTGCGCGGTGCGGGCGAGGAAGGCGGTGAAGTTCTCCCCGTCGGGGCCGGTGGCCGGTGGGATGACCCCCATGTTGCCGCAGGCGGCCTCCACGATGATGCAGGCGATCTCGTCGCCGTGCTCCTCGAAGGCACGGGTGACCGATTCGCGGTCGTTGTAGCCGCACACGATGGTATCGGCGACGGTCGCGGCGGGCACCCCCGGCGAGGACGGGTGGCCGAGGGTGGCGGCCCCCGAACCGGCGGCGACGAGCAGCGAGTCGACGTGCCCGTGGTAGCAGCCGGCGAACTTGACCACCTTGTCCCGGCCCGTGTAGCCGCGGGCCAGCCGCAGCGCCGACATCGTGGCCTCGGTGCCGGAGTTGACCAGCCGGACCTGTTCGACGGGCGTGCGGGCGATGATCTCCTCGGCCAGGTCGACCTCGGCCTCGGTCGGCGCGCCGAAGGAGGTGCCGTGCTCGGCGGCGCGGGTGACGGCCGCCAGCACCTCCGGGTGGGCGTGGCCGAGCAGCATCGGCCCCCAGGAGCCGACCAGGTCGACGTACTCCCGGCCGTCCACGTCGGTGAGGTACGCACCACGGGCGGAGGCGACGAAGCGTGGGGTGCCGCCGACCGCCTGGAACGCCCGCACCGGGGAGCTCACGCCCCCGGGGATCACCTTCCGGGCCCGGGCGTACGCCGCCGCGGATCGGTCGGAGCTGTGCGTCATCGGTTCTCCTCTTCGGATCGTCGTGCCCCAGCGTACGTTCAGCGGCGGGCCCGGGCGACTTCGCGGGCCCAGTAGGTGAGGATGATGTCCGCGCCGGCCCGGCGGATCGAGGTGAGGATCTCGTCGATCATCCGCTCCCGGTCGACCCAGCCGCGTTCGGCGGCGGCCTCGACCATCGCGTACTCCCCTGACACGTTGTACGCGGCGACCGGCACGTCGACCGCGTCGGCCACCGTACGCAGCACGTCCAGGTAGCCCAGGGCCGGCTTGACCATGACGATGTCGGCGCCCTCGGCGAGGTCGAGCTCGACCTCGCGCATCGCCTCCCGGGCATTCGCCGGATCCTGCTGGTAGGCCTTGCGGTCCCCGGTCAGGCTGGAGTCGACCGCTTCCCGGAACGGCCCGAAGAATGCCGAGGCGTACTTCGCGGAGTACGCCATGATCGTGACGTCCTCGTGGCCGGCGTCGTCGAGCGCGTCCCGGATCGCGCCGACCTGGCCGTCCATCATCCCCGACGGGGCGACGACGTCGACACCGTGCTCGGCGTGCAGCACCGCCATCGTCGCGTAGCGGGCCACGGTCGCGTCGTTGTCCACCCGGCCCCGCTCGTCCAGCACGCCGCAGTGGCCGTGGTCGGTGAACTCGTCCAGACACACGTCGCTCATCACCAGCAGGTCGTCGCCGACCGCGTCCTTGGCCGCTGCGACGGCCCGGTTGAGGATGCCGTCCTCGGCGACCGCCCCCGAGCCGACGGCGTCCTTGTGCGTCGGCACGCCGAAGAGCATGATCCCGGCCAGGCCGAGGGACGCGCAGTCCTCGGCGACGGCCCGGATGCTGTCGAGGGTCTCCTGGCGCTGCCCGGGCAGGGAGGAGATCGGCCGCGGCTCGGCGAGGTCCTCCACGACGAAGGCGGGCAGGATGAGGTGGCTCGGGTCGACACTCGTCTCGGCGACCATGGCGCGCATGACGGGCGATACCCGCAGTCGGCGGGGGCGGTAGGGCAGGGACATCGGAATCCTTTCGGGGCACGGGAACGGCCCCCGCCGACGGCGGGGGCCGGAGCCCGGGGATCAGAGCGGGCGCTTGCGGGCGCGGGCGCCGCGGCGGGTCTCCGACGGCTTCGGCACGGGTTTGCCCTTGGCCAGATAGTCGTCACGGCGTTCCGCGGCGAACCCGGCCAGGGCGTCGGCCAGCCCGACCGCCGACGGAGTGGGACTGATCACGTCGACGCGCAGCCCGTGCTCCTCGCAGGTGCGGGCCGTCTGCGGCCCGATCGCGGCGATCACCGTGCACGAGTGCGGCTTGCCGGCGATCCCGACCAGGTTGCGTACGGTCGAGGAGGACGTGAAGACCACCGCGTCGAACTGGCCGGACTTGATCGCCTCGCGGGTCGGGGCCGGTGGCGGGGCGGCCCGGACCGTACGGTAGGCGGTCACGTCCTCCACCTCCCAGCCGAGCGTGGTGAGGCCGGCCTTGAGGGTCTCGGTGGCGATGTCGGCCCGCGGCAGGAAGACCCGGTTGATCGGGTCGAGGGCCGGGTCGTACGGCGCGAACTCGGCGGCCAACCCGCGGGCGGACTGTTCGCCGGAGGGGACCAGCTCGGGCTCGATGCCCCAGGCGCGCAGGGCCGCGGCGGTGGCAGCGCCGACCGCGGCGACCTTCAGGCCGGAGAAGGCCCGGGCGTCCAGGCCGTACTGCTCGATCCGTTCCCGGACCGCCTTGAGTGCGTTGACGGAGGTGAAGCAGACCCACTCGAACCGGCCCTCGACGAGGCCGCGGATCGCCTTGTCCATCTGTTGGGGGCTGCGCGGCGGCTCCACCGAGATGGTCGGCACCTCCTCGGAGTGGGCGCCGTAGGTGCGCAGTCGGGCGGTCAGGGGCCCGGCCTGGTCCTTGGTCCGCGGCACGAGGACCCGCCAACCGAACAGCGGTTTGGTCTCGTACCAGGTGAGGTCGTCGCGCTGTTCCACGGCCGGGCCGATCATCACGTGCACGTGGGTGTCGTCGGCGGCGCCCGTCACGCGGACCGCGTCGTCGAGCTGGGCCACCGTGGTGAGGACCGTCGTCTGGGCGGTCGACCCGCCGCCGAGGACAGCCAGCGCCGGTTCGGAGATCGGGCGGCCCGAGGCGAGGGCGGCCGCGGCGATCTCGGCGACGACGTCGACCCGGGTGTTGATCACCAGTGTGCCGGTGGGGGCCCAGACGGCGGACTGGGCGCGGTGGAAGGTCGGGTCGGGGGCGGTGACGAAGTGGATGCCGTCGGCGTTGTTGAGCGCCACCCCGGCGTACTCGGGGACCGCGGTCAGCGCCGACACCCCCGGGACGATCTCGAAGTCGATGCCGCCCTTGACGCACACCGCGGCCTCGTCGGCGACATCGGCGTCCATGAACGGGTCGCCCTTGACGAGCCGCACGACCCGCTCGCCCTGGTTGGCGCGGCGGAGCACTTCCTTGGCCCGGTTGGACGGGCTGAGCTGTTTGCCGTCGGGGCTGCACCCCAGACACTCCGCGTCGACCCCCGGCTTGAGGGTGACCGCGTCGCTGTCGAGGATGGAGGACAGGTCGGCGGTGTCCATGATCACGGCATCCGCATCGGACAGCGTCCGGACCGCCATCAGCGTGAGCAGGTCGGGATCACCCGGCCCGGTGCCCACGAAGATCACCCGTCCGCGGGCGGCGTTGACCTCGGCCGTGCCGACCTTGACACCGCCGACGGGGCCGAACGTGGCGAGACCGGCAGCAGCCGGCCGTGCGCTCGGTGAACTCCCGCTCGCCCGGGCAACCGGCGAGCCACCTTGCATGTCGTCCTGCTCATTGGAGGCCGGAATCGTCGTCACTGCGTTCTCTCGTTCTTCCCTGCGTGCGGCGGCCGGGGCACCTTCGCCATGGCCCTGGGGTCAAGGTCAGGCATCGGGCCGGTCGGTCGGACGTCCGAGCAGCATGTCGCGGGCGAGCCGGTCGCCGAGCGCCCTGGCCCGCAGCACGGCTGACTCTCCGGCCTCGGGCCCCCCGGAGGGGCTGCTCCCCTCCACGACGTCGAGCGGGGTGGCCGCCGGCATCGGGGAGGTCCTAGGTATCATTTGCCCAGCTACGGCCCGCATAGTCAAGTCGAGCCCGTCGGTGGCGTGCGCGTGGACCCCGACCGGCGCGAGGCAGCCCGCCCCCAGAGTGGCCAGGAAGGCCCGTTCGGCGGTCACCTCCAGCCGCGTCGGCAGGTGGTCCAGTGCGCACAGCGCCGCCCGCACGTCCGGGTCGGCGTCCGCGGCGATCTCACAGGCCAGCGCCGCCTGCCCCGCCGCGGGCAGCATCAGCGAGACGTCCAGGGGATAGGCCGCCAGGCCGGCCAGCAGACCGAGCCGGCGCAGCCCGGCGGCCGCCAGGATCACCGCGTCGAACTCGCCGGCCCGGACCTTGTCGATCCGGGTGCCGACGTTGCCGCGCACCGGCTCGATCCGCAACTCCAGGCCGCGGGCCCGGGCCCAGTGCGCCAACTGGACTGTCCGCCGCGGCGACCCGGTCCCGATCCGCATCCCGTCGGACAGCTCCTCGGGGGCCACCCCGACGAGCACGTCACGGACGTCCTCGCGGATCGGCACCGCCGCGATCTCCAGTCCGGAGGCGGGCGCGACCGGCAGGTCCTTGAGGGAGTGCACGGCCACGTCGATCTCCCCGGCGCTCAGCCGGTCCCGTACGGCGGTGGCGAAGACACCGGTGCCGCCGATGGTGGTGAGGTGGCGCCGGTCGGTGTCACCGCTCGTGGTGATGCCGACGAACGCCGTCCGCGCCCCGAGCTCGCCGAGCCGCTCGGCCACCCAGCGGGCCTGGGCGCGGGCCAACTCGGAGCGGCGGGCCCCCAGGCGGATCAGCGGGCGGACGGTCACTCGACGACCTCCGCGACCGGCACCCGGGACACGGCCTGTGCGGCCCGCGACACCTGCGGGGAGGCCGGGTGACAGGCGGGGTCGCCGGAGGCGGGGTCGAGGACCTCCCGGACCCGGTCGGCGTCGAGGGCGAACAGGTCACGCAGTGCGGCGGCGTAGTCCACCTCCTGCTCGGAGCGCGCGAACTCCTGCACCCGTACGGTGGGCTGGTGGAGCAGCTTCTCCACGATCCGGTGCACGGTCTTGGCGACCTCGGCCCGATCGGACTCCGCCATCGCCGGGGTGAGCCCGGCCAACCGCGCCATCTCGGCGTCGACCACCTCGCGGGCCATGGTCCGCAGTGCGACGACGGTCGGCTTGACCTGGGAGGCCCGGCGGCCGGCGACGAAGTTGCGGGTCTCGTCGGCGACGAGCTTCTGCGCATCGCGCAGTTGGGCGGCGGTGGAGTGGTCGGTGTCACGTTCCATCAGCAGTCCGATGGTGATCAGCGGGGCGTACCGGGCGGCATCGACCTCGACATCGGCGGGCAGGGCCAGGTCGATCACCGCGGCGAGCGCGGACTCGCGGACCTGTTCGGCGGTGACGACGGTGCCGCGGGCACCGGTGCACGTCACCAGGATGTCGGCGCCGGCCAGCGCGGCGTCCAGGCGGTCCATCGGCAGCGCCGTCCCGCCGACCACGCGGGCCAGTTGCTCGGCACGTTCGTACGTCCGGTTGACCAGGGTGAGGTCGACCCCGAACCCGGCGAGGGTGTGCGCCGACAGGGCCGCCATCGACCCGGCACCGACGATCACCACCCGCTGTCCGGTGAGCTGGATGCCCTGCTGGTAGAGCTCGTCGAGGGCGGCGGTCATCAGCGACTGCCCGGCACGGCCGACCTCGGTGTCGGACTGGATCCGCTTGCCGACCCGCAGGCCGTGCTGGAACAGGGCGTTCAACTGGGGGCCGACCGTGCCCGCCTCCTGGGCGCGGGACAAGGAATCCTTGACCTGCCCGAGGATCTGACTCTCCCCCACCACCATGGAGTCGAGCCCCGAGGTGACGTTGAACAGGTGGCCGACGGCCGCCTCGTCGTAGAACACCGAGCAGTGCCGCTGGAGGGTGGCCGGGGCAAGGCCGGTGGCCTCGGCCACCCGCCCGGTGATGTCTTCCAGGCTGTGATGGAACCGTGACACGTGGGCGTACACCTCGGTCCGGTTGCAAGTGGACAGCACGATCGCCTCGTCGATGTGCTCTCCGCCGGTCAGTCCGCCGGCCAGCCGCGACGCCGTGGCGGCGTCCATCGTGGCCCGGGCGAGCAGATCGACCGGTGCCGTCTTGTGGGAGACGCTGAGGACCAGGATGCTCACGCGGTAACCCTCTTCTCGTCCTTGGTGACCCGATCGCCCGCGCCGGTGTCGGGATGTTGCTCGTAGTAGGCCAGGATCTGCAGCTCGCGGCCCACATCCACGGCACGGACCCGGACGCCGGCAGGCACCTGGATGCCGTCACCGGCGAAGTTGAGCACACCGGTCACCCCGGCCGCGGTCAGCCGCTCCAGGGTCTGCTGTGCGGCCCGGCCGGGGACACACAGCAGGGCGATCGTCGCACCGGTCTCGGCGACCACCCGGTCGATCTCGTCGAGTGAGCGGACCACCAGGCTGGTCGGCCCGCTCGCCGTGGCCACCCGGATCCGCCGGCCGACGACGCCAGGAGCGGTGTCGACGAGGGCCGCGACCCGGAAACCTCGTTCCGCGTAGCCGGTGAACGCGGCCAGGGCCGAGCCGAGCAGCCCCATCCCGACGATCATCGCGGGCCGGGACGCGGGGCCGACCAGATGGGCCGAGATGACGTCGATGAGGTGACCCACGTCGTACCCGACGCCCCGGGTGCCGAGCGGGCCCAGATAGGACAGGTCCTTGCGCAGTTGGGCCGGGTTGACCCCGGCGGCCTCGGCAAGCTGGTGGGAGGAGATGGTCGTCACCCCGCGCACGTCGCGCAACACCTGGAGGTAGCGCGGAAGGCGGGCGATCGAAGCCTCGGGGGTCACCTCGTTGGACACGCCCCTCCTGACCTCGACCGGCCGAACCTGCAGGCCCACTCTAGGAGCACGGTCGGCCTGTTTCCAACTTTCCGGTGCTGCTGGTCGACCCGCGCGCCGGACCGTCACGGATGCGTCTTCCGCGGCCGGGCGGGAGCCGCCAGCGCGGCTTCGAGATCGGCCGGCGTGACGCGCCAGGTCGCCACCTGCCGCCCGTCGACCAGCACCACGGGGACCAGGTCGGTCCACCGGGCGCGGAGTGCGGGGTCGGTGTCGACGTCGATGACCTGATAGGGCTCGGAACGGCCCTCGCAGACCTGCGCGACCACCGCGGCGGCCTGCTCACACAGGTGGCAGCCGTCCCGGGTGATCAGGTGGACCCGGGACGGACGGGCTCGCTCCGACGAGTGGGCACCCCAGCGGGGAACCCACGAGGACGGTACGGCCATGGCGCACCTCCGATCCGCGAACAGGTGCCAGGGGGATCATCGAGGGGCCCTCGGGCCCCGGGCGTCACTTGCCGGCGCGACGACGCTGGATGCGCGTCTTCTTGAGCAGCTTGCGGTGCTTCTTCTTCGCCATTCGCTTGCGACGCTTCTTGATGACAGAACCCACTGACGAACCTCTCGATGGCCGGGCCGTGGCCCGGGCGGGCGATGTGCCGCCGCCGGCGGCGACGGATCGCGACCACGTCGGCCGCGCAACCCCGGTATCCTACCGCGGCCGGTGGCGCCGCGCGAGCGGGACTCAGCCGCCGATGGTCGCGCTGCGTTCGGCGGAGGCCACGACGGCGGCGGCGACCGCGGCCCGCACCGCGCCCTCCTCCAGAGCCGCCAGCCCGGCCGCGGTGGTCCCGCCCGGGGACGTCACCGCTTCGCGCAGCAGCGCCGGATGCTCCCCGGTCTCGGCGGCCAGTCGGGCCGTACCGCCGACGGTCTGCACCGCGAGTCGTTGGGCGACGTCGCGGGTCAGGCCGAGGCGTACGCCCGCGTCGGCCAGTGCCTCGATGATCAGCAGGACGTACGCCGGGCCGGAGCCGGACAGGCCGGTGACCGCGTCCAATTGCTTCTCCTCGACGGTCACGACCAGTCCGGTCGCCGACAGCAGCGCCTCGACCAGTGCCAGGTGGTCCGGGGACGCGGCCGAACCGGCGCTGATCGCGGAGGCGCCCGCCCCGACCCGGGCCGGGGTGTTGGGCATCACCCGCACGACCGGGGTGCCCGGCGGCAGCAGGCCCTCCAGGGTTGCCGAGCCGATCCCGGCCACCACCGACACGACCAGCGCGCCGGGCGCCACGGACCCGGCCAGCGACCGGACGGTCTCCAGCGCATGCTGGGGCTTGATGGCCAGCAGCACCACGTCCGCTCCGGCAACCACGTCCGCGGCTTCACCGAAGGTGGTCACCCCCAGGGTGGCGGCCAGATGGTCGCGGACGGAGGCCCGGTGTTCGGCCACGGCCACCCGGTCGGGGGTGAGCCCGGCCCGCAGGGCCGCACCGAGGATCGTCCCGCCCATCACCCCCGCGCCGACGACGACGAACCGTCGGATGTCGGCCAGGATGTTCTCCGAGGAGGTCATCGGCTCACTGCCCCGCGACGACGAGTTCGGCGATCTCGATCGCGTTCAGCGCGGCGCCCTTGCGCAGGTTGTCGGCGACGACGAACATCACCAGGCCCTTGCCCTCGGGCGCCGACCGGTCGGCCCGGATCCGACCGACGTACGACGGATCGCGGCCGGCCGCGTCGAGGGCGGTGGGGACGTCCATCAGCTCGACCGCCGGCGCGTCGGCGAGCACCTTGGCCGCCTGCTCCGGGGTGATGTCTTCGCTGAACTCCGCGTGCACCGACAGCCCGTGGCCGGTGAAGACCGGCACCCGTACGCAGGTCCCGGCGACCAGCAGGTCCGGCAGGTGCAGGATCTTGCGGGACTCGTGGCGCAGCTTCTGCTCCTCGTCGGTCTCCCCGGAGCCGTCGTCGACGATGCTGCCGGCCAGCGGCAGGGCGTTGAAGGCGATCGGCTTGACGTACGGCCCGTACATCTCGGCGGGGATGTGCGCGGCGGCACCGTCCAGGGCAAGGGCCCGGGGGTCGGCGACGGCGGCCGTCTGGGCCGCGAGGGCGTCGACGCCGGCCAGCCCGGAGCCCGACGTCGCCTGGTAGGTGGCCACGACGAGGCGGCGCAGACCGGCCAGGTCGTGCAGCGGCTTGAGCACCGGCATCGCGGCCATGGTGGTGCAGTTCGGGTTGGCGATGATGCCGCGGGGGGTGTGGTGGACGTCGTCGGGGTTGACCTCCGCGACGACCAGCGGGACCTCCGGGTCCTTGCGCCACGCCGAGGAGTTGTCGACGACGACGGCGCCGGCGGCGGCAACCTTCGGGGCGTACGCCAGGGAGGACTTCTTCCCGGCGGAGAAGATGGCGATGTCGAGGCCGGCGAAGTCGGCGGTTGCGGTGTCCTCGACCGTCACCTCACCGTCGTCCCACGGCAGCTTCGTGCCGGCCGACCGGGCCGACGCGAAGAACCGGATGTCGTCCAGGGGGAACCGCCGCTCGGCCAGGAGGGTGCGCATGACCCCGCCGACCTGACCGGTGGCCCCGAATACTCCAACTCGCATGCCGACCAGCCTACGGCAGAGCTCACAGCCAGCCCACCCGCGGCGCCAGGGCGGCGTAGCCGACGAAGGCCGCCACGTCGATCGCCGTGTGGGCGACGACCAGCGGCATCACCCGCCGGAACCGCAGATAGACCGCGCCGAAGACCAGGCCCATGACGATGTTGCCGGCGAACCCACCCCACCCCTGGTAGAGGTGGTACGAGCCGCGCAGCAGGGCGGAGCAGGCCAGGACGGCCAGAGGCGTCCAGCCCAGCCGCGGCAGCCGGTCGAACAGATAGCCGACGACGACCACCTCCTCCAGGAAGCCGTTCATCGCCGCCCGGGCGCCCAGGATGATGACGGCCCACGCCCCGGCGCCGAGTCCGGAGGCCTCGACCTGGGTGTTCAGCCCGGCCGCCCGGGCCGCCAGGTAGAGGCCCAGGCCGGGAATCCCGATCAGCGCGGCCAGGCCCAGCCCGCCGAGGAGGTCGGTGCGGGTGTGCCGGCCGAGTTCCAGGCCGAGCGCCTGCCACGGGTGGGTGGAGGTGAGCGACACGAGGTAGACGGCCAGCAGCGCGGGCACGACCGGGAAGACCGTACCGGCGATCTGGTAGAGCGCGTCGAGCCAGGGCCGGTCGGCGATCAGGGTCGGGTTGAGCGAACTGGTCTGGGAGGCCAGCGGCGCGCCGCGGGTGAGCAGATCGGCCATGTCCAGCATCGCGTACACGGCCGACCGGCCCAGGGAGACCCCCAGGACGAGCAGCACCTCGATCCCCGGACGGACCGGCACCCTCATCGGCCCGCGGGGATGCCGGCGAGGTGGTCGCGGGTCCAGGCCAGCGCCTCGGCCAGCATCTCCTCGCGCCCGGGCCGGCTGGCCGCCCCGCGGGTGTTGATCTCCAGACAGAAGTCGCCGGCGTAGTCGGCGGCCACCAGATCGGCCACCACCTGGGCGGCGTCCTGCGTGCCGGCGCCGGGCAGCAGGTGCTCGTCCCGGAAGGACCCGTTGCCGTCGGTGAGGTGGACGTGCCGCAGTCGCCGCCCCCACGCGGCGACGAGGTCGACCGACCGCAGTTGGGCGGTGGCGGCGTGGGACAGGTCGAGGGTGAGATGGTCGTACGGCTGGTCGGTCGGGTCCCAGGTCGGCAGGTACGCCTGGTACTCGCCGGCCGGGGTGCGCCACGGGTAGAGGTTCTCCACGCAGAACAGCACGCCGGTCTCGGCGGTGATCGCCGCGATGCCGGGAACGAACCCGGTGGCATAGCTGCCCTGCCAGCGGAACGGCGGGTGCACGACGATGATCCGGCAGTCCAGTGCCCGGGCCATCTCCGCCGACCGGCGCAACTTGTCCCAATAGGTCGCGTCGCGCCAGACGAGCTGGGTGAGCATCATCGTCGGCGCGTGGATCGAGGTGACGGGCACGCCGTGGTAGTCGCGCAGCTTGCGGACCGCGTCGACGTCCGCGGCCACCGAATCGATCCCGATCATCACCTCGATGCCATCGAACCCGAGGCGGGAAGCGATCTCGAATCCGCTCGCGGTCGACTCGGGGTAGACCGACGAGGTGGACAGGGTCACGCGGTGCACGGGCACAGCCTACCGGGCTCCCGTAGGGTGGGCGCATGTCGGATGACGCCACAGGTCCCGAGATCCCCGACGGCTTCCCCCGGCTGTGGGTCGAGTTCACCGACCCGGCGGACGCCGAACAGGTCTTCCGCTGTGATCTGACGTGGCTGACCTCACGCTGGCAGTGCCTGTACGGACACGGGTGCGGCGGCATCGTCGCGGGCCGTCCCGACGACGGCTGCTGCACCCTGGGCGCCCATTTCTGCGAACCGGCCGACGAGGAACGCGTCGCCGGCTACGTGGCGCGGCTGACCGAGGTGGAGTGGCAGTACGCCCGGCCCGATTGGGCCGTCGACGTCGACGAGTCCGAACGCGCCACTCGCGTGGTCGACGGCGCCTGCGTCTTCCTCAACCGGCCCGGGTTTCGCGGCGGCGCCGGCTGCGCCCTGCACCACCTGGCCCGACGACTCGACCTACCGGTGACCCGGACCAAGCCGGACGTGTGCTGGCAGTTGCCGCTGCGGCGCACGTACCGGACGGTCGAGCGGGGGGACGGGACCAGCTATCTGGAGGTGAGCATCGGCGAGTACACCCGCGCGGGATGGGGGCCGGGCGGGCGCGACCTGGCGTGGTACTGCACCTCCAACCCGGCCGCTCACACCGCCGCCGAGCCCGTGTGGCGCTCGTTGGCGAGCGAACTCGTCGAGCTGATGGGCGAGGCTGCGTACGGGGTCCTCGCCGAGCACTGCTCCCGACTGGCCGAGGGCGGCGGAACGGGCCGCCACCCGGCCACGGTTGCCGCGGACCGGAGCACCCGTCCCACCCGTTTGGTCCAGGCTCTTGACAAAGTCGGACGGACCCCTGCGAGAAGAGTGGGCTGAAGTAGGCGAGAATGGGCGCATGCACGTGGACCACCTCTCCTATGCCGCCGGGCCCGAGGGACTACAGGCCTCCGCCGAGTTCCTCAGCGACGCACTCGGGGTCAACTCCCGCGACGGCGGCTTCCATCCTCGATTCGGTACCCGCAACCGGGTCATCCCGCTTGCCGCGGGACGCTACGTCGAGGTTGTCGAGGTGCTCGACCATCCCGCCGCCGAGAAGGCACCGTTCGGCCAGGTGGTCCGGACCCGCTCGGAGTCGGGCGGAGGTTGGATGTCCTGGGCGATCGCGGTGGACGACCTCGGTCCGTACGAGGACAAGCTCGGCCGCGAGGCGGTCGTCGGGACCCGTCGGTTCCCGGACGGGCGGGTGCTGGAGTGGCGCCAGCTCGGTGTCAAGGGCATGCAGGCCGACCCCCAGCTCCCCTTCTTCATCCGGTGGGTCAGCCCCCCGGAGTTGCGTCCGTCTGCTCTCACGTCCGAAGGACGCCACGTCTCGTTGAGGTCCGTCGAACTGTCCGGCGACCCGGCCCGGCTGAGCGACTGGCTGATGGCCGATCCGGACACGGTCCTGGACGGCTTCCACCTCGAGTGGTCGTCGCGGCACGGCCAGCCAGGAATCATGTCGGCAAGCTTCGGGACGGCCCGCGGCCCGGTGACCATCTGAGCCCGCTCCGATCGGTCTGGCCTACGCTCGTCGTGTTGCCCGATCCCGAGGAGTGAGCGTCATGTCCGTGTCCCTGCGTCCCCACATCGCGACCTTGCCCGCCTACCGGGCGGGCAAGCCCGCGCAGCCGGGACCGGACGGGCGCGCCTGGAAGCTGTCGAGCAACGAGAACCCCTTCGATCCCCTGCCCGGCGTACAGGAGGCCATCCGGCGGGCCGTCTCGGTGGTGAACCGCTACCCCGACGCCGGGAACACCGCCATCACCGCCGCGGTCGCCCAGCGGCACGGACTGCCCCCGGAGCGGATCGCCTTCGGGACCGGATCGGTCGATGTGATGGCCCACCTCCTTCAGGCGCTCTGCGGCCCCGGCGACGAGGTGGTGTACCCGTGGCGCAGCTTCGAGGCGTACCCGCTGGCCGTCCAGGTGAGCGGCGCCCGATCGGTCCAGGTGCCGCTCGACGACGAGGGCCGGCACGACCTGCCCGCCATGCTGGCGGCCATCACCCCGGCCACCCGCGTGGTGATGATCTGCACCCCGAACAATCCCACCGGGCCGTCGGTCGGGCACGAGGAGCTGCTCGACTTCGTGCGCCGGGTGCCCGACGACGTGGTGGTGGCGATCGACGAGGCATACGTGGAGTACGTCACCGATCCCGCCGCCGCACGCGGGCTGGAACTGCTCGACGCCCATCCTGGGGTGGCCGTGTTGCGGACCTTCTCCAAGGCGTACGGGTTGGCGGGGTTGCGGGTCGGCTGGATGGCTGTCTCCGCTCCGGCGTTGGCCCGTGCGGTGGGGTCGGTCACCATGCCCTTCGCGATCTCGGGCCCGGCCCAGGCCGCGGTGTTGGCCTCGCTCGAGGCCGAGCCCGCACTGCTGGAGCGGGTCCGGGCGACCGTGGAGGAGCGGACCAGGGTGGCGGATGCCCTGCGCGGACTCGGG
Source organism: uncultured Propionibacteriaceae bacterium (assembly GCA_964528755.1). Taxonomy (GTDB): domain Bacteria; phylum Actinomycetota; class Actinomycetes; order Propionibacteriales; family Propionibacteriaceae; genus Raineyella. The sequence continues at coordinate 38,139 of CAZGWN010000028.1, forward strand.
CTGGGGATCCCCGACACGCAGGCCAACTTCGTCTGGCTGCCGCTCGGCGAGCGCACTGATGCCTGGTTCGAGGGCTACCGCCGGGCAGGCCTGATGACCCGTGCATTCAGCGGGGAGGGTCTGCGGGTGTCCGTCGGTGAGCCCGAGGCGAACGATCGGTTCGTCTCGGTGACCGCCGAGCTGGTCGGTTAAGCCTGGGTCAGGGCGGGTCGGGACCGGGTTCGGTGGCCCGGATCCGGTAGCGGGTGTGGCGTTGGGGGCCGTGGGGTCCGTGGGGGGTGTCGGGGGGCAGGAACTCGGGGATCTGGTCAGCACCCATGCGGGCTTGCCAGCGGGTGTGGGGGGTTGAGCGGGGGTCGGGTTCGACCAGGCCGTGGTGGTGGCGGCACAACAGGACGGTGTTGGCCAGGCTGGTGGGCCCGCCGGCGGCCCAGGGAACAATGTGGTGGGCTTCGCAGGCGCGGGCGGGCCGGTCGCAGCCGGGGAACGCGCAGCCGCCATCGCGCAACGCGAGGGCCTGGCGCAGCTCGGCGCCGACCAGGCGCCTGGTGCGGCCCACGTCCAGCGGGACGCCGGCCGGGTCGACCACCGTCGGGAGCAGGTCGGCGTCGCAGGCGGCGTGCAGCCACCAGCCCGGCGTGACCCGCCGGCCGGTCTCGCCGATCGTGGCGGCCCCGGTGCGGGTGGTGAGCTGGTCGGCGTCGATGATGATGGTCAGGCGGGGCCGGTCCCCGCCGTGGGCGGGGAAGGTTCCTGAGGCGGCGGCCGTGTCGGCCAGGGCGATCAGCGCGTCGGCGCGTAGCGCCTCGGTCAGCGGCAGGTCCAGTGGTGTCAGACCCTCGCCGGCCCGGTCGCGGCGGGCCGCGGCGGTGTGGGCCTCGATCAGGGCTTTGATCTGGTCGGCGTCGGCGTCGGGTAGCTTCGCCCGCAGAAAGGTTGCCCCGGCCTCCGGGTCATGCGACCAGCGCAGATACTGCCGCTTTCGGGCTTCGCGTTCTTGGCGGTCCAGGGCGGCTTGTTCGATCCGGTCGGCGATGTCGGGCGCGGCGACTTCCAGACTGTGCCGGGCCACGGCCCGCAGCCCGTCAGGGTCCAAGGTCGCGGCGT
>CAZGWN010000029.1:0-38331 GCA_964528755.1 uncultured Propionibacteriaceae bacterium
GAATTCCTCCTACACCGAGTCGGTGCACACCTTCGCCAACACCATCAACACCCACGAGGGCGGCACCCACGAGGAGGGCTTCCGTTCGGCGCTGACCAACACGGTCAACAAGTGGGGCGAGCAGTGGGGGATGATCCGCAAGCGGGAGGACCGGGTGTCGGGCGACGACATCCGCGAGGGGCTCACCGCGGTCATCTCGATCAAGCTCGGAGAGCCGCAGTTCGAGGGGCAGACGAAGACCCGGCTGGGCAACACGGAGGCCCGTTCCTTCGTCCAGAAGGTCGTCAACGACAAGCTCGGCGACTGGTTCGAGCAGAATCCCGGCGAGGGCAAGGACATCGTCCGCAAGGCCCAGGCGGCGGCGTCGGCCCGGATCGCGGCCCGCAAGGCCCGTGACCTGGCGCGCAACCGTAAGGGGCTGCTCGGCGGCGGCGGGCTGCCCGGCAAGCTGGCCGACTGCTCCTCGACCAACCCCGAGGAGTGCGAGGTCTTCATCGTCGAGGGTGACTCGGCCGGCGGCTCGGCCAAGGGCGGCCGGGATCCGCGGACCCAGGCGATCCTGCCGATCCGCGGCAAGATCCTCAACGTGGAGAAGGCCAGGATCGACAAGATCCTGCAGAACAAGGAGGTCGAGGCGATCATCAACGCGCTCGGCACCGGCGTCCACGAGGAATTCGACATCGCCAAGCTGCGCTACCACAAGATCGTCCTGATGGCCGACGCCGACGTCGACGGCGCACACATCCGCACGCTGCTGCTGACCCTGCTGTTCCGGTTCATGAAGCCGCTGATCGCGGCCGGACACGTCTACCTCGCCCAGCCGCCGCTGTTCCGGCTGCGCTGGACCAACGCGCCGCACGAGTTGGCGTACTCCGACGAGGAACGCGACGCGCTGCGCGACGCAGGCCTGGCCGCCGGCAAGAAGTTGCCGCAGGTCAACCCGATCCAGCGCTACAAGGGCCTGGGCGAGATGGACCCCGAGGACCTGTGGACCACCACGATGGATCCCGCCAACCGGATCCTGCTCCAGGTGACCCTGGAGGACGCCGCCGCGGCCGATGCGATGTTCACCATCCTGATGGGCGAGGACGTCGCCGAGCGGCGCGCCTTCATCCAGCGCAATGCCAAGGACGTCCGCTATCTCGATATCTAGGATCTCGATATCTAGCTCGCTACCGCGACAGGCCCGATATCCGATGGCCCATCCCGGATCCGACGGCCACGGCCCGACCGACATGAACAGGTGAGTACAGATGAGTGAGTTGCCCCCCGAGGGAAACGCCGGCGAGGAGCGCGACGAGCAGGCCGCGGCCGACGAGCAGGGCCTGACGGTGGAGACCCGGCACGACCAGATCGAGCCGGTGGACCTGGAGAGCGAGATCCAGCAGTCCTACCTCGACTATGCGATGTCGGTCATCGTCGGGCGCGCCCTGCCCGACGTCCGCGACGGGCTCAAGCCGGTGCATCGGCGGGTCATCTACGCCATGTACGACGGCGGCTACCGGCCCGACCGCGGCTGGAACAAGTGTTCGCGCGTCGTGGGCGAGGTGATGGGCCTCTACCACCCGCACGGGGACTCGGCCATCTACGACACCCTGGTCCGACTCGCCCAGCCGTGGGTGATGCGCTATCCGCTGGTGTCGGGGCAGGGTAACTTCGGGTCCCCGGGCAATGACCCGGCCGCGGCGATGCGCTACACCGAGTGCAAGATGGCGCCGCTGGCCATGGAGATGGTCCGCGACATCACCGAGGAGACCGTCGACTTCCAGCCCAACTACGACAACCGGGAGACCGAGCCGGTCGTCCTGCCGGCCCGGTTCCCCAACCTGCTGGTCAACGGTTCCACCGGCATCGCGGTCGGCATGGCCACCAACATCCCGACCCACAACATGCGCGAGGTCAACGACGCAGTGCAGTGGGCCCTGCAGCATCCCGAGGCGAGCGAGGAGGAGCTGCTCGAGGCGTGCATGGAGCGGATCAAGGGCCCCGACTTCCCGCTCGGCGCGCTGATCGTCGGCCGCAAGGGGATCGAGGAGGCCTACCGGACCGGCCGCGGCTCGATCACCATGCGGGCGGTGGTCGACATCGAGGAGGACAACAAGGGTCGCACCAACCTGGTGGTCACCGAGCTGCCCTACATGTGCAACCCGGACAACCTGGCGCTCAAGATCGCCGAGTTGGTCAACAACGGTCGGCTGACCGGGATCGCCGACATCCGCGACGACTCCTCTGCCCGCACCGGCCAGCGCCTCGTCATCGTCCTCAAGCGCGACGCGCAGCCGCGGGTGGTGATGAACCAGCTCTACAAGCACACCCAGCTCCAGGACACCTTCGGCTGCAACATGGTCGCGCTGGTCGACTCGGTGCCCCGTACGTTGCGGTTGGACCAGTTCATCGCCTACTGGATCGCCCACCAGATCGAGGTGATCCGTCGGCGCACCGAGTACCGGCTGCGCGAGGCGGAACAGCGGGCCCACATCTACCGTGCGCTGGTCAAGGCCCTCGACATGCTCGACGAGGTGATCGCCCTGATCAGGGCCTCGAGCACCGCCGAGGAGGCCCGTGAGGGCCTGAAGAGCCTGCTGGAGATCGACGACGTCCAGGCCACCGCCATCCTCGAGATGCAGCTGCGCCGGCTGGCCGCCCTGGAGCGGCAGAAGATCGTCGACACCCTGACCGAGATCGAGGCGCTGATCGCCGACCTGCACGACATCCTCGCCAGCGAGGACCGGCAGCGCGGGATCATCGCGTCCGAACTCAGCGAGATCGTCGACAAGTACGGCGACGAGCGGCGGACCAGGATCGTGTCCGCGGACGGGGATCTGTCCGACGAGGACCTCATCCCCGACGAGGACGTCATCGTCACCATCACCCACGGCGGGTATGCCAAGCGGACCCGTTCCGACCAGTACCGGGTCCAGCGCCGCGGCGGCAAGGGCGTGCGCGGTGCCGCCCTGAAGGCCGATGACGAGGTGGCGCACCTCTTCGCCACCACCAACCACCACTGGCTGCTGTTCTTCACCACCGCCGGACGGGTCTACCGGGCCAAGGTCTGGCAACTGCCGGAGGCCAACCGGGACGCCCGCGGCGGGCACGTCGCCGGGCTGCTCAGCTTTCTGCCCGGCGAGGAGATCGCCCAGGTGCTCACCCTGCGGACGTACGCCGACGCGGACTACCTGCTGCTGGCGACCCGCAGAGGGCTGGTCAAGAAGACGGCCCTGTCGGCGTACGACTCGCCGCGCCAGGCCGGCATCATCGCGATCAGCTTCCGCGAGGCCGACGACGAACTGATCGGCGCCGAGGTGTGCAGCAGTGACGACGACGTCCTGCTGATCTCCCGCAAGGGGCAGGCGATCCGGTTCCACGCCGCCGACGACCAACTGCGGCCGATGGGTCGGGCGACCTCGGGTGTGACCGGGATGAAGTTCCGCGACGGTGACGAGCTGCTGTCGATGTCCATCATCCGGCACGATCTGCCGGAGGACGATCGGTACGTTTTCACGGCCACCGACGGTGGGTATGCCAAGCGGACCCCGGTCAGCGACTACCGGCTGCAGGGTCGCGGGGGGCTGGGGATCAAGGCCATGCGGATGAGCGCCGATCGGGGGGATCTGGTGGGCGGCCTGATCGTGCAGGAGAATGACGAGGTCATCGCGATCAAGACCTCCGGACAGGTGACCCGGAGCGCCGTGGCCGAGGTGGCTGTCACCTCGCGTGACACCATGGGGGTGAGGTTCGTCGGCGTCACCGCACCGGACGCCGTCTCGATCATCGCCCTGAACCCCGAACGGGTCGAGGACACGGCCCGGCAGGAGGACGCCACCAGTGAGTAACAACAGCCGCCCCCAGGGGGACGTCGACGAGACAGTGTTGCGCTCGACCGAGGAGTTCTACGGGTCGAACGGCGTCCCCGACGCGGTCGTCAAGCCGATGCAGGAGCAGCCGACCCGCCGAATCGCCGCCCCGGTCGCAGCGGCGTCGCCACTGCAGCAGCCGGAGCGACGTCCGTCCGGGGCGCACCGCACCCGGAAGGCGCGGTTGCGGCTCAGCCACGTGGATCCATGGTCGATGATGAAGACCAGCTTCGTCTTCTCCGTCGCCTTCGGGATCGCCACCGTGGTGCTCGTCCTGCTCACCTGGGGGGTGCTGGCCACCTCCGGGGTGTTCGACATGATCAACCAGATGGTGTCCAGCGTGCTGCTCTCGCCGGGCGACGACCAGCAGTTCCGGATCCAGGACTTCTTCGGGCTGAGCAAGGTCGTCGGACTGACCATCCTGCTGTCGGTCCTCAATGTGGTCATCCTCACCGCCTTGTCCACCCTGCTGGCGTTCCTCTACAACACGTCGGCCCGGCTGATCGGCGGGCTGGACGTCACCCTGGCGGAGGACTGAGGAGGTGGGGGACTGAGGCGGTGGGGGACTGAGGTGGCGGGGGACTGAGGCGTCGATCGTCGATTTGGCAGCCTGTCGGCGGTGCGGTACAGTCAATCCTCGGCGCGCGGCGTCGACGGGCCTATAGCTCAGGTGGTTAGAGCGCTGTCCTGATAAGACAGAGGTCGCTGGTTCAAGTCCAGCTAGGCCCACTTCTCCTCGGTCGGTCGCCGGGCCGCTCTCGGTGCCACGTGTCGAACGGAGTCCCGGATGGCTGCTGTGTTGCGGGTTCCCATCACCTTCAATTTCCGCGCCGTGACCGGGGTCACGGCCGACGGGCGTTCGCTGCGGTCCGGGTTGCTCTACCGATCCGATGCGTTGGGCGGGTTGACCGCAGAGGGGCGCCGGACGCTCGCCGACCTGGGCATCTCCCGGGTGATCGACCTGCGCTCGCCCGAGGAGCGTGTCCAGGCCCCGGACCTCCTCGACGGTCTGGCCGCCGAGGTGATCGCCCTGCCGATCCTCTCCGCCAACTCGTTCCGGCCCGACGACGTCGACCTGCGTCGCGTCTACCGGTCCGTCCTCGACACGTACGGTGCCCAGGTCGGCGCCGCGATCCGGGCGATCGCCGAGTCGACCGGGCCGCTGGTCGTCCACTGCACCGCAGGCAAGGACCGGACCGGGCTCGTGGTGGCCCTCACGCTGCTCGCCGTCGGGATCGACTACTCCTGGGTTGCGCAGGACTATGCCGCCACGGAGGCCAATCTCGCCGGCGCCTGGAGCGAGCAGATGCTGGCCCGGGTCGCGGCGTACGGCATCCCGATGGCGGAGCCGCTGGTCGAGGTGCTGACCCGAAGCCCCGAGCCCGTCCTGCGTGAAACCGTGGACTGGCTGGCCGCCCGGCCCGGCGGCATCGCCGGCTACCTCAACTCGGTGGGGGTCGACCCGGACGTGGTCGGCCGGCTGCGGCAGAACCTGCTCGGGGCCGACTGACCCGGCCCGCCCGTGCGGGCATTCCCCGGGGATAATGGACCTCATGACTGCCGATGCCGCACGCGCCCTGCTCGACGAGCGGCACGTCCCACTGGTCCGGCGCAGCCCCTCGACGGTGCTGCTGCAGTTCCGCTACTACGTGCTCCGACCACCGGACGAACGGTCCGCCGAGCATGACGAGTTCTACATCCTGTGGATGGACCTGGACCGCCGCCGCATCCCGGTTCCGGCGGTGATCCGCGCGGTCCTGGCCCCGGCGACCGCGCGGGCCATGACGGCGCGGGTGTTCGGTTCGGGAGCCGACCCGGTCCCGGCACGGATCGGGTGGTGGGAGGGGGCCGAACTGATCGGCTCGGCGATCGGCTTCCGGGCCCGCGCCACCCGCCGGCTGGTCGACCTGGTCGACGAGGACATGGGCGCCTTCCTCGACTGGCGGGCGCCCGAGCCGAGCGAGCTGGCCGCTCTGGTGCCGGCCCGCGAGCCGACCGACCCGGAAGGACAGCGGGTCTGGGACCGGTACGTGCCGGCCGATCCGGGCACCATCGTCGCCGAGCACGCCCGGGCCCGCGACCTGTTGGCCGACGGGCAGACCACCGAGGCCACTGACCTGCTCGAGGCACTGACCGTCCTGCGGCCCTTCGATCCGGATCCGGTCGCCGATCTCGCCGAGGCGGTCGCGGGTCACGACACCGATCGCGCGGTACTCCTGCGCCGCCGGGCGGCAAGTCTGCGTGCGGTGGCGGATGCCGTCCGCTAACCGCAAGAGTCTCCTCGTCCTGCTCGCCGCTCTCTTCCTGTCGCTGCTGACCGTCAGCATCGTCAACGTCACCCTGCCGTCCATCGAACGGGGCCTGGGCGCCTCGGAGCCGGCGCTGCAGTGGGTCCTGTCGGGGTATGCCCTGGCGTTCGGGCTCGTCCTCGTCGGGGCCGGACGCGCCGGCGACATGATGGGCCGGGAACGGCTGTTCGTGCTCGGAGTCGCCGTCTTCACCCTGGGCGCCGTGCTGGCCGCTGCCGCGCCGACCTCGCTGGTCCTCAACGGTGCGCGGATCGTCATGGGCGTCGGCGCCGGAATCTTCAACCCGCAGATCTCGGGCCTGATCCAGCAGTACTACCAGGGGGCCGAGCGGGCCCGCGCGTTCGGCCTGTTCGGCGGCACGGTCGGGCTGGCCAGCGCGATCGGTCCGCTCGTCGGTGGGCTGCTGCTGGCCTCGCTGCCGGAGACGCTGGGCTGGCGGGCCACCCTCGGCCTGAACATCCCGGTCGGGGTCGCCGTTGTCGTCCTCGCGCGCCTGTGGCTGCCCCGCAGTTCGGGATCCCGGCCGGACCGGGCCGACTTCGACCCCTTCGGCGCCGGCCTCCTGGGGGCGGCGGTGGTCTGCCTCATGCTGCCGTTCATGTTGGCCGGTGACCGGCCCGTCACCTGGGTGCTGGAGCCGGTCGGGGTCGCCCTGGCGCTGGGCTGGTTCGCCTGGGAACGCTCCTACGCCGCCCGTGGGCGGGAACCGATGGTCGACCTGGACCTGTTCCGGATCGGCACGTTCAGCCGGGGCAGCCTCATGATTGCGGTGTTCTTCTGCGGGACGACGAGTGTGTGGGTGCTGCAGGCCCAGTTCGTCCAGCAGGGAATGGGTGGCACGGCCCTGCAGGCCGGGCTGATCTCCCTGCCGGCCTCGTTGCTGCTGGCCGTCTCGGCGCAGATCGCCGGCCGGATGGTGATGCGGATCGGGCGCTGGATCGTCGTTGCCGGGCTGGTCTTCTCGATCCTCGGGCTGGTGGCCGCGGTCGCCGTCACCGAACCGGTCGCCGACGGCCGGGTCGGGCTGTGGGCGCTGGCGGCCTCGTTGGCGCTGATCGGCTTCGGCAACGGCATGGTGACGAGCCCCAACCAGGCCCTCACCCTGGCCGAGGTGCCGGTCGAGCACGGCGGCACCGCGGGCGGTGTGATGCAGACCGGGCAGCGGATCGGCACCGCGATGGGTGCAGCGGCCGTCACCGGCCTCTACTTCCACCACCTGCCGTCGGGAGCGGCGCACGCCTTCCGGTTGGGCTACGGCCTGGTGATCGGCGTCTTCTGTGCCACCCTGGCCATCGCGCTGGCGGATGCGCTCGCCCGCCGGACCGATCGACCGATGTCGTCGACCCGCCCGTCTCCTGCCAGAATGTGACCCAGGAGGTACTCCCATGACGCCCACGGTCGGAAACAAGATCGTCCTCGTCGGTGCCGGTGACGTCGGCGCCGCCTACGCGTACGCCCTGGTCAACCAGGGCATCACCCACGACCTGTCGATCATCGACATCGACGAGCGGAAGACCCGTGGCGAGGTCGACGACCTCAACCACGGCGTGGTCTGGGCACCCTCGCCCATCAACGTACGGCTCGGTTCGTACGAGCGGGACGCGGCGGATGCGGCCGTGATGGTGATCACCGCCGGTGCCGCGCAGAAGCCCGGGGAGACCCGGCTCGACCTGGTGGACAAGAACCTGCGGATCTTCGACACCATCATCCCCGCCGCGGTGAACAACGGCTTCCACGGGATCTTCGTCATCGCCACCAACCCCGTCGACATCATGGCGTACGCGACCTGGCGCAAGTCCGGCCTGCCGAGCAGTCAGGTGATCGGGTCGGGGACAGCGCTGGACTCGGCCCGCTTCCGCTACTTCCTCGGCAAGCTGTACGACGTCGCGCCGATGAGTGTGCACGCCAACGTCATCGGCGAGCACGGCGACTCCGAGCTGCCGGCGCTGTCCAGCGCCACCATTGCCGGGGTGCCGATGCTCAACGAGCTGTCCCGCAATCCGCAACGACGGGAGGAGATCGAGGAGGCGTTCCGCGAGACGGTGACCGCCGCGGAGTCGATCATCGCCGCCAAGGGGTCGACCTCCTTCGGCATCGGGATGGCCCTGGCCCGGATCACCCGGGCGATCCTCGCCGACGAGCGGATCGCGATGCCGGTGTCCACCCTGCTGTCGGGCCAGTACGGCCAGCACGACATCTTCCTGGGCACCCCTGCGGTGCTGTGCCGGCAGGGGGTCGAGCGGGTCATCCAGATCCCGCTCAACCCCGACGAGCAGGAGCGGTTCAGCGAGAGCGCCCGGGCCCTCCAGACGGTCAAGGACCGCTACTTCCACGACTGACCGCTACCTCCGGAGGGAGGGAGCCGCGGGCGGCGAGGGCGGGCGACTCAGGCGCCGATGGCGCGGGCCCGGCGCAGCCGGGTGGTCAGACCGTCGACGCGGTTGATGGGGTTGGGGCCAAAGGTGCCCAGCGCGGTCCGCTTCGAGGCGGCGATCATCGCCTCGGTGTGGGCACGGTGGCACTCGCCGGCGGCGCGGTTCTGCTGCTCCGTACGCAGGACGGCGCGGAGCCGTTCGGCGACCTCGGAGGGCATCGGGACGGTCGGCGCCGACCGGAGGAGTTCGGCGACACGCTCCTCGTCCTGGTGAGTGCTCACCACAGCCTCCTGATTCCTGGGGTCCCCGTACAAAGGTTCATGATATCGAGCCTTTTGGTCATTGTGGACCCTCAGGGGGTCACTACGTCGCGCAGCAACGGGGCGAGTCGTGCCCGCCCTCTCGAGCACCGCGACTTGACGGTCCCGGGGGCGCAACCGAGCATGGCGGCGGCCTCCGACACCGAGTATCCCTGCATGTCGACGAGGATGAGCGCGGCCCGCTGATCGGGGTTGATGAGGCTGAGCGCCTCGGCGACGGCATCACGGATCTCCACGCCGTCGTCGGGCTCGGTGACCCCGTCGGCGGGGTCGAGCGGGCTGGTGCGGCGTCGCTCCCGGTAGCGCACCCGGTCCAGGCAGGCATTGATGACGATCCGGTGCAGCCAGGTCGACACCTTGGCATCTCCGCGGAAGGTGGCGGCGCGGCGGAACGCACTGATGTAGGCGTCCTGGAGTGCATCCGCCGCATCGTCGGGATTGCCCAAGGTCCGTACGGCCACCGCCCAGAGTCGATCCTGGTGTCGGGCGACGAGTTCGGCGAAGGCGTCGGGGTCGCCCCGGACATGGGCGGCCAGCAGGACCGCGTCGCTGGTCTCATCCACCGAGGCACTCATCGCCCTACCTGCACCTCGTAAATGCCTCCACGGTAATTCCCGGCCTCCGGGGCCAGTTTGGTCAGGTAGATCATGACATAGCGGGTCGTCACGGGAGAATCCCACTCGAGGTCGACCTGGTCGGAGGCATCCTCGGCGGTGTCCAGGACGCGCCACTCGGACTGGCTGTCCATCGGCGCGGTGTCGGTCGAGGGGTCGTCCGGCACTCGCAGCTCGACGGTGGATCCGTCGCCCAGGACGTCGACGCTCGCCCGGGTGATCTCGCGGTGCTCACCGAGATCGACGATCAGGCCGACACCGGGTTTGAGACCACCGAGGTCGGGCCGGGTGCGGTACTGCAGGGTCTGCCAGCGGGTGGTGTCATCGCCGTCGAAGGCCCGGTCGGCGAGCTGCGGGTTCTCGTCCCCGCTGCCGCCGTCGGCGGTCGGATCGAAGGTCACCGCATCCTCGATCGGCCAGGTGACCGGGGAAGCGGAGGCGCTCGGGCTGGCCGACGACGCCGGCGGTTCCTGGGCTCGGGGAATCTCCCCCCGCCCGATACGCAGCGCCACTCCGATCAGGCCCACCACCGTGGCCACTGCGACCACCAGCACGAGCCCGAGCAACCAACTGCGGCTCGGTCGGCGCCGCGGCACGGCCCGAAGCGGCCGTCCGTTGTGGGCCGGCCGGACCGCCTCGTCGGCCACCGCCAGGGGCACCGCCGCCAGCGACGGCTGGGTCATGGTCGTGATCAGCGGAGAATCCTCGTACGGCCGGCGGATCCGCTGTTCCAGCTCGTAGGAGGCGTCGGCGACACCCAGGACGCCGCCGAGGGCGACCGACAGACCGGAGGCGGTGCCGATCGGAGGGCGGCCGGAGGCGTTCGGCATCACGGTGGTGACCCCGCCGATCACCTGCTGGCAGACCCGGTCCAGCGAAGTCGACACCTGCGGGTCGACCGCCGCCGGGGACATCCACAGCCCGCCGTGGGTCGGGGCCGACGGCAGGCCGTACGTCGGATCACCCGGCCAGCACCCGGTGAGGCAGGCGTAGAAGAGTCGGCCGATGTCGAAGACGTCGCGCACCTCGGGGTCGGTTCCGGCGTCGCCCGACCCGGGTAGGGGATCGCCGGCCCGCAGGACGGCGTCGATCAGGAACCCGAGGATCTTGACGTTGCCGGTGTCGGTCACCATCACCGACTCGGGGGTGATCCGCTCGTGGTGCAGCCCCTGCAGGTGCATCCCGGCCATCGCGTCCGCCACCTCGCGGGTGATCCAGGCCGCCTCGCGCGGGGTGAGCGGACCGTCGGCGAGCAGGGATGCCAGGGTCCTGCCCGGGGCGTACTCGCGGACCACGTACGAACCGTCCGCGTCCTCCGCCACGTCGAGGATGCGGACGAAGCGGGCGTCGGTGGCGATGGCCGCCCGGCGCGCGGCGCTGATCAGCAGGGCGGTCCGGTCCCCGTCCGGTGGGACGACCTGGCACACCACGGATCGCTTGAGGACCAGGTCGAGGGCACGCCACAGATCGCTGGGACCGACCGGCCGCAGCGGCTCCTCCAGCCGGAACCGCCCGCCCAGCACGTCGCCCGTATGGTGCAGCGGACGCACCGGGGTCGGCTCGTCGGTCTCGCCCACCGCGATCTCCTCCGGCTCATCGGCTTGCTCGGGTGCGGCAGCCGGGTCGACAGCCGCGGTCGAGGCGGCCGGCCGGCGCCGGGTCAGGCTGGCGACAACTTCGTTGACCTCCTCGATCCGCAGCGTACGTGCCAGCGCGAGGAATGTCCCGATGGCGAGCACTCCCGCCAGCGCCAGCGAGCCGAGCAAGGTGGCCTGTCCGACGGTCCAGCCGCCGAAAAGCCTGACGGTCCCCCAGGCCAGAGCACCGGCCGGCCCGACCGCCAGCAGCAACCGGCCGACCAGGACCGCGACGGGTCGGAACCGGAAGTCGGGCAGCCGCCGGGTCAACAGGCGTACGCCGGCGGCCAGCCCGACGACGTACGCCAGGGCGTAGGACCCACCCAGACCGGCGGCGACCCAGCCGTGGTCGCGGAGGGGGAGGACGAAGGCCAGCGCGCCGACGACGTTGGTGACGACGATGGCGACCTGGATGTAGAACGGGATCCGGGTGTCCTCCAGGGCGTAGAAGGACCGGATCGTCAGGTAGTGCAGACTGAACGGGATCAGCCCGAGCGACATCACCGCCAGCGTCCGGCCGATGAACACGGCGTCTGCGGCGCCGGTGCCGTTGCCGAAGAGCAGTTGGCTCAGTGGGACGCCGATGCACAGGAAGGCGACCGCACACGGCACGATCACCGTCATGGCGAGCTTCATCGTCTGGACCGTCTCCGCAGCCACCCCGGCCAGGTCGTTCGCCGCCGCGAGCTTGGAGCTGGTGGTGACCATCATCGTGCCGAGCGACAGGGTCACCAGCGAATGCGGCACGATCCAGATCAGGGAGGCGTTCTGGTAGGCGGTGATGCCGGCGCCCGACCCACCCAGGGTCGCGGTGGAGGCCAGCCGGTTGACCACGAAGATCGCCACCTGGTTGACCAGCACGAAGTAGAGGGTCCACTGGGCGAGCCGGAAGGTGTGGCCCAGACCGACGCCACGCAGGTCGAAGCGGGGACGGTAGGTGAAACCGGCCCGACGCATGAACGGCAGCAGGATGAGGAACTGGATGGCGATCCCCGCGGTGGACCCCAGACCGAGCAGGACGGCCTGGGTGTGGGTGAACGGATCGCCGCGGCTGTGGCCCCACAACGCCAGGTAGAGCGCGAAGACCGCGATGGAGACGATGTTGTTGGCGATCGGTGACCACATCGTCGGGATGTAGACCTGACGCGAGTTCAGCACCTGGCTGACCAGCACGTGCGCGCCGTAGAAGAAGATCTGCGGCAGGCACAGGTAGGCGATGAGGACCATGTTGTGCCAGTACGGCGCCATGTCGGGGTCCCGCCAGCCGGAGGCGCTGTAGATCCGCATCACCACCGGTGCCAGTGCGGTGACGATGGCGGTCAACCCTGCCAGCGCCGCCAGGAAAGCGGTCATGATCCGGTTGGTGTACGCCTCGCCGCGGTCGGCGTCATGGTCCATCGCGCGGACGATCTGCGGCACCAGCACGGCGTTCATCACGCCGCCGGCGAGCAGGATGTACAGGCTGTTGGGGATCGTGTTGGCCAGGTTGAACGCCTCCACGGGCCGGGTGCCGTTGCCCAGGACGAAGGCGATCAGGGCCGCCCGGACGAATCCCAGCACCCGCGAGACCAGCGTGCCTCCGGCCATCAGCATGGTGGTGGACATCACCGATCGGCGCCTCACCGGACTCCTCGTTCCCGGCGGACCTGGTGGATGCGCAGCACGGTGGTGCCGACCACGACGGCTCCCGAGGCGATCATGATGATCCATCCGACCCTTCCGACCTGGGTGGCCTCCACCTCGATGTCGACCGGTCGCCCGACCCGCTTGCCGCTCGGCGTGGCCAGGCCGGCCACCACGGTGTAGCGGCCGTTCGCCTCGACCCGAGGGGTGACCACGACGGTCACCGCCTCCCCGGCGCCGACCGTCACCGGGTCGCTGTCGGGTACGTGCAGACGGGCCGCGTTCTCCGATTCGAATGTCAACCGTACGTGAACCGGCACTGCCAGGTTGTTGGTGACCGTGACCGGGAACTGGGTGTCCTGGCGGGCCGTCAGGAACACCGGGCGGGCGCTGATGGCGACCGCATCGCCGGAGAGGATCTCGCCCGCCCGCCGGCGCTGTTCGGACCGGAACACGTCGAAGGGACCCTCATCGGTCCACTGTCCACTGGTCAGTGCCAGCATCGGCCACAGCACCAGTTCGCGGGCGGTGCCCGGGTCGACGAACAGGTCACCGATGCCCTGCAGGCTGTCCGCCGAGCCGGTGATCGCCTCGCGCGGGCCCGAGGCGATCACCGGCCCGACGTCCAGACCGTCGGTGTCCAGCGGGCTCGGCGTCACCTCGTTGAGCAGATCGTCGAGCGTGCGCCGCGCGGCATTGTCCTCGCGGTCCAGCCGGGCATCCCGGGCAGACGTGAGCAGGCGGACCTGACCGGGTCGGCCGGCCAGGGTGTCGAGGAGCAGCGTCGCAGCGGCCGACTGGCGCAACTGCGCGTCGGAGTCGCGCGGGTCGGGTCCGGGCGCCGGGCCGTACGGCGAGGTCTCGTAGCCGACCACGTCGGCGTCGCCGACGGAGGCGTGCAGAGATCCGATCGTGGCCGAGGTCAGCACCAGATCGTCCCGACCGTAGCCGGTGATCACCCCGAGCCCCTGACCGGTGAGAGTCCCCCCGGCGGGCAGAACCGCCACCCGCAGCCCGGTGATGGTCGCGGGCAGGCCGTCGGTGGAGGTGGCCGAGCCGAGCAGCTCGGGATGGCCGATGTCGGCCAGGACATTGACATCGGCGTCGGCGTACGGCAGCCGGCGGCCGGGAGTGTCCAGTTGGTCGAACCCGGCCAGCCACGCCCTGGCGTCCGCCGACCCGGCTCCGGCCTGTCCGTCGGTGAGCCGGTAGCCGTCGGCCATGTCGGTCAGGGAGACGATCAGCGCCGGGTCGACCAGCCAACTGCGCCCGTTGCGGCCGGCCGCGGCGAGCAGGTCGGTCAGCCGCCCCCCGGGGCCGACCTCCTCGGCTAGGTGGTCGTCGATGAAGGTGTCCGGTGCCACCCGGGAGGGCCGCGAGGCCAGGACGGCAACTGCGGTCACCGGGGTGTCGCGTTCGCTGCCGTCGAGGTCCTGGGGGAGGAAGGCGCGGGCCCGGCCGAGCGTGGCGTTGGCGCCCCCGGTCGGCCAGCCGCGGATCTGGACCCCGATCAGGGCGACCCCGTCGCCGGCCGGGAGCTCGAGGGCGTCCACCGGGGCCGACACGGTGAAGTCGACGGTCTGGTCGGGTTGCAGGGTGGCGTCCTGTTCGGAGGGCAGGTAGTCCACCGACGGGGTGTAGCGGCGCCCGACCGGGGTCAGCGGCTGGTAGTCCCGGGCGGTCTCCAGCTCCTCGCGGGTGGTCAGCAGCGTGTTCGAGTCGCGCCACAGGTAGGCCTGGACGCCGTTGAGGGTGGTGTCGGAGGTATTGGTCACCTGTCCGGAGATCGTCACCGTGTCGCCTGAGGTCACCACCTCCGGGGTGATCGAGTCCAGGGTGATCCGGACCGACTGGTCCGCGGCTGGGGCCGACCGGGTCCCTGCGGACCAGGTGAGCCCGGCCAACGCGAGCAGGCCGACCAGCGCCAGCGCGACCCCGGCGCGCAGCCCCGCGAGCGGTCGGGCGAACCGCCCGAGGGCCCCGTGCAGCCGAAGGAGCCGGCCGCGGGAGGGGCGGCGCAGTGTCGGCAGCGGGCAGTGGCTCACGGGCCCTATCGTAGGGCTCCGTCCCGACGCCACCCCCCGGACGGGTGCCTGCCCGGTAGTATTGCTCAGCGTGCCTTCGTTGAATCAAGCCCAGCGCAACGCCGTGGCCGAGCTGTTGCGGATCGCCCCGGTGATCGACCGGTTGGGCCGTCTGTTCGCGGAGGCGGGGCAGCAGTTGTACCTCGTCGGCGGCTCGGTCCGCGATGCCCTGCTCGGGCGACTCGGGCACGATCTGGACTTCACCACGTCGGCGCGGCCTGACCAGATCGAGGCCCTGCTGCGGCGAGCCAGTCACCAGGTGTGGGACATCGGCAAGGCGTACGGCACCATCGGGTGCCTGGTCGCGTCCGGGGGCCAGGACTGGGTGATCGAGGTCACCACCTTCCGCGCGGACACCTACCGGCAGGACTCACGCAAGCCCGAGGTGGACTTCGGGGACACCCTCGAGGGCGATCTGGTCCGCCGGGACTTCACCGTCAACGCGATGGCGGTCGACGTCACCTCGCGACGCTTCGTCGACCCGTACGGTGGGCTGGTCGACCTGGCCGCGGAACGGATCCGTACGCCGGGTACCCCTGAGCAGTCGTTCTCCGATGATCCGCTGAGGATGATGCGGGCGGCCCGGTTTGCCGCCCAGCTCGGCTTCACCCCGGTGCCCGAGGTGCTCGGGGCGATGCGCGACATGGCGGATCGGATCGGGATCATCTCTGCCGAGCGGGTCCGCGACGAGCTCAACAAACTGGTGCTCTCCGACGCGCCGCGCGGCGGGCTGATCGTCTTCGTCGACACCGGGCTGGCCGATCGGGTGCTCCCGGAACTACCCGGGATGCGGCTGGCGCCCGATGACCACCACCGGCACAAGGACGTGTACGAACACTCGCTGACCGTGCTCGACCAGGCGATCGACCTGGAGCGGGCCCGGGGCCATCGGCCGGATCTGGTGCTGCGCCTGGCCGCGCTGCTGCACGATGTCGGCAAGCCGGCGACGCGCCGCTTCGAGGCGGGCGGCAAGGTGACGTTCCACCACCACGACGTGGTCGGGGCGAAGCTGGTCCGCAAGCGGATGCGGGCCCTGAAGTACAGCTCCGAGGAGACCAGGAACGTTGCCAAGCTGGTGGAGTTGCACCTGCGGTTCCACGGGTACGGCGACGGGGAGTGGACCGACTCGGCGGTCCGGCGTTACGTCCGCGATGCCGGCGACCAACTGGAACGGTTGCACATCCTCACCAGGGCCGACAGCACGACCCGCAACAAGCGACGCGTGGTGGCGCTGCGGCAGGCGTACGACAACCTGGAGGCGCGGATCGCCGAGCTGTCCGCGCAGGAGGAGCTGGACGCGATCCGGCCCGACCTCAACGGTGACCAGATCATGGCGATCCTCGGGCTGCGGCCCGGGCCCCAGGTCGGGGAGGCGTACCGGTACCTGCTGGAACTGCGGATGGACGAGGGCCCACTCGGCGAGGAGGAGGCGACCCGGCGGCTGACCGCCTGGGCCGCGGAACACCTGTAGGGGATCCGGCCGGCCCCTCTGGTCACCGACGGCTCGTCACGTCACCGACGGCTCGTCACGTCACCGACGGCTCGTCACGTTACCGACGGCTCGTCACGGGCACCGGCGCTCGGCCGAGGACGCTCACCCCGATGCCGCTGAGGATCATCGTCAGGCCGATGCCGACGAACAGCGCGTCGGAGTGGCCGGTCGGGGGCGCCAGGGCCGCGGCGAGGACGGCCGCCAGCACGACCGTCGCATTGAAGATCGCGTCGTAGAGGGTGAAGATCCGGCCCTTGAACGCGGCGTCGACGTGATGGTGAACGAGGGTGTCGACGGAGATCTTCATCGATTGGGTCTGGACCCCGATGACGAAGCTCGCGACGAGCATCCCGGGCATCACGAAGGTCGATCCGGGAAAGATCTGGATCACCCCCCCGACGACGAACAGGGCCACGATCCAGCGCCGCAGACCGGTCCGGCCGGCGAACTGGCTGGTCAGGAACGGGCTGGCGAGGACACCGGCGCCGTTCGCCGCGGCCCACAAAGCGATGTCGCGGGTTGCCCCGCTGATGTTGTCGGGGCCGTTGAACCAGTTGCGCATGACCAGGATCGCGCAGACGAACACCATCCCGTAACAGATCCGCTGGACGGCCAGCGCCACCAGGCCGGCCGCGGCGGTGGGCCGCTCGCCCAGGTGGACGAGGGCTCGGCGCAATCCGTCGAGGACCTCCAGCAGACGCGGCCGGCGGGTCTCGTCGGGGCCGAGGCTGCGGGCGGGCAGCAGCGACGCCAGAGTCGCGCTGGTGGCGAACAACAGCGCCGATGTCGCGAAGATCATCCCGTCCGCCCAGTGCGTCGGGATCCGGCCGCTCGACGCGAGTCGGACCGTTCCGGCGACGATCGCACCCACGGCCAGGCCGATCGGGCCCACCATCGGCACGATCGAGTTCGCCACCAGATAGTCGGTGCCGGTCACGACCCTCGGCAGTGCCGCCTGCAGGTTCGCCATCAGGAAGCGGTTGAGACTGGTCGCCACCAGGGCCGCCCCGAGCAGGGTGGCGTGCTCGGGCGGGCTGAGCGGTCCGCTCACCACCAGGGCCGCCAGGAGCAGCCCCAGCCCACAGCGGACGACGTCGGTGGCCATGATCACCCGCCGCCGATCCCACCGGTCGAGGACCACACCGATCATCGGTCCGACGATCGAGAACGGCAGCAGGGTGACAGCGAGCACGGAGGCGATGGACAGCGCGTCGGGCTGGCTCACCGGGGACAGCAGAACGTAGGTGGCCAGCCCCATCTGCAAGGTGCCGTCCGCGGACTGGGTGATCAGCCGCACCACCAGCGCCTGGCGGAACAGGCGATTCCGCCACAGCAGCCGGCCCTCGGTGAACAGCAACACCCGCCCAGCCTAGTGTCGCCAGCCGGGCGCCCACAGGAACCGCCGGACGTGAACCGCCGACATCCCCCCGGACATGCACCAGGGGACGCCGACCAACGCCTGACGTCCCCTGGGATTAGGGGCTCTCGCTACGAGCTTGCATCCAGTTTACACAGGCATCATCCGATGGTCATCTGGCCTCGGCGTGTCGCCGGAGCGCCATCGGGTCGCAACGGGCGACATCACGCGCGATCCGGACAACACCTCGGACAACACCTGCTCGGGAGACTGGACTCGATCGACACGCGGATCACAGCAACTTCACAGCTCGCCGTCCACCACTCGTCACCCCACGTCCACCGACAGGGCGTGGGCACTGCCTAGCCTCTGCGGCACCAGTCCCGACCAACTCCGACTCACCCGACCCGACCGTCCGTTCATGGGCATCGATGAGGAGTCCAGATGCTGTCCAGCCTACTGACCCGGACCGAGGCCGAACGATCGCCGACGTCGGCTCCGGCCGGAGCGCCTCTGCCGACCCTGCGCCGGCGGCGGCCGATGTGGATCGTCGCAGGCATGCTTGCCGCGTGCCTGGGCGCGCTGGGAGCGGTGCTGTTGTGGTCACGGGCGACCGACTCCGCCACCGTGCTGCAGGTCAACCGCACGCTTTATCGCGGGGAGGTGATCTCCGCCGCCGACCTGAGTCAGGTGAGCGTCGGTGACCTCGGCGGCGTCCCGGCGATCGCCTCGGATGCGATGGCGGAGGTGGTTGGCCAGCAGGCCCGTACGGACCTGCCCTCGGGGTCGCTGGTGACACCCGACGGGATCGGCCGGCCGACCCTGCCGACGGGTCGGGCCGTGCTGGGTCTGCGTCTGGCGGAGGGCCGGGCCCCTCGCGAGGAGTTGCCACCGGGCACCCTGGTGTTGCTGGTCGCCGTCGACGCGTCGGGAGCCGGCACGGCCGACGATGCCTCCGCCCCGGCGTACCGCGGCGTGGTGAACCGCCCGGTGGAGGCCGGCTCGGACCGTTCGGCACTGCTCGTCGACGTCGAGATCGCCCGCCAGGACGCCGAGGAACTTGCCCGGCTCGCCGCGCAGGACCGGCTCGTCCTGGTGCGGGGGGACCGATGAGCATCCGGATCCTGTGCGGGTCCGCGGGGTCGCCCGGGGTGACCGCCACTGCCCTGGGATGCACGCTTACCCACCCGGGGCCCACCCTGCTGGTGGATGGCTCCTGCGACGGATCGCAGGCGATCCTGGCGGGGTTCCTCGGCGGCGCCTCGGCGGCCGGTGTCGGGATCGAGGAGTTCGCCCGGCGCACCCGCATGGGCGCCTCCTTCGATCTCATCGCCGCCACCATCCCGCTCGACGGTGGGCAGGGCCACCACCGGCTGATGCCCGGATTCGGTCATCTCGGGGCGGTCGACCTGTTCGAGGGAAGTTGGCCGACGCTGGCCGAGGAACTGCGCCGGGTCGCCGACAGCGGCATCGAGGTGATCGTCGATGCCGGCCGGGTCGGGGACGGTACGCGGATGGCCGCCCTGCTCGCCCGGGCCGACGAGGTGACGCTGGTGGCCCGGACCGGATTGCGCCACCTGGCTGCGGCGCGGGCCGCCTGCGACCGGCTCGACGAACTCCTCACCCGCGGCCCCCGGGTGGTGACCCGCGGTCTGGCGCTGGTCGGGGAGGGGCGACCGTACGACCGTCGGGAGGTCGAGCACCTGTTCGGCTGGCCGACGCGACTGGTCCTGCCCTGGCTCCCCGACCATGCCGCGGTGCTCACCGACGGCGCTCCGCCACCACGGCGCTGGCAGCGTTCTCCGCTGCTCGCGGCCTGCCGGGCCCACATGGAAGAGGTGGCTGCATGAACGCCCCCACCGCCGGCGGCACGGTGCACGTGTCACCGCTGGCCGACATCCCGCTGCTCGGTCGCCGGGCGATCGCCGAGGTCACCGACCGACCCGAGCTGGGGACGGTCCCGGCACCCCGTCGTCCCCTGCCCCCGGCCGATCGGCGGGCCGACCCCATCGACTGGGGCAGCGTCGTCCTGCTGCGCCGCCGGGCTGCCGCGGAGATCAGCGATCGGGCGCAGCACCACCGCGAGGAGTACGGCCGACCGATGCCCGAGGCCGATCGCCAGGTGATGGGCCGGGCGGTGATCCGCCAGACCGTCCGTGCCCACGCCGAGCAGCTCCAGGCCACCGGCCGGGAGCTGTGGCACCTCGACCTGGAGGAGGCCTACATCCGGGCCGTCTCCCACGCCGTCTTCGGGTACGGGCGATGGCAACCACTGTTCGACATCGCCGACGCGGAGAACATCGAGATCCACGGGTGCGACTCGGTGATCGTGCAGTACGGCGACGGGCGCCGCGTTCCGCACCCGCCGGTGGCCGACTCCGACGAGGAGCTGGTCGAGGCGATCCGGTTCCTGGGTGAGCAGGCCCGGCCCAGTCGACCCTTCGACGACGCCCACCCGACGATGACCCTCGCGCTCGGCAATCGGCACCGGCTGCACGCGATCGGTTTCGGCCTCGCCTACCGCCCGTCGGTGACGATCCGGCAGCATCTGCTCACGGAGGTGACCCTCCCCGACCTGGTGACCGGCGGCATGCTGCCCGAGAACGTCGCGCGCTTCCTCCACGCCTCCGTGCTGGCGCGTCAGTCCATCGTCATCTCCGGGGACCAGGGCGCCGGCAAGACCACCCTGCTCCGGGCGCTGATCGCCGCGATCCCGCCGACCGAACGGTTCGGCACGCTGGAGACCGACTATGAACTGCTCACCCACCTGTTGCCCGGCCGGCGAAACATGCTCGCCCTGCAGGCCCGGGTCGGTCAGGGCGAGGTGCAGGACGGACGCCACCTGGGCGAGGTGACGGTGGCGGACCTGATCCCCGAAGCGCTCCGGCAGAACCTCAGCCGGATCATCGTCGGGGAGGTGCGCGGCGCAGAAGCGGGAGCGATGTTCGAGTCGATGCAGGCGGGCGCCGGAACGATGTCGACCACCCACTCGCACTCGGCGGCGTCGACGATGGACCGGCTGGCGGCCCGGGTCGCCCGCGGTGGCGTGGTCACGATGGAGGAGGCGTTCCGGCAGATTGCCCACAACATCTCGCTGTTCGTCCACGTCACCCTCCTCGACGACACCTGGCGCGGCGGGACCCGGCGTCGACTCGTGTCGGAGGTCCGCCAGGTCACCGGGGCCCTGGAGAACGGACGTCCGGTGACCCACCTCGCCTGGCACGTCGATCCGTCCGGGCGGAGCAGTGGATTCCGTCCCGACCCGTCGCTACTGCCGATGTTGATGCCGTACATGACCGCTTGGCAGGAGCCGAGATGACCCTGTGGGCGGCCCTCGTCGGGGCCCTGCTGAGCGGCGGCGTCGCGCTGGTCGTGGCCGGCTTCCGGGCCCCCGCCGCGCTGCCCCTGCATCCGGGACCGGTCCGGGTGTGGGGCCGGATCCGCCGGCGGTCCGCCGGCCGGGCGGGGCGCGCCCGGGACCTGCGGGTGGTGGTCGGGCTGCTCGTCGGACTGGTCGGCTACGCGGCGACCGGATGGCTCATCTGGTGGGCGATCGGACCGCTGATGGTCTTCCTGCTGCCCCGACTGTTGGCAGATCCGCCGGCGCCGACGATCGACCAGCTCGGCGCACTGGACCGTTGGGTGCACCTGATCATCGGGGCCCTGCCGACCGGCCAGTCGGTGGCCGATGCGATCCGGACGTCGCGGCGTGGTGCCCCGGCCCTGCTGGCCGGCCCGATCGACCAGGTCGTCCGCCGCCTCGACCAGCGGTGGAGCGTCCGCGACGCTCTTCAGGAGATGGCCGACGGCCTGGCCACCCCGGAGGCGGACGCCGTGATCGCCGCGCTCGGACTCGCCGCCCACCGGGGCGGTACGGGTGCCGGCCTCACCCTGGAGGCCCTGTCGGCCTCGATCCAGCGCACGCTCGCCGCGCTGCGGGAGATCGAGACCGAACGGGCCAAACCCCGCATCGTCGTCCGCCAGGTGACCGTCATCACGTTGGCCACCCTGGTGGCGGCGCTGATCTTCGGCGGGGACTTCTTCGAGCCGTACGCCACACCGCTCGGCCAGGCCCTGCTGGGGGTGCTCATCGCGGCATACCTGGGGGCGCTGGCGATGATGCGCCGACTCACCCGACCGAGGATCCGGGACCGGATCCTCGTCGGGGGTGATCGGGCCGGCGGTGGCCCGGCGCTCGCCGACCGGGCGGGCGGGAACGGCGCCGGGCCGCGACCGGCGACGCCGATCGGGGGGTCCTCGTGATTGCGGCGGGCCAGGTGTTGCTGACCGCCGGCGTCGGCGGTCTCCTCGGGGTGTCCGGCGTCCTCCTGGCCCGGGGATTGACGCGTCCGGTCGTACCGTTGGAGCACGGCCTGGCGTTGCTGACCTCCGGCCCGACGGAACGTCCCTCGACCGTCCCGGTGACCGGCGGGCAGCGGCGGGCGCTGGCTGCACGCGGGGGGAGCGTTCGGGAGTTCTTCGCCGAGAAGGTGGCCTGGCTGCTCATCGGCGCCATCACCCCGTCCGTCGTCGCGAGCTGTGTGGCGTTCCTGGCGGGCTGGAGTCCGGTCGTCCCGGTGGGGGTGGCCCTGGTGGGGGCGGCGATCGGCTGGTTCGTGCCGGACATCCGACTGCGACGGGAGGCGCCGCAGGTGCGGGCCGATCTGCAGGAGGCGCTGTTCACCCTGTTCGACCTGGTCACTCTGGAACGGCTGGCCAACCGGTCGGCCACCCAGGCGCTCGGGGCCGCCGCCGCGCTGTCGGAGAACACCTTGTTCGTCGAGGTCCGCCGCGTGCTGGAACGGGCGCGCCTGGAGCAGCGGACGCCGTACCGGGATCTCCGTCGGCTCGCCTCCGAGCTCGACCTGCCGGACCTGGCCGACCTGGCGGACGTCCTGCAGATGGAGGAGTCGGGCGCCTCGTTGAGCGGTGCCCTCCGGGCCCGGGTGCGGGAGCTGCGCGACGCCCAGTTGGCCGCCCGCAAGGTCGAGGCGAATGCGGTCTCCGAGCAGATGACGATCTTCATGGTCGTGCCGTCGCTGGTGTTCGCTCTCGTGTTTCTCATCCCGCCGCTGATCCGGTTGTCCGGGATCGGAGGCCCGCCGTGAGCCCGCTGTCGACACCTTCGCCCCAACCGATCCAAACCGACACGATCCAAACCGACACCATCCCGACCGATCCCCCCACTCCCGAAAGGACCTTCCATGCGGACCCTGCGCACGCTGCTGCCCCTCCTGCTGAGCCTGCTGATCTCCGCCCGATTCGGCGGACCCATCGGCCGATCCCGCGACGAACGTGGCCTCACCCAGAGCACCGAGAACGCGGTGCTGTTGGCCGGCGCGCTGGCCATCGCGACGGTCGTCGTCACCCTGGTCAGCGCGTATGTGGAGTCCCACATGCCCAAGTGAGCCCGTCCGGGGCGGGGGTCGCGGTTCGCGGTGAGCGGGGCACGAGCGAGAGCCTGCAGTGGGCCGTGATGTGGCCGCTGGTCATGCTGCTCGTGCTCGGCACGGTCCAACTGGGGGTGTGGTGGCATGCCCGGAACACCCTGGACGAGGCCGCCGCGGCGGCGGTCGATGCCGTCTCCCTGGGTGGGGCCGACGCCGCCCGCGCCGTCGAGGTGGGTGGTCAGGTGGCGGCGGCCGGCGGGGTCGAGGACGTCACCGTCGACGTGGCGGTCGGTGCCGACGCGGTGACGGTCGTGGTACGTGGCCGCGCCCCGCTCGTGTTCGACCTGGGCCTGGCCGCCGTGGAGGCCACCGCCCGGGCGCCGCGGGAGGTGGTCTGATGGCCGGGGACGAACGCGGCTCGGTCGCTGTGGAGATGGTCGTCCTCGTCCCGGCGCTGCTGCTCATCGTGGCCCTGCTGGTGGCCGGTGCGCGGATCTGGGAGGCGCGCGGGCAGGTGACCGAGGCCGCCCATCGCGCCGCCCGGGCGGCCACCGTACGGTCCGACGCGAGCGCCTCGGCGAGGGTGGCCGAGGACACCGCCGTGGCGAACCTGACCGAGGTCGGCTGCCGCCGGCAGCAGGTGGACGTCGACGCCGCCGCCCTGCACCGCGACCCCGGCTTCGGCGGGAAGGTGTCGGTCACCGTCAGTTGCACCGTTGCGCTGACCGACCTGCTGCTGCCCGGACTGGCCGGGGAGATGACGATCGGGGCCTCTGCGGCCGACCCCGTCGACAGGTACCGGGGGCGGCGATGAGGATGCTGCGCGGGCTGGCCGCCCTGGTCGTCCTGACCGTGTCCGTCGCCGTCGTCCCGGGGGTCCTGGTCCGCCTCGGCCGCTACCCCGGGCCGGCCGACCTGACCTGGCGTCGGCTGTGGTTGGTGCCCGACGACGGGACCGTGCTGTTGTGGCTGCTGACCGGTCTCGGGTGGGTGCTGTGGGCCCTGTTCACCGGATCGGTCGTGCTGGAGACCGTCGCGCTGGCCCGATCTCGCCCCCGGGTGGACCTGCCCGGGCTGCGTTGGTGCCAGAGCGTCGCGGCCGGCCTGCTCCTGGCGGTGTTGATCATGCTCGGTCAGGGCGGTTCCGCCGAGCCGGGCCCCGCTGTGGTCGCCGCGCGGGCCGCCCCGCTCGATCCTGCGGACCTCGGGGATGCCGAACGGGTCTCCGTCGAGAAGCGGGGCGGTGACGACGCGGAACGGGTCGAGGACGGTGCCGCCGGGACGTGGCGTCACACCGTACGGCCGGGGGAGGACCTGTGGACGCTGGCCGAGGAGCACTACGGCGACGGCCTGGCCTGGCGGGGGATCCACGCCCTCAACCGCGACCTGATCGGCGACACCCCCGATCTCCTGGAGGTCGGCTGGGTGCTCACCATGCCGGGGCCCGACCCCCGCACCCCGGCGCCGGAACCCGACCGTACGGCGCCGGCTCCGCAGCCGGCGCCGTCGGAGGCGCCGCTGTCGGCATCGGCGACCCCCGCCGCGGTCCAGTCCCCAGCCGCGGTCCAGTCGCCGGCGTCGTACGGGGCGGTGGCGGGTCCTGAGTCGGCCACCGAGACGACCGTCCCCACGGACGTGGGTCCCCCGGGCGTCGACGGGCGTCACGCCCTGGCCGGCGTCGGGGCACTGCTCGCCGTGGGTCTGCTCGGCACCCTGCGGCGTCGGCGGATCCGCCAGCTCATCGCCCGTCCCTTCGGCACCCGTCCGGTGCCGGCCGGTCCGGCCGAGGCGAGGCTGCGGGCGGCGTTGCTGGCCCAGGAGGTGGACGACCCGGCCGGGCGGACGGAGTGGGCGGTCCACATGTACGTACGGGACCGGGTCGACGAACCGCTGGACCCGCCCGAGCGGTTGATCGTTCACCCCGACCGGGTGAAGCTGACGTGGTCGGACCGGGCGTGGGAGGTGACCGCCGAGGAGGTGGCCGCCGATCGTGCCGCCCACCCCGACGAACCCGCTGTGCACCCCTGGCCTGCGCTGGTGGAGGTGGGCGAGGTGACCGGGTCGGGAGGGGCCGCCGGCGGCCGGTTGCTGGTCGATCTGGAGCACTGGGGCCGGGTGAGCGTCCAGGCGGATCGGCGGGATCGGTCCACCGCGATTCTGTCGGCGTGGCTGATGAGCCTGGCCACCAGCCCGTGGGGCCAGGACTGCCGGATCACCGTGGTCGGTGACGACGGCGGGTTCGCCGAGGAGTGTGATCTGCCGCAGGTCGGGCACGTCGACGAACTGGCCGACATCCTGCCGGAGTGGCAGAGCCGCGCCGCCGCCCAGAAGGCGATGGTGGCGGCGGGACATCGGTCCGCGGTCCGGCTGCGGCTCGACCCCGACCTGGTCGACGCCTGGAATCCGCATGTGCTGGTGCTGTTGGCTGACATCACCCCGGCCGAACGGCGACGTCTCACCGACCTGTTCACCCGAGGGCCGCGGGGCCCGCTGGTCCTGCTGACCGACCATCCGGTCGCCGACGCCACCGTCCTGGTCGACGAGGATCCGCTGCGCGCCGTGCTGGAGCCCGCCGGTACGGAGTTCGTCCCGGCCCACGTCCCCGCCCCGACCCGCGACGCGGTCGTCGCACTGCACCGCCAGACCGCGCCCTCCGCCCTGGAACCCGCTCCGTGGATCGGCGTCAGCCACCACCCGGAGGAGATGGAGCCGATGGACACCTACCCCCGCCTGCTGCTCCTGGGCCCGATCGACCTGGTCGGCGCCCGCGGCCGTCTCCCCGCGCGTGCGCTGCGGCAGTGCCTGGAGTACTGCGCGTACCTCCTGGAGCACCCGGGCACGACCTCGGTCGCGATGGCCGACGCCTTGATGGTCGCCGAGGCCACCCGACGTTCGAACATGTCGCGGCTGCGGACGTGGCTGGGGTCCGGGCCCGCGGGCGAGCCCTACCTCCCCGAGGCATACTCGGGACGGATCAGGCTCCATCCGGGGGTGCATTCGGACTGGACGGAGGTACGCATCCTCACCGGATCGGGCGTGCCCGCCACCAGCGACGCGTCGTTGGAGACGGTGCTCGGGCTCGTCCGCGGCGCCCCGCTGGCCGATGCGGCGCCGGGCACGTGGGTGTGGGCCGAGGAGCTGCGGCTCGACATGTCGTGTCTCATCCGCGATGCGGCGTACGAACTCGCGGGCCGACGGCTCACCTGCGGGGACCTGGACGGGGCGAAGTGGGCGCTGGCCCGAGGGCTGGCCGTCGCCCCCGGGGACGAGTTGCTGCTGCGTCGGCTGATGATGGCCGAGCACCGCTCCGACAACGTCCGGGAAGTGGAACGACTGGTGATGACGCTGAACCGGCAGGCCCGCACGCTCGGCGTCGACCTCGCCGACGAGACGGTGACCACGATGCAGCAGGTGCTGGAGGGCGGGATCAGGGCCCGGCTCGCCGACCGGCCGCGGCGGGCGGCCGTGTGATCGGGTTTTCCGGCCGGTCGGTACAAATTGCCTACCCCGAACCCCTTCCCGGGGGTCCATCCGGCCGCTAGTGTGTCGCTGGTCTCACAAGTTCGTGAGCGTCATCACACAGGAGTGATCACATGCCCAGCCCCGCCCGCTACAAAGAGGTCGAGCAGTCGGCTGAGTTCGTGGAGTTGCGGAGACGATTCCGCAGCTTCGCGTTCCCGATGACCGTCGCCTTCCTCGTCTGGTACCTCGCCTACGTCCTGTTGTCCGTCTACGCCGTGGAGTGGATGTCCATCAAGGTCCTCGGCAACATCACCACCGGTCTGCTCATCTCCTTCGCCCAGTTCGTCACGACCTTCCTCATCACCTGGCTCTACATCCGGCACGCCAACCGGAACCTCGACCCGCTGTCGGCGCAGTTGAAGGCCGAGCTCGAGCGGGACGCCGACGATCCGGCCGGCCGGGCCGTCCAGCAGGGGGGTGTGTGAGATGCTCCCGCTGCAGACCCTGGGCAATCCCGCCGTCAACATCTCGATCTTCATCGCCTTCGTCGTCGTCACGATGACCGTGGTGGTGCTCGTGAGTCGGGGCGGCTTCAAGCGATCGGGCGACTTCTACACCGGTGGGGCGGCCTTCTCCGGGCGACAGAACGGGCTGGCCATCGCCGGCGACTACCTGTCGGCCGCGTCCTTCCTGGGCATCGTCGGCTCGGTCGCCTTCTACGGCTATGACGGGCTGCTCTACTCGGTCGGTTTCTTCGTCGCCTGGCTGGTCGCCCTGCTGCTGGTCGCCGAACCGCTGCGCAACACCGGCCGCTACACGATGGCCGATGTGCTCAGCTTCCGGGTGAAGGACCGACCGGTCCGGATGGCCGCCGCCATCTCGACCCTGCTCGTGTCGTTCTTCTACCTGCTCGCGCAGATGGCCGGTGCGGGCGGACTGGTGTCCCTGCTGCTCGGTGTCCAGGGCCGGGGTGCGCAGAACTTCGTCGTCGCCGTGGTCGGCATCCTGATGATCGCGTACGTCCTCATCGGCGGGATGAAGGGCACCACCTGGGTGCAGATGATCAAGGCGGTGCTGCTCATCGCCGGCGTGATCACCATGTCGGTGTGGGTGATGGGGCTGTCCGGGTTCAACCTGTCCCACCTCATCCAGTCGGCGATGGACCGGGCCGGCACCGGGGACGCCCTGCTGCAGCCGATGGGACGCTACGGGTCGAACAAGCTCGGCTTCATCTCCCTGTCCATCGCCCTGGTGCTCGGCGCGTCGGGACTGCCGCACGTGCTGATGCGCTTCTACACCGTGCCGACGGCGAAGGAGGCCCGGCGGTCGGTGACCTGGGCGATCGGGCTGATCGGGCTGTTCTACCTGCTGACCATGATCCTGGGGTACGGGGCCGCCTGGCTGGTCGGTGCGGAGGCGATCAAGGGCATGCCGGGCGCGGCGAACGCCGCCGCTCCCGCGCTGGCCTTCGAACTCGGCGGGACGCTGCTGATGGCCCTGATCTCGGGAGTGGCCTTTGCCACCATCCTGGCCGTGGTCGCCGGCCTCACCATCACCGCGTCGGCGTCGTTCGCGCACGACATCTACAACTCGGTGATCAAGCGGGGCGCGGCCGATCCGAAGGACGAGATGCGGGTCGCCCGGATCGCCTCGGTGGCAATCGGCGTCATCTCCATCGTCGGTGGCATCGCCGCCAGCGGGCAGAATATCGCGTTCCTGGTCTCGCTGGCGTTCGCACTGGCCGCCTCGGCGAACCTGCCGTCCATCCTCTACACGCTCTACTGGAAGCGGTTCAACACCCGCGGGGCGCTGTGGTCGATCTACGGCGGGCTGATCTCGGGCATGGTGCTGATCATCTTCTCCCCGGCGGTGTCGGGGACTCCGACGGCGATGTTCCCGAACGTCGACTTCGCCTGGTTCCCGCTCGACAACCCGGCCCTGGTGTCGGTTCCGGTCGGGTTCCTGCTCGGCATCCTCGGCACGCTGACCTCGGACGAGCACAACGAGGAACGGGCCGTCGAGATGGAGGTCCGCTCCCTCACCGGCGCCGGGGCGGGTGCCGGTGCCGCGCACTGAACAGGGCATTCCTGGGAACAAGCTGTGAGAATTCCTGTTCGGACGTCCCAGTAGCTTGGCTGGGGTGGAGGGCGGACTAGTATTCACGAGGCGCCGCGAGGTGCCGACATGAGGACGGGATGCCAGGATCGGCCGACGGCCACGTACGGATCCCCCTCCCCCCAGATGTCGCGCGCTGACCTCATCCCCCCCGTACGCCAGCGTTGCGACGAGGCAGTGGCCGGTCCTCGGACCGGCCACTGTCCATGTCGGGCCCGGCGCTCAGCGCTACCGAGCCAGGGCATGGGACTCACGGACACCCCCCGCCGTTTCCTTGTCGCCTTCCGTACCCTGGGAGCGTGACTCCGGCAGCCCTCCTCGTCCTCGTGTTCGGCCTGCTCGTCGTGGTTGTCGGTGGTGTGGCGATCGTGCGCAGCCGCCGTGACGGCCTGGACGAGATCTTCGAGGGCATCACCCCCGGCCAGCTTCCCCGCCCGGGACAGCATGTCCCGCGCCGACGGGTGCCGGAATCGGCCTACACCGACCGCATCGCCGTACAGTTCACCCCGCCGACCGGGCTGCGGCCCGGACTGGTCGGGACGATCTACGACGGGGTCGCCGAGGCCCGCGACGTGACGGCCACCATCGTCGACCTGGCGGTCCGCGGCTGGGTGCGGATCAAGGCGGTGGAGGCCGCCGATGCCGACGACCCGCAGGAGGGAGCCCTCGCCCGACGCGACGCAGCCGGATCGACGGTCGACACCCCGGGCCGCAAGGCGGACTGGGAGATCATCGCCGTGGATCCACCGCCGAGGGACGACGAGTTGTCGGTGATGGAGGCGCACCTGCTCAACGGTCTGTTCGCCGACGGACCGGTGGTCCGGATCTCCCGGCTGACCGCGGACTTCGGCCAGGTGATGCGCGACGCCGTGCAGGCGCTCTATGCGGAGTCGGTGCACCGCGGCTGGTACCCGCGGCATCCGCGCCGCACCCGCGGGCTGCGCGGGGTGGCACTGTGGGGGGCCACTGCCGGAGCGGTCGTCGTGCTCGGGGTGGTCGGTCTGGCCGGACTGTGGACCGGGCTCGTCTCGGCGTTGCTCGTGCTGGGGACGGCGATCGCCTGGCAGATCTGGGGCCGGGTCCGTCCCGGCCGGACCGCCGAAGGGACGGCGGCGCGGATCCAGGCCCTCGGATTCGAGGAGTATCTGCGGACGGCCGAGGCCGACCAGATCAGGTTCGAGGAGGCGGCGACCATCTTCAGCCGCTACCTGCCGTACGCCATCGTCTTCGGGGTTGCCGAGCACTGGGCGAAGATCTTCGGTGACGTCGCCGCCCGGGCCAAACTGGAGGGCTTCGACACCCTCGACTTCGGCCTGGACTGGATCGACATGGTGATCCTCGCGGACCTGCTCGACGTGCCACAGTTGGCCCTCGTCCTGGGCGACGGGTTGATGGACCTGATCGGCGACGTGGACGCGTCCGGCATCGCCGACGCCGTCGGCGGCGGCCTGGGAGCGGTCGGCGACGGCGTGAGCCAGTTCATCGATTCCGTCGACGGGTTGGACAACCTCGGGGACGGGTGCAACGGGTGCGACTTCGACTTCGACGTGTGAGCGTCGGGGGATCGATCAGACGAAGCGGTAGAAGTCCTCGGCCTCCAGCCGCGGGTTGCGCGGCCGGTACGCGCCGGGCAGTGGGTAGCCGGCGTTGATCACCACCAGGGTCTGGTGCCGGCCGCCGGGGAAGAAGTCCTCGTCGATCCCGGCCGCGTCGAAGCCGGTCATCGGGCCGACCGCCAGTCCCGCACCGCGCAGCCCGAGGATGAGGTAGCCGATCTGCAGCACTGCGTTCATCCGGGCGGTGAAGGCGCGCCGCGACTCGTCGGCGGTGAACGAGTCGGCCAGGTGCGGGCGGGTCGGCATCAACGTGACGAACTCGCGGTGGAAGTCGATGTCCGCGGCGCAGATGAGGCTGATCGGAGCGGCCAGCGTACGGTCCCGGTTGTGGCCGGACATGTGGGACGCCAGCCGCTCCCGTGCCTCGGACGAAGTCACCACAAGGGTGCGTAGCGGATTGGAGTTGAAGGCCGTCGGGGCCCACTTGATGAGGTCGAAGACGGCCGAGACGACGTCCTGGTCGACAGGGGTGTCGGCCCACGCATTGGGGGTATGGGCATCCGTGAAGAGCGGCGCCTGGACGTCGGCGGGGATACGCATCGTGTCGGTTGTCGTCATGAAGATATCAAAGCATCAACCAAAAACTCGGCGCTGGCGTCTCAGCTCGGCACCCATCCCTGCGGCGGTTGGATCCCCGCGTCGTTGAGGGCTTGCCGGATCCGGTTGAGGGCCTCCCGCTGGAAGTCCCACTGCTGATTGGCCAGCGTGTCGGCGGTCGCCCGCAGGATCATCTGGACGGAGTCCATGCTGTCCACCCCGAGGACCGCCGGCTCGGCGATGAGCACCTGCTGCCAGCGTTCCTCGGCCGCCATCGTGGTGAGCACGTGGCGCATGATGTCCAGGGCCTGTGCGGAGTCGGCCTCCAGCGCGATGGGCACGTCGATGATCGCGGTCGAGGTGCCCTGGGAGGAGTTGCCGAGCTGGGTGATCTCGCCGTTGCGTACGTACCACACCACCCCGGAGAAGGCGCGCAGTCGGGTCACCCGCAGCCCGACGGCCTCGACCCGCCCCTGCACGCCGTCGTTGACCTGCACCCAGTCGCCCACCCCGTACTGGTCCTCGGCGATCATGAACATGCCGGCCAGGTAGTCCTTGACCAGTGACTGTGCGCCGAAGCCGAGTGCCACGCCGCCGATCCCGGCCGAGGCGAGGATCGGGCCGAGCGGCACCCCCAGGGTCTGCATGATCATCAGCACGGCCAGCGCCACCACGATGATGTCGGTGGCGTTCTTCATCAGCGAGGCCATCGTGTGGGACCGCTGCCGATGCCGGACATCGGACAGGTCGGCCGCCCGGCGCAGGATGTCGGTCGCCCGGTTGCGCCGGTCCGCCGCCTCGGAGACGACGGCACGCTCGACCCGGCGGATGGCGCGGACGATCAGCCCGCGCGCCACGATGGCGGTGAGCAGGATGAGCAGGATGATCGCGGCCTTTTCCAGCCAGACTTCGGTGATCTGCATCTCACTCTCCGATCAGTGCCGGCAGGACCTGGGGGATGGGGCCGCGGACGACGGCGTCCGCCCGCCGATCGTACGGGGTGGGGCCACCATTGACGATGACGATCCTGGCTCCGGCCGAGCCTGCCACCGACACCAGCCCGGCGGCCGGCATCACCGTGAGGCTGGTGCCGACGACCAGCAACAGGTCGCAGTCCTCGGCGGCCGCGTACGCCGCGTCGAGCACATCCGGGTCGAGGTTCTCCCCGAACAGGATCGTGGTGGCTCGGATGACGCCGCCGCAGCGGGAGCAGCGCGGATCCGGGTCGCCGGCCCGGACCCGGGCCAGGGCCTGCGTCATCGGCCCGGTCGCCCCGCAGTCCTCGCATCGCCAGGTTCGGACGTTGCCGTGCAGCTCGATGACCGTACGGGTGCCGGCGGCCTGGTGCAGTCCGTCGGTGTTCTGGGTGATGACCGCCCGCAGGCGGCCCTGGTGCTCCAACCGGGCCAGCGCCTGGTGGGCCGGGTTCGGCGCGGCGTTCCAGACCGGGGACTCGGCCCGGTAGCGCCACGCCGCGCGGCGGACGTCCTCGTCGGCGAGGTACCACTCAAGGGTGGAGATCCGCTCCGCGCTCGGGTCGCGGGTCCACAGGCCGTCGGGCCCACGGAAGTCGGGGATGCCCGAGCCCGTGGAGATCCCGGCGCCGGTGAGCGCAGTGATCCGACCGGCGCCACGGATCAACGCACCCGCCCGGCCCTGGTCACCCGCCCGGTCCTGGTCACCCGGCTCCTGCGTCGGGCCCGGCTGCGCCATCGCTGCTCACCCACCCCGGGGGTGCTGGTGTGCGGAGTCGTCCCAGGCCCGCAGCAGCGCGGCGGCCGCAGCATGCGGGTCGGGGCGGCCACAGATCGCCGAGACCACGCTGATCCCGTCGACGCCGGTGGCGTGGACCCGGCGGACCCGATTCAGGCTGATCCCGCCGATCGCGACACTCGGCCACGGGCTCGCCGCGGCGACGGCGGCGGTCCGGTCCAGGCCCGTCGCCGAGGCCGCGTCCGGCTTGGTGGCGGTGTCCCACACCGGCCCGATGCCGACGTAGTCGATGGCTCCCGCGCCGGCCCGGCCCGCCTCCTCGATCTGCGCGATGGTCTGCACCGACAGCCCGAGCAACCGGTCCGGGCCGAGGATCGTACGGGCCCGGGAGATGTCCATGTCGTGCTGGCCGACATGCGCACCCTCGGCCCCGATGGCCGACACGAGGTCGACCCGGTCGTTGACGATCAGCGGGACCCGGCCGGCCAGAGCCTCGTGCACCGCACGGCCGCGTGCGACGAACTCGTCGTCGTCGGCCTCGGTATCGCGGAACTGGACCAGTCCGACGCCGCCCCGGACGGCGGCCAGGACCGTCTCCACCAGCCCGTACGCCGCCGTCATCGCCGGGTCGGTGACCAGGTAGAGCCGCCAGTCGGGCCGCGGCCTGCTCACGCCTCGTCCCACTTCACCCGGGCTGCCAGTTGCTCGGGACGGATCCGGGCGAGGCCGTCGAGCAGCCCGACGGCGAAGCTGCCCGGCCCCTGCTTGGGCGCGTCCTCGGCGGCCAGGCACAACAGCGTGGTGGCCGCGGCGGCGGCCAGCAGCCGGTCGTCGGTGACCGCGGCGAAGCCGGCCATCAACGCGCCGAGGGCGCAGCCGACGCCGGTGACCTTCGTCATCAGCGGATGGCCGTTGGACAGCAGGACGACCCGTTGGCCGTCGGTGAGGTGGTCCGTGGCGCCGCTGATCGCGACGACCGCGCCCGTCGCCGTGGCGATCGCGTGGGCGGCGGCCAACGCGGCGTCGGCGGTGTCGGTGGACTCGACGCCCTTGCCACCGGCCCCGCCGGTCAGCCCGAGGATCTCCGAGGCGTTGCCGCGGACGATCGCCGGCCGGTGGTCGAGCAGGGCGATCGCCTGTTCGGTGCGCCAGCCGATGCCGCCCGCGGCCACCGGGTCGAGGACCCAGGGCACGTCGTGCTCGTGGGCGGAGGCCGCGGCGAGCTTCATCGCCTCCACGGTGTGGTCCTGGGGGGTGCCGAGGTTGACCAGCACCCCGCCCGCGATGGCCGCGAACTCCGCGGCCTCGTGCGGATTGTCGACCATCGCCGGGGCGCCTCCCGAGGCGAGGACGACGTTGGCGGTGAAGGCGGTCACCACATTGTTGGTCAGACAGTGGACCAGCGGCGCGGTCGAGCGGTAGCGGACGAGCACATCGGCGAGCGAGGACTGCATGGTCGACACGATATTCCAGCGACATCTGCCCCAATCTCGGGGGATCACTAGACAGTGCCATAGGCTGACATCGTGGACCCGATCCAGAATCCGTACGCCCCCGGTGCCGGTCAGCGACCACCCGCCCTGGCCGGCCGTGACGAGGAGTTGCGCGCGTTCGACGTGGTGCTTGCGCGGGTCGCCCGGGCCCGACCGGAACGTTCGATGGTGCTGACCGGGCTGCGCGGAGTCGGCAAGACGGTACTGCTCAACGCGCTGCGGTCCTCGGCCGTGCGAGCGGGCTGGGGAACGGGCAAGCTGGAGGCCCGCCCGGGCCAGTCGCTGCGCCGGCCGCTGGGCGCCGCCCTGCACATGGCGGTTCGCGAGTTGGGTCGGCGCTCCGAGACCGACGCGGCGCTCGGCATCGTACGGGCCTTCATCGAGGCCGAGGCCGGACCGGGCGCGAAGTTGCGGGAGCGGTGGAACCCGGGGATCCGCGTCCCCCCGACGCGGGGCCGGGCCGACTCGGGCGACATCGAGATCGATCTGGTCGAGATCCTCACCGACATCGGGGGGTTGGCCGCCGACACGGGCACCGGGGTGGCGTTGTTCATCGACGAGATGCAGGACCTCGAACCGACCGACGTGTCGGCGCTGTGTGCGGCCTGCCACGAGGTCGGTCAGCAGTCGCTGCCCCTGATCGTCGTCGGGGCCGGCCTGCCGCACCTGCCGGCCGTCCTGTCGGCCGCCAAGTCCTACAGCGAGCGGCTCTTCCGGTACGTGCGCATCGACCGGTTGTCCCGGGCGGCGGCCGACCAGGCGTTGGCCGAACCGGCCGCTCAGGAGGACGTGGCCGTCGAGCCCGATGCCCTGGCCGCGATGTATGCCGAGACCGGTGGATACCCGTACTTCATCCAGGCGTACGGCAAGGCGGTCTGGGATGCGGCGACCGTGTCGCCGATCGGCACCTCGGACGTCGCGGTGGCCGTGCCGCGTGCAGAGGCCGAGCTGGCGGTCGGGTTCTTCGGCTCCCGGTTCGAACGCGCTACGCCGGCCGAGCGAGAGTACCTGCGGGCGATGGCCGAGATCGGCGGGGAGGAGCCGGTCGGGACGGCGGAGGTCGCGGCGCACCTCAACCGCAAGCCCCAGTCGCTGTCCCCGGCCCGGGACTCGTTGATGAAGAAGGGCCTGGTCTATTCCGGGGAGCGGGGCAAGGTCAGCTTCACCGTCCCGCACTTCGGGCGCTACCTGCGGGGCATCCCGGCCGGCGGCGACTGAGCGGCTGACGTCACCGTCTGCCGCCAACCTCCCACGAGCAGGTCACCGGGTCCGGAACGGTGTCGATGTGGTGCCGTCCCGATCAGACGGCCCATGCAGCCATGAACGGCAGGACCGGGGCGAGCAGGCCCGCACTCATCCAGAACATCCCGCCGTTCATCGCGAACCCCGCCAGCGCCTCCGCCCGCGCCCCGGCCGGAGGATCGCGCCGCGCGTCATCCGGATCGGCGGTCGACGGATCGGCGGCGTCGACATGGTGCCGGACGTGGGCTCCCACCGGAACCGCCACGGGTGCCGGGGGGTGCTGGTGGACCGGTTCGGCCCGGACGACCCGGATCAGGTGGCGGATGGCCGCGTACGCCAGCCAGGCCATCAGCGGCAGCCCGATGATCGCCACGGCGACTCGTCCGGGGTCCATCGTCGACGCCGTCGAGCCGTCACCGCCGTGCGCCATGGCCCCCGTGTCCTCCATGGCTGCCATACCACTCATCGCGACGGTCATCGCTAACAGGTGCCAGGCCATCGCGGCGAACATCACCGCGTGCCCCAGGTGGTGACCCCGCCCGTCGGCGGACCGGATCCCGACGGCCACGAACCAGCCGGCGCCGGCGAGCATGACGACGGCGATCAGCCATGCCGGGACGACCGCCTCCAGCGGTCCCCACCACGACCGCGGCACCATGGCGAGCATCACCAGCGCCATCACCAGGTGGAACACGCCCGAGACGAGATCCGTACGTTGCCTGGCCCGCGCCAGGTCCCGCGCGGACCACAGGGTGCTCCAGGTGAACATCAGCAGCAGACCGACGAACGTGATCGGCGTGTGGGAAAGCGTGAACATGGCGGGCCCTTCGGTCGGCATCGGACGAAGGCCGTCGGGTCGCCGGGTGTGCGGTGAGGACACCGAGGCGTCGGACGACGTACCGGCGACTGTAATGAGTCGGTCCGTCCGCGATACCCCGGGTTGGTAACAGAAATGGAACGTCAGGCCCGGGACTGGTCGGCTTCCTTCTCCTTGCGTCCGCGGGTGGCAACGGGCCCGGTGACCGTGGCGACCGGGCACCGCGCCTCGTACACGGCATGGGTGGCGACCGACCCCAGTCGGCCGGGGCGGCTGCCGCGCCCGACGACGAGCAGATCGGCATCCGCGCCGGTGGCCAGCAGCACCTCGCGCGGATTGCCGGGGCGGGCCACGAGGTCGATCGTGACACCCTCACGGGAGCGCCCGGCGAGGGTGTCACGCAGCATCGCGTGCGCCACCTCCGGGATCGGGACGGTCGAATCGGCCGGCAGCGGCGACCAGACGAGCAGCAGGGTGATGGCGCCTCCGTCGGTCACCAGGGCGAGCGCGAAGTCCAGCGCGGCCGTGCTCTCCGGTGACCCGTCGGCGCCGACGACGATCCGTGCCGGGAGGCGGTCGGCCGGGTCGTCGGCGTGAACGATGACCACCGGGCAGGTGGTGTGCTGGGCCGTGGACACCGAAGCGGTGCCCAGCAGGGAGGAC
The DNA here is from genome assembly GCA_964528755.1 of uncultured Propionibacteriaceae bacterium. Classification (GTDB taxonomy): domain Bacteria; phylum Actinomycetota; class Actinomycetes; order Propionibacteriales; family Propionibacteriaceae; genus Raineyella. The sequence continues at coordinate 36,714 of CAZGWN010000029.1, forward strand.
TTCAGCCGGCCGCGGGCGCGTCGGCCGGTGACCACCATGGTTGCCTGGTCGCCGGCGCGGGCGAGCCGCGCGGGGGCCGGGCCCTCCGGGTCCGATCCGGTCACCGCCAATGTGTCGTCGACCTGCCGCGCGATGTCGATCCCCTCGGGCGATCGCCGCGTGGCGCCTTCGGAATCGCGGGCGCTCAGCACGTGCAGGGGCCTGCCGAGGTGGCGCGCCACAAGGGCCGCCCATCGCACGGCACGCTCGGAGATCTCGGTGGAGTCGTAGCCGACGACGACGGCGCCGGCCGGAACGGCGGTGGTGGGCTGACTCATGACGCCATCGTACGGCGCCCGCCGGACCGACGGGCGGCGCTAGCGGACCACGCCGGGCTCGGGGCCCGTGGCGTACGGGTGGCCCTGCGCGACCCACCCGTCGGTGCCGCCGTCGACCGACACGACGTCGAACCCACGACCGGTGAGGTACTCGGCGGCGCGCAGGCTGCGCCCTCCGGACTTGCAGATGAGATAGGTCCTCGTGGCGGGGTCGATCTCGCCGGCCCGGTCGGGCAGTTGACCCATCGGGATGAGCCGGGCGCCCGGGACATGCGCGTCGGCGTACTCATCGGGTTCACGCACGTCGACGACGGGGCTGCCGTCGGCGAGGGCGGAGGCGAATGCATGCAGATCCGTGGTGGAGGCCATGGCACGATCCTATCCACGGGAAAAATCCATGCTACTCCCTCGCCGGTCGCCCGGAAATCACGCATTCCTTGGTGGCTCGGGCGCCGGTGCGTGAAACTGGTGCCATGACTGACACCACCGGGTACCGCATCGAACACGACACGATGGGGGAGGTGAGGGTCCCCGCCGACGCCCTCTACCAGGCCCAGACCCAGCGCGCCGTGGAGAACTTCCCGATCTCAGGGACGACCCTCGAGCCGGCCCTCATCAAGGCCCTCGCCCGCGTCAAGAAGGCCGCCGCCGGGGCCAACCAGGCCCTCGGGGTGATCGACCCCGACATGGCCATCGCCATCCGCGACGCGGCCGACGAGGTGATCGACGGCGACCACCTCGACCAGTTCCCCGTCGACGTCTTCCAGACCGGTTCGGGCACCTCCTCCAACATGAACATGAACGAGGTGCTGTCCACCCTGGCCACCCGCCGGCTGGGCCGTACGGTCCACCCCAACGACCACGTCAACGCCTCCCAGTCGTCCAACGACGTCTTCCCGACCTCTGTGCACGTGGCGGTCTCCTCCGCCCTCAAGCACGACCTGTACCCGGCGCTGCAGCACCTCGCCACGGTCCTCTCCGGCAAGGCCGAGGAGTTCTCCGACGTGGTCAAGTCCGGTCGGACCCACCTGATGGACGCCACCCCGGTGACGCTCGGCCAGGAGTTCGGCGGATACGCGGCGCAGATCAACATGGGCGTCGAGCGGATCTGGTCCAGCCTGGACCGGGTCGCCGAGCTGCCGCTGGGCGGCACCGCCGTCGGCACCGGCATCAACACCCCGGTCGGCTTCGCCGGCAAGGTCATCGCCGAGTTGGCCCGGGAGACCGACGTCCCGCTGCGGGAGGCGCGCAACCACTTCGAGGCCCAGTCGGCGCGCGACGCGCTGGTCGAGGCGTCCGGG